>CAZBAX010000021.1:0-84005 GCA_964489725.1 uncultured Anaerolinea sp. | reverse complement strand
TCTGCGCCGAGGACGGCGGCATGATCAGTATTATTTCTTGATGCTTTCCTCAATGGCTGATTTCATCGCATTGAGTACGTTTGCTTCCACGGCATTCTTTGCCACGCGCACAGCGCTTTTGATCGCATGAGCATCGGAGCGGCCATGTCCGATAAAAACGAGTCCGTTGACGCCGAGCAGGGGAGCCGCGCCTTCCTCACTGGGGTCGAGCATTTTCCGAATGGAACCCAGGGCCGGGCGCACGAGGGCACCCCCAAGTTTCGTAGGCAGATTGCCGCCCTTGATGGTCTCACGGATTTTTTCGATCAATAACTTGGCAACCGCTTCTGTCGCTTTCAGGAAGACATTGCCGGTGAAGCCGTCGGTCACCGCCACATCTGCATGTCCATTGAAGATCTCCTTGCCTTCCACATTACCGACGAAGTTGATATTGGCTTTTTCCAGCAGAGGATACGATTCCTTCACCAGGTCGCTGCCTTTGCCTGCTTCTTCGCCGTTGGCGATCAAGCCGATGCGAGGGTTCTTCACGCCGCGCACTCGTTCAGCATAGACACTGCCCATGATCGCGAACTGCTGCAGGTTGATTGGCTTGCAGTTCGGGTTGGCGCCGATATCGAGTACAAGGCAGGTGCCGGTCGCAGTAGGGAAGGGACCCACCAGCGCGGGAAGATCGACCCCTTCGATCAATCCCAGCCGAAAATAGGCCGTTGCTACACATGCGCCGGTGTTGCCCGCTGTGACGAACACATCGGCCTCACCGTTCTTGACGAGGTCGATGCCAACGGCCATCGAGTTCTTCGCATTTGCGCGGCGGGCTTTTAGCGCGAGGGCCATGCCCTTATCTTCCATGGTCAGCATTTCAGGTGCGTGGACCACGCGTACGGGTAGATTCCCCTTGTTGGCAGAATCAAGCACCGGCTGAATCTTTGAAGCGTCACCCACGAAGATGATCTCCACCCCGTATTCGCGCGCCGCCATCAGCGCGCCTTCCACATCCGGCCTTGGGAAGTTGTCGCTTCCCATTGCGTCTACAACGATCCGAGTCATGTGCTCTCCTTAAACTGGTTCGTGCCCAAGTGTGAAAAAGAAGGTTGCGCCTTTTCCCAATTCTGATTCTACCCAAATTTGGCCGCCATGTACTTCGATAATGCGTTTGACAAGGGCCAGACCTATGCCGCTACCCTCGCTGGTCACGTCCAATTTATTGAATAACTCGAAGATCCCACTCTGATGTTCAGGATCGATCCCAATTCCATTGTCTTTGACAAAAAAACCTGAAGCATGCTCCGTTTTGAACGTGCCGATTTCGATCACCGGGGATCCCTGTTGGCCCATGAATTTGATACTGTTCGTGATCAAATTCTGCATCACCTGCACCATGCGAACCCGGTCCACACGGACGACCGGTAATGTTGATTCCAACAGGAGCCTGACCTTTCGCGTTTCGATCGGGCCCTGTGCCGCTGCAAGCGCTTCCTGAACGATGGCTCTGAACTCGACCTCGGTCGGTGGATAGATGATGCGGCCGACCCGTGATAGGTCGAGAATCTGATCGACGAAGCGGGCCATGCTCTTTGCAGCATCGTTGATCTGCGAGAGATCCTTCTGCATCCGTTCATGATTGCCTTCGAGGATGTCCCGTTCCAAATAGCCCAGGTACCCAGAGATCGTGATCAGGGGTGTTTTTAGATCATGCGAGACGGTGATCGCAAAGCGGTTCAATTCCTGGTTCTTTGCTCTCAATTCCTCGATCAGCTGCTCGCGCTCGTTCTCGGCTTTCATGCGAGCTTCGATTTCCTGTTGGGCCCGTTCCAAACTCTGATGAACATTTTTTACGAGAAGGGTGATCGAATTCGCGCCGACCAGGAGGATCACTGTGATGATGAAAAAGTCGCGCGCATCGCTCATCACAGGATAGTGTGGTTCATAGAGATTCCAAATGTCGCCAAACACCAGCCATCCGATGCATACGATGATCAATCCGGTGAGATAGGCGATAAATCTTTGTCTGAAGATCAAACTGGCGATGAGCAGAATTACAGGGAAGGCTATGATGCCGGCATCATAGACCCCGTTGCCATTTGTGGTCAGCCAGACGGTAAGGACGATCAGGTTGATCGCCAGGATTGCGCCGGGAAGAGATAGTCTTCCCTGCCGTATGTACAGCAGGGAAATCAGAATCGGAACAATGCCAATGGAAAGAACCAAAGCCTGTGTGATGTTGTTGCTGACCAGCCCGCCTACGAGCAGAGTCAGGAAGAGAAACAACGAGACGACGGCCAGCCACCGCAATGCTGCCAGCGTTTGTGGTTGCTCCCGATGAACCTGCGACCTTAACATCCTGGAAAGCGACTCGAAAAACCTCGATGTTCCGTCCATTTTTGGCTTGTCCTGCCTTCATCAACGAGTACCGCTCGTCTCACACTTAAGTAAACTTTTTGGGTTGAATTGTAGGTTGAGAGGCAGATTTTGAGTTCACCTGATTCTGCGGCACCCTGTAATTCGCTTGCTTGACAATGGGATGAACACGATTATAATACGCCGTGCTTGGTTGGGCGCTGGTGCTGGAATTGGCAGACAGGCATGGTTGAGGGCCATGTGCCGCAAGGCGTGGAGGTTCAAGTCCTCTCCAGCGCACAAAGCACGGTACACAGTTGGGTGTATTCAGGCACCATGTTCCCTATGGATGGTCGTATGGGAACATGGTTTTTATTTTGTACCGTTAGGAGACTTCACCATGCCGAACATATATTTATTTTCTGCCACCGTTGACGGCTACATGCTCTCTCTCGGTGCAAGACATCTAAGTCAGAACACCATCGACGATTATAGCCGCACCCTTACCAAGTTCTCAGCCTTCCTGAAAGATGACATTCCAATCCATCAGGTCACGTCTCGCGATATCGAAGCGTTCCTGGCGTCCTATAAGAACCTATCCAATAAGTCTCTCTTGAATTACTACATCGGCTTGTCCGCCCTGTGGACCTGGCTCGTCAAAGAAGGTCTGGCAGAAGAGAATATTGTTCGAAAGCTCACGCCGCCCAAAGCCGAGAAGAAGGAGATATTCCCATTCACCGAGCAGGAAATCCGGCTCATCATGTCGGCTCTCAACCGCTCGAAGATCTACATGCGCGGCGGGCAAAGTATCGATCACTCCCTTGGCTCCTTCGAGCGCAATAGGGCGATCACACTGCTCCTGCTGGACACCGGCATCCGCGCTTCGGAACTCTGCGACCTGAAGATCGAAGACCTGGACAATCGCAATAACCGTATCTATGTTCGCAAAGGGAAGGGTATGAAGGAGCGCAAGCTGCCGTTCTCCCCACGGACCGGGCAAATGATCTGGCGTTATGTGGCATCCCGTCAGGATACCCAAGACTCTGATCCGCTCTTTGCATCGAAGCTCAACCGATCCATGACGCGGACAAAGCTGGCAGAGATGTTCTCGAAGATCGGCAAGCGGGCCGGCGTGGATAATGTTCACCCGCATCGCTTTCGTCACACGTTCGCAATTCAATACCTGCGAAATGGCGGGAACGCGTATACTTTGCAAATGATGCTGGGTCATTCCAGCCTGGAGATGGTAAAGCATTATTTACAGCTTGCAGACGTCGACGTGGACAATGCCCACCGGCGCGCCTCGCCGGTAGATGGATGGAGATTATGAAACTCTTCGGCTTACACTTTCATCTTCAATGGGGGAAGCCGTATTTCCTTCGACCTGAAGCCGGCGGCTGGCAATTGCATCTGGGGTTTATGACGATCACGCGGGAGATCCCGAAATTATCGAAATAACGGAAATCGATAATTCAATCCCAAAATTCAGTGGCTGAATTTTGGGAGTATAATCAATCCGACGGCATATCTCGGAAATAAGGATCGCCCGCTGTTACTGATGCTAATGACAGGGATACCGTCTAGAGGGTAGGGATGCCAAACTCCCCTCGAATAGTTGGCACCTCTTGTTTATGGCATGAAACAAAGTGCGTCCAGTTGTAACCACTCCCTGGAGTTGCGAGCCGAGGGGAGTGGTTGCTTTTTATACCGTCTCAATCAGCAGTGCTCCTGAGTCTACATACAACCTGTACAGGTTGCCGGTCGTGCGGTCTTTCAGGATCACGCCTGTAGTATCGACAGGGAATTCTATATCACCATCTGGTGTGACGAACGGCGGGGTAGGGTTGATCGTCGTTGACCCAAGTGGAGTAGTCTCAAGAAGTATTTTTGTCCCATGTGCTGTGCTGCTGTGATTTTCGGCGGCTGCCAGTTTTATCCGCGCCGATGTATTCCCATAGGTACTATCATCATGGAACCGTGCTCCAAGCCGCAGGCCGTCGTCATTGGCTTGTGCGGCGGTCGGCGATGCTTTCGTTCCCCGAGCACGCAAGCCTGTTATAAATGACGATACTCCCGTTCCCCATGTCCACAACAAATTACCGACAGAAGCACCTTCTGATCCCTGGCTCATGCCGCCATCGGCTTCCGCGGTGGGAGGGTCGACGCCGATCTGGATGCTATCCGAGAAGCGTTTTACACCGGCGACAGTCTGATCCGTGGTCAGTCTCACGAACAAGTTATTGAGAGCCGCAAGGATATTTGCCCAGGTGATCTTGCGCAGAAGTCCGGTCGCAGCATTCCACATCGGAAATTCGTCGCCACTGGCAAGGGAGGTGACTGCTGTTGCAGTATGAATTCCCTCCCCTAAATCGTAGCTGTTGAAGTTTCGCGCCAATTGATCGGCGAGCGCCTGGAAGGTGACGTAATACAGCGCTGTGCGCTGCGCACCAACGTCACCGCCAGCAACGGTCAACAGCCCACCGACATAGAGATTTTGGCTGTAGTGCAAAACCGTGTACACATCGTTATTGACCCCACTATCGAGACTGTTCCATAGTCCACCACTGTAAAGCGCAACATTATTACCAATGTCGGTGAAGTCTCCGCCCACATAGACATCTGTCAGGAATATATCGATTGCATAAACTGTGCCGGCTGTCCCGCCGCCAAAGGTAGTCCATGCAGCTCCGTTCCATTCAGATAATCCGTTTGTGAATGCTCCGCCCGCCAGGATGTTTGAGCCGTAGACGGTGAGTGCGTAAACCGTTCCATTTAATCCAGTGTCGAGCGCATTCCAGTTTGTCCCGTCCCACATCGCCACGCGGCTGGCAGACACCCCGCCAACAGATGTGCCGGAATAACCAAGGTAGATATTTCCACCCAGCTCCGCAAGTGCGAATCCGATACCATTATCCAGACCGCCGTCCATGCTAATGTAGGAGAAATCAGTTGTGTCGACCTTGATTATATTCTTTACGTCGAAATTTCCGTCCGCTTGGTTGAATTCGCCGGTCGCATATAGATCGGTTCCGACCGCCAGCAATGCGTTACACCGACTGATGTCGAACGACCCGTCAGGAGCATTGATCTGAATTGGCTCCGTTTCCCCACCCGTCAAGGTATTATATCTATGCAGACATCCCTGTGTCGTGCCCGCATTGATTGTGCCAAAATAAATATCTGTTCCGATGGATGTTATGCACTTTACTAAACCTATTATCGCGACAAGGGTAGTCCATTCCCCGGTGAGCAGGTTGTAGCGCAAGAGCCTGCCAGAATAACCAGCACTCGAAACTTGTCCGCCGATATAGAGATAATCCCCTAGCTGGTGGATCGCATTGATCGCGGTCAGATTGTTATAGGTATTGTTATAAGCCATCCAGCCACGCGCTTCGAGTAGGTTGGAGTCGTGCGCCGTGTTCCACTGTGTGAGCAACCATTCGATATCGCGAGAGCGTTCCAGGTCGTTTTCATAGAACAGGTTGTTGAGTTCCAGAATTGCCGCGGCATAGTCATCGCCTTCGAAATCCAACTGCAAGCCAAGTATGCGATGTGAAGAGAGTGTCCCCAGCACGTCATAGGAGATGGTATCCCCCAGCACGTAGTCAAGAAACACATACGGCTTGATGCCGTCATACGCCTTGATGGAGATGCTTGTCTGTGGGTCCTTGCTCTCTTCCAGTTTTGCGCCCGCGTAGGTTGCGGCAGAAGCTGCACTCTGGGCAAGGTCAGCATTGAGAAACTGTTCACGTCGGCGGTAAGCAGCGATGGATGTGTTGTCTTTGATCTCACTGTACCCCTCACCATGTTTGACCAGCAGTGCGTTAGCAATCTCATTGCCGCGCCGATCCGCTCCGAGTTCCTGGACGTTCGTACCCGAGCGGAAAAGGATTGTGTCGGATACGTCTGTCCCCATTCCATTCTTAAAGGCAGAGAGTACAAACTCACCGGCTACGAGATTTATAGCGAAATCAAAACCACCGGTTGAAGAAAAGTCCCGCGCCACATTGAGCAGGTTGTCGCCGACTGTGATCTCATAGTCTTCGCTATCGTCCCAGGCGACCGAATCACTATCGGCGGCGTCCGTGAAATCCCAGGTCAGGTTCGGTAGTGCTCCGCGTGCCTGTGCTTCTTCCAACAGGGTGATGAGGATCTCGGCTTTCGGCGTAGCTGTAAATGCACGCTTGGTCTCAGTTGTGCCGTCACTCCAGACAATACCGTCTGCCAGGAGCGCCAGGGCGCCCGCTCCAGCCGCTGATAAGACCCGACCAGAATACTCTGCCGTATCAATCTTTGTCTCTTTGAGAGCCTCAACAAAAAAACCGCCACGAGCTGATCCACGATAGTACAGAGCGCAGAACATATTCTCGGTGATCTGACTAGCGGCGGGTGTGTCCAACGGAAGCCGCACTTCCCCCGACCCCGGCTCGTTCATCTCGTACAGGATATGTGACTGCACGGCCGGCAGGATTGCCAGTTGCGTCGTTAGATCAACATCAAGTAAGCGCCATTCGGCTTTGTCTGTGGTTGCCATGGTTCACATAAATGGAGCGTAGAACGTTGCTTTCACCGTGCCGGTCGTGGTTACATCTGATTCGATGGTCAAATCATTATTCCCCGGCTCGAAGACCATCAGAGATGCGGATCCTGAATGGGACACGTTGCCGATCACATTGCCGTCTACGCTATGCACGGCGGTGTATTCGCCGCTCGCCGCGGTCTGGATGGTCACGGTGTCGCCGCTGTCTATAATGCCGGTGTAGGTCAGCACATGCCCGTTTTCTGTGTTGGTGATGACTACGTTCTCCAGCGGTCCAGTCAGGACAATTGTGGGGTCGCATTCCTCGACCGTGCCCGGGTTGTTCACGTCCCAATCGAGCGGATTGCCAGACACCGTGATGATAGAATCATCGGTCAGTACCGATGACCGGAAGAACGGGAATGGCAGCACAAACTCGATCAGGAGTTTTACGATGCGCGGACCAAACCGCTCGATTTGCAAAGGCATATCAGCGGTCGCTTGCGCGTTGTACACAGACGCATCGGGACGGGTCTGCGAAAGCGTTTGCTGGCGACGCGGGGCAAGTAGTGCCCGCAGGGTGTCAATTGTGTTTTCCAGGTCTTCCACATCGACCGCATTGATCCCTATCCCTATGGTGATGCGTCGCTCATCGTAATACTTCGGCACAAAGATCTTGCCGTGCCGGTGGGGGATTGTGATATTCTCGCCGCGTCGCTCAGGCAGGTCGAGGTAATCGGAGACAACCGTGATGGTTCCGAAATCAGACAGAGCGGTTCCGCCGAAACTCCATAGGATCGTCATTAGTTTCTGGCCCTTAGATAACTCTGTTCTTTGAGCACCCGCCGAACGGAATTCTCGGCGGTCTCACGACGTGGGTTATTCACAATCACATTGTAGGTATTTCCTAAACCTGTGTTTTGCGCTCCATGGAGTGGGATGAATTGCCCATTAGCTGGAGCAACAAACACTTCAGGTACACCGATCTCATAGGGTGTGCCTGCGATACCAGCTCCGCCACTGTCACGTCTCTGCATCCGCCTTGCGCTGCCAGAACCGCCCGACCCCCCAACAACACCACCGGCTTGTCCTAACCCATTGCCGGCGCCATAAGGGGAACCGCTCTGGGTGAAATTCACGCCGAAGTTGACGATGTGCCCATCCATTGATTTGATCTGCAACATGGTAGCCAGCGCCTCATTCATGGGGTCTTGCGTTTTAGCGAACGAGGCAACCAATTCATCGGCTGCCTGGCTTTCGGCGATTGCCTGGTCTGCTGCTGCTTTTGAGACCAAACCTTTTTGTACAGCTAATTCTTGCAGGTATTCAAACTCGCCGGAGTCGATCACACCATCTGCGGCCAGTCGTTCCTGAACGAGATCATACACGCGTTGTTTGGCGGCCTTCTCGTGATCGGCTGCTGCCTGTTCAATGGATGCCGCATTCTCATCCTGCTTCTCGGTGATCTCTGCCATCTGCTGGATATACCGCTCATACTCATCATTCGTGAGTTCTCCAGCTTCTTTCTCTTTCCACATGGCGAGCGTCAGCCGATCTTTTTCAGTTGCAAGGTCTTCGCTGCTCTTGGCAAGATCATCGAGCTTCTGCTGATAACTATCGTTCTCGCCCTGAATGGCGAACATCGAAGTAAGCAGACCTTGATACACCTGGCTGAGACGCTTTGCAGCTTCTTCGGCGTCCATACTGCTATCAGTCAAGCCATCTAATGAATTACTCGCATCATCTGCGGCGGGAGGCAATTCAAGCAGAGCGTCCTGTTCTGCGCGCATTTCTGTTGCCGCTTCGTCAATAGCTTTCCCAAGTGGTATGTGTTCCGTTGTTACTTTTTCGATGGCGTTCGCCCAGATCACAAGGGTAGACACCGCTGCCTCGCCTACAGGAATGATGACACTCGACATAATTGTCGCCCAGCCTATCGACGTGTCATTGAGCTGGTCTTGTGCAATCTCCAGACGGCGCGCCATGTCCACTTTCTTTTGATCCAGGATGAGATTTTCAGAGACCGCAGCGCCTTGTTTGCGTATGGCGTCTGACCCCTTATTCAACATATCCACCCACTGCAAGCCGCCGCGCCCGAGGTTCTTCAGGATGAATTCGTTTTTCTCCTGGTCGGAGTTGAGTTTGAGATACTGGTCAGATAGTTGCGCCAGTGTCTCAATGCTCGGCACGTGCCCTGCATTGGTGAGCGCACGAGTAGCAACAAGGGCATTTTGTGATGAAATTTTGTAATCATCCAGGACTTGCAGGTATCGGCTTGCTTCTTCGGTCGTTGTATGCGAGATTGCCGCCTGTTGTCTGACCGCACTGGCGTATTCCATATGATATTTGAGTGCTTTGCCAAGTGCAATACCCACGCCAACCAGTACACCAATGAGAGCCGCATTCTCAGACAAGAACGACGAAACCCCAGCGCGGGCCTTCTCCAGACCGGGCACAAGCGCCTTTGTCTGTTCACCGGTTTTCTTGATTGCCCCATTGACACGCTCGATCTTCGGCGTGCCATCGTCTCGAACGGAAAATCGGATAACGATCTCGTCAGTCTGTTGCGCCATTTCTCATCAGCCAAATATCATGAACAATTCTGGAGTAGGTGGGGTTTGCGCGTGACCAATCTGCAAGGCGATTGCCGCCCGCGTGGTAACTCTGGATCGCCGAGTGCACATTCGAACAGGCGGTCATTCGGCATAGAAGACGAGCGGGTATTTCGCCGTTCCAGACCGCTCCTGCTCCCCATTTCTCAACACGCCATGCCAGTCGTAACTCTGGCGGCGCTGGTGCATCCACGTCTTCTGCACAATCAGCGACCGCCAGAATTAGTTTTTTGGGATTTCGTTCACTTCCTGGTACAAGTGGCTCACGTGCCGAGCGATCCATTTCACAAGCCAGGGCGGCATGTTATCGATGTCTTCCGCGCTTCGAATAACGTTCTCTGCTTCACTCATGGAGAGTTTCAAGATCCAACCGGTCTGCCAGGCGGCTTTGACGACAATGCCATAGTCAGCAGAGACGGTCATTGTCTCGCCCTGCTCCATGATGTGGATCACAGCATTGATTGTCTCCGACACGATGTTAAACAAAGCCATCAGAGCATTTGTGTTGGTATCTGTGACACGCACGTTTTGCAATTGCGATAGCAGGGTGAGCAGCTTCGGCTTTGCATCTTCGTTCTTCATACTCACCGCGGCGCTCTCATAGCCGACACAATGCCGCTGCAGAGGCTCATCGATCAGTTCGAGAGTGTAGTCCTTGATCGTGTACTGCATCAGGCGACCGTGGATTGTGTGACCGCGCCACTCACGCGCAGGGTAACAGTGAGCGCCGCTCCCTGATTGTGGGGCAGGGGATCGGAGATGTTGGTGACGAAGGCGGAAGCGGAGCGTTTCGGCTTACCGGTCGTGTTGCCTTGCCGATACCATTCCACAGTTGCGGCTGCGGTTGTGTTCTCGAAGGCTGCCCGAATTGCGTCCGCCGCATCGTCCCACATATTGACCGTGATCGTGCTGGAACGTTCCGAAGGGACGAATTCCTTATCATCCTGCTCAGCTCCAGTCAGATCGATCTCATCACGACTGCGCGGCCATTCGACGTTCGTCAGATGACCGGCAGGCACGGTGTACGCGCCCATCTTGAATACCTGGTCCTTGCCGTCGCCTAATTTAGCCATTCTTCACCTCTTCTGTTTTTGCAACAGATCCCTTTTCGACGATCTTGCCCATGTCTTTCAGGTTTTGGATCTCCTGCGGCGTGCAGTGCGAAAGGTCGATCTCTTCGCCTTCGCGATAGTTCTTACCGTCTGTACGATGGGAAAGGATTGCACCTTTGCCGACGATAAAAATTTTGTTTGCCATGTTGTTTCTCCTTACGAATATTTGATAACCCGGACCGGCACGATCTCATAGCGGTAGGACACGCCGGCCAGATCTTCAACAACTCCAACAGCAGAGCGCCCGTTCAAACTCAATCGATACCAATTCGCGTTATCTCGGTTGTCACGCACGATGTCGGTAATCAACTTGCGACCGAGATCGAGCGCATCTTCTGAATTCTGAGCAGTCCAGCTTTGGCTATCATCGGCGTATAAAACAAATATGCCGATGTTGAAATCGAACATCACATCCGCACCGGCAACCTCTGTGGAATCTGCGCCGTTATCCTGGTAGTCCGTCTCGCCAGACGCCACGATCACATTGCGAGCCTTGCCATTGAAGACGGATGTGCCATAGTTGAACACATCCCATTCAGACAGAAGGCCGGCATCTATCAGGGCGGCGAGTGCTTCCCGAACGATTTGCCGGTTGAGAACATCACTTGCCATACAGCACCGCTTCGGCAATGCGTCGTGATGCCCGACCGCTCACTGTTCCGCCGATCTCTTCGACCGTGCGATCATAGAAAGCATGTTCACCGCCACGCGCATTCTCATACACGCCATAGATCACCGGCTTTTGTTTGCGGGTGCCGCGCCTGGGAGAGATGGAATTCGGGTCGATATACACAAGCCCTTCCAAACCAGTCACTTCCATGCGATGCGATGATTTCAGAGCGCCGCCGCCTTCGTACTTGCCGACGTGGGTAATGCTCACGGCGTAGCGATGCAAGGCAATGACGGCATCTTGCACTGCTGCTTCACCTTCGCCATTCGGCTTGAGAGCAGCGATGCGCCGGTTGTTGCGCGCCATCTCTTCCTGAATGCCTTCGATGGATAGCTTCGGATCGTATGCCATTAGGTCCTTGTGTCTTCCAGGATCACCCGCATCCGGGTATCGCCAGTGGGGAGCCAGGTGTACGGCTCGACATATTTGACCGGATACTTCACGCTGCCGATCACGAGCTTATGTCCCTGCTTGATGTCTGGGGCATCCTGAAGATGGACTTCCCACAACGTGACCGGCGTATTGATCTGCAAGCGCAGACGTGTCTCACTGTCGATCGGTGCGAGTGGCGTACACAGCAGGTCTGTCAGGTATTCGGTAAAGCCACCTGTGAGAGTGGCTTTCTCTGTGCTGCATTCAACGGTCGTGAAGGCGGCGAATGAACTATCAGTCATCAGCTCCACCCGTTATCATGGTCAAGGTTGCGCTGGATGATCGCTCCACCGGATCCTCCTGAACCACCTGAACTCCCACCGCCGCCCAGCATGTCGCCGATGTTCTTTGACTTCTGGCTAAGGCTTTGGCGATACGGACCGACCGAGTTATCTACCTCAACGGCATAGTCGGCTTGCAGTGTTTCCAGCATTTCCGAGCGCACCATGTTCAGCACGGTTTGTACCTGGTTGGCATCCAGGTAGCGGATGTCGGGGTTGCCGGTCTCTGGGTTGAGTGCTCCAAAAGAAAGCAGAGCTGCGTCAACGGCGTAGGTGTAGGAACCTTCAGTCAGTATGCCGGTGGGAGTGGGATAGTATTGTCGCTCAGAGGCAAGCCGCCCAAGTTTGTTATGCACACGTTGGGCAAGCTGCGCACGAGTGACCGGCACAAACCAAAGCCACACATCATCGACACGAACGTCACCGGTTGCACTGACATTGGTGATCCGCAGAGTGTAGGTTGTGCCAGGCGCAAGCCCTGCGATATTCTCGGCTTCACTCCACACATCCTGTGCGCCGGTCAGATTGAGCGTGACGACGGTATTCCCATCACCATCCATGATGCGAGCTGTCACCTGTCCACTCGTTGCCGCTGCACCGATCGGTTTGATCGCCGTATGCAGGGTGTAGGATTTCACATCCGGGACGGCAAAGTCCTGCTCGATATAGTCTCCACCGGTGGAGAGCACAGCCACCCCATAATGACCGTCCCCGTCACCGGCAGAATAGGACGCGCCCGAAGCGGTCCATCCGTTCAGATCATGTAGGAAACGGCCATTATTGAGGTGTGTACGTTCAGACATTTATTTACTCAGCCTTCGCAGGTTCGCTGCCGACCACCTTCGGGCGCTTCGGCTTATTGCTGGCCTGCACGGCGTTCTTGACTTTCTCACCGACTGGCGCATCTACGGCCGTCTCACCGTCGCTGCTCTCTGGCAGTTCCGGCAACTCCGGAGGCTCAGGGGTCCATGGCTTCGCAATCGGCTTTTCGGCGAGTTGCTTGCCATCGCGCTTGATGTACTCGGCGATCTCTTCCTTCGTCGCCAGGCGATAACCGACTTGTCCCAGCCTGTCCTTGGCGCTGGCACGGTCCACCACATGGACCGTGCCCCGCTTGTTGACAATGTAAAAAGTGTTTTTGGGATCTGCTTGTGACATATCTCTCCTTATGCGAACGTGATCGCGGATGACACAACTAGCTTGCCGTCGGGCATCACGAGCACCAGATAATACGTTGCCACGCCCGACGCATCGCCAACAACAACATCAATGTCACCATCAGCTTCGGACACAAGCCGCCCGGCGCTATTGGGGATAAACTCCTGCATAACGCCGTCTGTCCCAGCGGCAAGCGACGTTGCAGCCGCAACAACTGTGTCGCCGTTGGGATCATCGGACAGATAGAACTCAACGGCGGCACGCTCAGAAAGTTCGTTTCCGTTTTCACGGTCTTTCAGTTGCACGTTGACCGTGATGGCATTGCCTGCCTCTGCGCCGATGGTGAACGCGGCGGAGAGCTTTAGGTTGCGGCTATTTGAAAATGTGGAACCAGGTGTAGGCATGTCAGCCTCCTACACTTCGTCGGTCGAGACAACAACCGCATGGTTATCGCGCAGTTCGGCGACACCGTAGAGCAGATCGATGGTGATCCGCTCAGCCAGGGCAAGGATGTCATACCCACGGGTCACGCGCAGGATCACGCCGTTCTCTTCCATTGTGACCTGAGTTGCG
The DNA here is from genome assembly GCA_964489725.1 of uncultured Anaerolinea sp. Taxonomy (GTDB): domain Bacteria; phylum Chloroflexota; class Anaerolineae; order Anaerolineales; family Villigracilaceae; genus Defluviilinea. Next base: position 70,311 of record CAZBAX010000021.1, on the reverse strand, counting down.
CCGCTGGATGTGGTCGTGCGCATTGGGCGAGTGGCAAGCACTGCCGCATTGCGATGACCAAAGATGTTCTTACAGGCTCCGCCGGCCACCTTGATGTTTTGATCCATGAAGATGTCGAAGCTGTAGGCACGCCCGAGATAGTTCGCCGACTGGACTTTGCCAAGGCTTTCGGCGTAGTCGCGGTTGATGATGCGCTCGATAGCCATTGCCTCTGCAGCGGCATCTTCATGCAAGACTGCAAAGCGTCCCTGTTGCGGGACTTTGGCTGCGTTAAGCATGCGAGCCGTCTCGCGGAAGTGACCTTCACCAAGCCCTGCCAGCGCACTCAGGGTTTGCGAGAAGCCGGAATAGAGACCGGCAATATCGCCTTCGACGGCTTCGAGCAGGGCAATGGCGGCATCCTGTGCGTAGCCGGCGATGTTGTCCGGGCGGGCAAGCATGATCGCGATATCTTCTTCGCCGAACGTCACTTCCTTGTGCTTGTTCAAGGTGACAGTCACGGCGGTCGATGTGGGCGCTTGCAGGGTCGTGTTCGAACCTTCTGCCTTGTCATTGACAGACAGAGCACCACGGACGCCGATCTTCACGCTCTGACCGTAACTGGCGACTTCGGTGTCATAGTCACGGTTCACGAGCGGGATCAGTGCCATGTTGGACGCAAGCGCGCCAAGTGTCTCCGCGGCGATGATCGTCGGGAGCACTTGGGCTTCAGTGGTTAGATCAAGATAGTCAGTCATTCTTCTCTCCGTGTTGGAAAAAGGTTAGTGCTCTTTTTCGCGTTTAGCGTGTGCGACACGGAGAGCGACAGGATGGATTACCGTCTTATTGGTTTACGTAAGTGTTAGCGTTCTCCAGAATTGCCTTCTTGTTTGCGCGGATCTCCGCCGGCGATCCTGAAATTTTCGTAGGACTGCCGTCCTTCGATTTCGATGGGATGCTTTTGGTTTTGGATTTGGTCTTATCTTCCGCGGTTTCGCTCTTATCGGTTTTGAATAAAGCCCGCATTTTCTCTGCGTCGGCTCTCATCTCTTCTTCGGTTTCGCCTTGCAGCCGTTCGGCGATCTCATCAGGAAGATCACGTCCGATCTTCAAGCGAAGATTTTCCTTTTTGAGTTTCGCCGTTTCTTTCGTCTCTTTGTTGTAAAGGTCTTCCCATTTCTTCTGCGCGGTAAGCTCTTCGGTCTCGCGGTTTTGGGCTTCGGCTCTGATGCGTTCTAGTTCTGCAATCGCATCATTCCTCTCTTTGTTCAGTTTCTGGAAGCGAGGATGTTTATCAAATCTCTCATCAGCATCGTCGCCAGGCTCGGGATCTGTCGTGCCGCCAGCACCGCCGCCCGGATCGGCTTGAAAATATAAACCTTGATGTCCGAGTATTGAACCATGCAACATGTTAGTCACCTTCCGGTTTTGTTGCTACAGGATCCGGCCCTACTAATTTCAAGCGCATTTCACCGCGCTTGTAGTCCACAATTTTGACCTCGCAAATCAAGCCGTTGATCGTTATATACTCTCCCTTTTTAGGAAGCTGCGAGATCACGTGTTTGACGGCGCCGTTGGCTCTGGCTGTTGCGATTCGCTGTGTAAGGGTTTTCATGCTTTGCCGACTTGCAAGGTCGTTGAACACGTCGTTCTGAATTACTTTGTTTTGCGCATCTGAACTCTGCATAATGATCCTCTCGTATTTATCGCATACGTGCGGCTATTCGATGTGACAGGCGATTACCCCTGTCTTAGTGTCTCCGCCTTGGGCAATCACGGCTTTGATCTGCCCGGCGATAAGCGGCTCGGTGTGCGTGGTCAATACTGTGCCGTCTGTGTTGAGATGCTCTAACGCACGTGGATAAAGCACCTGGTCGATGTTCCAGTTGGCGATGGTCAGAAGCGGAATGGAGCCGTGTGGCGTCTCACAGGTCAAGGTGAGATCAACACCGTCCGCAAGATCGCCGTCTACCAATTGCACGGCATGAAGTTTTCCATAGACCTTGCGATTATCGGTCGTTGTTGCGGCTCCAGTCGGGTCAGTCGCCATATTCAGTTCAATTGGTTGCATGGTCACTCCAAAATGCAAAAAGCCGCCCCGCGAAACGTTCGCGGAACGGCTGTCACTTGTAGATTGATTATCTGCATACTACCACAAAATAAAACAGCTTACAATCACGGCGGGGTTACAACTCCCCAGCGTTGAGGGCAGTGAGCCAGTGACAGCTAAGAAGCACTGCCCTCAACGATACACATAAGGTTATCCACTCGGCAAAGCTCCTGCTCGGCGCGCCGTTGCATGTGATGGATAGATTGCAACACGCTTGCCGGTCAACTCCCTGGCATCCAGTTCAAGCTGCGCCATATCCACCATGCGCTCGGTCGGAATGCCGAACTCTTCGAAGGCTGGGTTGTAGAGTGCCTCTGAAGTGCGGCAATACCAGTGGAACGGCGGATCCTGAACTTCATCTGCATAACGCGGTGTGCCTGTCAATTCAAACGGCTCATCTATGGGTTGTACCTGTCCATGCACACGCAGACAACAGTCGGTGGTTCGTTCGTCAATCGTGGCGATGGCTTGCTTCTGAAAGTTCGACTCTTCCGTCTCGTTGAAATGGAACATATAAGCGCCAAGCAGGCCGACGCCATACGTCCATAGATTTGCGGTTTCTTCAGTCTGTGCCACATTGCCACTTGCAACCCAGACCGACGCACGGCCATCCCGGGCGGTCTCGCTCAGTAGCCGATCAACGGCTTCTTCACGAGATGCGCTACTGATGCGTAGTCTTGCCGCGTTGGTCTGAATACTGGTTTCAAGTTGCGAAAGCCAGGCGGAAGTGTTGGTCATATATGCCTGCTCACCATCCTGTGCGGCTTGTTGCCCCTGTGCGAGAACAGGGGATAGGCTCTGTGTGTTGGTGAGACCTGCTCGGCGCGTGAACTGCAATTGCTTTTGCATGTAGTTCTGTACGACCGTTCGAGCATCCCGGGCGGTCAGGCTTGCGGTCGCCGATACACGCCGTGAAAGTCCGTCGATCTCTCTCACCATGGCGCTCACACCGGCACGTGATACGCCGTCCCTGTCCAGGATTTCCAGCAGGACGCGACGTGTCTCGCGGCGGTAGGCGTTTATCTGCCGTAGATAATCGGTCTCTACTGCCGTGAGTTTCTTTTGAAACTTCAAGGCATTTGCGACGTCGGGCACTTACAACTCCAAGCGGATGAAGATGTCGTTTATATGTGCGCTTAAGCTGGCGATGCGCTGATTGTTTTGCCGAAGCACACTTGCAAGTGGAACGATAGACTGAATTGGGGCAGGGCTTTTCTCAGCACTGTCAGGTCCGGCATTGCGAAGAACAGGGCGCAATCTTTCTTCAAGTCTCGCTAGGTATTCATCCAGCTCGGCTATAAATTTCTCTTGCGCCTCCAGCTGGCCGGGAACATCCAACTGACGAGATCCTTGATCGACAGGCAGAGTATTTGATTTAACTTCGTACATCGTAGACCTCCTATTCAGAAAAGCAGTGTCGCCACGGCAAACGCCACACCCATAGAAAACAGTTTGACACGCACCGGCACGCCGAACGCATCAGCAATGAAACACACGAGCGAGCAAATCCAAAGTATCCTATCCATTTGGGACTCCTTCTTTTTTATTTGCGCTACTACGCATCTGCTCCAACTCAATAGCCTGCATCTCCAATTCCATCTCGGTCTTTTTATCGATGGGCAGGATTTGCCGAGTCTGGTCGAATTCCAATTCCTGCTCATTGAGCACGGTCAATTCTGATACACCGATCTTTTCGGCGGCCTGTCCCGCCAGTTGAAGAGCACGTGAAAGCGCATCGTCATAATTAGGTCGGCAACGTTTGATCTTGATAATCAACTCCATGAGCTGCAACTCAAGCGTTGCCGTGGCGATCTGGTCCTTCTTACGCAGGTCATCGAAGGATAGTTCAGGGAGTGAGGCGTGTACCTGGTCGCGGATCTCTCGAATGAATTCCAGAATGCCGGATACGTCTACCTGTGCAACGAGCGGCTTTGCGTCTGCGCCGGTAACAGGAAAGAACCAGACGTTATTACCACTCTTCACCAAATCACTCGGCTCCACGCCGAACGCCGCCCACTGTGGTTCAGCATGTTTCTTTACGATGTCGGCAAGGTACGATGCTAGACCATTCAACTCGGCGAGCATCGGGATGGCCTTTGAGTAGGTCGCCTCTCCGTACTTCTCGCCGGTCTTCATATGCTCACTTTCCACGACTGGCACAAAGCCTAGCGGGTTATCCCATACATCGGATGCTTCATCTTCTAGGTAGTATGGGTCATCGAATGCGAACGGCTGCCCGTTGCGGAATGTCCGAACGGTCTCAGCCGTGATGACTTCACCATACTGATACTTCTTGCCTTGATCGTCTGTACGCTCTTCTTCGATGATCACGGCCTTCGGGATCATCATGAAGGTCATCGGGTCAATCGGCTCGATCTTGACCTTCTTCTCTTCTTTCGTTTGCACATCACAGACCTTGAGACCGGTCAATCCGTATTGAGCGCCGTAATGAACAAACAGCACTCCTTCCGTGTTCCAGGAAGACATGTCAAACAGCAGATCACGTGCATCAGAGAGTGCCTGTGCGTTCGGCAGGTCATCAGGGAAAGCCCATTCGCCAGGGATGATCCCGGCATCGATGTCCACAGAGCGGGAAAGCGGCAGGTAGAGCGGGCGCATGTGCTTATACAACCCATAGGCATTTGTACCGAGGAGAGCCTGATTTTGTTTCGAGAAGATGGACGCACGGTAGATCGAGCCGTCATAGTAGGATTTGCGGCGCGACAGAATCAAGCGACGATCATTCCATCGCTCTTTGTACTTCTTGAATTCTTCAGTATCAAAAATGCTCTTGGTTGTTTCTGCCATGTTCAATTCTCCAGCTCTGGCGCATTTGCCAGCAGACTTTCAATCTCTTCGTCGGATCGGGCGGGCACGATGGGGGAGAGCTTCGGTTGGCTTTGTTCGTAGAAGTTCACGTTATCGCCCTTCATCTTCGTTCCCTTGCGCTTGATGAAGCCGATGATGTAACGCTCAGCGTCCAACAGATGGAAGGTTTCCTTGTCGGCGATCTTCTCGGTCGGCTGGTCCTGGTCATCCAGTTCACGCGCATAGGTTCTCTTCTGATCGAGGTATTCAACAAGATCATCGAAGACCATGATCTCGTGACCGGCATGGGCTTCATACACGCGATCAATACCAACTTCGACAGATTTGATGTCTGGCTCACGGACCGGCAAACCGCAGGCCCGGAACTCTTGCCGCCAATTACCTTCCGACTTCGAGCCGCCGACACAGAACGGGATACGCGGCTCACCTTTGAGAAGCCTCTGCACATGAGCCGCCACACTGAATCCGCCACTGTGGTACGTCTGATATAGGTAATACCTATTTGTGCCCGGCTCTCTGGCGTACTTATTTGCTGCTAGGTTGACAAGCCCGAAGTCCAGACCGATGTAGCGTTGCCACGACTCTGGGATAGTGAAACGAGGTACGACATCGGCATCTTCGAAGTTGTCGTAGATCAAACCGGCAGGACGTGAGAAGTTGCCGTTATAGAACATCTCAAACTTCCATGCCGGCATCTTTGCTTTGCGCTCGTAATACTCTTCACGCGGGAATGTTGGGTTCATCAGGCTTGAGAATTGCACGACCTGAATACCATCATCACCTTTGCGCCATCGATCATAAATCTCTGTCTTCAGCCAGCCGAGATTGTAGGGAGTGGTTGCTCCAAGCAGCCGACCACGTGCCAGCGACAGGCGGCGCTTGATCGCTTCGTAGGCATTGATCTTGACCTTGTTTTGTCCACATTCGTCGAAGACAGCCGCCTTCGCCGTGGCACTTTCCAAACCGCCGTCGGCTTCCGCTGAACGCATGATGATACGCGTGAACATGCGCGGTTTGTGTTGCTTCCAGAGCACGCGGTCAGAAATATCGTGCTTCCAGGCGAAGAGACGCTCGAAGTAGTTCAACATCTCAGGCAGGAACTTGAGTTTGAAAAGGTCATAAGTAGCCGTCACTGCAAGATAATCGCCGGGCCCGCATTCCTTCATTTCCCGATCCAGCCACAACGGTTCGAAGGATGTTTTACCGCTCTGTGTGCCGGCGACAACGAAGATCTCGCGCCGTTTGCTATCCCATGCGCGGGTCTGTCCTTTGTGCAATTCGACATGCAGCTTATCGCCGTCAACAGCATATAGTTCAGTCATTTCGTCTTCACAACTTCGATCACGCGGACATTTAGGGGTTCATCTTCTGTGCCGGGATTTTTGAACTTCCCAGCCATTTTTAGAACGTTATTATGTACTTCCTGTGCATCGTACAACTCGATGCGCAAGCCACTTCGACGGCTGTTGGAAAAAGACTTGATAAGATGTCTATATTGCGGATCAACTACCTTATCCATATCAAGAACGGCGTGCCGAACGCGGTAGCTTACTGTTTTCTCGGGCGGGTCCTTCGTATCGTCCAAGACCGAACGTTCGTCCAGGATTTCATACTCAGGAAGTGGATTGAACATCCACTCATCAACGATCTTGAAAAAGAACCCAACGCCGGTACGTCCAATCTCAGTTTCACGCGCTAAGGCTTCGTCGGCGTTCATGTGAGCTTCGGATAATCGAGCCTGCAAATGAGCTGAAAAGTTATCATTGGCAAACAATCGAGCCGATGCGGTTTTAGCTGAGTCGTATTCAACGCTCGTGTAAACTGCCATGTAAGCCCGCGTTTGGTTGAAGCAAACTAGGTACTCATCTTGTACCCGTTGGTGCTTCTTAGATAGCGGCTTCAGTTCTTTCTTCTCATCACTCATGGCAGTTCTAACACCTTGATCTGTCTTGAACCTTCGTACTCAATACTCCCACGCAGGGCGAGGGCTTCCAGGTCACGCACAACGGCTTGATAGTCAGTGGCGCAATGCTCCGCGATCTCTTCGTGCGATGCCGCCCAACCCTTGCACTCCGAATACTTGTGACAGAACTTAAGTATCTGCTTTCGGCGTTCTGTGAGTTTCGGGCGCTCCCAAGTGCGAGGCGATGGGTGAGCGGTTGCGCGTTCATCAGGGTTCAATTCTTCCAGCGTTACATCGGACATAATCTGGCTCCAGGATCCATGTGGCAAACTGGATGATGTATGGCATGATGATCACGGCCGCCGCCACGCCGAACAGAAAGGGGAGTAGTTTCTTACGCATCAGATTAAATGCTTTCGATAACATCTATTACAACAAGCATGGATTTAGCCTATCATTCGATATAAAAGAGATTACATGGAATGATGTTTCCTGTCTACTTCACTTCGATAATGTAGCGCACGACAGGCTTCGAAGCCGGCGTTGCGCTGCCGGTTGCTTGCACATCTACGAGATGTGTGCCAATGTCGGGAAAAGGTCCGAGGACAAAATCAATGTATGGCGACGTAGTGACAGTGGCGGCCATCTCTACCACTGTCCCACCGGCCGGCGGCGTGTGTGTGATCGCTGCGCCGGACACGTTTTCGCCGCTCTTCAGATCAACAACCTGGACCGTGCGCGGTTTTTTTTCTGCCGTTGTCATAGTGAGTTGGATTGTTTTCATAATCTGTTCGTGTCCTTCGCGTGCGTGACATCTGTGATCCGTCCATGTGTACGATCTGTACGAAAAGCATCTGTTCGATCCACGTAATGAGCGGGGGCATATACCGGCTCCTCTCCGCCATCGAGAGCCATTGCTGTGTCGGTCTCGGAGGCGTAGAGAATCGCTTTTTCCTTGCGCCTTGCGAGAGCAACGGCGGCATCTGTTTCGATAGCGTAGACAACGGATACAAGTTTTTGCGGAAACAGAGCCTGCGCCAGGTCAGTCTCACCTACTCGTTGAATGACTGCGATTTTGGAGTGTGTGAGTGTTTGAGACGCATCTGTTTCAATTGCAGCGCCGATTTGCAATGCCTTTTGAGATGTAAGAGGCAATGCATTATCTGTCTCCGCTGCCTCCGCAATCGCATCGCTCTTTTGTGCTACAAGAGACAGGGCGCTGTCTGACTCAAGCGCCTCGCTAATCGAGCCTACAATATCACCTGGTGTTGTCAGTGCAGGCGCTGCATCCGTCTCTGTTGCAATGCCGATTGCTTTGGCTTTTTGTGCGGGTAATGCCTGCGCGCTGTCCGTTTCCGCTGCTTCCGCGATGGCCAGAGCCTTGTATCCAGTGAGCGCAAGCGCACTGTCCGTTTCGGCAGTAATACCGATTGCGGCTTGCTTTACCCTTATAAGAGCCAAAGACTCATCTGTCTCGACCGCCTGCGCAATTGCCTTCTGTTTGGTTTTCCCAAACGCCTGCGCGCTGTCGGTCTCAGACGCAATGCCGATGGACGCGGAAATGCCGCCAGCAGATACAACAGAACCAAAGTAAATCCTAAACATATTTCAGGGTATTTGCCTACGAAGCCCGGAAGAAACCGTTGGGCACCTGCACCACAATATCCGATCCATCCGGCGTAACGGCGAAATCATGGTTAGTCATAACCACGATGTTGCTATCCGTGCCTCCAGTGGTATCCGAGTCGTAGCAGAACAAAACATCTGTCCAAGCCGAACCCGCGGCGATGGCACTGAATGTCATGTCTGCCACATCCAGGTCTACCCGGTCATTGATGTCATCTGGCGCGAACGCGGTCAAATCCGCATCGGTCAGTGTTTTGCGGGCGTAGTTGGTATTGGTGACCTCATTGGCTGTTCCGCCCAGAAGAGCCGAAAGATCATCCCGATCCTTCATAGTCGCATCTGCATCACCATTGGCATCGATCACAACAATTATGATCGCGCTGTTTGTTGGGTCATTCGTATCTACGCGGTTGTATAGTTCCGCCACGCGCCCCTTGCTGATGTTATGAACAAAATCAGCCATTGTCTACTCCTCCTTCGTTGCGAAATGCGGCGCACGGGCGGGTTCCATGACCCGCCACTTCGCATGTTGTTCGGCGTTCAAACGACATTCGAAATGATTGAGTGCGACATATCCAGCAGGATTGTTTGTATCAGGGCTTGGAATGCCGGCGTGCTCCGATGCCACATGTAGCCGGGCAAGTTCCCCGCCAGTGTCATTTGGTAATTTCTCTCCACAATGACAGCAGTAGCGACCAGGACTGCGTAGAATTTCATAATGCAAAGGCTCGGGGTGGACGTTGAACGTCAGTTCATCGCCACTTATGGACATAAGACCCTTTTGCAAACAGTCTGTAACCAGCCGTGTCGAGAAATTCTGCTCAGGCGAAACACCCGTGTGCGCCAGGGAGATGTAGGCAATCTCGGCAGGGCGAATGTTTGCCTTTTGCGCCTGCTTGTTGCCATACGCCTGCATTTCATCCGCATCTGGAAACGGCCCCCATTCCCGCGACTGGATCGCCGAGTCAAATGCGGCTTGATATTCGGCTTTCCATCGCGCCAGATCATCCGGGTCATAGAATTTTTTTAGATACATTTCAGCTCCTTTACATGATCGTGTACGTTTGAAACAAAAACTTACTGAGTCGTTGGTATTGAAAATGAAAAATCTGCCCATTCCTTCGGGGTAGTCTGGTCGATACATGTGACCATGACGTTGTCGGCGTTCATCTCCGTCGATGACAACTCGATTTTCACAGACGCACTCGATGCCGGTGTGTTCGTTGGCAGTGTTGTAAGATTGGCAAACGCGCCGCCATCCTTGCTAATCTTGAAATCTCCGCTTGCGAGGGTTGGTGTGTTTTTGAAACTACCAGCACTCGCCATATCCTCCAGGCAGATGTAAATCACGAAGTCTTCATTTTTCTTTGGGGGGTTATAGGGCGCTGCCATATCAACTGACTCCTATCGCCATGCGTGCCCGCGGCTGCATCACATCGGCGGAAACAACTATTTGGTCCGTTACAAGATCGCTGTGGAACGCCACAAGAAACTTCCGGCTAAAACGTGGTGTACATGCCATCCATGCCGTTCCACGCGTCTGTTTGGATAGTGCTTGTTCCGCGGACCAGTTGGACCCATCATCTGTGCTGATTTTGAAGTAGATCTTGACAGACGAGAACCATGTCTCAGACCCATCCGATTTGCCAGCGTAAAAGACCCACCAAGCGCCGGTGTCTATATCGATCGCCACTGCCGCAAGTCCCTGATCGTCGCTGGAATTGAGCACGACATTGGCAGATGTTTCCGTGATCGTCGTGTCATCGATGATGAAGCAGCGCAGATCTGCGTTTGCCGTATCCACCTGCGTCCATGCCGCTATAATGTTGCGACTGTTTGCCAGGTCCGCTACACAAGCCACGTGAGGGTATGTATTGGCAGGTGTGGTGTCAATGAATGACCCATCTGCAATGATCGCAGTTTCTGTCCAGGTGTTTGCACTATCGTCATAACGCTTCACACTCAGGCCATTTGCTGATGCGTCCCCGAATACGAGCATTAGGTCAGCTTGGTCCGCGTTCCAGCCTGGCAAGAGGAAATATTGATCGGTGGAACCGCCCTCAGATGGATCTGCAATCGTATCACCCCAGGTTGCACCATCATCGGTCGACGACCAGGCTCCATCCTCCAAGCCAGCATCGATGGACCCGGCAACGGCGATCCGCCCATCCCGACCAGTGACAATGGTTAGTGCCCCATTCCCCCCACTGGATGCGCCATTGAATACAGTTGTTTCTGTGCCGAGAGTATCTGTGGAAATATCCAGGTCACGATAGAGTATGTCTGAGTTAATGTCCTCAGTGTATGCAATACGCACTTTGTCACTACTGCGTCCGCTCCAGCGGTCATACCAAACCGCCACAGTTCGAGCAGTGCCAACGAAAACAGCTATGGGATTAGACCAGGACTTGCCGCCATCAGTGGATTTGATATACACGACGTCTGACACGCCATCCATATAGACAATATAGAACGTGTCCGGTTCGCCGTTTTTCTGGATCGGGTAGTTGGTCCCACCACCGACCCAAAACGCGGGACTACTCGACGCATTGGCGGCAATAATATCGGCTCGGATCATGGCTTATTTCATCAACCTTCATAGAAATTCCACAACACATAGTTTCACCTTATACAAACGGATCGTCGGGATTGATAGGAAACTTCAACGACCGTATCTTTTCCAATGTATCTTTGTTCTTCAAGATGTCAGGCCGTGGAGGAATGTCTATATCGTGTGCTCGAAGCGTATCGATCAAAACCTTGATGTAATTTCCCAGCCCTTCAATCTGATCGGCTATCGCCCTACTGCGTTCCCGTTCCGCCCGCTCGCGCTCTGTTTCTTCCAGTTGCATTTTTGTGATGCGGGCACCCAGGTTCTGGTTATCGCGCAACAGCTCGGCGTTCTTCGATCTCAGTTCATCAATGAGCGTATCCTGTTTGTCGATACGCCCTTCCAATAGCGTGATCTGATTTATCTTTCTCTCGAGCTGCTCCCCACTCATGTCGGCGATCTTCAGATAATCGGATGCCAGACCACTGTCACGCTCCGCTTTCGTTTTGGAGTAGCGCGCTACAGCGATAGCGAAGAGCGCCCCGAAGAGAGATGAGAATAGAGCGGTCAGGATTGTGTCTATCATCAGATTGTCAAATGCCCTTTGAACTGCGCAATGACACCGCCCGGCAGGTCTCGCTCCAGTTGTTGAGTGAGCTGATCGCGCAGTTGTTTCGCCTGGGTCTTGGTCATCTCCAGGCGGACATTTCGTTTGGGTGGCGTGAACGCATCAGGGAGATTCGGCGGGACGATCTCAAGTACTTCATCCACGTACAGGATGATCGCCCGCCGAATCTCTGTTTTTTCGTCGCTGGGGTTGGGATCGCCGATCATTACGAAGTGCGGAAACTCTTGACGTTACGATCTGCAAGCCGGCGGAATGTGTAGAGCGTGACGAGCACGGCCACTATGAGCTGCATGACAATGGTCACAACGTTGTCCCACATGGACGGGATGCGGTCCAGGATGCTGGCCTGTAAGAACTGAACTACGATACCGGCAAGCCAGGCAGATGTCGCCATGCGGTACTGCTCGACCTTCTCGGGCGGGATGCGGAAGAACGCCAGGAGTTGGAGCACAAAAGGCAACTCTTGTGCCTTTGCGAAGAGATACCCAACCACCACAGTTGCACCGATCACGATCCAGGTCGCCAAAGCCGGATCGAGTTGCACGTACGCACTTGCCACAGGCGCACATGCGGACAAAAGTAAAGCCAGAGCCATCACTACCATCAGACGGGACATACGCTTGAATAACTTTTTCATGGGACTCCTTTCAGGAAACAAAAAAAACGCCGCTCACCTTCCCCATTGCTGGGACCTGGTGAACGGCGTTTACTCGAAACCCGTTTGCTACCGCGCGCTCGGCGCGTTCAGTTGTTAGTGCGGATTATATCATTCATCCAGAATGATCTTCGATGCTTCACTGTGAGCGAACGATAAAACCTTCTTGATCCATACCCAGACACGCACGAAGCCTTTGCCTTTGTCGCGCTCCGCCATCGCTTGAATGATCGCTGCTACTAATATTTTTTGGCTATCTGTGAGTTCTTTGGTTGTGTCGCTCATAAGATGTCCAGTGTATGGAGTAGCCACATCAGAAGCAGGAACGCCAGGAACGCAATAAACATATAATCAAGATCTGATGGCTTCCACTCTTTCACATATCATTGTTCCATCTTGGCAATGTAGCATGAAAGAATCTGAAAGGCAATAGCAGCGGCATTACCAAAAGGTTACGAGTCAGTCATCTTCTTCACCAGGAAGATCATCATCATCCACGCGATCAAGGAGCGGAAGAACACTTACCGACGTTAGACGCCGGCGCAATTCATCGTTCTCACTCTTCACCCGATAGAATTCTCTCTCTGCCTGGTGCATGGCTTCCATGTGCTCTTCGCGTGTCACGATAGGCGCATCGTATTCGATGATGGCATGAGAAGGTCTCACATACGCGCGTGCGATCTCTTCCGATACCATGCGAATGCGATAGACAGACTGTGAGCCAAAGAACTGTGTCTGATAGCTATCGCCCTCTGGCACATCGATCTGCCAGAGCCCGCCATACTCGCCCGGCTTGGTCACACGGCCTGCAAGTGTGACGTGTCCCATCAATTCAACGATTGCCCAGCTTTCATTTTCTGACATGATGGTTTTCCTTTCTGTTTATGATTGTTCTTTCACTAAAACAGGATACCCGCCTAGCGACGAGTCCCATTCTTTCCCGATCAACCCTTCGGCCTGCAAGTCCGTAATGCACTGGTGAGCCTGTGCATGTAGAACGTGGTAACGCATCTGGATAAAGATCGCCGTGACCGCATCTCTTGTGGGTAGTTTGATTTTGACGGCCTGTAGTAGTTCAATTTGGTTCATGGTCCACCTCGTTAGCAATCACTCCCAGATAGCAAACCTTGCAAATTCGCCAATGAGAGGTTGGATCGTTTTTGAGTTCAGATTCTTTCACCAACATTCCACACTGACCGCACCGCTTCACAATGTCGTCACATAGTGTTGGGAAATAATGATGCTCAGGGTCACTCTTGTTCATGGAGCGCGCCACTGTATTAGCTTCTGAAAAACTCTCAAATATGACCTCGGAATACTTTGGTTGCGCAGATGCTTTATCAATTGGCTTCCATGCAACCGTCCAGTTCTTTTGTGCGGTCACGCTGTTACCACATCCGCAGGCCGTCGATAGCAAACCACATCGCCGGCGGCGAACTCTTCAGAGCTGTACATCTCTGCACACGGGCAATCTTCCTGACATGGTCTGTTGGGTCGATGCTCAACCAGGATGCCGTACTTCACGCATAGCTCTTGAAAGTCTCCGCCATCGATGTCACCTTCCGGCCATCCGCCATCACTCAGAAGATCTTTGATGAAGTTATTGATCCTGTCCGCTTCTACTTGTGCTTCGTGTGCCATCTGGATTACGTCGTCATTTGCGGCGCGCTCCAGAACGCGCTTGATGAGCTTTCCTATTACTTTCATCGTGTCACCTTCAATGCCTTCCGTGTTTCCTTCGCCATCGCTTTGACGGCACTTGCCCGCAGGCCGTCAAACCATTCCGGTGTGAGCTGCTCGGGCTTTGGCTTTATCACTCGCGGCTTCCGTTTTCGCTTCGGCAAAAACATCTTCACGCGCACCGCCCGCCCGTTCTCTGTCTGGTCAGTAGGCTCGATCCCTTCCCGAAAGTACTGCGAGATGTACAGGATGTTCACGCCTAACTGTCTGGATAATTTGCGCTCACTGCCGGCTTCTCGTAAAGCCTTCAAAAGTCTTCGCGGCGCACAATCGTTCCTGTGGGCATCTGGGGGCAATTCGTTCATAAGGTACACTGCATCATTTTGCGAAGTCGGGCATATTCCTACGGTACAAAGTCGGGTGATAAATCGTTTATCAGTCCCTGATAGTTCTTGTCTGCCGAAAGAACTATTTCGAGCTGCATCCGAGGTCACTTCCGATGCTCAAGCAGCCTTTGAAAATCCATCCAACCACCGGCTCCTTGATCTTGCACCAGTCGCCAACACAGCGCGATATCACAACCTCATCACCAGACACCAGGTAGCCGATCACAGTATTGCCGTCCGGTTCGTCCCGGACGTTGACCTGGACCTGGGAGACGGTGGCAGTCCATACGGGTGTTGTCACTGTTGTTGAGACTGTTGTCGGGGTCTGAACAACAGTCTCAGTGAGTGTTGGCGGCAGTGTTGTCGGAGTGTTGTCGGGGAGCGGGGTCACATATTGTCCGCAAGCCATAGATGACAACACCAGAATCCCAAGTGTTACCAGGAGTCTTTGGATGTTGTCGGTCATTTCAACTCCAACTCTTCTGTCCATAGAGACAAATCGAACTCAATCCGTATCTTTGTGACTGTTGTCCGGTCCTCCGACAACACTTTGAAGCGCTTCATCAATCCAGCCGTCTCCAGTTGCTTCAGGGCTGCTTTGGCGATCACTGCGTGTTGTCGGCTCTTCTCCGCGATTACCGGTGTTGTCGGGAGTGTTGTCCCACTGTTGTCGACGGCGGGCCCGTCGCTCGATGTAGCCCGCAATAGCTGATTCGTAGTCTGCGTAGAGATCG
Organism: uncultured Anaerolinea sp.; assembly: GCA_964489725.1. Taxonomy (GTDB): domain Bacteria; phylum Chloroflexota; class Anaerolineae; order Anaerolineales; family Villigracilaceae; genus Defluviilinea. Next base: position 55,230 of record CAZBAX010000021.1, on the reverse strand, counting down.
GAGTGTTGTCCAAACTTACTGACAGTAAGGATGGTTGCGCCACGGCCGCGGTGCTTTCTGCGGAGGATGATGGCGGGATATTTTCGGTCAGATCCTTGGATTTGGATGTCATACTCTTCCTCTTTACTCTCTGTTGTCGTGACTTCAATAACCTGAGAGCCGTCTGACAACACTTCGACAACACTGTTGTCGTCTGTTGGTGAAGTTAGGGGAGGCTCGACAACAGCCCCCCCTACTGTTGTCGAGCCATCTAAGGGTTTACCTTGCTTCTCAACTGCCCATAGAGACGGTTGAAGTTCTTTCGGCTGATATTGATCTTCTCAACACCGTAAGCCTTCAGCCAGTTATAGAACTGGTCAGGGTTCTGCACGCCGTTATTGTGGATAATGGCTTCTGCCTGCTGCTGAGTCAATTTCAATTCCTTCAAGAACTGGTCAAGCTCCCAGACCGGATATTGCCCGTTGGAGTGTTGCGGCCCGGGTTTGTTGGTTTTCGGCTTGTAATCCGGGTCCACTGCATTCGGCACGCCGTCGCCGTCATCATCACTGAACATTTCGATGATCTTGTCGCCGGCGAAGTGGGTAATGAGTGCGAAGAAGTGCATGATCGCCAGAATGCCGATCACCATCAACATAGTCTGCACTTCGTTTTGTTGAAGCTCCCAGCCGGATTTCTTCCAGCCTTCGATCTGCATTCCGAAAATCGCAGCCAGTACCTCGCCGATGGAGCAAATCACCATCATGGAGAACGAGATGACTTTTTGCAGTTTGGAATGCGCCAGCCACAGGAAGAGAACCAGGTAACCAATTGCTCCGCCGCCTGTCAACCCAAACCCCATCCACGCCCACTGTTGTTGATCGAGAGGGAAAACAAAAGTGAACAGGTTGATACTGTGCATAGCGAGGAACGCAGCGACAACCAGGATTACGGCAAAGACGATTAGCCATGCAAAAATACTTTTTGCGGTCAATCCATTTTTTACTTTCATGGTTTTTGAAACTCCTATTTCTCTAACTACGGCACGATCTGCACACAGGTCACGTTGGCAAGCGCGCAGTAGAACGTATTCCAAACCGCATTGCCAAAGCCAGGGATTGCCAAACAGAGACCGAACAGGATCACAAATACGATTGCGATCAAGATGCTCACTCTGGCCCTGCTGTTATATTCTGGATGCTGAGACATTTGAAACTCCTTTTCTATCTATGATTTCGTGATTACAATACGGCTGCCTGTCGTTGCAGAGACGAATTGAAACTCCACTCTGCGGCCACAGGCATTTACGCCCGGCGGGGGATATGTCAGGGAACCTCCTTTCACGGGCTCACCATCAGCCAGCGCCACAACCCAGATGCAACACACGAGACAAACGCCACGGCGGCAAGGAGCAGACACATGATGTAGAGCCAGTTGAATTGTGCTTTCATTTCGATAACTCCCGAACGAATGTCACCACTGCAAGAATGATGAACAATGCGACATGGCAATAGCGGATGACCCTATTTACCATTGGGTTTACTCCCCGGTTTCGGCGCAGGCTTGGGGGGGGGCTGCGGCTTGGGATTGCTCCAGACAGATGGACCTGGAGGAAGCCGATACTTCCCCTTTGGGTCGTACACATATCCTTCGCGTGTCTTTTTGAATGGCATTGTCAGAGGTTCCTTTCAAGATATAATTCCGGCGGGCTATCCCACTTTTGCTTCTGTCAGAGGTTGCTTCAGTGGGATAGTCCATTCCGTTTTTGAAACTCGATGCACCATCGAGCCTTGCACAAAAGGGATATTCACAGTGCGACCGGTCTGCCTGAACTTATGCGAGATGTATCCAGCGGCTTCAAGAAATTGCAGGATGTCGTTTGCTTTTGTCTTGCTGGTCCCAACCTTTTCAGCAATCCGACAGATGGACATGGCGGGATCATCGGAGACGGCCGCCCAGACTTCACGCACTTCTTCGAGTGAGGCGTATCCTTTACCGAGTAGTTTCATGATTGCTCCACTTCTCTCCTGCGTGCTTGCAGGAATAAATTTGCTCGTCGCTCGGCGTCCTGTTTCGAAATATCGTCGCCTTCGTAGTAGGTGAACGGCTTGCGTTAGCGGTTGGCGTTATAGCCACTCGCCACAATCTTTACACTCAATAGTGTCGTTGACGGCTACATGATTCGGGTGCGTACAAGCCAATCCGCTGCACGCTGTGTTAGCCCGCAGAGACTCGGGCCCACACCAGAAATTTTCTGTGATACCCGTGAAATTGAAACCAGGCTCGCCAGCAGGAATGAACACATCAACACTGATTTCCTCAGGCAGATCATCCACGGCGGGCATAATTTCACGGACTGTACCTTTGAGATTTGGATAGTTTACAAACTCGACTTTGTCACCTTTTTGGAACATGCTTCCTCCTTGCCCGAAAGAGCGGGCTAACTTCTTAGTATGCTTCTGCTCGTCCGGGTAGGACGTCCAGAACACTTCCACGCAGGGGATTCTGTTTCCGCTTTTGTCTGGCTGCCACGTGTAGCTGATACCAGGTTGTCGCTTCTGCTTGACGGGTGCTGGATATTCTTCGGCGATCCGTCCAAGCCAACGAATGGCAGCGCTCTCAGCAGCCTCCCTAGAACCATATTCCTTGTCATAGAAATATTCAGACAGAGGCTGCGGCTTGCCCCAATAGTGGCGTGCAAGATAGCCGTTGGAAATTCTGGTAATTCCTTTCACGCTGTTTCCGTCCTTTCTCTCTGGCTCATAGTAGGGCGAATCTGTGTGGAATGGCATTATTGATCTACTCTTTTCACATACACGTTCCCGAGCGGGCTTGCGCCGGCGGGGATCAACTTGTGCATGGACATATAGGTCGGATACAAATACCAGGGGATCGAGATGATCCGACCAGGAACGGGCGGCGGGAGGGTTGCTGCGAGTTGTTGCAGCTCTGCCGGCTTCGGCATCTGGAAGACGGGCCAATCTTCTGCGGTGTGATGTTTGCTCATGGTGTCACCTATTGCAAAGAAGTAGCGCACAACGCCGCGGCAAGTTCCACCGGTACGGCGTTTCCGATCTGCTTGACGACCTGCTCACGATTGCCATGGAACTTGTAGTCATCAGGGAAAGACATCGCACGTGCCAGCTCATGCGGTTGCAGCATGCGGAAGCGGATGTCCAGCAGATACTTCTTTCCGTCCTGCTCAAAGACCATCGGCTGTACCAGACCGAAGCGATCACGACCGGTCTGGGTCTTGAGTGGCTCATCGACGGATGAAGCGGATCCTGTGCCGTAGTATTCGACCAGGAACGGATCGACGAGCGCCCATGCGTCGACACTGGTGACAGTCGGCATAGGCGCATCCATCGAATACGCACGGTGATCGTTCTTTCCGTGGTTGACCGGCATGATGAATGGCTCTACAAGTCCCAGGTGATTCCCTTTCGCTGTTACTGTGGGAAGTGGTGCGTCGACAGAACGATTTGCATTTTGCAAAGCACCTTCCGATGTTCCATTCAGCATCACAACGAACGGTTCCACAAGAGCGCCGGCTCCATGGCTTGTAATTGTTGGTAGCGGATCGTCTATGGAATGAGAGCGCGGATGTTGCCCATCGCGTTCACCAAAGAACGGAAGAATGAATGGTTGCACAAGACCAATGCCGCGGCTTGTGGTCGTGATTGCTCCAAGAGGCTCACGAACGCTCTTCGGGGAACCTTCTGAAAATTGCGGAATGATGAACGGTTCGATCACCGATATGGCGCCAGCGCCCGCCACTGTGGGAAGTGGCTCATCGACATTGCGTGGAGCGGCTCCAGACTGTTGACCGATCACGAACGCCTTGCCACCAAATTTCTTGATGCCCGCCATAATGCGCCGCATGGTGTTCTCAGCCAGTGGGCGTTTGCGGCTGAAGATGGACTCACCCTTGATAGACCAGTCGATGATGTCTCGCGCAGGCCGCCAGGTGGGGAGTGTGCCGAACATATCAGTCGCAACTTTGCGATGGCTCGGCTCCGGGAAGATCGGCGAGCGTCCCTTCGAAGCCATGATGAATAGGCGCTTGCGGGTTGTTGGATCGCCATAATCTGCGGCATTCAGGATGCGCCACTTCACGATATAGCCGTGCTCCTGCATTTTGCGCACAAAGCGATGGAAGTATTCACCCTTGCGATTTTTGATCGGCGTGTTCACCGCTTCGCCCTTGCGATGGAGCGGTCCCCAATCCATGAACTCAGGTACATTCTCGATGATCACATTCTTGACTTCGAGAGCTGTCACCCATCGGAGAATGTATTTGACAGATGCGCGGGACTGCTTGCTCATCGGCTTTCCGCCACGAGCCTTCGAGAAGTGGGTACACTCGGGCGATGCAACCAGCAGGTCGAGCTTTCCACCAGGGACTACGACACGCGGATCGACTTTCTCAAGATCGCTGTTGACGTGCCGTACGCCAGGATGGTTGAGGGAGTGCGTAGCGATCGCTACGTCCCAATGATTGACGGCGAGCAGTTCAACCTGCAGGCCGAGCTGCTTGGCAGCCTTGAGCATTCCGGAGGATGAACCACCCGCCCCACAAAAGAGATCGGCGGCATAGATTGTTTTTTGTGTCTTTTCTGTATTACTTAAGCTATGTTTATTCATAAGATACCTATTTAGTATGTAGTACATAGGGGCTGTGTACAATGTGTACAACTCATCTTTTTCTCTACTCATCAGTGTCTCAGTAGAGTGAAGTTGTACACATCTCTGCCTGTGTACCGACTGTGTACCAATGGGTACAACTTCGGTTAACTTTCAAATCCGAGCTTCCGCTTCGCTGGGCATGTGGATAAATGTGTACAACTCACCCACTTGTACACAGGGGGTGTGTACAGTTTCAGAATAGACATCTACCGGCTCAGGAAGCTCAGACCATAGTTTTTGGAATAATACCCAGCCGACGTCACTCAAATACCAGGGGTTTGACAGGTTCACATCAAGGCCGTATTGATTAGCCAACTCGTAGACTTGCCGATCTGGATAAGACTCAGGCACGCCGCCGAAGATGGTCATCTTCGGAGGGTCGGTCCAGTTCGCAACCATCTGATAAGAGCGCAGTTGTTCATCAGGCAAAGCCTTGGCCTTGGCGCGGTTCTCGAAATGGAACGCGTACCAGTCCCGGCGGGATCGTTGAACCTCTTGAGCAGTAGCGCGGATGGCTTTCATTTTTCTTGCCATCACACACCTGCATCTGCCTTCTGCATCGTTTCCAAATAATCAAACAACGTCGGCGCAAGTTTCTCCTGCTGGGTGATCTCGCAATACTTCAAGCCTGCCTTGTAGTATTCCGGGTTCAGCTCAATGCCATACGCCAGGCGTCCGAGCTTCATGGCGATCACCGGCACGGTGAAAAGGCCGGCGAACGTATCAAGCACCAGGTCGCCTTCATTCGAGTACAGACGGATCGTGCGATCGACGATGTCGAACGGCAGTGGGCAGATGTGGTTTTCGAGCTTCTTCTTGCTCTGCTCACTGTTTAGTGTGCGCATGTACACCACGTCATCCCATACCCAGTGACTCATACTGCGGGGCGCTTCGCTGAAATACGAAGCCGGCAGATGTCCCAGGCGGTCCACATCTTCCAGGCGTCCGACGTGCGCTTCGTAGTCATACAGCTCCACAGGCGTTAATGGACCGTTGCCATCGGAGCGCCAGAATGAATGAGCATCGATCTGCCAGCGGGCACGTGTGTACTCATCCTTGCTCTTGGTCACCGGATCATCGGCGCGGCTGTTCTCGTTGCTTGTAGGCGGCTTACGGAAGAGCAGAAGATACTCAGGCAGTCCGCTGCCCATCTTGGATGCGTCCCGTGTCATCTCGCTCCAGCCAAGCCGATACGTCGATGCGTTCTCACGGACCACATCGGTCACAATCGTTCGGCGACCTTCATAGAGCCAGCCGTGTTTGCGGAAGGCCATCACGCATTCATCGCTGAACGGTGAGACTTCCATGAAGCCGGTCGGCGTCTGATGCCCGTACAGAATGCGGTCCTTCACGTGGATCGCAGCGACCCGTCCAGGTTTCAGGATCCGCAGAAGCTCCGGGATCAGGAAATCCATCTGCTCCCAGAAGTTCCCATCGGTTGGGTTATGACCGAAGTCTTCGTACTGAGCGGAATATTCGTAGTGGTTGCCGAACGGGATGGATGTGTGGATAAGACCGACGTGGTTATCTGGGATGTTTTCCATCTCCAGAACACAGTCATTATTGACGGCGGTAAAAAGTCTCTGTTTGTTTTCCATGCGTAGAATTCCTATGGACCGGGAAAGGTCTGATTGAATGGCAGTGGTCGCCATGCCGAACTGACGAACGATGGAACGCATGCGCTCGACGAGCTGGTCATGCTGTTGCCATTTGCGCTTCAGCGTATCGACCACGTGGTCTTCGCTTTCGGCGTAGATGATATGCACGTCCACTTCGTGCTCCTGCTGGAAACGGTAAGTCCTGTGGATTGCCTGAATGAAGTCCTGGAACTTGTAGTCCACGCCCAGGAAGATGTTTGAGTGACAGTGATATTGGAAGTTGCAGCCAGAACCGGCGATCTCGGGCTTGGTTGCCAGGATCGGGATCTCGCCGTGAGCGAACTGCAGAATCCGCTCTTCCCGCGTGTCCAGGTCCTGTGAGCCGAAGACGGACACGGAGCCTTTGATATTCTTTTCAATGGCATCCCGCTCGATCTCCAGATGGTGCCAGAGCAGCCAGTGCCGCTTTGGGTTCTTCTTGATGATCTCTTTCATCTTGGCAATCCGATCAGGGAGTGTGGCTTTCTTCTCGGCGGATGCTTCGCTCACGCCGCTTGCGGCATCCAGAAGGAGTCTGTGTTGGTTGCGGTTGTCTGTCTGGTTCCAGGCGCGAGTTTGATCGACCTTGATCCGGTGCCAGTGCACGTTCAACTTCGGCAGGTCGTAGCCGTCGTCGGAATAGCCCAGGTCGCCAGGCGTGAATAAGAAGAGCGCCCAGGAAGCGACCCACATCCAGAAGTCCTTTTCATGAATGGGATGGATTGTCAGGTGTCCAGCCTTGCCGCTATCCCGTTTGAACCAGCGGGTCAGCGCCTGTCCACGATCCATCACACCAAGGAACTCGGCGTAATGGATGATCTCCTTGTATTCGTTGGGTGCCGGCGTCGCTGTTGCCACATAGCGATAAGGCACGTCCTTAAGAAGATCTATAAAGACCTGGTAGGTTTTGCTCCCCAGGCTCCGGAGGACGCTCCCTTCGTCCAGCGATACGCCGGCGAAGTCATGAAGTGCGGGTGTGATGTTGCCATCGCGCACACGTTCGTAATTCGTGATGATGAATGGAGTGGGCGAGTTTAAGATATCGGCGTCGGATGTGCAGTAGTGCCACTGAACACCGAGAGGGGGTCCGTCTTCATGGGTGAACTGATGCTTGACACCCAGCGGACAGATCACCAGGAACTTCTTACCGGTCTGTAAGTGGATAAGCCGTGCCAGCTCGGTCTGAATGCGTGTCTTACCCAAGCCGAACGACATAGCAATCAGGGCACGACCCAGACCGGCCGCCCACTTGACGGCATCCTTCTGATGTGGGAAGGATGCGGGGTGAATGTCCATCGAAGACACATCGAAGCCCTGTCGGTTTGCTACGACGATCTTCGACTCAAGGAATTGACGATAGGAACTTTTCATAGGATTTCCTTTGGTTGGGCCCGGAGCCAAGCACAGGCCCAACCGGTTAGCGTGATCGTGCAGCGGCTTCAGCACGAGCCAGCTCGTCACCTGACAAAATGTAGGGGTTGTCGTTTGGGTCGGTGAAGTCATAGCTTCCCGTACTGAGTTGGTTTAGGAATTCAATCGTTTCATCGTTGAGCACCTGTGCGCGCTCGTGCGTGATCCCCTTGCCCGGTCCGAAGCCTTCGACCGGCCATCGCATGACATAGGCGTCTGAGCCATGCACCCACACAAGTAGACTGATCCCACCGAAACTGACATGCTCATCCAGGCGCGCCGGCTGGTGCTCCCTGAGATGACCCCATTGCAGATTGCCGTCCAGGACCGTCTTGGTTTCGGCAAGTACACTTATGCCGTTGCTGATAATCCCGCGATGATCTCCTGAGACCTTCTCGCCCCATCGCACGTGGAAGATATCTTTACCCGCTCCTCTGCCTTCCACCGGTATGAGCTTGACCGGTGTGCCGATCTTCTCGACCATATTTATTCCGCAGCGACCAGACAGTACAGACCGCGCCAGGTTCTCGCCATGCGAGCCAAGGTTTTGATTTCGTCTCATGAGATGCTCCTATCGGAAGATGTAGCTTCGCCGACCAGCCCGCCCCGCTTCGAGCTTCTTGCGCATCATGTCGAACTTCTGGATACCCGGTTGATAGTCCCAATCCGAGAAGATCGACTCATGCTGAGTTTTGGCGTACAGGGCTTTGAGTGCGCGCTTCCCCAAGGTCTTGCAGGAAAGCGGCATTCCTTCGTGCAGCCGGCAATCTGCAAATGCAAAGGCTTCGAATGTGGTAGCGCGGTCTCGTGGGGAATAGCCGACGAACTTCCAATACTTGCGCTGTGACCGACGAGAGCGGGCTTTGAATATCCAGTAGAACTCCTGGCGAGTGGAGAGAGCGAAAACAACGACGATCCTATAGTGATCGCCACAGTCCAGGACCGCTTTTGCGATGATCTTCGAAGCCATCACAGTAGCTTGGTTCTGGGTGTAATGGGTGGGTCTGCTAAACATGATCGGCTCCCGCGGTGTCGCTGTTGCCCCAGGTCACGCGCCGATGCCAGAAGAAATCCACCATCTCCCGGTAGCTGATTACCTGCACATGTGCGGCGTCTACGGCTTGTAGGGTCTCCGACAGGTCCGCGGCTTTACGTGCCGCTTCGTCCTGCTCGGCTTTCTGCTCCAGGAGTTGCTCATTGAGATTAGACATGGAGCACCTCGGCAGGAGCTACTGCCACTGTCCCCTTGTTGTATTTGGCACTGGTGCGCACTGAGTCATACAGAGTTTGCGCTTTATCGTACGCAACAGAGGTGCACCGCAAAGCGTTTTGATTTGGGATGGTTGGGCTTTCCTTCCATGCGTTGTATGCGTTTTCCCATGCTGCTAATGCCGCGTCTCGGTTCGCTCGGGCTTCGGCCTTGAGGGATGTGCGCCGAATGGTTGAACTGTGGTCTTGCTGAGTTAGTTGAATTACTGATTGCATGATCGCATTCCTTTTGGTATAAATACAAAAGACTCTAGGTATAAACTTTGTCGTTTCGCCTGGGTCGTCACTATCGACCGTCGCCATGCCACTGGCGACGGTCAAACTTTTATAGGGTGGTATCTCAGTTGGTAGCCTCCTGTTCTTTGATTGTTTCCAATTCCTTCGTAATCTGCTCACGGCGGACCTTTTGCCGTTCCAGGAATTCCGGCGAAAACTCGCCTTTTTCGGCTCGTTCGATCAGATGTTCCACAACATCTAAATTGATTTCCAGCGTCTCTCGGCGGGTGAGTGGGAGACACTCGAACCATTTCGGCTTCAAGTGCTGGAGGGAACTGGATGCTGTGACGCTCATGCTGGCACCTGTTCAAGTTCGGCAGGTTCAGCTCGCGTCTCAGGCTCGGCCTGCGCGTCCAGATGGGCATATAGCTCAGGGTGAGTTAGGCGATGGCGCAGCATCGAGTCGATAAGTGCTTTGTATTGTGGGGGGATGGTGGAAGGGGTGGGAAAGGGTGCGGCCTGATGAGTCTGTTCGACGATTTCGCCGATGAACTTCACTTCGGGAACTGCAAGACGACTGCCTTTGAAAGACGGCGTTACCCGGCTTGGGGTGGTCATGTTGTAGCAATTCTCTGCGTGCATCAATATGAAGTGGGTTTCGCGTTCGAAATTCGTAAACCCTTCTTCTAAAATCTCGAACACAAACGCATCGGCTCCAAATTCTTTCCAGTCTTTTTGCAAGTACTTGTTTTCATGGCGAGATTTACTCAGCAGGTTTTTATGATCGATCCAACGAGACCTAAAACTTCTCTTGGTACTGCCGATGTAGACCTTGCCATTGACTATGTTTCGGATCATGTAGATGCCGTTCATGACTTAGTTACCTGCTTGGATTTCTCAAAAACCCGCTTCCTCAAAGTGTTGACGTGCTCCGCTTCTGCTTGAGCGGTCTCAATCGCCTTCACAACATCAGGGACAGCATAGGTTCTCACGTGTACAATCACCTTCTCGAAGCCAATCTGTTCGAGTACATCTTCCCCCAGCCCACGCCGACCCTTCAATACGTCACCTAGATGTTGAGCGGAAATACCAAGCTCATCGGCTAGGGCTTGCTGGGAACCAAGTTCATCGGCTCGCTTTTTCAGTTCTTCGATCACAGGGTTTCTCACTTCAACCATTCTTATCTCCTCTCGCTGATGCGAGTTTATAGCTCCTAATTGCGAATTACCGTTATTCTAAGCTGATAAGCTTACTTTGTCAAGGTGCGAGTGGATAACTCGCCAAATGGAGTAAGAGGTGGTGCATAATGCAATACGCTATGACTCTATCGTTTGCTGACTGGTTGCAAGCTGAGCTGGACGAAAGGAAACTGAAACCCGCAGACTTGTCTCGAATCGCCGATATTAGCACCGGCTCAATCAGTGACATTTTTTCGGGTCGCCGTCCAGTGGGGAAGTCAATAGCGCTCAAAATAGCGAAGGGTTTAGAGCTTCCTCCAGACCAGGTGTTTCGAGCCGCCGGATTATTGCCCCCCGAAAAGAAGAGAAACGAAATCATCGAACAGATCATCCATGAAGTTCAGGACCGGTCCGCCGATGAGCAGAAGGAATTTCTGAGCTACATCCGCTGGCAAAACAATCAACGAAAAAGAAATAAATGAACATCATCGAAGAGATCAGAGCAGCGCTTTTACTTGCCACTCCAAACGATCTTGACATGTACCTACGGTATCTACAATGGATGATGGTACGGCGCAAAATCAATGATCGCTTCTTTTTTCGCGCTCACTGGATACAAGGCCCAAAGAAGGTGTATCACTGGCTATAAGAGGGAGCTTATGAAAAAACTGGTGATTGCTTTAGTGTGCTTATTAGTGATTCTAGCGTGCGGCATACCACCATCGCCCACGCCACCACCAACAATGGATGTTATGCAGGCCATCGCGTCAACCCAGACAGCTGCCGCGTTCTTATTACCCACCAATACATTCACAGCAATCTTCACCGAAACACTGGTTGTGCTGCCTATCGACACAGAGACCGTCGCGCCCATAATAGAAGCTCCAACACTCACACCAATACCTACACTTGTACAAGTTGTTTTCACTCCCACACTTGCACCCGCGGCGGGTCCATGTGGTTGTTCTGGTGACAGTCTTAATTGCACAGATTTTTCAGGCTCTCACTCCCGCGCGCAAGCCTGCTATGACTATTGCGTTTCGCAAGGAAGGGGAGACATACACCGCCTGGATAATGATGGTGATGGTGATGCTTGCGAAAGCCTGTAACCAAAACTCATGGATCGAGAATTATGAGGAACCAACAGGTACATGGCTTACATGACCTGAAGGTACGCATTCTGCGAACTCTTTGTTCGCAGAATGTAGTTCGCAATTGCGAATTATGGGTTCGCCGAACGGAACACATTTAGTCTTTTTTATAGGGTTCTCGTCTTATGTTTCCCACTGTCACACAGTCTGGTCATTCTCCCATCCATGTCCCACCAAAGGGGAAGAAGGTCTGTTTAGTTGAGGGCCATGTGCCGCAAGGCGTGGAGGTTCAAGTCCTCTCCAGCGCACAAAGCACGGTACACAGTTGGGTGTATTCAGGCACCATGTTCCCTATGGATGGTCGTATGGGAACATGGTTTTTATTTTGTACCGTTAGGAGACTTCACCATGCCGAACATATATTTATTTTCTGCCACCGTTGACGGCTACATGCTCTCTCTCGGTGCAAGACATCTAAGTCAGAACACCATCGACGATTATAGCCGCACCCTTACCAAGTTCTCAGCCTTCCTGAAAGATGACATTCCAATCCATCAGGTCACGTCTCGCGATATCGAAGCGTTCCTGGCGTCCTATAAGAACCTATCCAATAAGTCTCTCTTGAATTACTACATCGGCTTGTCCGCCCTGTGGACCTGGCTCGTCAAAGAAGGTCTGGCAGAAGAGAATATTGTTCGAAAGCTCACGCCGCCCAAAGCCGAGAAGAAGGAGATATTCCCATTCACCGAGCAGGAAATCCGGCTCATCATGTCGGCTCTCAACCGCTCGAAGATCTACATGCGCGGCGGGCAAAGTATCGATCACTCCCTTGGCTCCTTCGAGCGCAATAGGGCGATCACACTGCTCCTGCTGGACACCGGCATCCGCGCTTCGGAACTCTGCGACCTGAAGATCGAAGACCTGGACAATCGCAATAACCGTATCTATGTTCGCAAAGGGAAGGGTATGAAGGAGCGCAAGCTGCCGTTCTCCCCACGGACCGGGCAAATGATCTGGCGTTATGTGGCATCCCGTCAGGATACCCAAGACTCTGATCCGCTCTTTGCATCGAAGCTCAACCGATCCATGACGCGGACAAAGCTGGCAGAGATGTTCTCGAAGATCGGCAAGCGGGCCGGCGTGGATAATGTTCACCCGCATCGCTTTCGTCACACGTTCGCAATTCAATACCTGCGAAATGGCGGGAACGCGTATACTTTGCAAATGATGCTGGGTCATTCCAGCCTGGAGATGGTAAAGCATTATTTACAGCTTGCAGACGTCGACGTGGACAATGCCCACCGGCGCGCCTCGCCGGTAGATGGATGGAGATTATGAAACTCTTCGGCTTACACTTTCATCTTCAATGGGGGAAGCCGTATTTCCTTCGACCTGAAGCCGGCGGCTGGCAATTGCATCTGGGGTTTATGACGATCACGCGGGAGATCCCGAAATTATCGAAATAACGGAAATCGATAATTCAATCCCAAAATTCAGTGGCTGAATTTTGGGAGTATAATCAATCCGACGGCATATCTCGGAAATAAGGATCGCCCGCTGTTACTGATGCTAATGACAGGGATACCGTCTAGAGGGTAGGGATGCCAAACTCCCCTCGAATAGTTGGCACCTCTTGTTTATGGCATGAAACAAAGTGCGTCCAGTTGTAACCACTCCCTGGAGTTGCGAGCCGAGGGGAGTGGTTGCTTTTTATACCGTCTCAATCAGCAGTGCTCCTGAGTCTACATACAACCTGTACAGGTTGCCGGTCGTGCGGTCTTTCAGGATCACGCCTGTAGTATCGACAGGGAATTCTATATCACCATCTGGTGTGACGAACGGCGGGGTAGGGTTGATCGTCGTTGACCCAAGTGGAGTAGTCTCAAGAAGTATTTTTGTCCCATGTGCTGTGCTGCTGTGATTTTCGGCGGCTGCCAGTTTTATCCGCGCCGATGTATTCCCATAGGTACTATCATCATGGAACCGTGCTCCAAGCCGCAGGCCGTCGTCATTGGCTTGTGCGGCGGTCGGCGATGCTTTCGTTCCCCGAGCACGCAAGCCTGTTATAAATGACGATACTCCCGTTCCCCATGTCCACAACAAATTACCGACAGAAGCACCTTCTGATCCCTGGCTCATGCCGCCATCGGCTTCCGCGGTGGGAGGGTCGACGCCGATCTGGATGCTATCCGAGAAGCGTTTTACACCGGCGACAGTCTGATCCGTGGTCAGTCTCACGAACAAGTTATTGAGAGCCGCAAGGATATTTGCCCAGGTGATCTTGCGCAGAAGTCCGGTCGCAGCATTCCACATCGGAAATTCGTCGCCACTGGCAAGGGAGGTGACTGCTGTTGCAGTATGAATTCCCTCCCCTAAATCGTAGCTGTTGAAGTTTCGCGCCAATTGATCGGCGAGCGCCTGGAAGGTGACGTAATACAGCGCTGTGCGCTGCGCACCAACGTCACCGCCAGCAACGGTCAACAGCCCACCGACATAGAGATTTTGGCTGTAGTGCAAAACCGTGTACACATCGTTATTGACCCCACTATCGAGACTGTTCCATAGTCCACCACTGTAAAGCGCAACATTATTACCAATGTCGGTGAAGTCTCCGCCCACATAGACATCTGTCAGGAATATATCGATTGCATAAACTGTGCCGGCTGTCCCGCCGCCAAAGGTAGTCCATGCAGCTCCGTTCCATTCAGATAATCCGTTTGTGAATGCTCCGCCCGCCAGGATGTTTGAGCCGTAGACGGTGAGTGCGTAAACCGTTCCATTTAATCCAGTGTCGAGCGCATTCCAGTTTGTCCCGTCCCACATCGCCACGCGGCTGGCAGACACCCCGCCAACAGATGTGCCGGAATAACCAAGGTAGATATTTCCACCCAGCTCCGCAAGTGCGAATCCGATACCATTATCCAGACCGCCGTCCATGCTAATGTAGGAGAAATCAGTTGTGTCGACCTTGATTATATTCTTTACGTCGAAATTTCCGTCCGCTTGGTTGAATTCGCCGGTCGCATATAGATCGGTTCCGACCGCCAGCAATGCGTTACACCGACTGATGTCGAACGACCCGTCAGGAGCATTGATCTGAATTGGCTCCGTTTCCCCACCCGTCAAGGTATTATATCTATGCAGACATCCCTGTGTCGTGCCCGCATTGATTGTGCCAAAATAAATATCTGTTCCGATGGATGTTATGCACTTTACTAAACCTATTATCGCGACAAGGGTAGTCCATTCCCCGGTGAGCAGGTTGTAGCGCAAGAGCCTGCCAGAATAACCAGCACTCGAAACTTGTCCGCCGATATAGAGATAATCCCCTAGCTGGTGGATCGCATTGATCGCGGTCAGATTGTTATAGGTATTGTTATAAGCCATCCAGCCACGCGCTTCGAGTAGGTTGGAGTCGTGCGCCGTGTTCCACTGTGTGAGCAACCATTCGATATCGCGAGAGCGTTCCAGGTCGTTTTCATAGAACAGGTTGTTGAGTTCCAGAATTGCCGCGGCATAGTCATCGCCTTCGAAATCCAACTGCAAGCCAAGTATGCGATGTGAAGAGAGTGTCCCCAGCACGTCATAGGAGATGGTATCCCCCAGCACGTAGTCAAGAAACACATACGGCTTGATGCCGTCATACGCCTTGATGGAGATGCTTGTCTGTGGGTCCTTGCTCTCTTCCAGTTTTGCGCCCGCGTAGGTTGCGGCAGAAGCTGCACTCTGGGCAAGGTCAGCATTGAGAAACTGTTCACGTCGGCGGTAAGCAGCGATGGATGTGTTGTCTTTGATCTCACTGTACCCCTCACCATGTTTGACCAGCAGTGCGTTAGCAATCTCATTGCCGCGCCGATCCGCTCCGAGTTCCTGGACGTTCGTACCCGAGCGGAAAAGGATTGTGTCGGATACGTCTGTCCCCATTCCATTCTTAAAGGCAGAGAGTACAAACTCACCGGCTACGAGATTTATAGCGAAATCAAAACCACCGGTTGAAGAAAAGTCCCGCGCCACATTGAGCAGGTTGTCGCCGACTGTGATCTCATAGTCTTCGCTATCGTCCCAGGCGACCGAATCACTATCGGCGGCGTCCGTGAAATCCCAGGTCAGGTTCGGTAGTGCTCCGCGTGCCTGTGCTTCTTCCAACAGGGTGATGAGGATCTCGGCTTTCGGCGTAGCTGTAAATGCACGCTTGGTCTCAGTTGTGCCGTCACTCCAGACAATACCGTCTGCCAGGAGCGCCAGGGCGCCCGCTCCAGCCGCTGATAAGACCCGACCAGAATACTCTGCCGTATCAATCTTTGTCTCTTTGAGAGCCTCAACAAAAAAACCGCCACGAGCTGATCCACGATAGTACAGAGCGCAGAACATATTCTCGGTGATCTGACTAGCGGCGGGTGTGTCCAACGGAAGCCGCACTTCCCCCGACCCCGGCTCGTTCATCTCGTACAGGATATGTGACTGCACGGCCGGCAGGATTGCCAGTTGCGTCGTTAGATCAACATCAAGTAAGCGCCATTCGGCTTTGTCTGTGGTTGCCATGGTTCACATAAATGGAGCGTAGAACGTTGCTTTCACCGTGCCGGTCGTGGTTACATCTGATTCGATGGTCAAATCATTATTCCCCGGCTCGAAGACCATCAGAGATGCGGATCCTGAATGGGACACGTTGCCGATCACATTGCCGTCTACGCTATGCACGGCGGTGTATTCGCCGCTCGCCGCGGTCTGGATGGTCACGGTGTCGCCGCTGTCTATAATGCCGGTGTAGGTCAGCACATGCCCGTTTTCTGTGTTGGTGATGACTACGTTCTCCAGCGGTCCAGTCAGGACAATTGTGGGGTCGCATTCCTCGACCGTGCCCGGGTTGTTCACGTCCCAATCGAGCGGATTGCCAGACACCGTGATGATAGAATCATCGGTCAGTACCGATGACCGGAAGAACGGGAATGGCAGCACAAACTCGATCAGGAGTTTTACGATGCGCGGACCAAACCGCTCGATTTGCAAAGGCATATCAGCGGTCGCTTGCGCGTTGTACACAGACGCATCGGGACGGGTCTGCGAAAGCGTTTGCTGGCGACGCGGGGCAAGTAGTGCCCGCAGGGTGTCAATTGTGTTTTCCAGGTCTTCCACATCGACCGCATTGATCCCTATCCCTATGGTGATGCGTCGCTCATCGTAATACTTCGGCACAAAGATCTTGCCGTGCCGGTGGGGGATTGTGATATTCTCGCCGCGTCGCTCAGGCAGGTCGAGGTAATCGGAGACAACCGTGATGGTTCCGAAATCAGACAGAGCGGTTCCGCCGAAACTCCATAGGATCGTCATTAGTTTCTGGCCCTTAGATAACTCTGTTCTTTGAGCACCCGCCGAACGGAATTCTCGGCGGTCTCACGACGTGGGTTATTCACAATCACATTGTAGGTATTTCCTAAACCTGTGTTTTGCGCTCCATGGAGTGGGATGAATTGCCCATTAGCTGGAGCAACAAACACTTCAGGTACACCGATCTCATAGGGTGTGCCTGCGATACCAGCTCCGCCACTGTCACGTCTCTGCATCCGCCTTGCGCTGCCAGAACCGCCCGACCCCCCAACAACACCACCGGCTTGTCCTAACCCATTGCCGGCGCCATAAGGGGAACCGCTCTGGGTGAAATTCACGCCGAAGTTGACGATGTGCCCATCCATTGATTTGATCTGCAACATGGTAGCCAGCGCCTCATTCATGGGGTCTTGCGTTTTAGCGAACGAGGCAACCAATTCATCGGCTGCCTGGCTTTCGGCGATTGCCTGGTCTGCTGCTGCTTTTGAGACCAAACCTTTTTGTACAGCTAATTCTTGCAGGTATTCAAACTCGCCGGAGTCGATCACACCATCTGCGGCCAGTCGTTCCTGAACGAGATCATACACGCGTTGTTTGGCGGCCTTCTCGTGATCGGCTGCTGCCTGTTCAATGGATGCCGCATTCTCATCCTGCTTCTCGGTGATCTCTGCCATCTGCTGGATATACCGCTCATACTCATCATTCGTGAGTTCTCCAGCTTCTTTCTCTTTCCACATGGCGAGCGTCAGCCGATCTTTTTCAGTTGCAAGGTCTTCGCTGCTCTTGGCAAGATCATCGAGCTTCTGCTGATAACTATCGTTCTCGCCCTGAATGGCGAACATCGAAGTAAGCAGACCTTGATACACCTGGCTGAGACGCTTTGCAGCTTCTTCGGCGTCCATACTGCTATCAGTCAAGCCATCTAATGAATTACTCGCATCATCTGCGGCGGGAGGCAATTCAAGCAGAGCGTCCTGTTCTGCGCGCATTTCTGTTGCCGCTTCGTCAATAGCTTTCCCAAGTGGTATGTGTTCCGTTGTTACTTTTTCGATGGCGTTCGCCCAGATCACAAGGGTAGACACCGCTGCCTCGCCTACAGGAATGATGACACTCGACATAATTGTCGCCCAGCCTATCGACGTGTCATTGAGCTGGTCTTGTGCAATCTCCAGACGGCGCGCCATGTCCACTTTCTTTTGATCCAGGATGAGATTTTCAGAGACCGCAGCGCCTTGTTTGCGTATGGCGTCTGACCCCTTATTCAACATATCCACCCACTGCAAGCCGCCGCGCCCGAGGTTCTTCAGGATGAATTCGTTTTTCTCCTGGTCGGAGTTGAGTTTGAGATACTGGTCAGATAGTTGCGCCAGTGTCTCAATGCTCGGCACGTGCCCTGCATTGGTGAGCGCACGAGTAGCAACAAGGGCATTTTGTGATGAAATTTTGTAATCATCCAGGACTTGCAGGTATCGGCTTGCTTCTTCGGTCGTTGTATGCGAGATTGCCGCCTGTTGTCTGACCGCACTGGCGTATTCCATATGATATTTGAGTGCTTTGCCAAGTGCAATACCCACGCCAACCAGTACACCAATGAGAGCCGCATTCTCAGACAAGAACGACGAAACCCCAGCGCGGGCCTTCTCCAGACCGGGCACAAGCGCCTTTGTCTGTTCACCGGTTTTCTTGATTGCCCCATTGACACGCTCGATCTTCGGCGTGCCATCGTCTCGAACGGAAAATCGGATAACGATCTCGTCAGTCTGTTGCGCCATTTCTCATCAGCCAAATATCATGAACAATTCTGGAGTAGGTGGGGTTTGCGCGTGACCAATCTGCAAGGCGATTGCCGCCCGCGTGGTAACTCTGGATCGCCGAGTGCACATTCGAACAGGCGGTCATTCGGCATAGAAGACGAGCGGGTATTTCGCCGTTCCAGACCGCTCCTGCTCCCCATTTCTCAACACGCCATGCCAGTCGTAACTCTGGCGGCGCTGGTGCATCCACGTCTTCTGCACAATCAGCGACCGCCAGAATTAGTTTTTTGGGATTTCGTTCACTTCCTGGTACAAGTGGCTCACGTGCCGAGCGATCCATTTCACAAGCCAGGGCGGCATGTTATCGATGTCTTCCGCGCTTCGAATAACGTTCTCTGCTTCACTCATGGAGAGTTTCAAGATCCAACCGGTCTGCCAGGCGGCTTTGACGACAATGCCATAGTCAGCAGAGACGGTCATTGTCTCGCCCTGCTCCATGATGTGGATCACAGCATTGATTGTCTCCGACACGATGTTAAACAAAGCCATCAGAGCATTTGTGTTGGTATCTGTGACACGCACGTTTTGCAATTGCGATAGCAGGGTGAGCAGCTTCGGCTTTGCATCTTCGTTCTTCATACTCACCGCGGCGCTCTCATAGCCGACACAATGCCGCTGCAGAGGCTCATCGATCAGTTCGAGAGTGTAGTCCTTGATCGTGTACTGCATCAGGCGACCGTGGATTGTGTGACCGCGCCACTCACGCGCAGGGTAACAGTGAGCGCCGCTCCCTGATTGTGGGGCAGGGGATCGGAGATGTTGGTGACGAAGGCGGAAGCGGAGCGTTTCGGCTTACCGGTCGTGTTGCCTTGCCGATACCATTCCACAGTTGCGGCTGCGGTTGTGTTCTCGAAGGCTGCCCGAATTGCGTCCGCCGCATCGTCCCACATATTGACCGTGATCGTGCTGGAACGTTCCGAAGGGACGAATTCCTTATCATCCTGCTCAGCTCCAGTCAGATCGATCTCATCACGACTGCGCGGCCATTCGACGTTCGTCAGATGACCGGCAGGCACGGTGTACGCGCCCATCTTGAATACCTGGTCCTTGCCGTCGCCTAATTTAGCCATTCTTCACCTCTTCTGTTTTTGCAACAGATCCCTTTTCGACGATCTTGCCCATGTCTTTCAGGTTTTGGATCTCCTGCGGCGTGCAGTGCGAAAGGTCGATCTCTTCGCCTTCGCGATAGTTCTTACCGTCTGTACGATGGGAAAGGATTGCACCTTTGCCGACGATAAAAATTTTGTTTGCCATGTTGTTTCTCCTTACGAATATTTGATAACCCGGACCGGCACGATCTCATAGCGGTAGGACACGCCGGCCAGATCTTCAACAACTCCAACAGCAGAGCGCCCGTTCAAACTCAATCGATACCAATTCGCGTTATCTCGGTTGTCACGCACGATGTCGGTAATCAACTTGCGACCGAGATCGAGCGCATCTTCTGAATTCTGAGCAGTCCAGCTTTGGCTATCATCGGCGTATAAAACAAATATGCCGATGTTGAAATCGAACATCACATCCGCACCGGCAACCTCTGTGGAATCTGCGCCGTTATCCTGGTAGTCCGTCTCGCCAGACGCCACGATCACATTGCGAGCCTTGCCATTGAAGACGGATGTGCCATAGTTGAACACATCCCATTCAGACAGAAGGCCGGCATCTATCAGGGCGGCGAGTGCTTCCCGAACGATTTGCCGGTTGAGAACATCACTTGCCATACAGCACCGCTTCGGCAATGCGTCGTGATGCCCGACCGCTCACTGTTCCGCCGATCTCTTCGACCGTGCGATCATAGAAAGCATGTTCACCGCCACGCGCATTCTCATACACGCCATAGATCACCGGCTTTTGTTTGCGGGTGCCGCGCCTGGGAGAGATGGAATTCGGGTCGATATACACAAGCCCTTCCAAACCAGTCACTTCCATGCGATGCGATGATTTCAGAGCGCCGCCGCCTTCGTACTTGCCGACGTGGGTAATGCTCACGGCGTAGCGATGCAAGGCAATGACGGCATCTTGCACTGCTGCTTCACCTTCGCCATTCGGCTTGAGAGCAGCGATGCGCCGGTTGTTGCGCGCCATCTCTTCCTGAATGCCTTCGATGGATAGCTTCGGATCGTATGCCATTAGGTCCTTGTGTCTTCCAGGATCACCCGCATCCGGGTATCGCCAGTGGGGAGCCAGGTGTACGGCTCGACATATTTGACCGGATACTTCACGCTGCCGATCACGAGCTTATGTCCCTGCTTGATGTCTGGGGCATCCTGAAGATGGACTTCCCACAACGTGACCGGCGTATTGATCTGCAAGCGCAGACGTGTCTCACTGTCGATCGGTGCGAGTGGCGTACACAGCAGGTCTGTCAGGTATTCGGTAAAGCCACCTGTGAGAGTGGCTTTCTCTGTGCTGCATTCAACGGTCGTGAAGGCGGCGAATGAACTATCAGTCATCAGCTCCACCCGTTATCATGGTCAAGGTTGCGCTGGATGATCGCTCCACCGGATCCTCCTGAACCACCTGAACTCCCACCGCCGCCCAGCATGTCGCCGATGTTCTTTGACTTCTGGCTAAGGCTTTGGCGATACGGACCGACCGAGTTATCTACCTCAACGGCATAGTCGGCTTGCAGTGTTTCCAGCATTTCCGAGCGCACCATGTTCAGCACGGTTTGTACCTGGTTGGCATCCAGGTAGCGGATGTCGGGGTTGCCGGTCTCTGGGTTGAGTGCTCCAAAAGAAAGCAGAGCTGCGTCAACGGCGTAGGTGTAGGAACCTTCAGTCAGTATGCCGGTGGGAGTGGGATAGTATTGTCGCTCAGAGGCAAGCCGCCCAAGTTTGTTATGCACACGTTGGGCAAGCTGCGCACGAGTGACCGGCACAAACCAAAGCCACACATCATCGACACGAACGTCACCGGTTGCACTGACATTGGTGATCCGCAGAGTGTAGGTTGTGCCAGGCGCAAGCCCTGCGATATTCTCGGCTTCACTCCACACATCCTGTGCGCCGGTCAGATTGAGCGTGACGACGGTATTCCCATCACCATCCATGATGCGAGCTGTCACCTGTCCACTCGTTGCCGCTGCACCGATCGGTTTGATCGCCGTATGCAGGGTGTAGGATTTCACATCCGGGACGGCAAAGTCCTGCTCGATATAGTCTCCACCGGTGGAGAGCACAGCCACCCCATAATGACCGTCCCCGTCACCGGCAGAATAGGACGCGCCCGAAGCGGTCCATCCGTTCAGATCATGTAGGAAACGGCCATTATTGAGGTGTGTACGTTCAGACATTTATTTACTCAGCCTTCGCAGGTTCGCTGCCGACCACCTTCGGGCGCTTCGGCTTATTGCTGGCCTGCACGGCGTTCTTGACTTTCTCACCGACTGGCGCATCTACGGCCGTCTCACCGTCGCTGCTCTCTGGCAGTTCCGGCAACTCCGGAGGCTCAGGGGTCCATGGCTTCGCAATCGGCTTTTCGGCGAGTTGCTTGCCATCGCGCTTGATGTACTCGGCGATCTCTTCCTTCGTCGCCAGGCGATAACCGACTTGTCCCAGCCTGTCCTTGGCGCTGGCACGGTCCACCACATGGACCGTGCCCCGCTTGTTGACAATGTAAAAAGTGTTTTTGGGATCTGCTTGTGACATATCTCTCCTTATGCGAACGTGATCGCGGATGACACAACTAGCTTGCCGTCGGGCATCACGAGCACCAGATAATACGTTGCCACGCCCGACGCATCGCCAACAACAACATCAATGTCACCATCAGCTTCGGACACAAGCCGCCCGGCGCTATTGGGGATAAACTCCTGCATAACGCCGTCTGTCCCAGCGGCAAGCGACGTTGCAGCCGCAACAACTGTGTCGCCGTTGGGATCATCGGACAGATAGAACTCAACGGCGGCACGCTCAGAAAGTTCGTTTCCGTTTTCACGGTCTTTCAGTTGCACGTTGACCGTGATGGCATTGCCTGCCTCTGCGCCGATGGTGAACGCGGCGGAGAGCTTTAGGTTGCGGCTATTTGAAAATGTGGAACCAGGTGTAGGCATGTCAGCCTCCTACACTTCGTCGGTCGAGACAACAACCGCATGGTTATCGCGCAGTTCGGCGACACCGTAGAGCAGATCGATGGTGATCCGCTCAGCCAGGGCAAGGATGTCATACCCACGGGTCACGCGCAGGATCACGCCGTTCTCTTCCATTGTGACCTGAGTTGCGCCGCTGGATGTGGTCGTGCGCATTGGGCGAGTGGCAAGCACTGCCGCATTGCGATGACCAAAGATGTTCTTACAGGCTCCGCCGGCCACCTTGATGTTTTGATCCATGAAGATGTCGAAGCTGTAGGCACGCCCGAGATAGTTCGCCGACTGGACTTTGCCAAGGCTTTCGGCGTAGTCGCGGTTGATGATGCGCTCGATAGCCATTGCCTCTGCAGCGGCATCTTCATGCAAGACTGCAAAGCGTCCCTGTTGCGGGACTTTGGCTGCGTTAAGCATGCGAGCCGTCTCGCGGAAGTGACCTTCACCAAGCCCTGCCAGCGCACTCAGGGTTTGCGAGAAGCCGGAATAGAGACCGGCAATATCGCCTTCGACGGCTTCGAGCAGGGCAATGGCGGCATCCTGTGCGTAGCCGGCGATGTTGTCCGGGCGGGCAAGCATGATCGCGATATCTTCTTCGCCGAACGTCACTTCCTTGTGCTTGTTCAAGGTGACAGTCACGGCGGTCGATGTGGGCGCTTGCAGGGTCGTGTTCGAACCTTCTGCCTTGTCATTGACAGACAGAGCACCACGGACGCCGATCTTCACGCTCTGACCGTAACTGGCGACTTCGGTGTCATAGTCACGGTTCACGAGCGGGATCAGTGCCATGTTGGACGCAAGCGCGCCAAGTGTCTCCGCGGCGATGATCGTCGGGAGCACTTGGGCTTCAGTGGTTAGATCAAGATAGTCAGTCATTCTTCTCTCCGTGTTGGAAAAAGGTTAGTGCTCTTTTTCGCGTTTAGCGTGTGCGACACGGAGAGCGACAGGATGGATTACCGTCTTATTGGTTTACGTAAGTGTTAGCGTTCTCCAGAATTGCCTTCTTGTTTGCGCGGATCTCCGCCGGCGATCCTGAAATTTTCGTAGGACTGCCGTCCTTCGATTTCGATGGGATGCTTTTGGTTTTGGATTTGGTCTTATCTTCCGCGGTTTCGCTCTTATCGGTTTTGAATAAAGCCCGCATTTTCTCTGCGTCGGCTCTCATCTCTTCTTCGGTTTCGCCTTGCAGCCGTTCGGCGATCTCATCAGGAAGATCACGTCCGATCTTCAAGCGAAGATTTTCCTTTTTGAGTTTCGCCGTTTCTTTCGTCTCTTTGTTGTAAAGGTCTTCCCATTTCTTCTGCGCGGTAAGCTCTTCGGTCTCGCGGTTTTGGGCTTCGGCTCTGATGCGTTCTAGTTCTGCAATCGCATCATTCCTCTCTTTGTTCAGTTTCTGGAAGCGAGGATGTTTATCAAATCTCTCATCAGCATCGTCGCCAGGCTCGGGATCTGTCGTGCCGCCAGCACCGCCGCCCGGATCGGCTTGAAAATATAAACCTTGATGTCCGAGTATTGAACCATGCAACATGTTAGTCACCTTCCGGTTTTGTTGCTACAGGATCCGGCCCTACTAATTTCAAGCGCATTTCACCGCGCTTGTAGTCCACAATTTTGACCTCGCAAATCAAGCCGTTGATCGTTATATACTCTCCCTTTTTAGGAAGCTGCGAGATCACGTGTTTGACGGCGCCGTTGGCTCTGGCTGTTGCGATTCGCTGTGTAAGGGTTTTCATGCTTTGCCGACTTGCAAGGTCGTTGAACACGTCGTTCTGAATTACTTTGTTTTGCGCATCTGAACTCTGCATAATGATCCTCTCGTATTTATCGCATACGTGCGGCTATTCGATGTGACAGGCGATTACCCCTGTCTTAGTGTCTCCGCCTTGGGCAATCACGGCTTTGATCTGCCCGGCGATAAGCGGCTCGGTGTGCGTGGTCAATACTGTGCCGTCTGTGTTGAGATGCTCTAACGCACGTGGATAAAGCACCTGGTCGATGTTCCAGTTGGCGATGGTCAGAAGCGGAATGGAGCCGTGTGGCGTCTCACAGGTCAAGGTGAGATCAACACCGTCCGCAAGATCGCCGTCTACCAATTGCACGGCATGAAGTTTTCCATAGACCTTGCGATTATCGGTCGTTGTTGCGGCTCCAGTCGGGTCAGTCGCCATATTCAGTTCAATTGGTTGCATGGTCACTCCAAAATGCAAAAAGCCGCCCCGCGAAACGTTCGCGGAACGGCTGTCACTTGTAGATTGATTATCTGCATACTACCACAAAATAAAACAGCTTACAATCACGGCGGGGTTACAACTCCCCAGCGTTGAGGGCAGTGAGCCAGTGACAGCTAAGAAGCACTGCCCTCAACGATACACATAAGGTTATCCACTCGGCAAAGCTCCTGCTCGGCGCGCCGTTGCATGTGATGGATAGATTGCAACACGCTTGCCGGTCAACTCCCTGGCATCCAGTTCAAGCTGCGCCATATCCACCATGCGCTCGGTCGGAATGCCGAACTCTTCGAAGGCTGGGTTGTAGAGTGCCTCTGAAGTGCGGCAATACCAGTGGAACGGCGGATCCTGAACTTCATCTGCATAACGCGGTGTGCCTGTCAATTCAAACGGCTCATCTATGGGTTGTACCTGTCCATGCACACGCAGACAACAGTCGGTGGTTCGTTCGTCAATCGTGGCGATGGCTTGCTTCTGAAAGTTCGACTCTTCCGTCTCGTTGAAATGGAACATATAAGCGCCAAGCAGGCCGACGCCATACGTCCATAGATTTGCGGTTTCTTCAGTCTGTGCCACATTGCCACTTGCAACCCAGACCGACGCACGGCCATCCCGGGCGGTCTCGCTCAGTAGCCGATCAACGGCTTCTTCACGAGATGCGCTACTGATGCGTAGTCTTGCCGCGTTGGTCTGAATACTGGTTTCAAGTTGCGAAAGCCAGGCGGAAGTGTTGGTCATATATGCCTGCTCACCATCCTGTGCGGCTTGTTGCCCCTGTGCGAGAACAGGGGATAGGCTCTGTGTGTTGGTGAGACCTGCTCGGCGCGTGAACTGCAATTGCTTTTGCATGTAGTTCTGTACGACCGTTCGAGCATCCCGGGCGGTCAGGCTTGCGGTCGCCGATACACGCCGTGAAAGTCCGTCGATCTCTCTCACCATGGCGCTCACACCGGCACGTGATACGCCGTCCCTGTCCAGGATTTCCAGCAGGACGCGACGTGTCTCGCGGCGGTAGGCGTTTATCTGCCGTAGATAATCGGTCTCTACTGCCGTGAGTTTCTTTTGAAACTTCAAGGCATTTGCGACGTCGGGCACTTACAACTCCAAGCGGATGAAGATGTCGTTTATATGTGCGCTTAAGCTGGCGATGCGCTGATTGTTTTGCCGAAGCACACTTGCAAGTGGAACGATAGACTGAATTGGGGCAGGGCTTTTCTCAGCACTGTCAGGTCCGGCATTGCGAAGAACAGGGCGCAATCTTTCTTCAAGTCTCGCTAGGTATTCATCCAGCTCGGCTATAAATTTCTCTTGCGCCTCCAGCTGGCCGGGAACATCCAACTGACGAGATCCTTGATCGACAGGCAGAGTATTTGATTTAACTTCGTACATCGTAGACCTCCTATTCAGAAAAGCAGTGTCGCCACGGCAAACGCCACACCCATAGAAAACAGTTTGACACGCACCGGCACGCCGAACGCATCAGCAATGAAACACACGAGCGAGCAAATCCAAAGTATCCTATCCATTTGGGACTCCTTCTTTTTTATTTGCGCTACTACGCATCTGCTCCAACTCAATAGCCTGCATCTCCAATTCCATCTCGGTCTTTTTATCGATGGGCAGGATTTGCCGAGTCTGGTCGAATTCCAATTCCTGCTCATTGAGCACGGTCAATTCTGATACACCGATCTTTTCGGCGGCCTGTCCCGCCAGTTGAAGAGCACGTGAAAGCGCATCGTCATAATTAGGTCGGCAACGTTTGATCTTGATAATCAACTCCATGAGCTGCAACTCAAGCGTTGCCGTGGCGATCTGGTCCTTCTTACGCAGGTCATCGAAGGATAGTTCAGGGAGTGAGGCGTGTACCTGGTCGCGGATCTCTCGAATGAATTCCAGAATGCCGGATACGTCTACCTGTGCAACGAGCGGCTTTGCGTCTGCGCCGGTAACAGGAAAGAACCAGACGTTATTACCACTCTTCACCAAATCACTCGGCTCCACGCCGAACGCCGCCCACTGTGGTTCAGCATGTTTCTTTACGATGTCGGCAAGGTACGATGCTAGACCATTCAACTCGGCGAGCATCGGGATGGCCTTTGAGTAGGTCGCCTCTCCGTACTTCTCGCCGGTCTTCATATGCTCACTTTCCACGACTGGCACAAAGCCTAGCGGGTTATCCCATACATCGGATGCTTCATCTTCTAGGTAGTATGGGTCATCGAATGCGAACGGCTGCCCGTTGCGGAATGTCCGAACGGTCTCAGCCGTGATGACTTCACCATACTGATACTTCTTGCCTTGATCGTCTGTACGCTCTTCTTCGATGATCACGGCCTTCGGGATCATCATGAAGGTCATCGGGTCAATCGGCTCGATCTTGACCTTCTTCTCTTCTTTCGTTTGCACATCACAGACCTTGAGACCGGTCAATCCGTATTGAGCGCCGTAATGAACAAACAGCACTCCTTCCGTGTTCCAGGAAGACATGTCAAACAGCAGATCACGTGCATCAGAGAGTGCCTGTGCGTTCGGCAGGTCATCAGGGAAAGCCCATTCGCCAGGGATGATCCCGGCATCGATGTCCACAGAGCGGGAAAGCGGCAGGTAGAGCGGGCGCATGTGCTTATACAACCCATAGGCATTTGTACCGAGGAGAGCCTGATTTTGTTTCGAGAAGATGGACGCACGGTAGATCGAGCCGTCATAGTAGGATTTGCGGCGCGACAGAATCAAGCGACGATCATTCCATCGCTCTTTGTACTTCTTGAATTCTTCAGTATCAAAAATGCTCTTGGTTGTTTCTGCCATGTTCAATTCTCCAGCTCTGGCGCATTTGCCAGCAGACTTTCAATCTCTTCGTCGGATCGGGCGGGCACGATGGGGGAGAGCTTCGGTTGGCTTTGTTCGTAGAAGTTCACGTTATCGCCCTTCATCTTCGTTCCCTTGCGCTTGATGAAGCCGATGATGTAACGCTCAGCGTCCAACAGATGGAAGGTTTCCTTGTCGGCGATCTTCTCGGTCGGCTGGTCCTGGTCATCCAGTTCACGCGCATAGGTTCTCTTCTGATCGAGGTATTCAACAAGATCATCGAAGACCATGATCTCGTGACCGGCATGGGCTTCATACACGCGATCAATACCAACTTCGACAGATTTGATGTCTGGCTCACGGACCGGCAAACCGCAGGCCCGGAACTCTTGCCGCCAATTACCTTCCGACTTCGAGCCGCCGACACAGAACGGGATACGCGGCTCACCTTTGAGAAGCCTCTGCACATGAGCCGCCACACTGAATCCGCCACTGTGGTACGTCTGATATAGGTAATACCTATTTGTGCCCGGCTCTCTGGCGTACTTATTTGCTGCTAGGTTGACAAGCCCGAAGTCCAGACCGATGTAGCGTTGCCACGACTCTGGGATAGTGAAACGAGGTACGACATCGGCATCTTCGAAGTTGTCGTAGATCAAACCGGCAGGACGTGAGAAGTTGCCGTTATAGAACATCTCAAACTTCCATGCCGGCATCTTTGCTTTGCGCTCGTAATACTCTTCACGCGGGAATGTTGGGTTCATCAGGCTTGAGAATTGCACGACCTGAATACCATCATCACCTTTGCGCCATCGATCATAAATCTCTGTCTTCAGCCAGCCGAGATTGTAGGGAGTGGTTGCTCCAAGCAGCCGACCACGTGCCAGCGACAGGCGGCGCTTGATCGCTTCGTAGGCATTGATCTTGACCTTGTTTTGTCCACATTCGTCGAAGACAGCCGCCTTCGCCGTGGCACTTTCCAAACCGCCGTCGGCTTCCGCTGAACGCATGATGATACGCGTGAACATGCGCGGTTTGTGTTGCTTCCAGAGCACGCGGTCAGAAATATCGTGCTTCCAGGCGAAGAGACGCTCGAAGTAGTTCAACATCTCAGGCAGGAACTTGAGTTTGAAAAGGTCATAAGTAGCCGTCACTGCAAGATAATCGCCGGGCCCGCATTCCTTCATTTCCCGATCCAGCCACAACGGTTCGAAGGATGTTTTACCGCTCTGTGTGCCGGCGACAACGAAGATCTCGCGCCGTTTGCTATCCCATGCGCGGGTCTGTCCTTTGTGCAATTCGACATGCAGCTTATCGCCGTCAACAGCATATAGTTCAGTCATTTCGTCTTCACAACTTCGATCACGCGGACATTTAGGGGTTCATCTTCTGTGCCGGGATTTTTGAACTTCCCAGCCATTTTTAGAACGTTATTATGTACTTCCTGTGCATCGTACAACTCGATGCGCAAGCCACTTCGACGGCTGTTGGAAAAAGACTTGATAAGATGTCTATATTGCGGATCAACTACCTTATCCATATCAAGAACGGCGTGCCGAACGCGGTAGCTTACTGTTTTCTCGGGCGGGTCCTTCGTATCGTCCAAGACCGAACGTTCGTCCAGGATTTCATACTCAGGAAGTGGATTGAACATCCACTCATCAACGATCTTGAAAAAGAACCCAACGCCGGTACGTCCAATCTCAGTTTCACGCGCTAAGGCTTCGTCGGCGTTCATGTGAGCTTCGGATAATCGAGCCTGCAAATGAGCTGAAAAGTTATCATTGGCAAACAATCGAGCCGATGCGGTTTTAGCTGAGTCGTATTCAACGCTCGTGTAAACTGCCATGTAAGCCCGCGTTTGGTTGAAGCAAACTAGGTACTCATCTTGTACCCGTTGGTGCTTCTTAGATAGCGGCTTCAGTTCTTTCTTCTCATCACTCATGGCAGTTCTAACACCTTGATCTGTCTTGAACCTTCGTACTCAATACTCCCACGCAGGGCGAGGGCTTCCAGGTCACGCACAACGGCTTGATAGTCAGTGGCGCAATGCTCCGCGATCTCTTCGTGCGATGCCGCCCAACCCTTGCACTCCGAATACTTGTGACAGAACTTAAGTATCTGCTTTCGGCGTTCTGTGAGTTTCGGGCGCTCCCAAGTGCGAGGCGATGGGTGAGCGGTTGCGCGTTCATCAGGGTTCAATTCTTCCAGCGTTACATCGGACATAATCTGGCTCCAGGATCCATGTGGCAAACTGGATGATGTATGGCATGATGATCACGGCCGCCGCCACGCCGAACAGAAAGGGGAGTAGTTTCTTACGCATCAGATTAAATGCTTTCGATAACATCTATTACAACAAGCATGGATTTAGCCTATCATTCGATATAAAAGAGATTACATGGAATGATGTTTCCTGTCTACTTCACTTCGATAATGTAGCGCACGACAGGCTTCGAAGCCGGCGTTGCGCTGCCGGTTGCTTGCACATCTACGAGATGTGTGCCAATGTCGGGAAAAGGTCCGAGGACAAAATCAATGTATGGCGACGTAGTGACAGTGGCGGCCATCTCTACCACTGTCCCACCGGCCGGCGGCGTGTGTGTGATCGCTGCGCCGGACACGTTTTCGCCGCTCTTCAGATCAACAACCTGGACCGTGCGCGGTTTTTTTTCTGCCGTTGTCATAGTGAGTTGGATTGTTTTCATAATCTGTTCGTGTCCTTCGCGTGCGTGACATCTGTGATCCGTCCATGTGTACGATCTGTACGAAAAGCATCTGTTCGATCCACGTAATGAGCGGGGGCATATACCGGCTCCTCTCCGCCATCGAGAGCCATTGCTGTGTCGGTCTCGGAGGCGTAGAGAATCGCTTTTTCCTTGCGCCTTGCGAGAGCAACGGCGGCATCTGTTTCGATAGCGTAGACAACGGATACAAGTTTTTGCGGAAACAGAGCCTGCGCCAGGTCAGTCTCACCTACTCGTTGAATGACTGCGATTTTGGAGTGTGTGAGTGTTTGAGACGCATCTGTTTCAATTGCAGCGCCGATTTGCAATGCCTTTTGAGATGTAAGAGGCAATGCATTATCTGTCTCCGCTGCCTCCGCAATCGCATCGCTCTTTTGTGCTACAAGAGACAGGGCGCTGTCTGACTCAAGCGCCTCGCTAATCGAGCCTACAATATCACCTGGTGTTGTCAGTGCAGGCGCTGCATCCGTCTCTGTTGCAATGCCGATTGCTTTGGCTTTTTGTGCGGGTAATGCCTGCGCGCTGTCCGTTTCCGCTGCTTCCGCGATGGCCAGAGCCTTGTATCCAGTGAGCGCAAGCGCACTGTCCGTTTCGGCAGTAATACCGATTGCGGCTTGCTTTACCCTTATAAGAGCCAAAGACTCATCTGTCTCGACCGCCTGCGCAATTGCCTTCTGTTTGGTTTTCCCAAACGCCTGCGCGCTGTCGGTCTCAGACGCAATGCCGATGGACGCGGAAATGCCGCCAGCAGATACAACAGAACCAAAGTAAATCCTAAACATATTTCAGGGTATTTGCCTACGAAGCCCGGAAGAAACCGTTGGGCACCTGCACCACAATATCCGATCCATCCGGCGTAACGGCGAAATCATGGTTAGTCATAACCACGATGTTGCTATCCGTGCCTCCAGTGGTATCCGAGTCGTAGCAGAACAAAACATCTGTCCAAGCCGAACCCGCGGCGATGGCACTGAATGTCATGTCTGCCACATCCAGGTCTACCCGGTCATTGATGTCATCTGGCGCGAACGCGGTCAAATCCGCATCGGTCAGTGTTTTGCGGGCGTAGTTGGTATTGGTGACCTCATTGGCTGTTCCGCCCAGAAGAGCCGAAAGATCATCCCGATCCTTCATAGTCGCATCTGCATCACCATTGGCATCGATCACAACAATTATGATCGCGCTGTTTGTTGGGTCATTCGTATCTACGCGGTTGTATAGTTCCGCCACGCGCCCCTTGCTGATGTTATGAACAAAATCAGCCATTGTCTACTCCTCCTTCGTTGCGAAATGCGGCGCACGGGCGGGTTCCATGACCCGCCACTTCGCATGTTGTTCGGCGTTCAAACGACATTCGAAATGATTGAGTGCGACATATCCAGCAGGATTGTTTGTATCAGGGCTTGGAATGCCGGCGTGCTCCGATGCCACATGTAGCCGGGCAAGTTCCCCGCCAGTGTCATTTGGTAATTTCTCTCCACAATGACAGCAGTAGCGACCAGGACTGCGTAGAATTTCATAATGCAAAGGCTCGGGGTGGACGTTGAACGTCAGTTCATCGCCACTTATGGACATAAGACCCTTTTGCAAACAGTCTGTAACCAGCCGTGTCGAGAAATTCTGCTCAGGCGAAACACCCGTGTGCGCCAGGGAGATGTAGGCAATCTCGGCAGGGCGAATGTTTGCCTTTTGCGCCTGCTTGTTGCCATACGCCTGCATTTCATCCGCATCTGGAAACGGCCCCCATTCCCGCGACTGGATCGCCGAGTCAAATGCGGCTTGATATTCGGCTTTCCATCGCGCCAGATCATCCGGGTCATAGAATTTTTTTAGATACATTTCAGCTCCTTTACATGATCGTGTACGTTTGAAACAAAAACTTACTGAGTCGTTGGTATTGAAAATGAAAAATCTGCCCATTCCTTCGGGGTAGTCTGGTCGATACATGTGACCATGACGTTGTCGGCGTTCATCTCCGTCGATGACAACTCGATTTTCACAGACGCACTCGATGCCGGTGTGTTCGTTGGCAGTGTTGTAAGATTGGCAAACGCGCCGCCATCCTTGCTAATCTTGAAATCTCCGCTTGCGAGGGTTGGTGTGTTTTTGAAACTACCAGCACTCGCCATATCCTCCAGGCAGATGTAAATCACGAAGTCTTCATTTTTCTTTGGGGGGTTATAGGGCGCTGCCATATCAACTGACTCCTATCGCCATGCGTGCCCGCGGCTGCATCACATCGGCGGAAACAACTATTTGGTCCGTTACAAGATCGCTGTGGAACGCCACAAGAAACTTCCGGCTAAAACGTGGTGTACATGCCATCCATGCCGTTCCACGCGTCTGTTTGGATAGTGCTTGTTCCGCGGACCAGTTGGACCCATCATCTGTGCTGATTTTGAAGTAGATCTTGACAGACGAGAACCATGTCTCAGACCCATCCGATTTGCCAGCGTAAAAGACCCACCAAGCGCCGGTGTCTATATCGATCGCCACTGCCGCAAGTCCCTGATCGTCGCTGGAATTGAGCACGACATTGGCAGATGTTTCCGTGATCGTCGTGTCATCGATGATGAAGCAGCGCAGATCTGCGTTTGCCGTATCCACCTGCGTCCATGCCGCTATAATGTTGCGACTGTTTGCCAGGTCCGCTACACAAGCCACGTGAGGGTATGTATTGGCAGGTGTGGTGTCAATGAATGACCCATCTGCAATGATCGCAGTTTCTGTCCAGGTGTTTGCACTATCGTCATAACGCTTCACACTCAGGCCATTTGCTGATGCGTCCCCGAATACGAGCATTAGGTCAGCTTGGTCCGCGTTCCAGCCTGGCAAGAGGAAATATTGATCGGTGGAACCGCCCTCAGATGGATCTGCAATCGTATCACCCCAGGTTGCACCATCATCGGTCGACGACCAGGCTCCATCCTCCAAGCCAGCATCGATGGACCCGGCAACGGCGATCCGCCCATCCCGACCAGTGACAATGGTTAGTGCCCCATTCCCCCCACTGGATGCGCCATTGAATACAGTTGTTTCTGTGCCGAGAGTATCTGTGGAAATATCCAGGTCACGATAGAGTATGTCTGAGTTAATGTCCTCAGTGTATGCAATACGCACTTTGTCACTACTGCGTCCGCTCCAGCGGTCATACCAAACCGCCACAGTTCGAGCAGTGCCAACGAAAACAGCTATGGGATTAGACCAGGACTTGCCGCCATCAGTGGATTTGATATACACGACGTCTGACACGCCATCCATATAGACAATATAGAACGTGTCCGGTTCGCCGTTTTTCTGGATCGGGTAGTTGGTCCCACCACCGACCCAAAACGCGGGACTACTCGACGCATTGGCGGCAATAATATCGGCTCGGATCATGGCTTATTTCATCAACCTTCATAGAAATTCCACAACACATAGTTTCACCTTATACAAACGGATCGTCGGGATTGATAGGAAACTTCAACGACCGTATCTTTTCCAATGTATCTTTGTTCTTCAAGATGTCAGGCCGTGGAGGAATGTCTATATCGTGTGCTCGAAGCGTATCGATCAAAACCTTGATGTAATTTCCCAGCCCTTCAATCTGATCGGCTATCGCCCTACTGCGTTCCCGTTCCGCCCGCTCGCGCTCTGTTTCTTCCAGTTGCATTTTTGTGATGCGGGCACCCAGGTTCTGGTTATCGCGCAACAGCTCGGCGTTCTTCGATCTCAGTTCATCAATGAGCGTATCCTGTTTGTCGATACGCCCTTCCAATAGCGTGATCTGATTTATCTTTCTCTCGAGCTGCTCCCCACTCATGTCGGCGATCTTCAGATAATCGGATGCCAGACCACTGTCACGCTCCGCTTTCGTTTTGGAGTAGCGCGCTACAGCGATAGCGAAGAGCGCCCCGAAGAGAGATGAGAATAGAGCGGTCAGGATTGTGTCTATCATCAGATTGTCAAATGCCCTTTGAACTGCGCAATGACACCGCCCGGCAGGTCTCGCTCCAGTTGTTGAGTGAGCTGATCGCGCAGTTGTTTCGCCTGGGTCTTGGTCATCTCCAGGCGGACATTTCGTTTGGGTGGCGTGAACGCATCAGGGAGATTCGGCGGGACGATCTCAAGTACTTCATCCACGTACAGGATGATCGCCCGCCGAATCTCTGTTTTTTCGTCGCTGGGGTTGGGATCGCCGATCATTACGAAGTGCGGAAACTCTTGACGTTACGATCTGCAAGCCGGCGGAATGTGTAGAGCGTGACGAGCACGGCCACTATGAGCTGCATGACAATGGTCACAACGTTGTCCCACATGGACGGGATGCGGTCCAGGATGCTGGCCTGTAAGAACTGAACTACGATACCGGCAAGCCAGGCAGATGTCGCCATGCGGTACTGCTCGACCTTCTCGGGCGGGATGCGGAAGAACGCCAGGAGTTGGAGCACAAAAGGCAACTCTTGTGCCTTTGCGAAGAGATACCCAACCACCACAGTTGCACCGATCACGATCCAGGTCGCCAAAGCCGGATCGAGTTGCACGTACGCACTTGCCACAGGCGCACATGCGGACAAAAGTAAAGCCAGAGCCATCACTACCATCAGACGGGACATACGCTTGAATAACTTTTTCATGGGACTCCTTTCAGGAAACAAAAAAAACGCCGCTCACCTTCCCCATTGCTGGGACCTGGTGAACGGCGTTTACTCGAAACCCGTTTGCTACCGCGCGCTCGGCGCGTTCAGTTGTTAGTGCGGATTATATCATTCATCCAGAATGATCTTCGATGCTTCACTGTGAGCGAACGATAAAACCTTCTTGATCCATACCCAGACACGCACGAAGCCTTTGCCTTTGTCGCGCTCCGCCATCGCTTGAATGATCGCTGCTACTAATATTTTTTGGCTATCTGTGAGTTCTTTGGTTGTGTCGCTCATAAGATGTCCAGTGTATGGAGTAGCCACATCAGAAGCAGGAACGCCAGGAACGCAATAAACATATAATCAAGATCTGATGGCTTCCACTCTTTCACATATCATTGTTCCATCTTGGCAATGTAGCATGAAAGAATCTGAAAGGCAATAGCAGCGGCATTACCAAAAGGTTACGAGTCAGTCATCTTCTTCACCAGGAAGATCATCATCATCCACGCGATCAAGGAGCGGAAGAACACTTACCGACGTTAGACGCCGGCGCAATTCATCGTTCTCACTCTTCACCCGATAGAATTCTCTCTCTGCCTGGTGCATGGCTTCCATGTGCTCTTCGCGTGTCACGATAGGCGCATCGTATTCGATGATGGCATGAGAAGGTCTCACATACGCGCGTGCGATCTCTTCCGATACCATGCGAATGCGATAGACAGACTGTGAGCCAAAGAACTGTGTCTGATAGCTATCGCCCTCTGGCACATCGATCTGCCAGAGCCCGCCATACTCGCCCGGCTTGGTCACACGGCCTGCAAGTGTGACGTGTCCCATCAATTCAACGATTGCCCAGCTTTCATTTTCTGACATGATGGTTTTCCTTTCTGTTTATGATTGTTCTTTCACTAAAACAGGATACCCGCCTAGCGACGAGTCCCATTCTTTCCCGATCAACCCTTCGGCCTGCAAGTCCGTAATGCACTGGTGAGCCTGTGCATGTAGAACGTGGTAACGCATCTGGATAAAGATCGCCGTGACCGCATCTCTTGTGGGTAGTTTGATTTTGACGGCCTGTAGTAGTTCAATTTGGTTCATGGTCCACCTCGTTAGCAATCACTCCCAGATAGCAAACCTTGCAAATTCGCCAATGAGAGGTTGGATCGTTTTTGAGTTCAGATTCTTTCACCAACATTCCACACTGACCGCACCGCTTCACAATGTCGTCACATAGTGTTGGGAAATAATGATGCTCAGGGTCACTCTTGTTCATGGAGCGCGCCACTGTATTAGCTTCTGAAAAACTCTCAAATATGACCTCGGAATACTTTGGTTGCGCAGATGCTTTATCAATTGGCTTCCATGCAACCGTCCAGTTCTTTTGTGCGGTCACGCTGTTACCACATCCGCAGGCCGTCGATAGCAAACCACATCGCCGGCGGCGAACTCTTCAGAGCTGTACATCTCTGCACACGGGCAATCTTCCTGACATGGTCTGTTGGGTCGATGCTCAACCAGGATGCCGTACTTCACGCATAGCTCTTGAAAGTCTCCGCCATCGATGTCACCTTCCGGCCATCCGCCATCACTCAGAAGATCTTTGATGAAGTTATTGATCCTGTCCGCTTCTACTTGTGCTTCGTGTGCCATCTGGATTACGTCGTCATTTGCGGCGCGCTCCAGAACGCGCTTGATGAGCTTTCCTATTACTTTCATCGTGTCACCTTCAATGCCTTCCGTGTTTCCTTCGCCATCGCTTTGACGGCACTTGCCCGCAGGCCGTCAAACCATTCCGGTGTGAGCTGCTCGGGCTTTGGCTTTATCACTCGCGGCTTCCGTTTTCGCTTCGGCAAAAACATCTTCACGCGCACCGCCCGCCCGTTCTCTGTCTGGTCAGTAGGCTCGATCCCTTCCCGAAAGTACTGCGAGATGTACAGGATGTTCACGCCTAACTGTCTGGATAATTTGCGCTCACTGCCGGCTTCTCGTAAAGCCTTCAAAAGTCTTCGCGGCGCACAATCGTTCCTGTGGGCATCTGGGGGCAATTCGTTCATAAGGTACACTGCATCATTTTGCGAAGTCGGGCATATTCCTACGGTACAAAGTCGGGTGATAAATCGTTTATCAGTCCCTGATAGTTCTTGTCTGCCGAAAGAACTATTTCGAGCTGCATCCGAGGTCACTTCCGATGCTCAAGCAGCCTTTGAAAATCCATCCAACCACCGGCTCCTTGATCTTGCACCAGTCGCCAACACAGCGCGATATCACAACCTCATCACCAGACACCAGGTAGCCGATCACAGTATTGCCGTCCGGTTCGTCCCGGACGTTGACCTGGACCTGGGAGACGGTGGCAGTCCATACGGGTGTTGTCACTGTTGTTGAGACTGTTGTCGGGGTCTGAACAACAGTCTCAGTGAGTGTTGGCGGCAGTGTTGTCGGAGTGTTGTCGGGGAGCGGGGTCACATATTGTCCGCAAGCCATAGATGACAACACCAGAATCCCAAGTGTTACCAGGAGTCTTTGGATGTTGTCGGTCATTTCAACTCCAACTCTTCTGTCCATAGAGACAAATCGAACTCAATCCGTATCTTTGTGACTGTTGTCCGGTCCTCCGACAACACTTTGAAGCGCTTCATCAATCCAGCCGTCTCCAGTTGCTTCAGGGCTGCTTTGGCGATCACTGCGTGTTGTCGGCTCTTCTCCGCGATTACCGGTGTTGTCGGGAGTGTTGTCCCACTGTTGTCGACGGCGGGCCCGTCGCTCGATGTAGCCCGCAATAGCTGATTCGTAGTCTGCGTAGAGATCGGAGTGTTGTCCAAACTTACTGACAGTAAGGATGGTTGCGCCACGGCCGCGGTGCTTTCTGCGGAGGATGATGGCGGGATATTTTCGGTCAGATCCTTGGATTTGGATGTCATACTCTTCCTCTTTACTCTCTGTTGTCGTGACTTCAATAACCTGAGAGCCGTCTGACAACACTTCGACAACACTGTTGTCGTCTGTTGGTGAAGTTAGGGGAGGCTCGACAACAGCCCCCCCTACTGTTGTCGAGCCATCTAAGGGTTTACCTTGCTTCTCAACTGCCCATAGAGACGGTTGAAGTTCTTTCGGCTGATATTGATCTTCTCAACACCGTAAGCCTTCAGCCAGTTATAGAACTGGTCAGGGTTCTGCACGCCGTTATTGTGGATAATGGCTTCTGCCTGCTGCTGAGTCAATTTCAATTCCTTCAAGAACTGGTCAAGCTCCCAGACCGGATATTGCCCGTTGGAGTGTTGCGGCCCGGGTTTGTTGGTTTTCGGCTTGTAATCCGGGTCCACTGCATTCGGCACGCCGTCGCCGTCATCATCACTGAACATTTCGATGATCTTGTCGCCGGCGAAGTGGGTAATGAGTGCGAAGAAGTGCATGATCGCCAGAATGCCGATCACCATCAACATAGTCTGCACTTCGTTTTGTTGAAGCTCCCAGCCGGATTTCTTCCAGCCTTCGATCTGCATTCCGAAAATCGCAGCCAGTACCTCGCCGATGGAGCAAATCACCATCATGGAGAACGAGATGACTTTTTGCAGTTTGGAATGCGCCAGCCACAGGAAGAGAACCAGGTAACCAATTGCTCCGCCGCCTGTCAACCCAAACCCCATCCACGCCCACTGTTGTTGATCGAGAGGGAAAACAAAAGTGAACAGGTTGATACTGTGCATAGCGAGGAACGCAGCGACAACCAGGATTACGGCAAAGACGATTAGCCATGCAAAAATACTTTTTGCGGTCAATCCATTTTTTACTTTCATGGTTTTTGAAACTCCTATTTCTCTAACTACGGCACGATCTGCACACAGGTCACGTTGGCAAGCGCGCAGTAGAACGTATTCCAAACCGCATTGCCAAAGCCAGGGATTGCCAAACAGAGACCGAACAGGATCACAAATACGATTGCGATCAAGATGCTCACTCTGGCCCTGCTGTTATATTCTGGATGCTGAGACATTTGAAACTCCTTTTCTATCTATGATTTCGTGATTACAATACGGCTGCCTGTCGTTGCAGAGACGAATTGAAACTCCACTCTGCGGCCACAGGCATTTACGCCCGGCGGGGGATATGTCAGGGAACCTCCTTTCACGGGCTCACCATCAGCCAGCGCCACAACCCAGATGCAACACACGAGACAAACGCCACGGCGGCAAGGAGCAGACACATGATGTAGAGCCAGTTGAATTGTGCTTTCATTTCGATAACTCCCGAACGAATGTCACCACTGCAAGAATGATGAACAATGCGACATGGCAATAGCGGATGACCCTATTTACCATTGGGTTTACTCCCCGGTTTCGGCGCAGGCTTGGGGGGGGGCTGCGGCTTGGGATTGCTCCAGACAGATGGACCTGGAGGAAGCCGATACTTCCCCTTTGGGTCGTACACATATCCTTCGCGTGTCTTTTTGAATGGCATTGTCAGAGGTTCCTTTCAAGATATAATTCCGGCGGGCTATCCCACTTTTGCTTCTGTCAGAGGTTGCTTCAGTGGGATAGTCCATTCCGTTTTTGAAACTCGATGCACCATCGAGCCTTGCACAAAAGGGATATTCACAGTGCGACCGGTCTGCCTGAACTTATGCGAGATGTATCCAGCGGCTTCAAGAAATTGCAGGATGTCGTTTGCTTTTGTCTTGCTGGTCCCAACCTTTTCAGCAATCCGACAGATGGACATGGCGGGATCATCGGAGACGGCCGCCCAGACTTCACGCACTTCTTCGAGTGAGGCGTATCCTTTACCGAGTAGTTTCATGATTGCTCCACTTCTCTCCTGCGTGCTTGCAGGAATAAATTTGCTCGTCGCTCGGCGTCCTGTTTCGAAATATCGTCGCCTTCGTAGTAGGTGAACGGCTTGCGTTAGCGGTTGGCGTTATAGCCACTCGCCACAATCTTTACACTCAATAGTGTCGTTGACGGCTACATGATTCGGGTGCGTACAAGCCAATCCGCTGCACGCTGTGTTAGCCCGCAGAGACTCGGGCCCACACCAGAAATTTTCTGTGATACCCGTGAAATTGAAACCAGGCTCGCCAGCAGGAATGAACACATCAACACTGATTTCCTCAGGCAGATCATCCACGGCGGGCATAATTTCACGGACTGTACCTTTGAGATTTGGATAGTTTACAAACTCGACTTTGTCACCTTTTTGGAACATGCTTCCTCCTTGCCCGAAAGAGCGGGCTAACTTCTTAGTATGCTTCTGCTCGTCCGGGTAGGACGTCCAGAACACTTCCACGCAGGGGATTCTGTTTCCGCTTTTGTCTGGCTGCCACGTGTAGCTGATACCAGGTTGTCGCTTCTGCTTGACGGGTGCTGGATATTCTTCGGCGATCCGTCCAAGCCAACGAATGGCAGCGCTCTCAGCAGCCTCCCTAGAACCATATTCCTTGTCATAGAAATATTCAGACAGAGGCTGCGGCTTGCCCCAATAGTGGCGTGCAAGATAGCCGTTGGAAATTCTGGTAATTCCTTTCACGCTGTTTCCGTCCTTTCTCTCTGGCTCATAGTAGGGCGAATCTGTGTGGAATGGCATTATTGATCTACTCTTTTCACATACACGTTCCCGAGCGGGCTTGCGCCGGCGGGGATCAACTTGTGCATGGACATATAGGTCGGATACAAATACCAGGGGATCGAGATGATCCGACCAGGAACGGGCGGCGGGAGGGTTGCTGCGAGTTGTTGCAGCTCTGCCGGCTTCGGCATCTGGAAGACGGGCCAATCTTCTGCGGTGTGATGTTTGCTCATGGTGTCACCTATTGCAAAGAAGTAGCGCACAACGCCGCGGCAAGTTCCACCGGTACGGCGTTTCCGATCTGCTTGACGACCTGCTCACGATTGCCATGGAACTTGTAGTCATCAGGGAAAGACATCGCACGTGCCAGCTCATGCGGTTGCAGCATGCGGAAGCGGATGTCCAGCAGATACTTCTTTCCGTCCTGCTCAAAGACCATCGGCTGTACCAGACCGAAGCGATCACGACCGGTCTGGGTCTTGAGTGGCTCATCGACGGATGAAGCGGATCCTGTGCCGTAGTATTCGACCAGGAACGGATCGACGAGCGCCCATGCGTCGACACTGGTGACAGTCGGCATAGGCGCATCCATCGAATACGCACGGTGATCGTTCTTTCCGTGGTTGACCGGCATGATGAATGGCTCTACAAGTCCCAGGTGATTCCCTTTCGCTGTTACTGTGGGAAGTGGTGCGTCGACAGAACGATTTGCATTTTGCAAAGCACCTTCCGATGTTCCATTCAGCATCACAACGAACGGTTCCACAAGAGCGCCGGCTCCATGGCTTGTAATTGTTGGTAGCGGATCGTCTATGGAATGAGAGCGCGGATGTTGCCCATCGCGTTCACCAAAGAACGGAAGAATGAATGGTTGCACAAGACCAATGCCGCGGCTTGTGGTCGTGATTGCTCCAAGAGGCTCACGAACGCTCTTCGGGGAACCTTCTGAAAATTGCGGAATGATGAACGGTTCGATCACCGATATGGCGCCAGCGCCCGCCACTGTGGGAAGTGGCTCATCGACATTGCGTGGAGCGGCTCCAGACTGTTGACCGATCACGAACGCCTTGCCACCAAATTTCTTGATGCCCGCCATAATGCGCCGCATGGTGTTCTCAGCCAGTGGGCGTTTGCGGCTGAAGATGGACTCACCCTTGATAGACCAGTCGATGATGTCTCGCGCAGGCCGCCAGGTGGGGAGTGTGCCGAACATATCAGTCGCAACTTTGCGATGGCTCGGCTCCGGGAAGATCGGCGAGCGTCCCTTCGAAGCCATGATGAATAGGCGCTTGCGGGTTGTTGGATCGCCATAATCTGCGGCATTCAGGATGCGCCACTTCACGATATAGCCGTGCTCCTGCATTTTGCGCACAAAGCGATGGAAGTATTCACCCTTGCGATTTTTGATCGGCGTGTTCACCGCTTCGCCCTTGCGATGGAGCGGTCCCCAATCCATGAACTCAGGTACATTCTCGATGATCACATTCTTGACTTCGAGAGCTGTCACCCATCGGAGAATGTATTTGACAGATGCGCGGGACTGCTTGCTCATCGGCTTTCCGCCACGAGCCTTCGAGAAGTGGGTACACTCGGGCGATGCAACCAGCAGGTCGAGCTTTCCACCAGGGACTACGACACGCGGATCGACTTTCTCAAGATCGCTGTTGACGTGCCGTACGCCAGGATGGTTGAGGGAGTGCGTAGCGATCGCTACGTCCCAATGATTGACGGCGAGCAGTTCAACCTGCAGGCCGAGCTGCTTGGCAGCCTTGAGCATTCCGGAGGATGAACCACCCGCCCCACAAAAGAGATCGGCGGCATAGATTGTTTTTTGTGTCTTTTCTGTATTACTTAAGCTATGTTTATTCATAAGATACCTATTTAGTATGTAGTACATAGGGGCTGTGTACAATGTGTACAACTCATCTTTTTCTCTACTCATCAGTGTCTCAGTAGAGTGAAGTTGTACACATCTCTGCCTGTGTACCGACTGTGTACCAATGGGTACAACTTCGGTTAACTTTCAAATCCGAGCTTCCGCTTCGCTGGGCATGTGGATAAATGTGTACAACTCACCCACTTGTACAC
The DNA here is from genome assembly GCA_964489725.1 of uncultured Anaerolinea sp. GTDB lineage: Bacteria > Chloroflexota > Anaerolineae > Anaerolineales > Villigracilaceae > Defluviilinea. The sequence continues at coordinate 12,483 of CAZBAX010000021.1, read as the reverse complement.
AGGGGGTGTGTACAGTTTCAGAATAGACATCTACCGGCTCAGGAAGCTCAGACCATAGTTTTTGGAATAATACCCAGCCGACGTCACTCAAATACCAGGGGTTTGACAGGTTCACATCAAGGCCGTATTGATTAGCCAACTCGTAGACTTGCCGATCTGGATAAGACTCAGGCACGCCGCCGAAGATGGTCATCTTCGGAGGGTCGGTCCAGTTCGCAACCATCTGATAAGAGCGCAGTTGTTCATCAGGCAAAGCCTTGGCCTTGGCGCGGTTCTCGAAATGGAACGCGTACCAGTCCCGGCGGGATCGTTGAACCTCTTGAGCAGTAGCGCGGATGGCTTTCATTTTTCTTGCCATCACACACCTGCATCTGCCTTCTGCATCGTTTCCAAATAATCAAACAACGTCGGCGCAAGTTTCTCCTGCTGGGTGATCTCGCAATACTTCAAGCCTGCCTTGTAGTATTCCGGGTTCAGCTCAATGCCATACGCCAGGCGTCCGAGCTTCATGGCGATCACCGGCACGGTGAAAAGGCCGGCGAACGTATCAAGCACCAGGTCGCCTTCATTCGAGTACAGACGGATCGTGCGATCGACGATGTCGAACGGCAGTGGGCAGATGTGGTTTTCGAGCTTCTTCTTGCTCTGCTCACTGTTTAGTGTGCGCATGTACACCACGTCATCCCATACCCAGTGACTCATACTGCGGGGCGCTTCGCTGAAATACGAAGCCGGCAGATGTCCCAGGCGGTCCACATCTTCCAGGCGTCCGACGTGCGCTTCGTAGTCATACAGCTCCACAGGCGTTAATGGACCGTTGCCATCGGAGCGCCAGAATGAATGAGCATCGATCTGCCAGCGGGCACGTGTGTACTCATCCTTGCTCTTGGTCACCGGATCATCGGCGCGGCTGTTCTCGTTGCTTGTAGGCGGCTTACGGAAGAGCAGAAGATACTCAGGCAGTCCGCTGCCCATCTTGGATGCGTCCCGTGTCATCTCGCTCCAGCCAAGCCGATACGTCGATGCGTTCTCACGGACCACATCGGTCACAATCGTTCGGCGACCTTCATAGAGCCAGCCGTGTTTGCGGAAGGCCATCACGCATTCATCGCTGAACGGTGAGACTTCCATGAAGCCGGTCGGCGTCTGATGCCCGTACAGAATGCGGTCCTTCACGTGGATCGCAGCGACCCGTCCAGGTTTCAGGATCCGCAGAAGCTCCGGGATCAGGAAATCCATCTGCTCCCAGAAGTTCCCATCGGTTGGGTTATGACCGAAGTCTTCGTACTGAGCGGAATATTCGTAGTGGTTGCCGAACGGGATGGATGTGTGGATAAGACCGACGTGGTTATCTGGGATGTTTTCCATCTCCAGAACACAGTCATTATTGACGGCGGTAAAAAGTCTCTGTTTGTTTTCCATGCGTAGAATTCCTATGGACCGGGAAAGGTCTGATTGAATGGCAGTGGTCGCCATGCCGAACTGACGAACGATGGAACGCATGCGCTCGACGAGCTGGTCATGCTGTTGCCATTTGCGCTTCAGCGTATCGACCACGTGGTCTTCGCTTTCGGCGTAGATGATATGCACGTCCACTTCGTGCTCCTGCTGGAAACGGTAAGTCCTGTGGATTGCCTGAATGAAGTCCTGGAACTTGTAGTCCACGCCCAGGAAGATGTTTGAGTGACAGTGATATTGGAAGTTGCAGCCAGAACCGGCGATCTCGGGCTTGGTTGCCAGGATCGGGATCTCGCCGTGAGCGAACTGCAGAATCCGCTCTTCCCGCGTGTCCAGGTCCTGTGAGCCGAAGACGGACACGGAGCCTTTGATATTCTTTTCAATGGCATCCCGCTCGATCTCCAGATGGTGCCAGAGCAGCCAGTGCCGCTTTGGGTTCTTCTTGATGATCTCTTTCATCTTGGCAATCCGATCAGGGAGTGTGGCTTTCTTCTCGGCGGATGCTTCGCTCACGCCGCTTGCGGCATCCAGAAGGAGTCTGTGTTGGTTGCGGTTGTCTGTCTGGTTCCAGGCGCGAGTTTGATCGACCTTGATCCGGTGCCAGTGCACGTTCAACTTCGGCAGGTCGTAGCCGTCGTCGGAATAGCCCAGGTCGCCAGGCGTGAATAAGAAGAGCGCCCAGGAAGCGACCCACATCCAGAAGTCCTTTTCATGAATGGGATGGATTGTCAGGTGTCCAGCCTTGCCGCTATCCCGTTTGAACCAGCGGGTCAGCGCCTGTCCACGATCCATCACACCAAGGAACTCGGCGTAATGGATGATCTCCTTGTATTCGTTGGGTGCCGGCGTCGCTGTTGCCACATAGCGATAAGGCACGTCCTTAAGAAGATCTATAAAGACCTGGTAGGTTTTGCTCCCCAGGCTCCGGAGGACGCTCCCTTCGTCCAGCGATACGCCGGCGAAGTCATGAAGTGCGGGTGTGATGTTGCCATCGCGCACACGTTCGTAATTCGTGATGATGAATGGAGTGGGCGAGTTTAAGATATCGGCGTCGGATGTGCAGTAGTGCCACTGAACACCGAGAGGGGGTCCGTCTTCATGGGTGAACTGATGCTTGACACCCAGCGGACAGATCACCAGGAACTTCTTACCGGTCTGTAAGTGGATAAGCCGTGCCAGCTCGGTCTGAATGCGTGTCTTACCCAAGCCGAACGACATAGCAATCAGGGCACGACCCAGACCGGCCGCCCACTTGACGGCATCCTTCTGATGTGGGAAGGATGCGGGGTGAATGTCCATCGAAGACACATCGAAGCCCTGTCGGTTTGCTACGACGATCTTCGACTCAAGGAATTGACGATAGGAACTTTTCATAGGATTTCCTTTGGTTGGGCCCGGAGCCAAGCACAGGCCCAACCGGTTAGCGTGATCGTGCAGCGGCTTCAGCACGAGCCAGCTCGTCACCTGACAAAATGTAGGGGTTGTCGTTTGGGTCGGTGAAGTCATAGCTTCCCGTACTGAGTTGGTTTAGGAATTCAATCGTTTCATCGTTGAGCACCTGTGCGCGCTCGTGCGTGATCCCCTTGCCCGGTCCGAAGCCTTCGACCGGCCATCGCATGACATAGGCGTCTGAGCCATGCACCCACACAAGTAGACTGATCCCACCGAAACTGACATGCTCATCCAGGCGCGCCGGCTGGTGCTCCCTGAGATGACCCCATTGCAGATTGCCGTCCAGGACCGTCTTGGTTTCGGCAAGTACACTTATGCCGTTGCTGATAATCCCGCGATGATCTCCTGAGACCTTCTCGCCCCATCGCACGTGGAAGATATCTTTACCCGCTCCTCTGCCTTCCACCGGTATGAGCTTGACCGGTGTGCCGATCTTCTCGACCATATTTATTCCGCAGCGACCAGACAGTACAGACCGCGCCAGGTTCTCGCCATGCGAGCCAAGGTTTTGATTTCGTCTCATGAGATGCTCCTATCGGAAGATGTAGCTTCGCCGACCAGCCCGCCCCGCTTCGAGCTTCTTGCGCATCATGTCGAACTTCTGGATACCCGGTTGATAGTCCCAATCCGAGAAGATCGACTCATGCTGAGTTTTGGCGTACAGGGCTTTGAGTGCGCGCTTCCCCAAGGTCTTGCAGGAAAGCGGCATTCCTTCGTGCAGCCGGCAATCTGCAAATGCAAAGGCTTCGAATGTGGTAGCGCGGTCTCGTGGGGAATAGCCGACGAACTTCCAATACTTGCGCTGTGACCGACGAGAGCGGGCTTTGAATATCCAGTAGAACTCCTGGCGAGTGGAGAGAGCGAAAACAACGACGATCCTATAGTGATCGCCACAGTCCAGGACCGCTTTTGCGATGATCTTCGAAGCCATCACAGTAGCTTGGTTCTGGGTGTAATGGGTGGGTCTGCTAAACATGATCGGCTCCCGCGGTGTCGCTGTTGCCCCAGGTCACGCGCCGATGCCAGAAGAAATCCACCATCTCCCGGTAGCTGATTACCTGCACATGTGCGGCGTCTACGGCTTGTAGGGTCTCCGACAGGTCCGCGGCTTTACGTGCCGCTTCGTCCTGCTCGGCTTTCTGCTCCAGGAGTTGCTCATTGAGATTAGACATGGAGCACCTCGGCAGGAGCTACTGCCACTGTCCCCTTGTTGTATTTGGCACTGGTGCGCACTGAGTCATACAGAGTTTGCGCTTTATCGTACGCAACAGAGGTGCACCGCAAAGCGTTTTGATTTGGGATGGTTGGGCTTTCCTTCCATGCGTTGTATGCGTTTTCCCATGCTGCTAATGCCGCGTCTCGGTTCGCTCGGGCTTCGGCCTTGAGGGATGTGCGCCGAATGGTTGAACTGTGGTCTTGCTGAGTTAGTTGAATTACTGATTGCATGATCGCATTCCTTTTGGTATAAATACAAAAGACTCTAGGTATAAACTTTGTCGTTTCGCCTGGGTCGTCACTATCGACCGTCGCCATGCCACTGGCGACGGTCAAACTTTTATAGGGTGGTATCTCAGTTGGTAGCCTCCTGTTCTTTGATTGTTTCCAATTCCTTCGTAATCTGCTCACGGCGGACCTTTTGCCGTTCCAGGAATTCCGGCGAAAACTCGCCTTTTTCGGCTCGTTCGATCAGATGTTCCACAACATCTAAATTGATTTCCAGCGTCTCTCGGCGGGTGAGTGGGAGACACTCGAACCATTTCGGCTTCAAGTGCTGGAGGGAACTGGATGCTGTGACGCTCATGCTGGCACCTGTTCAAGTTCGGCAGGTTCAGCTCGCGTCTCAGGCTCGGCCTGCGCGTCCAGATGGGCATATAGCTCAGGGTGAGTTAGGCGATGGCGCAGCATCGAGTCGATAAGTGCTTTGTATTGTGGGGGGATGGTGGAAGGGGTGGGAAAGGGTGCGGCCTGATGAGTCTGTTCGACGATTTCGCCGATGAACTTCACTTCGGGAACTGCAAGACGACTGCCTTTGAAAGACGGCGTTACCCGGCTTGGGGTGGTCATGTTGTAGCAATTCTCTGCGTGCATCAATATGAAGTGGGTTTCGCGTTCGAAATTCGTAAACCCTTCTTCTAAAATCTCGAACACAAACGCATCGGCTCCAAATTCTTTCCAGTCTTTTTGCAAGTACTTGTTTTCATGGCGAGATTTACTCAGCAGGTTTTTATGATCGATCCAACGAGACCTAAAACTTCTCTTGGTACTGCCGATGTAGACCTTGCCATTGACTATGTTTCGGATCATGTAGATGCCGTTCATGACTTAGTTACCTGCTTGGATTTCTCAAAAACCCGCTTCCTCAAAGTGTTGACGTGCTCCGCTTCTGCTTGAGCGGTCTCAATCGCCTTCACAACATCAGGGACAGCATAGGTTCTCACGTGTACAATCACCTTCTCGAAGCCAATCTGTTCGAGTACATCTTCCCCCAGCCCACGCCGACCCTTCAATACGTCACCTAGATGTTGAGCGGAAATACCAAGCTCATCGGCTAGGGCTTGCTGGGAACCAAGTTCATCGGCTCGCTTTTTCAGTTCTTCGATCACAGGGTTTCTCACTTCAACCATTCTTATCTCCTCTCGCTGATGCGAGTTTATAGCTCCTAATTGCGAATTACCGTTATTCTAAGCTGATAAGCTTACTTTGTCAAGGTGCGAGTGGATAACTCGCCAAATGGAGTAAGAGGTGGTGCATAATGCAATACGCTATGACTCTATCGTTTGCTGACTGGTTGCAAGCTGAGCTGGACGAAAGGAAACTGAAACCCGCAGACTTGTCTCGAATCGCCGATATTAGCACCGGCTCAATCAGTGACATTTTTTCGGGTCGCCGTCCAGTGGGGAAGTCAATAGCGCTCAAAATAGCGAAGGGTTTAGAGCTTCCTCCAGACCAGGTGTTTCGAGCCGCCGGATTATTGCCCCCCGAAAAGAAGAGAAACGAAATCATCGAACAGATCATCCATGAAGTTCAGGACCGGTCCGCCGATGAGCAGAAGGAATTTCTGAGCTACATCCGCTGGCAAAACAATCAACGAAAAAGAAATAAATGAACATCATCGAAGAGATCAGAGCAGCGCTTTTACTTGCCACTCCAAACGATCTTGACATGTACCTACGGTATCTACAATGGATGATGGTACGGCGCAAAATCAATGATCGCTTCTTTTTTCGCGCTCACTGGATACAAGGCCCAAAGAAGGTGTATCACTGGCTATAAGAGGGAGCTTATGAAAAAACTGGTGATTGCTTTAGTGTGCTTATTAGTGATTCTAGCGTGCGGCATACCACCATCGCCCACGCCACCACCAACAATGGATGTTATGCAGGCCATCGCGTCAACCCAGACAGCTGCCGCGTTCTTATTACCCACCAATACATTCACAGCAATCTTCACCGAAACACTGGTTGTGCTGCCTATCGACACAGAGACCGTCGCGCCCATAATAGAAGCTCCAACACTCACACCAATACCTACACTTGTACAAGTTGTTTTCACTCCCACACTTGCACCCGCGGCGGGTCCATGTGGTTGTTCTGGTGACAGTCTTAATTGCACAGATTTTTCAGGCTCTCACTCCCGCGCGCAAGCCTGCTATGACTATTGCGTTTCGCAAGGAAGGGGAGACATACACCGCCTGGATAATGATGGTGATGGTGATGCTTGCGAAAGCCTGTAACCAAAACTCATGGATCGAGAATTATGAGGAACCAACAGGTACATGGCTTACATGACCTGAAGGTACGCATTCTGCGAACTCTTTGTTCGCAGAATGTAGTTCGCAATTGCGAATTATGGGTTCGCCGAACGGAACACATTTAGTCTTTTTTATAGGGTTCTCGTCTTATGTTTCCCACTGTCACACAGTCTGGTCATTCTCCCATCCATGTCCCACCAAAGGGGAAGAAGGTCTGTTTAGTTGAGGGCCATGTGCCGCAAGGCGTGGAGGTTCAAGTCCTCTCCAGCGCACAATTTACAGGAACGAAAATCCCCCCGCAGGGGATTTTTTGTTCTTCGCAGTGGATGGATATAAAGTAAACGCGCGCCGACTCTTTCTCAGCCGGAAACCGATTCCGTTTTATCGCCCAAAATCAGGCTGCAACACGTCACCGCGCCCTCGGCCTTGGACATTTCTGAGATGTCGACGGTGACGAGCTTGAAGCCTGCCTCTTCGATCCTGGCGGCCGTCTTCGGAAAAGAAGTTGGAAAGAGGATCGAGCCAGCAACTGGCAAACAGTTCGCAGCGAACGGTTCCGCCGGGTCCACTTCGATCCAGGTGAACTCTTCAAAGTGGCGCGTATCCACCCATTTCGGGTTGATCAACAGGGTATGGTCGTCGACGCGCGTAACAGCACTTTTCAAGTGCAGACAATCGTGCATCTGCACGCCGATCACCTGATATCTGTATCCCGCGAGCAGTGCATTGAGTTGATCGACCGCCTCCTGGTTGCTGCGGGTGGATAGTCCAATATAGATCTTATGGCCCAGCACCAGCACGTCCCCGCCATCGAGCGTTGCCGGCGCTTGCAGCTGCACATAGTTGGTTCGCGGCGCAAGTACCCGGATGATGGAATCGATCTCCGGTTTGCGAGAGTCGGCTCCGGGGCGCGTGATGACCGCAAGCTCCGGCAGGATGAATGCAGTGTCCTCCACAAAAACCGAATCCGGGAGATCGGCTTCGGGGGGCAATTCCACTAGATCACATCCCAGTTCCCGTAATGCCTGCACATACGTATGATGCTGGGCGCGGGCCACATCGAGGTCGATGGGAGTCCGTTCGACGTGCGTGATCTCACATTCATTGAAACGCGGACTGATATCGCGCGTGATGGCAAGCGTCATCAATTTCCTCCGGTGCGGTAGCGGTCGATCAGGGCCTGGGTGCGTGGATCCTTCGGGTGTTTGAACAAATCAGCGGGCTTCTGCGATTCGATGATCTCACCTTCTGCCATCACCAGCACACGGTCTGCCACTTCGCGGGCGAACCCCATTTCATGCGTGACCACGATCATGGTCATGCCTTCTTTGGCGACTTTCTTCATCACGTTAAGCACTTCACCGATCAGTTCCGGGTCGAGGGCAGATGTGGGTTCGTCGAACAACATCACCTTGGGTTCCATGGTCAGGGCGCGTGCGATGGCCACGCGTTGTTTTTGTCCGCCGGAAAGGCGATTCGGATATTCATCCTTCTTGAATAAAAGCCCAACGCTATCCAAATGCAGCTCAGCCAGTTCGATTGCCTGTTGGCGTTCCATACCTTTGACGGTGATTGGACCTTCCGTCACGTTTTCCAATACACTCATATGCGGAAAGAGATTAAATTCCTGAAAGACCATGCCGGTCTTCAAACGGACATCATGGATCAACTGGCGGCGCTCTTTACCCTTTTGAGCAGCTTCCACTTTCAGCCCGTCCACTTCAATCGTGCCAAAGGAAGGCTCTTCCAAAAAGTTGATGCAGCGCAATAGTGTGCTCTTGCCCGAGCCGCTGCGCCCGATCAGGCAGACCACTTCACGCGGCGCTACCTCCAGAGAGACTTGTTTGAGGACTTGCAGCCGTCCGAAGTATTTATCAAGGTTGGTGATCTGGACGATGGGCGCCATTTCAGCGATCTCCCTTGGACAGGCGCGCTTCGATGATACTTTGTACATAGCTGAGGATCAACGTCATGCCCCAGTAAAAGATGGCGGCCATGATAAGCGCTTCCAGATTGTGAAATTGGGCGCGTCCTACGCGGGTCGCGCGCCACATGACCTCATGCACGAAGCCCGTAGCCGAGACCAGGGCCGAATCCTTGGTCATCGCGATGAACTCGTTACCGGTCGGCGGTATGGCGAAGCGCAATGCCTGCGGCAGTACAACGCGTTTCATGGTTTGCCAGGGAGTCATCCCCAGGGCGATTGCTGCCTCACGTTGCCCCTTCCCTACGGAAGCAAGCCCGGCGCGAAAGATCTCGCTCATGTATGCGCCGTAATTGAGCCCGAGGGCCAGCACGCCCGCAAAAAGACCGGTCAGGATAATACCGAGTTGCGGCAACGCCAGGAAAAAGAAAAAGATCTGAAGATATAGTGGTGTGCCGCGGATCAGTGAAACATAAAACGTGCTCAACGCGTAGACCGGTGGTATCGTTGAGAGGCGACCCAGCGCGGCCAATAATGCAAGAATGGTTGCCAGTACGATCGAAAGAATTGACACAAGCAATGTCTGCCAGATTCCCCCAGCAATAAAAACCATATTGTTTTGTATGAATTCAAAATCCAGGCGGATGGTCTTGATGCCCAGAAAACTCTGCCCACTAAATAAATACAGCAGCAGCAGTAACAGAAGTCCCCAGGAGAGTCCAACATTGGTTTTGAACTGGCGCGACTTCCGCTGTTGTGCATCATAAAGCAGTTCAGCCTGCGATAACGCCGGCTTGGGGACGTGCCCTGTCGTGGAATCTGTTCTCATGCGGTTTGCCTTTGGCGAGTGCTATGAAAACATGGAAGCGGATACATCCGCTTCCATGTCCGTTGATCGCGATGTTAGTCGACGAGACCTTGAGTCAGGTCCTCACCAAACCACTGGGTCGAAAGCTGCGAAAGAGTGCCATCTTTATGCATGGCAGTGATGATCCGATCCACTTCGGCGCGCAGAGTATCGGTGGGTAGCGTGGACGACTTATCGAAGGCAGCTGCCAGTACCTCGTTATAGACAGGCTCACCAAGCTGCTTGACCGGCAGGCCAGCTGCAATATTGGCGTTGACGACCGGAGAGCCCGTCACATAGCCAACGAAATCCTCGCGGCCAGCCGCAAGAGCCTGGGCACATTCCTGATCGGTTTCCAGCGGCACCACGGTGATGTCGGCGGGTGCGGGGGAGTAAATCTTAATTCCCGGCCCGAGATCGCCGCCGCTCAACCAGGTTTCATATGTGGTCGCGGCGCCTGCACACAAGGCCTGCCCGCTCAGTTCGTCGATCGATGTAAATGTGGCATCAGCTCTTACTGCAATTACGGCCGGCGTGCCGTAATAGGGGACGCTGAAATCGACAACCTGCTCGCGTTCCGGGGTGATCGTCATCGAACCGACGCTCACATCCCACTTGTTCGCCCAGTTGCCAGCGGTGATCGCATCCCAGGATGGGGTGGCAAAACAGGTTTCCACACCAAGACCGTCACCCAGCGCCTTGGCTACATCCACGTCGAAGCCCTGCATCTCGGCAGTAGTCAAAGCATCCGATGGGCACTTCGTGTCAGACGGACGCGAGCCTTCGGTATTCAGGAAGGATGCTGGCTCATAGTTCGGATCTGTAGAGACCAGAATGTAGCCACGTTCTTTGATGGCATCGAGCAGGTTATCTGCCTGGCTGCCGGCACCCCCACATGCGGCGAGCATGAGAGACGCACCGATCATGCACACCAAAATTGAGTAAAGTTTCTTCATGAGAATTCTCCTCCAAAAATTTTGTGTCTTTCCTTCGAGCTGCGAGGTGTAAAAAATGGATCGTAAGAGGCCGACTACCTCCTTTCACGCGTGTATACTTTTCCAAGCATAGACTATTTTGGGCAATTATGCAAGAGATTTACTGAGTTACAGGAAAATATTTCCGGGTCAGCTGATTTGCAGTTTATTATCAGGCTCGCAGTTTGAATGTGAATTCAGGCATCGCTGCCCGCGAGAAACTGATAGCGCTGGGCTACGGCAGGTTGTGTGCCGCTAGACCTTCATTTTTCAATGGAGTAGATCAGCGTTGGGAAATTGTCACCGGCGATGCCAGCGACCCGGCGTTCAAGCTGCATTCCAATCCGCTCAGCGACTTTTTGAGAAGCGCTATTCTCAGGATGCATCAAGCAAATCAAACGTGTCAGGTTTAATGTCTCAAATGCATATGACAGAATGCCGCTGGCAGCTTCTGTAGCCAATCCCTGATGCCAAAAATTTTTATCGAGCAAATACGCAATCTCGATTTCGAGCTTGTCGTCAATTTCCCAGGGAAGCAGACCACAGCGGCCAATGAATTTGCCTGACTCTTTATGTATGGTCGCCCATAAACCCAATTCGGGATATTGGGGATGCCCATGCAGGTACCACTCCAATTCCTCCCTGGTATCCTCGTAGCTCAAAACACCATCCGGAAAGTACCGTCGTATCTCGGGGTTCTGATATAAAGCCAATAGTTCTGGCAAGTCGTTCAATTCCAAATGCCGGAGCAGAAGCCGTGGGGTTTCGAGAATAGTAGCCATTTAAGGAACCTCATGAACGTGCTCAGACATTATACATTCCCCAAATTTATACCTATCTTTCCGTGGCACGGGTCGGATCAAGGCGGTTCCACGACAATACATCAGCTTGATAAACCCCGATTAGAACCACGAAGAAGCAGCCCGGCGGCGGGCTGTCCCAAAACTCTTGGTTACATCCCCGTATCGATCAATGTGCCGAGTTGTCGCTGAAGATGAGAACGTTCTGCCGGATTGTTGCACAAAGCGATCGCCCGCTCGTAAGACTCTATGGCTTCCTCGGGCTGACCAGACCGCCGAAGAAGGTCGGCACGGACGACATGAAAGGGATAGTATCCTTTTGCCCGGACTTCCAGACCCTCCAGAATTCTCAAACCTGCCTGTGGACCTTCCACCATTGCCACCGCCACTGCCCGATTGACCTCGACCACCGGTGACGGCGTCATCCTGGCCAATGCTCTATACAGTTCGGCGATTTGCTGCCAATCTGTGGACTCCGCGTCAGGTGCTTCCGCGTGCAGGGCAGAAATCGCTGCCTGTGCCTGGTACGGCCCGGGATCGCTCAGGGCAAGCGCTTCGTCAAGGATTTTGACCCCCTCGCGTATCTCCGACTTATCCCAGCGTGAGCGTTCCTGTTCACTGAGCAGGATGAGCCGGCCCGCCTCGTCCAGGCGCGCCCCGCGGCGTGAATCGTGCAGCAGCATCAGAGCCAGCAATCCGAGAGTCTCAGCGTTTCCTGGCATGAGCGTACTCATCACGCGGCACAGACGTATCGCCTCCAGGCAGAGCTCCTTGCGGATCGGTTCGTCCCCACTGGTGGCACTATATCCTTCATTGAAGATCAGGTAGATTACTGCCAGGAGCGCGTCGAGTCGTTCTGGCAAAAGGTCGATCGGTGGCACCCGATAAGGGATCCCCGCGTTGCGGATTTTGGCGCGGGCCCTGGCCAGCCGCTGTGCCATGGTCGGCTCTGGGACGAGGAATGCACGCGCCAGTTCGTGTGTTGTCAGACCGCCCAGAGTATGCAATGTCAGAGCGATCTGCGATTCGAGCGCCAGCGATGGATGGCAGCAAGTGAACATCAACTTCAGACGGTCGTCCGGGATTTGGGTTTCATCCATTTCGTGCTCATCGTAGGAAAATAGTGGATCGGTGGTTTGCAAACTGCGTTCCAGAGTTGCGGTACGTCGTATGCGATCGATGGCCCTGCGCCTGGCGACCGTTGTCAGCCAGGCGCCTGGATTCCTGGGAATGCCATCGATCTGCCAACGTTCCAGCGCGTTCACCAGCGCATCCTG
>CAZBAX010000020.1:0-91607 GCA_964489725.1 uncultured Anaerolinea sp. | reverse complement strand
TTCCTGGTTCTGGAAAAGACCAGCGGCACAGTCCAGCACTTTGTCGATGGGACTCTTCAGGGTACCGCGCTGGATCTGGCGGTCAATAATGCCTCAGAACGAGGCCTATTAGGGATCGCGCTCGACCCTGATTTTGAGACTACCCAGGCCATCTATCTTTACTGGTCGTGTAAGGCGCCTCCGCCTACGGCCGATCCGTTCACGCCATCGCAGACAGAATGTGAAGATACCCCCGAACTGGGCGCCGATTCAAGTGAACTGCTGGAAGTTCCCCTGCTTGGGAATCGTGTCGACCGCTTCCTGTGGGACGGATCGACTCTGACGTTCGACCATAACCTGATCAAGCTGCGTTCCTTCCAAAATGACGCTGGTCCGGTGCCTCCCGGACAGGGTGATGCGAGCCAGCCACCGCGCGGCAATCATGATGGCGGTGTGATGGCCTTCGGACAGGATGGCAAGTTATACGTCTTCATTGGGGATGTCGGCAGACGCGGCCAACTGCAAAATCTTCCGTGTGGTCCGACCGCAACCTGTCCCGGACCGATCATGCCAGACGATCAATTTGGTGGGCCCGAACCGGATGATGCACATCTCACAGGTGTGGTCCTGCGTCTTAACACCGATGGGACGGCTCCGTCTGATAATCCTTTCTATGCGGCAGGCTCAGCCATGGGCGGCGATGTGGGCGAGAATATTCAGAAGATCTTTTCATACGGGCACCGTAATGGATTTGGCATCGCGGTTGACCCGGTCTCTGGTGCGATTTGGCTCCAGGAAAACGGCGATGACTCCTTCAGTGAACTGAACCGCCTCGAACCGGGCATGAACGGCGGTTGGATCCAGATCGCCGGGCCGCTGGAGCGTCTGGCGGAATACAAGCAGATCGAGACAACCTTTGGAGCGATGGCGTTACAACAGCTGCGCTGGCCGCCTACGAATATTGCCGATTCACCACAGGAGGCCCGAAAACGTTTGTTCATGCTTCCCGGCGCCAGGTTCGTTCCGCCCATCCTTAGTTGGAAATGGGAAGTAGCGCCAGGCGGTATGGGATTTGTGGAGAGTGAAGCGCTGGGATCGGAGTTCCAACACGATCTCTTCATGGGCGCTGCAACGCCGCTTCTGGCAGGAGGATACCTGTTCCATTTCAACTTCAGCGACAACGGGAGAAAACTCACAGTAGATGATCCTCGCCTGCGCGATCGTGTGGCAGATAACCTCGCCAAGCATGAGATCACAGAAAGTGAAAGCCTGCTGATCGGGCGAGACTTTGGCGTGGTCACTGATATTGGAACCGGGCCAAATGGAAACCTATTCGTTGTCTCGCTTTCGAATGGAGCGATCTACGAGATCTTCCGGCGTTAGCGCTTCGCTGTCAATCCTTAATAGAACATTAGGCAAGGTTACACCCGATTGCAATCTCCATCCAGTTGACGTATTGTATATACAGAAGATCCGCAATGCGCTTAGTAACCGGCAAGGAGGTGATCCAGGAGTAAAAAAGAAACTTCTAAAGATTGACTACCCTGACTTCAACCTGACCCATCTCTGATAGATTTGTTTGTAGAAAGGCTCATACATATGAAAAAGAATACTGTCTTGTATATCGTCCTCACTGTGCTGGCAGTGCTGTCTTTAACAAGTATCGCAGCAGCACCAGTGAAGGAAGGTCCCCTTACATTCACGGCCCACCTGACCGGCGCGGCAGAAGCTCCCGGCCCGGGTGACGCAGACGGCAGCGGCCACGCAACCATCAGGATCAATTACGGGCAGGGCAGGCTCTGCTGGTGGATTCGGGTGAGCGACATTACTCTGCCAGCGACGGGCGCTCATATCCATGGTGCTCCGGCTGGCGTCCCCGGCCCAGTCGTTGTAGGACTTTCTGCTCCCAGTTCCAAGGGCGCTTCAAGTGGTTGCTCCACTGTCGATAAAGATCTGCTAAAGGCGATCATCGACAACCCAGAGAACTACTATGTCAATGTCCACAATTCCGATTATCCTGGCGGTGCAGTGCGAGGCCAGCTCGAACTGGCTGCTCCCACTCCGTAAAGAGCATACGATGAATTTAAAATCCGGCGACACCTTGTCGCCGGATTTTTATTTACGGATACACGGTGTTTGTTTCTGCACCGATCACGCGCCGACTTCCACTGTAAACCCGCCGGGCGCTTTTATGTAAAAACCGTATGAATGACCAGTATCCTCGGGCTCTGGGACATCGTACCCATCCCCCTTCAGACGCTGGTTGAGCTTGTCGACCGTCTCGCGGCTGTCGATAAAAAAGCCGATGTGAAAGGTTCCGGGGTCAGATTGATATGGTTCAGTTTCATTCGTCAGCCTCCATCTCGTTCTAAAGTGGATGTTGCTACTGGAACTTGTCTCAAAAACATCTAATCCCCGTCACACCTGCACTGCAACGAACGCAGTGAGGCGCAAGTGTTGCGAGCAGAGCGAAGCAATCTTATGCAATATTTGTCCTTTACGTGCCGTAAATAGGATTGCTTCGTCGGGCTGGGCCCTCCTCGCAATGACGGAAATGTATTTGGAGATGGCTTGTATGAATTATAGGAGCCTGGTGGTACGTTGGAGGGTTGGCCTTCTACATAATAAACAAGCCGCATCCTTGCGGACACGGCCTGCTTTCCACGCTCCACTTCTTACTTCTTACTTTTTATGAGCGCCTTCGGCGCCATCCCCTTTTGCGGGACTTCCTACTCGATCTTGCCCGTCAACGTTGCTAACTTTAGTTCCCCGATCGCTTTTGTGATCTGAATATCACGCGGGCAGGCGTTGGTGCAGTTGTAGATCGTATGGCAGCGGGCAAGTCCATTCGTTTCGCTGATAACTTCCATGCGTTCGGCGGCGCCTTCGTCGCGGCTGTCGAAGACGAATCGGTGCGCAGCCACCAGCGCGGCGGGACCGTAGTATTCGTCGCTGGCCCAGAATGATGGGCAGGATGTGGTGCAGGCGGCGCACAGAATACACTTGGTCGTATCGTCGAAGCGGGCGCGCTGTTCGGGGGTCTGCAGCCGCTCGCGTCCGCCTTCGGGGAGAGGCGAGTCATTGATGAAATACGGAAGCATCTTCTTGTAGTTGTCGAAGAACGGCTCCATATCCACGATCAGGTCCTTGGCAACCTTCAAGCCGAGCAGTGGTTCAACCGTGATCGTCGTACCCACATCGCGCACAAGCGCTTTGCAGGCCAGCATATTTTTGCCGTTGATGCGCATCGCATCCGAGCCGCACACGCCGTGCGCGCACGAACGACGGAACGAGAGCGAGCCGTCTTTATATCCCTTTACATGTTCGAGCAGATCCAGGATGCGGTCGGTCTCTTCGCCTTCGATGGTGTACGTCTCGTAATGGAATTGCTTATCCACTTCGGGGTTATAGCGGAAAACTTTTAGAGTGATCTGCATGTGTAGTCTCCTGGCGCCCTCACCCTAACCCCTTCCCCGCTTCGTCTTCGCTAACACTCCGCTCAGCGCGAATGGGATAGGGGACTCCCTTCCCCGTTTATCAGGGAAGGGCAGGGATGGGACGGAATCAATAAACTCTTGCCTTCGGCTGATGCTTCGTAATAACGACCGGTTTGTATTCGATCTTGATCTTTCCATTTTCGCGGCAGGCCAAAGTGTGTTTCAACCAGTTCTCATCGTCGCGCTCGGGGTAATCCTCACGTGTATGTCCGCCGCGCGATTCGGTGCGGTTCAACGCGCAGACCGCCACCAGCTCGGCAACGTCCAGCATGTTGCCGAGTTCCCAGGCGTTGAGCAGCTCGGTATTGAAGATCCTGCCGGTATCGCTCACGCGCACATTCTTATAGCGTTCCTTCAATTCGAGGATCTTATCGATGGCAGATTCCATCACCGAGCCGTTTCGATAGATGCCGACTTCATCGAACATGACCTTTTTCATTTCCGTGGAGATATCGAACGCGTTGGCCGTACCAGACCCATTGCGCAGCGCGTCGAACTGGGACCTTGAGTCTGCTTGCGCGTCGACGGGCAGTTTCTCGAAGTCGGCCTGGTTCGCGTACGCCGCGGCTCTGAGACCCGCGTGCTTGCCGAAGACAACCAGGTCGAGCAATGAATTAGTGCCCAACCGGTTTGCCCCATGCACAGATACACACGCACATTCCCCGGCCGCATACAAGCCTGGGAAGACCGTATTCCTGCTGTCGATCACCACCTCGCCATATTTATTGGTAGGGATACCGCCCATCGTGTAATGCGCGGTCGGCTGGATCGGCATCATCTGTGTGAGCGGGTCCACGCCCAGGTAGACGCGGCAAAAGTCGATGATATCTGGAAGTTTCGCGAGGACTTGTTCACCGGTAATTACATAAGGTGTTCCATCCGGATTCGTACGCCCATCCATCGCGGCGTATTTGATGACCGACTCAGGACGTACGTCCAGATACACATAGTTCGAGCCTTTCACGCCGCGTCCCTCACGGATCTCGGTATAGATGGCGCGTGAGACCACATCGCGTGACGCCAGATCTTTAACAGTCGGCGCATACTTTGGCATAAAGCGTTCACCGTTGCCGTTGATCAGGATTCCACCTTCGCCGCGTACACCCTCGGTAATGAGAATACCCAATTTATAAATGCCGGTGGGGTGGAATTGGAAGAACTCCATATCTTCGAGAGGCAAACCGCGGCGCAAAAGGATCGCCGCCCCGTCGCCGGTGTAGGCATACGCGTTCGATGTTACTTCAAAGATGCGGCCATGTCCGCCGGTAGCGAAGATCACCGCCTTGGCATGGAAGGTATGCAGTTCACCGGTTGCCAGTGACACAGCAACGACACCCGCAGCTTTGCCGTTGACGATCAGAAAATCGAGCACCTGATATTCATCGAAGAACGTAACTTTGTTCTTCAGGCACTGTTGATACAAAGTTTGCAGGATCATGTGCCCGGTACGATCCGCGGCATGGGCTGCGCGTCGGACAGGCTTGCCGGTTACATTGTTGGTATGTCCACCAAACGGACGCTGGGAAATTTTGCCCTCGGGCGTGCGATCAAAAGGCAGCCCCATATGCTCGAGTTCCAGCACCGCGTCGATGGCTTCATCGGTCATGAACTCGATCGCATCCTGATCGCCCAGATAATCGGACCCTTTAACCGTATCGTACATGTGCCATTCGGGCCGGTCTTCTTCATAGTTGCCGAGCGCCGCGCTGATCCCGCCCTGGGCTGCGCCGGTATGGGAACGCGTGGGATACAGCTTGCTGATGACGGCCGTCTTTGCGCCGCGTGAGGCATATAATCCCGCCATGAGTCCCGCGCCGCCCGCACCGACGACGATAACGTCAAATTGATGAACATTTGCCATGAATACTCCTGATTACAAGATAAGAGCTTTTACCACGAAGGGCACAAAGGACACCAGGGATTTAAGTGGTAGGAAAGAGAGAATACATCCTCTTTTGTGGACTTGGCATCAATGCAATTCCTTCCGACCAGATCATCCTCAAACAAAATCAATGAGGTTCTGTCTTGATCTATAAGCTACCAACCTTAGTGATCTTGGTGCCCTTTGTGTTTAAGAGGCTGGGAAGAGGATATCCTTCCATAAGATATACAGACCCATGAAGCTCATCGAGATCATCATGAGGATACTTAATAGGCGGACGATATTTCTGCCACGTGCAGAAACGATGTAATCATCTGCGATCACCACCAGTCCATGCACACCATGTGCGACTGCAAGGAGCAGTAACAGACTGGCCGTTACAACCCAGAACGGCGTTGCCCACGGTTCCAATGCAGGAACGTTCGTGCTCTGGACATGGCTGGAATTGGGCATGAAGCCCCAGCGCAGAATATCGGCAAAGCTCATTTGATTGCGCGCGCCCATGATCAGGGCGCCGATCACCGCGATGAGGATAAGTCCATGGATCGCCAGCGCGGAGAGACGCGTGAAGAGCCACATGAACATTTCAAAATTGAGACCGCGCTTGTTTAAGGGAAGAGTTCTGGATTTTATCGCCATCCTAGCCTCCCAGTGCCGAAGCGATGATCGCATACGCCGCGATGCCAAAGATCGGGATAAAGACCGCCCACTGCAGCCAGACGGCTTCCTGCTGGTGCTCCCATAATCGTGGCCACAGGTCGAGCAGCGTGATCCTTAATCCATTGATGGCGTGGAACAAGGCTGAGAAGAAAACAAAAAGCTGGAAGAACCAGTTCTCATAGATGTTATTCAAATATCCACCGATTTCGCCGCCGAAAAACGATGCCACAATGTGCATGGTCACAAAGACTGCCATGCCAACCCCACCGATGCGATGCAAGACGAATGCAAGCTGCCCGCCTTTTCCCTGGTAGCGCAATCCTGTCGCCAGGGGAACGTTCCTGTTCAGGCCCATCTAAGCCTCCTCACTGTCACTTGGATTAACCTTGCGAAGGTTTGCCTTGCTATCCATCCTATACCTGTCAAAACCTTCGCAAGGCTGATGTTTGACAGGCATTATCTCATTCGTACCAAAGTAGTAAAAGGTGACAATACTCATGGCTTATTCGTTTCAGACTTCCTCTAATAAAGAGGGCGTTGACCCTTATAATCCAGAATACACAACTGTCAAAGCGGTCTTATTCTACCGCTTGTCTTCAAAAAAAGTAAACTTAAAGAGTAATCTAACAGGATGATTTTTAATAAACGGTTGACGGGATATTGCGGTACTGTGTAATCGAAACTTGATGTCATTACCCCGTAAATACGGGTTGCGATGCAAGCCAAAGGCGACAATGACATTGTTTTGGAGGTGCGTATGTCTGAATCCATCAACAGGCGGGAATTCATCAAGGGCGCTGCTGCCGTCATCGGCGGCTTGATTACGGCCGTCATTGGTATCCCTACAATTGCCTATCTCATCGACCCTGCCCTCAAGGAGAGCGCGAAGGAGGACTGGATTCCCATCGGCAAACTGTTGGACATGCCCATCGGCAAACCGACTCCGTTCTCATTCACCCGTGTACAGGTCAATGGCTGGGAGCGGACATCCACCAGCCACGGGGGATTTGTCATACGCAAGTCTGAAGATCCGAATGATCTGTTCATCCTGGACAGCAAGTGCACACATCTTGCCTGCACTGTGAACTGGTCTGAGTCTGACAAAGTGTATCTTTGCCCGTGCCACGACGCCAAGTTTGGGCAGCAGGGCGAAGTGCTGGACGGACCCCCGCCTCATCCGCTGCGCCAGTATACAGAATTCCGTGTATCTGAAGATGGCAATCTGGAGATCTTCTACAAAGAAGCATAACCACCCAATGTCATGCTGAGCGGAGCGAAGCATCTCTATCATTGTAATAGGGACCCTTCCGTCGTGGCGCGCAAGGCGTCACTCACTCAGAGTGACATTCATGGAGCAACTCATGTGGAAAAAAATGTTCGATTGGCTGGATGAACGGCTCGGACTGAACGACATTTACAAAAGTGTTTTGGACCGCCCTGAACCAAAGGGCAACTGGTGGAACACGCTTGGCTCTGCAAGCCTGTTCCTTTTTGTTTTACAGGGAGCAACCGGAATTTTCCTGACAGTGTATTACACGCCTTCACCCGATCATGCCTATGACTCGGTCCAGTACATCATGGAAGGTGTGGCCTTCGGGTGGTTGATCCGCGGCATACATCACTGGGGTGCGTCGTTGATGGTGCTCGTGGTTTTCATCCATATGCTGCGTGTGTTCATCACCGCATCGTATAAATATCCGCGTGAGCTGACCTGGCTGATCGGCATCGGACTCCTGCTCACTACCATCGGCATGGGATTCACCGGTTACCTGCTGCCGTGGAATCAAAGAGCCTATTGGGCAACGACCGTGGGTACACAGATCGCCGGCAGCGTTCCTTTTGTGGGCGACTTCGTCCTCAAAGCACTGCGCGGCGGCCCAGATCTGAGTGCGCTCACCCTGCAGCGCTTCTTCTCCGCCCACATCTGGATGATCCCGGCTGCACTGGCGGGACTGATCGGCGTGCATCTGTATCTCATCATCAGGCACGGCGAATCGCATTTTCCGACAAAAGAAGATTGATCTCGCGCTGAGCGGAGCGTAGCGAAGTCGAAGCGCATTTGTAACGGCCCTTCGACTCACCTGCACTAGCACACAGGTGCAAGTGTCGGGCTGCGCCTTCCGCTCAGGGAGGCATCATGGACAACGAAACAAAACAGAAGATCAACGAACGTTACGAACGTGAACTCAACAGAGGCGAACGATTCTGGCCAGACAGCATCTACAAGGACCTGGTCGTTTCCCTGGCCATCTTTACGGTTCTCATTTTGCTGGCCGCGTTTATCGGCGTTGCGCCCGAACCCAAAGCCGACCCTGCCGACACGTCCTACCTGCCGCGTCCGGAATGGTATTTCCTCTTCCTCTTCAAATTCCTGGCGCTTTACGGACAGATCCCACTCGTTGGGAAGATTGAATGGCTGGCAACGGTTCTGGTCCCAGGCGTTGGCGTTGGATTGTTGACCCTACTACCCCTGCTGGATAAATCCCCCTATCGACATTATTCCCGCCGCATCTTTGCACTGACGTTCATGGGCACGATCATCCTGGATATTGTGCTGTTGACCGTTATGGCAAGCCTGCCCGCCGCTCCGAACGCGAACGAATTAGCCGCGTCCACAACCCTGCAAGCCATTGGCGGACTGTGGATCCCCACGGCAATTCTCACAATTCTTGTTGCCTTTTACATATTCAAACGCGATATCTTTCATCAATCCACGCGGCGGAGTCTGCCGATCTACATAACGGCGGCAGGCGCTCTTGCCATGCTTGTGATGACGGTGGTTGTCAGCGCGCGTGCTGCATCATATCCCAGGCCGGAAGAAGTGGAAGTAGCAAC
Source organism: uncultured Anaerolinea sp. (assembly GCA_964489725.1). Lineage (GTDB taxonomy): Bacteria > Chloroflexota > Anaerolineae > Anaerolineales > Villigracilaceae > Defluviilinea. Next base: position 82,754 of record CAZBAX010000020.1, on the reverse strand, counting down.
CACTCTCGTCGACCAGATCGTCGCCGGGCAGGACCTGTATTCTGTCCATTGTGTGGAATGCCACGGTGACGATGGCTCCGTGGCGGTTATCGAAGGCGTGGAAGGACTCGAGGGGGAAGAGATTACGCCCATCAACAGCACCGACGTGTTGTACACGATCACCGATTCTGCCATGTATGAAATCATTGCCTATGGACGCCCCAATGCAGGTATGCCTCCACTCGGCAAGTCCTACAATGCCGAAGGGCTAACCCGCGGCGAGATCGATCATATCATCACGTTCATGCGTTACTCCTGGGACGATCGCTTCGAAGCGCCCGTGATCCCCGAACTCTTCCCAGCCCTGGCAGAAGCCGAAGTGCCTTCCTATGAGGTGCACATCGCGCCAATTGTCAAGCGTTATTGCATTTCGTGCCACCGTGCTGGCAAGGACAACAACGAGTATTTGATGACCACTTACGAAGAGATTCTCACGAGCGGTGAAAACAAAGACGGGAATATTATTGCCGGTGACCCGGACAGTTATTTCCTGCAGGTCATTCAGGGAACGCCGATCATGAATCCCGAGAATCCCAATGAAGAAATGATCGGCGTCATGCCTCCCAAAGGACATCTCAAACCCGATGTGATCGATGCTTTCATCCGCTGGATTATGAACGGTATGCCCAGGACGGCGGAAGAGGCCGCTATATTGTTCGTTGAACCGACAACGGAGCCAGCTGCAACTGCATTACCATGAAGTGACCGATCTCATCACAACCGAGCCGCCTCCGATATGGGGCGGCTTTTGATTTCTTTTCCACAACAGGTACAATTGCTCGACAACTCAACCTGGAAAGGAGAGATCATGAAAACAGCAAGCGGATTGGAATACATCGAAATCGAAGCCGGCACTGGCGCGCAGGCTCAAGCCGGAAAAACAGTCAGCGTACATTACACAGGTAAATTCCCCGATGGAAAGGTGTTCGACAGTTCCATCTCACGCGGCGAGCCGATCAGCTTCGCGCTCGGGCAAGGACGCGTCATCAAAGGCTGGGACGAAGGTATCGCCCTGATGAAAGTGGGCGGCAAGGCCCAGCTCATTATCCCGCCGGAACTTGGTTATGGTGAGCATGGTGCTGGTGGAGTCATTCCCCCGAATGCCACGCTCGTGTTCGACGTTGAATTAGTCGGTATAAAATAACGTCAGACATGCTACTGAATCAAAAAAGGTCGCGCACATGGCGCGACCTTTTACTTTTTATGAGCGCCTTGGGCGCCATCTCATAGATCCCGCACAAGCGGGGCCGCTCTGCGGGACTTTGCTCTATAGTTTTTATCATTGTTTTCTTGCTTGCAGCCATTTCTCAAATGACTGTGGATTTTCATTAGAACGTTTACCAAGCAAAATTCCCTCGATGCCAATATCTTCATCCAAATCGGGCCAGTGAAGTCCAAAGCCCGCACCTGCGATCTGGACATTTGCACGCTCCATGGATGTTCCATGTACAAGACGTGGATACCAACCAATCGGCACAGAGATAGTTCGCCCGTCCTCCAAGTCCACGGACAATGTATCGTCTGTTATAGATACACCGGTAACTCGGGGCAAGTTAAGAGTTACCACTGCAGAAGTTGTCCCATTCATTTCGTAATATCTCCAAATTCTCTGTTGCAATCCTTTCAATCTCTCGCAATTCCCTTCGACTGTAACCATGATTTTCAGCAAGAGACACAACAAGGGTCAAGCCAAATCTTTACGCTTAGGTTCTCCCGATCCACATGCATATGTCGTGGTTCGCCGCAATCGTAGGAGTAAAAGTAGAACCGATATGGACCAATTCGCAAGGCAGTCGGCATTGTTTTTTCCTGAAGGCTTATTCTGCAACCCATCTAAATTTTAACTACTTTTGTCAACGAATCACATTTGATTAAACAAAAGTCAGGACTTTAACATCCTGACTTTTACCTCTCACTACTTATGAGCGCCTTTGGCACCATCTCATAGATCCCGCACAAGCGACGCCGCTCTGCGGGACTTTTTACTTCGTAACTCTACATATGCTCAATGATCGCATTCGCGAATTCAGAGCATTTCACTTCCTTGGCGCCATCCATCAGGCGGGCGAAGTCATATGTGACAGTCTTCGAATTGATCGCGCCTTCCATTCCTTTGACGATCAAATCTGCGGCTTCACCCCAACCCATATAGCGCAGCATCATCTCACCAGAGAGGATCACCGAGCCCGGGTTTACTTTATCGAGGTCGGCGTATTTCGGCGCGGTGCCGTGGGTTGCTTCGAAGATGGCGTGGCCGGTCACATAATTGATATTCGCACCCGGAGCAATGCCTATACCGCCCACCTGTGCCGCCAGCGCGTCGGAGAGGTAATCGCCATTGAGATTCATGGTGGCGATCACGTCGTAATCCTTCGGGCGGATGAGAACAAACTGCAGCGTTACATCGGCAATGGAATCCTTCAACAACAATTTGGATTTCCACTTGCCGTCGCCGTGCGTATCCCATAACTTGAGCGCGTCTTCCACCTCGGCTTTGATCTCCGCCTGCTGGGCGGGGCTCATCATCTCGAAACCAGGGTCGATCATTTTTGCGTTATCTTCCACCGAGAGATTTGGATTCTTTTCCTTGTTGCCCAGGATCCAGCTTTCGCGCTCGGTCACCACATCGTCCCGGAATTCCTGCTTGCCCACCTGATAGCCCCAATCCTTGAAGGCGCCTTCGGTGAACTTCATGATATTGCCTTTATGCACGAAGTTTATGCTCTTGCGTTTGTTCTCCAGCGCCCACTGGATCGCGGCCCGCACCAGGCGCGAGGTGCCTTCCTCAGAGACAGGTTTGAAGCCAATGCCGGAGGTCTCTGGAAAACGCATCTTGCCATATTCCTTGGGAAAGGTTTCCTTGAATAACTGCTTGAACTTTTGATTGTCCTCCGTCCCATTGGCGAACTCGATGCCCGCATAGATATCCTCAGTATTTTCGCGGAAGATAACCATATCTACAAATTCAGGATGCTTTACTGGAGAGGGCACACCGTTGTAGTAACGCACCGGGCGCTGGCAAACGTACAAGTCCAGCAGTTTGCGCAGGGCAACGTTCAGGGAACGGATGCCGCCTCCGATCGGAGTCGTGAGCGGTCCCTTGATCCCCACCAGGAATTCATTGAACGCTTCGGTCGTTTCGTCTGGCAGCCAGCTTTGGAACAGCTTGAACGACTTTTCCCCCGCGTACACTTCCATCCAATGGATCTTGCGTTTGCCGCCGTACGCCTTCTCCACGGCTGCATCGAACACACGCACCGACGCCCTCCAAATGTCACGCCCAGTACCATCGCCCTCCACAAATGGGAGGATCGGGTTATCAGGAACCTGGAGTTTTCCATCTTTGATCGAGATCTTTGCCCCGCCTTCGGGCACCTTGACGTTTGTGTATGCCATAATGTTTCTCCTTGTGCCGCAACCACTTGAATTTATGGGCTGGTTTCAAACAGATCGGTAGAAAACGTTCGAAATGCCATACCACTTAACAAAGTTGCGGTACTTGCGACGAATTGTTGCGCGGGATTATACCCTTCACGCTTAGAAATTGTCATGAACTGAAATATTCTTTCGCTTCGCAAGTTTGGATTTGCCAACCCCTTGACACCCTCCCAAATCGGCGTAAAATTCCGCCCAATGCACAGACATCCCCAACGCAAGCGATCCTTCCCTCCATATCTTTTTGGAATGATTGTTTCTGCTTTTGGAAGTTAGAGAGTCGCCTCCAGCGGCTCTCTTTTTTTACCTTGCCGTCCCCTCTCCTTGCGGGAGAGGGCTAGGGTGAGGGAGAAATCCTGACACATGATTCGACTCCCCGGCCTGATCGACCCGCACGTCCACGTTCGCGAACCCGGTCAAACCCACAAGGAAGACTGGGATACGGCAACGTCGGCTGCCCTGGCCGGCGGCGTGACCATGATCCTGGCGATGCCGAATACGAAACCTCCGATTTTCGATCGTTCGACACTTGAGCTTGCTCTGGAGGCAGCAAGGAAAAAAGCACACTGCGACTATGCCCAATTCGTCGGCGCAGGCCCCAACAATGCCGTGGGGGACGGCAGCCGCCCTCCGCTACATGAGATTGCATCTAAGGCCGCCGGCCTGAAAATGTATCTCGACTCCACATTCGGAGAGTTACGTCTCGACGACATGACCCTCTGGATGCCGCATTTCGAAAAGTTTCCAAAGAATTTTCCCATCGTACTACATGCTGAATCCAGAACCATGGCGGCTGGGATATTATTCGCGGCGATCTATGACCGTCCCGTTCACATCGCACACATATCGTTGAAGGAGGAGGTCCTGCTCATCAAAGCCGCGAAAGAAAAGGGAATTAAGGTAACTTGTGAGGTATGTCCGCACCATTTGTTCCTCACCGCTGATTCTCCTCTCCCTCAGGGAGATCGCGAAGCCTCCCGTAGCGAAGCGCAGGGAGGGTTAGGGGTGATGGTGAATGGCAGGCGCGAAGTCCGCCCTCGCCTCGCCACGCAGACGGATGTAGACGCACTCTGGAACAACCTCGATATCATCGACTGTTTTGCAACCGACCACGCGCCTCACACCCTCGCAGAAAAAGACTCCGAGGACCCTCCACCTGGATTCCCTGGTTTGGAAACATTACTTCCTTTACTATTAACTGCTGTCAGCGAAAAGCGATTGACCATTGACGATATTATTCGACGTTCCGTGATCAACCCGCGCAGGATATTCAATCTCCCTGAACAACCCGAAACCTGGGTCGAAGTGGACGAAAACGCTGAATACGAAATTCACGCCGCAGATCAGTTCACGCGCTGCGGCTGGACTCCCTTCGAAGGATGGAAGGTCAAAGGTAAAGTAAAGAAAGTGATCCTGCGCGGTCAAACAGCCTTCGAAGATGGAAAGATAGTGGTTGAACAAGGTTATGGAAAAAACGTTAGGGAGTAATGAATGATCACTTTTACCTTTGCAGGTGATGAATCCGGTGACGGAAGCTTCAGTTTTATGAGAGGAGCATCCCGATATTTTGTTGTTGCAGTCATTGGAACACAAAATCCTGATGGATTGCGTAATCTCCTTGATATTGTCCGGCAAAAGGCCTATCTCCCAAAGAATTTCGATTTTCATTTTAATTCATTGGCGTCTGCAAAATTGCGTAGTCTTCTTTTTGAGTCATTATGCCAGGCGGATTTTGATGCTTGGGCGATTATCGTAGACAAAACCAGAATTTCTGACCCGCTCAAAATTCTTGTTCCCGGTTTGAATTTCTACTTGTACTTCGTATCCGAACTGATTCGACACATCCCTCCGGCAAAACGTGAGGGTGGTACATTGATTTTAGATGAATATGGCTATCCAGAACAAACAAGAGATGAATTAAAGCGAATTATGAAAGCACGCGAAATCAAACATGGGTTTCGCCGTATTTCTGTACGGCGTTCACAAAGTGAACCTCTTATTCAAGTTGCCGATCTGGTAGCGGGAGCCGTATTGCGCCGTGATGCTCACAAGCAAAGTGAAGCATACGACATGATAGCTGGCAAGATTAGAAAATTGGTGGAGTATGGGGATTAAAGCCAACCTGCCTCGCTATCCCGATCCATCACGTGGAGATGGGGGCAGGCCGCCACAGATGGCGACTTTTCGCGAGGCAGGAAAGTCTTTCGACTTTTATACATTTATCATAGTCATTTTCAGCCATGCCGTCAAGCGGCATATGAAAACAATATGAAACTCAAAACCCAACGACTGATCCTACGGGATTTTGTGGAAGATGACTGGCAGCGGGTTCTGGAATACCAATCTGACCCGCTGTATTTGCGTTATAACCATTGGACAGAACGAACGCCTGATGCTGTACAGGATTTTGTTGGTTGGTTTCTGGATCAGCAGCAAGGCAACCCTCGTATCAAATTCCAACTGGCCGTCGTTTTGAAATCTAACGATCTATTGATCGGAAACTGCGGCGTCCGTATGGATGAAGCCAATGCGACCGAAGCAAATATCGGCTATGAGTTCGATCCCAAATATTGGAATTACGGTTACGCCACCGAAGCGGCGCATGCCATCGTCGATTTTGGATTTCGCCATTTCACTGTTCACCGTATTTGGGCGGACCTTGTTGCTGACAACACTGGTTCAGCCCATGTGCTTGAGAAATTGGGTATGCGACTCGAAGGTCGGCTTCGTCACAAAGCATACTTTAAAGATAGATGGTGGGATGAGTTGATCTATGCTATCCTCGCCGAGGAGTGGGAAATGCATAAGCAAACCCATCCGGTAGAATGGAAATTGATAGAGGAGTAGCGTATGGAAAACTTCACAGACGTAAAACTCGAAATTTTTGTCCCACAGGAATATGCCCTAAAGGTTCGCGATCACCTGGCAAAGATCGGCGTCGGCAAGCTCGGAGATTACGACCACTGTGTAGCCATTACAACAGTCAAAGGATATTTTCGCCCATTACCAGGGGCGAATCCGTTCGATGGTGAGATCGGAAAAATCCAGGAAACCAGGGAAGCAAAGATCGAAGTGAATTGCAAACGCGAACTCGTGAACGAAGCAGTCAATATCATCCGGCGAGTTCACCCGTATGAAGAGCCGCTGGTCAATATCATCCCACTGGCAAATCATTTATTTGATCTGAAGAGCATGTCTGGGCAATGAAAACGAACATCAGCTATATCCTTCAGGCATTACTCGCGGCGCTCTTCTTCGGCGCCAGCGCGCCCATAGCAAAGCTCCTGCTCGGAGATGTACCGCCCGTTCTGATGGCAGCATTCCTCTATCTCGGAAGCGGGACCGGGATTTCGCTGATCAAACTCTATCAGCGACTGACGAAGAATCAAAAAGAAGCGGGCATCCGCCGTCCCGACATAGGGTGGCTGGCTGGTGCGATCATCTCTGGTGGAATCCTCGCCCCGATCATCTTGATGTTCAGCTTGAAAAATACTCCGGCATCCACCGCATCCCTGTTATTGAACTTCGAAGGCGTGGGCACAACACTCATTGCGTTATTTTTCTTCCGTGAATCGATCAGCCGCCGCGCCCTGGCTGCCATACTCATTATCACGCTCGCCAGTATTTTTCTCTCCACCGATCTCGCAAGCGGATTCGGTTTATCCCTCGGCGCCCTGGGTGTTATCCTCGCCTGCGTCCTCTGGGGCGTGGATAACAACTTCACCCGCAACATCTCTGCCAAGGACCCATTGACGATCGTCGCCTGGAAGGGACTCGTCGCCGGTTCCTTCTCGCTTCTTCTCGGACTGGGGCTGGGTCAACAGCCTCCGGCTTTATCCATCATCCTGCGCATTCTCCTGCTTGGTTTCATTTCGTATGGACTCAGCACCATGCTCTTTATCTACTCCATGCGCGGGCTCGGCGCAGCACGTACCAGCGCGCTGTACGGGACGGCTCCGCTGGCCGGCGTGCTGCTTTCGATTGTCATATTCCAGGACCCTGTTACATTGCCCTTTGCACTTGCAGCGGTCTTGATGATGCTCGGAGCCTATTTATTGGCGAATGAAGAACATGCTCATTTCCATATTCACATGCCTGTCGTTCATGAACACAGGCATAGCCATGACGAATTCCACGTCCATGACGGGCATGACGAAGTTCACTCACACGAACACGAACATCCACATTCACAGCATGAGCACGGACACATGCCTGATATTCATCATAGACATGAGGATTAAAACAAAGCACCCGCCCTTATAACAGGAGCGGGTGAGTACCACAAACACTTGGCACGTTACTCTTCGGTCAACCCGCCATTGACGTACTTATGCAGCACGCTTGAGATCAATGTCTGATAAGGAATACCCTGGCGAACGGCGCGCTTTTGCAAAGCAAGGAGGTCTTTCTCTGAAATGCGGATGTTAACGCGCTTGTCCTTGCGCAAGGTGGCGCGGGCATAAGCACGATATTGTTCCTTTTGTTCTTTGACTTTTCTTGCTGATTTCCACTCATCAGCTTCGTAGGAAGCAAGAAGTTCCAGTTCATCCTGTTGGAGTTTTAGCTTGCTCATTTTTCGTCACCTTTCAAATACGTTCTGGTCGCTTTACGGCTTGGAATAATGGTTTTCAAAAAGATCTCCTGCTCACCTTCAATAAATGGAACCAGGTATGCATACTCATCAATCTCTACAACGAATATCTTCTGTCCTTGATACTTCTCCTGATTGGGATGCTCCAGTACATCCAACAAAAATCCCTGGGAGATATAAAAGACAACATCCTCGAATGAAATCTGCCGTTCTTCCTTCAATAGCTGATTTTTCTCTTCATTCCAGGAAAAATATTTCATATGCCAATTCTAATACGTTGTGTGCCTTTTGGCAACAGCCTGAATCTGACAGGTACGAAATGCTTCTCAAAACGGAATCAGCCTCACCCATCGTGCGAATCGAGGCTTCAATCTCCAGTCTCTAATCTCCAATTCACTACTTATCAAAGGATCAACAAATGCCAACACAATCCCCCTCTCCGTACCTGCCCTTCGGCGAGAACAAGAACGCCGAATGGTATGGCAAGGACATCATATCCGTCAAACAGTTTGAACGCAGCGACCTCGAGTACGTCTTCGGCGTGGCGCACGAGATGCGCGGCATGGTCGAGCGCGTCGGAACATTCGACCTGCTGAAAGGCAAGATCCTTGCCAACCTGTTCTATGAACCATCCACGCGTACATCGTCGTCGTTCACTGCGGCGATGGAACGGCTTGGCGGTTCCGTGATCCCGATCAATGAAGTGAGATACTCGTCGGTCTCAAAGGGTGAGAGTCTGCCTGACACCATCCGCACGCTCGAATGTTATGCTGATGTGATCGTTCTCCGCCATCCTGAAACAGGCTCGGCAGCTATTGCAGCCAGGGCAGCCCGCAAACCGGTGATCAATGCCGGCGACGGAATCGGCGAACATCCCACGCAGGCGCTGCTCGATATGTTCACCATCTTCGAGGAACTTGCTGCCGGGGACATCGATGGTATGACTGTTACGATGCTGGGTGACCTGAAATACGGACGCACCGTCCATTCTCTGGCGCGGCTGCTGTCGCTGTTCAACGTCAGGATCAATTACGTCTCGCCTGAGATCCTGCGAATGCCGAAGGAAGTGATGAACGAAGTCTCCGAGAAGGGCATCCCACAGGCGGAATACAGCTCGCTCTCTGAAATCCTCCCAGACACTGACGTGTTGTATGTGACCCGCGTTCAAAAGGAGCGTTTTGAAGACCCCGCCGAGTATGAAAAGGTCAAGGGCGCGTATGTGATCGACCCCGAGATCATGAAAGACGCCAAGCAGGAAATGATCGTTATGCACCCACTGCCGCGCGTCGGCGAGATCAGCGTGGACTTTGACGACGATCCGCGCGCCGCCTATTTCCGCCAGATGGAATATGGTTTGTATGTTAGGATGGCATTATTGGCGATGGTATTAGGAAAAGCTTAACCACTGAGACACGGAGACACTGAGATTTTTAAAACTCCGTGCCTTCGTGTCTCCGTGGTAAAAGGAATTGTTATGGAAAGTTTCTTCTCCTTTCTTGAAAAACGCGTTGACGATTGCTCCTCTCTTTTATGCATTGGACTCGACCCACACGTTTCTGACCTTCATATGGACGGGCAGCTGCCCATCCCCACAGCCGAATCAGCGCGGGACTTCTGCCTGAATCTTGTTAAACAGACATCGCGCTACGCTGCGGCTTTTAAACCCAACGCCGCGTTCTTCGAAGTCTTCGGCGCCGAGGGCTGGACCGCGCTCAAGGACGTCATCGACGCTATCCAGGATGAATCGAATCGCATGGGCTCTATGATCCCTGTCATCCTGGACGCCAAGCGAGGCGACATTGCTTCCACAGCGGAAGCCTACGCCAAATCCACGTTCGAGAAGCTGGACGCCGATTGCATCACACTGAGCCCTTATCTGGGAAAAGACTCGATTGAACCCTTTCTGAATTATTCGCAAAAGGGAGTGTTCCTGCTATGCAAGACGAGCAACCCGGGTTCAGGTGATTTACAGGATATCGTCTTGGAAAATGGTGATCTGCTTTATGAGCATGTCGCGAAACTGGCTCGATCCTGGAATATCCGCAACAATATCGGGCTGGTCGTCGGCGCGACTCACATCGAGGCGATGAAACGCGTCCGTGCTGCCGCGCCTGATCTCTGGTTCCTGGCTCCCGGCGTCGGCACGCAGGGCGGCGAATTGGAAGCCACACTGAAAGCAGGTCTCCGCAAAGACGGCAAGGGACTTTTACTTCCCATCTCCCGTTCCATCGCGCGTGCAGAGAAGCCCGATCTCGCTGCAGCAGAACTACGGGATGAGATATTGCAAATCAAACTTCACATTAGCCACTGAGACACGGAGTCACAGAGAAAAGAATTAAGAATCTCAGCGTCTCCGTGACTCCGTGGCAAAAAGGTATTTACCATGCCACAACTCGACGCTCATCTCTCATCACTCGCTGATGGATTGCTTTCGGCGGGCTGCATCAAATTCGGCGGATTCACCCTCAAGTCTGGACTCAAATCTCCGATCTACATCGACCTGCGCCAGATCATTACCTATCCCAAACTCCTTGCAGATATTGCCCAGGCCTACCTGCCTTTACTTTCCACCCTCCACTTTTCACGCATCGCAGGCTTGCCATACGCTGCCATTCCCATCGCCACCGCCATCAGCCTGGCCGGGGACTATCCCATGATCTACCCGCGCAAGGAAGTGAAAACCTACGGCACAAAAGCGGAGATCGAAGGTGAATATCATGCTGGCGAGACGGTCGTTGTCATCGATGACCTCGCCACCACGGGCGGAAGCAAATTCGAAGCCATCGAAAAACTGACCGGTGCAGGGCTGGTCGTGAAGGATGTGGTTGTTCTGGTGGACCGTCAATCCGGCGCCAAAGAGTCGCTCGCGCACGCAGGTTACACTATGCATGCAGTGTTGACGATCAGCCAATTGCTCGCGTATTGGGAAAAAAATGGAAACGTAGAGAAGGATAAAATTGAAGAGACGAGAAAATTTCTTGCGCACAGCCAGCCCTGAGGATTTCTGATTGTATGAGGCAGAGGTAAGTGGGTGGGTTGGTGGAAAATACCGGCTTCCCGCGATTCGAAAAAACAACATGTTCCTTTTTATGGGTAGATCGATGTCGAGTGATGATGGATGTTTATGTAATTGATCGGTACGATCTGGTGGAAGTGATCGAAGTACCGGCCAAATACGCAGATGTAATGAACGTCGGAGATGTGGGAGTAGTGCTCGAGAAGCATGACGGTCACATCTTCGATGTTGAGTGTATTGAGCCGGGCGGCACGCATAAGTGGCTGGCGAAACTGCACGTCGAACACATCCGATTGAAGAGCAGAGACCCGTTCAGCCGCTGGGAGAAAGCATCCCTGACCGATCCGTCCATCATGCGGCCCAGCATCCAATTGGGAAGTCGCATCGGGGGCATCGTCGGCGCTTTGATGGGCATTGGGTTGGGAGCGATCACGCAAAACATAAATGGGATCCTTCTGGGTTTCGCGATTGGACTCGTCTTCGGCGTCATCAATGGGATCCTCACTGCCGTAGTCACCGTAAAGGCGGCCGGCCTGACTGGCGGCGTAGGCGTCGGATATTTTGCGGGCATGCTGTTCGGCGGCACATTCGGCATGATCGTGGGAGCCCTGATCCCCACCGCATTGCGGCTGCGCGCTGCGACGGAAGGACTTCCCATCCTGGATGCGTTGGTGATGGGTCGTTTTGACACAGCCGTTCTGATCAGTTTTACATTTTCCATTCTGGATACAATTGTTGGGGTGTGGATCAGTGGTAAAAATCAGATTCCAAGGAATCTGAAGGAAAGGTACCGACCATGACAAAAAAGACGTTTAAAGCGGTGATCCAAAACGCAGGCGGAGGCGGCGCCTTCGTGGAAGTGCCCTTCGATGTGGAAAAGGAATTCGGCTCGAAGAAGCCCAGAGTCAAGGCGTTGATCGAAGGCATCCCCTATCGCGGCACGCTGGTGCGCATGGGCACAGACTGTCATTTGCTATTGGTACTCAAATCGATCCGCGAGCAGGCCGGAAAAACATTTGGCGATGAAGTCAAAGTGACGGTGGAGCCAGACACCGAAGAACGCGTCGTCGAAATCCCTGCAGAATTGAAGAAGGCGTTCAAAACCGAGAAGGACGCCAAAGTATTCTTTGAAAAATTGTCATACACTCATCAGCGCGAATATGTGATGTGGATCAACGAAGCCAAAAAGGAAGAGACGCGCCAGAAACGAATCGCGAAAACGATCGAGATGCTGAAGAAGAATGTAAAGCGGGATTAATCCCGCTCTACATCTGGAGGAAAAGTGAAACGACGCGGACCAGGCACCCTGGCGCAGCAATTACGCTACGCAAACAAGTCAAACCGGGAAACAAAACCCGAAGAACCCGCCCAAACCTGGCTGCAATTCGCGCGCGGCCATCGCTCTGTGCTGCCTGCCAGGTTTCTGCACGAAGATGTGCGCGCCTCAGAAAATATGCTGGAACATTTCATCCGGGCATACACAACCGAAGGACAAGTCGTTTTCGATCCATTTGCAGGATTTGGGACTACACTGCTTATTGCAGAGGAATTGGGACGCGCCGGTTATGGCATCGAATACAGCAAGCCCAAAGCCGACTATATACGTGGATTGATCGCTCATCCAGAACATCTGGTCGAAGGCGACTCGCGCAAACTCCAGGAGTACGATCTGCCGAACTTCGATCTGTGCCTCACCTCACCGCCATATACGAATGAGAGGGATAGTGAAAACCCATTCGTAGATTACAGGCAAAAGGGATTTGATTACCCGTCGTATCTGGAAGAGATGCGACATATCTTTTCACAGGTGGCAGCGAAGTTGAATCCATCGGGTCATGTGGTCATCGAAGCCGCGAACCTGAAGAAGCAGGGGCACGTCACTACCCTGGCGTGGGACATTGCGCGGGAAGTGCGGCAGGTCCTTCATTTTGAAGGCGAGATCATGGTCGTCTGGGATCAATACGGGTATGGTTATAAACACAGCTATTGTCTGGTCTTTTCTAACGCGTAAGAGATCGTTTTGAGAATCTATGACACAGTCGCTCGCTATCCTCTCGAACCATTGTAACCACGAATTTCCTAGCTTATGTTCAAGTCGACGGCATTTTTAAACCACTGAGACACGAAGACACGGAGAAAAAACTCTGTGACTCCGTGTCTCAGTGGTTAGAGACTTTGTTCAAGATGATCCGGACCAGGACAGAATAACAGGATGAGCACGAATTTGTCCCGTCGTTTTTCAAACTGTAGTAACCTTTGTAGTGAATCTTTGGAGTTCATATGCAATTGAAAGAGTACCTTGATCATGTCTATGAGTACAATTATTGGGCAAACAAACGCTATCTGGCCGTCGCGGAAACACTCACAGAGGAACAGCTCTTCCGCAAACAGGGTCACAGCTGGGACAGTGTCCATGCCGTGCTGGTACACATGATGAGTTCCGAGCGCATGTGGCCGCAGCGCTGGCGCGGCGAAACCGGGACATTTCTCGACTCAAAGGATTTCTCTGATGTGGCAGCGATCCGTTCCTATTGGATGGATGTGGAAAAGAACATGCGCGCCATCATTGCTGAACAAACCGAAGAATCACTTCAGCGCGCGGTGACGTTTAACAACCCCAAAGGCGAAACGTTCACGCTTCCACTCTGGCAGATGATGGTCCAGCCGCCGAACCACAATACCCACCATCGCGGCGAAATGGCAGCCATGTTCGCGCTGATGAATATTCCTCATCCCGAAGAGGAGATCGTACAATACTTTTTGGTCAAGAGTGGACAACGAAAAGAATAGATGAAACCAGCCCTGGCGTTTCCCTATGCCGACCCCGATGGAACCCTGTTCCATCACTTACAGGCCATTCTCCCCGATTTGAAGGCGCACTTCGAGCGAGCCTATCTTTGCCCGTCTCTTTCCACGTTCCGGCACATGGATCATATTCAGCAGTTGCAGGCTGATAAATTCTTTACGATCTTTGTCATCGACCGCGATATGCCCATTGGTGAGCACTTTCATTATCTCTATCATCGCGTCGGGCGGGCCGCGCCGCCGGACCAGATCGTCCATCTATGCTATCTGGACCGTGTCGCCTTCGCATTGGAAGGTGAATATCGAGATGCATTTCTTGCAGATATCGACTCGCTTTCCAATGCCGATGTCCCCATGATCTTTCAGCGTTCGCAATATGCCTGGGATACACATCCTCAGAACTATCGTCAACTCGAAGGCATTGTGACGACTGTCGGAAAGAATCTCTTTGGCGGTGCATTGGATTATGCCTGGTGCCACATTGCGGTGCGGGCCGCACAGTTGTCTGAGGTGATGCCTCTTGTGAAGAATCCTGATCTAAGCATGATCGCTGAGATGATCTTTTATATGCAGGAGAACATCAAGACACGCGAGGTCGACTGGCTGGCATGGGAAGATCCGTTTATCCTCTCGCGTTCTGCAGATGAACTCAAATGCGAGCGAGAGAACAGCATCGAGGAAACCAATAAGCGGCTGCGCTATGTTCTGCCAATCATCGAAACACTGACAAGACTCTCCAGGAATCATGTATAAATCATTTCGTTCTCTTCTCTTTCGCCTTCCGCCCGAAACAGCGCATCATCTCACGCTGTATCTGATCGCTCGTGCCGGGAACGTCCCGGTCACGCGCTGGCTTCTGACACAACTTTACAAAACGCCCTCCAAACCAGTGCAGGCATTTGGATTGACCTTCAAGAATCCGGTTGGGCTTGCAGCCGGGTACGACAAGGATGCGCTCGCGATTCGTGGACTCGGCGCGCTGGGCTTTGGGCACGTGGAAGTGGGAACGGTCACGCCCAAGCCTCAGCCTGGGAACCCGCACCCGCGCGTCTTCCGCCTCCTCGAAGATGAAGCCGTGATCAACCGCATGGGCTTCCCAAGCCGTGGGTCTGAGTTTGTGCAGATGCAGCTTAACCCGTATCTGCGCGTGGGACTGGTCGAGAAGATGCTCGGTTTTGTGCCCCGTTCCAAACGCAATGTAATGCGCATGATTCCGAGGGGCGATCTGATCCTCGGCATCAATCTTGGCAGGAACAAGGACACACCCAACGAAGAGGCAGTGCTCGATTATCTGGAGTTGCTGCAAAACTTTGCCCCCTACGCCGATTATCTCGCCATCAACATCAGCTCACCGAATACAGCCGGGCTCCGTCAATTGCAGGGACGCTCCGCACTGGAGGGGCTGCTGACGCAACTGGATTTGCAGCGCAAGCTCGAAGAGAAGCGATTGGAAAAACGCGTTCCGCTTCTGGTCAAGCTCGCGCCGGATCTGACCTCACAGGAATTGGACGAGGCGGTCGACGTGATCCTCTCCACACACATGGACGGCATCATCGCCACCAACACGACTCTGGAGCGCGAGGGACTCAGGTCCATGCATCGGGATAAGACAGGTGGGTTAAGCGGAAGCCCGCTGCGGCTGCGCAGTGAAGCGGTGCTGCATCAGATTGTGAAGCGCGTCGAGGGGCAGGTCCCTGTAGTAAGCGTTGGCGGCATCATGAATGCAGACGATTCAAAACGGCGATTGGATCTGGGCGCGACGTTGATCCAAATCTATACCGGTCTGATCTATCACGGACCAGGGTTGGTGAAAAAAACTCTGGTGGAGCTATGATGCTCCAGAATTTTTTATCGAGCGGCTCGTAAGGCAGGCTGCGGGGCTTCCCTTGGATCTTTGAAAAGTCCCTCAGGCAGCGTAATCGGCTGCAATGTGGCTTGCGATATCACATCACTATAGGCGACGTAATAAAGAAACGTCGGCGACGTTTGCCCTGGGATCTCCTCCTGGAATGCGAACAGGATATATCGGCTATCCGGACTCCAGCGCGCATCTCGATAACAGCATTTCTTGTCGACCGGGTTCAACAGCGGAACGGGTCTTCCATCCTGGTTGAAGAGATGCAGGTCCCCCCAGCTTTCGAAGCGCTTGATGGTATTGAAAAGGAACAGGTCGTCGCCATTCCAATCGAAATCAGAGACGATCCCTTGATTGAAATTGGGCGGGGTCCATAATGATGATGGAAAACTATATTGATCGTTAAGCTGGGTTGGATCGCAGTGACTGATGTCATAGATCGAAATCTTGTCGGTTTCCAGTCTATACAGCCAGGCGACGCGCTTATCATCGGTCGACCAGCGCACTTCCCGGATCCTCGCTGCGGCTTCAGTTCCACCGCGGGGATCGATACAAAATTTGAGCGCCAGCAGATCACTCTTCCGACTCACTTCCTCGAGTCCATCAAAGCTGAACGGAACGATGAATATTTCATTATTCACAGTGATCATCACCTGCGTGCCATCGTGCGAAACCCGGAAGGCGTTCAGGGAGGATGCACCGGGGAAATCCATCAGGACGCTGATCGAGTCGCTATCGAGGTTATAGTACTTGACCGTAAAGCCGCTGATGAAAACAAGGTTCTTGCCATCCGGCAGCCATTGCAGGTCGCTTTTTATACCGCCATCGGTGGTGATCTTTGTGAGTTCCGAGCCATCCACATTCATGATGTAGATTTCTTTGTTGGCAACAAAGGCGATCTTATCGGCGCCTCCAATGGTGGGCAGAGCAGGCGCAGCAGCTGTATCCGTTACCGCGACCGGGGTATCCGTGGCAATTTCGACGGGTACGATGACTTCTGTTGCCACATCTGTGGGCGCAGTGGTCTCCGTGAAAACGGGAGCTGACGTAAATGTGGGCGCAGGAGTTCGCGTTGCAGCCGGCGAATTGATTGCATTAAAAACAAAAAAGCCGCCGGCAACGAGCCCGATCAACAGGATGGGCAGGATCACCATCAGAGGGCTGAATGCTTTCTTCGGCGTCGCAGGGGTGGTCGATGGTTTCTGGCTAACGACAGTCTCTTTGGCGGGCGGCGTGGTTATTTTTGTTGGCAACTGTGTGGGGACATTGTGCTTAAGGTCGTGCAGGGCATTCGTCAGATCGACGGTGGTGGAGAACCGATCGGTCCGGTTTTTCGCCATCGCCTTTTGAATGATCGTATCCATCCCTTGCGGCAGTTTCGGGTTGGCCAACAGGATCTGAGGCACCGGGTCTGTAATATGCTTGATGGCCACGGCCATGGGTGTGTCGGCTTCATAAGGCTGCCGGCCGGTGAGCATTTCGTACAGAATGATGCCGAGCGCATAAATGTCAGCGCGACCATCGACCGCGTCACCCTGGGCCTGTTCAGGGGCCATATATGCGGGCGTACCAATGATTGCGCTGCCGGTGACATTGCCGGCCTGCGCCTGCGTTAACTTTGCGATCCCAAAATCGGAGATATAGGGATTATTTCTTCTATCGAAAAGGATGTTGCTGGGTTTAATATCGCGGTGAATGATTCCTTTGGAGTGCGCTTCATCGAGACCTGGCGCAACAATGCTCAGAATGCGGGCGGCTTCCTCCACCGTCATGTTTCCCGCTTTGATGCGTTCTGAAAGCGACCCGCCGTTCATATAGCGCATCACGAAATAGGGCTGCCCGTCTGCCTCGCCCACATCATAGACCGGCACGATGGCAGAGTGCTCGAGTTGTGCAATGATCTTGGCTTCACGCTCGAATCGCAGTCGGAATTGCGGATCGGCATGCAGCAGTTCGCGCGGCAGCACTTTGACAGCAACCTCACGTTCGAAGCGAGGATCATAGGCTAGGTAGACCGTTGCCATCCCGCCGCGCCCCAGCTCAGATTTGACTTCGTAGATGCCTATCATTTCGGGTTGCATAATGGAACAAGTATACCTAGCCCAAAGAGCGAGCGCAAGCATTCTGTACTGGCAACTTCCTTACAACGATGCCTGGAAGTCTATGAAACAAAATAAGCTGTTTTGCGTCTTAGTTATATGCGCAAAAAGCGCGGCCGGGACGCCGTTGTTGAAATCGAGGCAGTTTGAAGTCCCGGAGGAACCGAATAGGTAACCGGAAACCTGTAAAAAATGTATATGAATGGTTATCTAATCGTAAGGTATGAAGAAACCCATTTATGGTATAGTGGCGGCACTATGGACGAAAAAATCACAATTATCGAAGGTCCTCCTCCTGTTTTTGAAGCAGTAAACGATGGCTGGGCGCTGAGCCTGAATGAAGGCACTCGCTTGTCGGTCCCCGCATTGACCCGTTTGCGGACGTTTAATGGTCCGGCCCTCGTGGAGCGCTGTTATCGGGCGTGGAATGCAAAAGCTCCCATCCACCTGCATTATCGGAATGAGATGGGCGTGGAACAGGCGGCCCCAATCCTGGCGGCCCGCAACGTGGAAACACCCGATGGGCACGTACTCCTGTTATGGGTGTATCTCGACCACGACAAAGTGGAATATGAGTTCGATAAAGGGGATGACGAATCGGACGAGGACAATCTGGAATAGAAGAAAAGACCGGACATTTGTCCGGTCTTTTTATGTTTTTCATTGATTTTAGTCATATTGACGGGGGTTTGACTCTCTGATACCCTTGAATATGTAAGACAAATTTTGGGTTTTATCTGATGAGAATGTGTTCGACATCAACCCGATCTGAAAGCGGGCTCCCTGTCCGGGATGCCCGCTTATATTTTGCCTACCTCACACAGGAGTAACTCAATGTCAGGACAAATCAATGCCTTTGAAATGGCGCAGCAGCAATTCGATGGCGTCGCCGAGAAGTTGAACCTCGATCATGGCGTACGCGAGGTACTGCGCTGGCCGATGCGCGAATATTCCTTCCGTATCCCCATCCGCATGGACGACGGATCCATCAAGGTCTTCCAGGGATTCCGCGTTCAACACAACGATGCCCGCGGCCCCAACAAGGGCGGTATCCGCTTCCACCCGGCTGAGACGTTCGACACCGTGCGCGCCTTGGCCACATGGATGACCTGGAAATGCGCCGTAGCCGATATCCCGCTCGGCGGCGGCAAGGGTGGCGTAATCTGTGATCCCGCTGCACTCTCCTCGCATGAGAAGGAACAGATCTGCCGCGGTTGGGTGGATGTGATGTGGAAGAACATCGGTCCCCGCAACGATGTGCCGGCTCCTGATGTTGGAACCACTCCTCAGATGATGGGCTGGATGATGGACGAATACTCACGCCTTGTCGGGCAATATACGCCGGGCGTGTTCACCGGCAAGCCGCTCGGTGGTGGTGGCTCTGAAGGCCGCACCGAAGCGACAGGGTATGGCGTGATCTACACTGTCCGTGAAGCGTTGAAGCACCTCAAAATGGATTCGAAGAAGACCGTGGCTGCGATCGAAGGCTTTGGCAATGTTGCTCAGTATGCCGCGATCGGTTTTGTGGAACAACTGGGTGGCAAGGTTGCCTGTATCTCGTGCTGGGACCGCCATGACAAGAAGTCATATACCTACAGCCATAAGCAGGGTATCGATCCTCGCTTCCTGCTTACGATCGTGGACCAGTACGGAACCGTCGACAAGAAAGCGGCTGAAGAAGCCGGTTACGTGATCGAAGACGGCGATGCCTGGATCACGAAGGAAGCCGACGTGTTGATCCCCGCCGCGATCGAAGGCCACGTCAACGCCGATACGATCCAGAAGATGTCGAGCCGCGTTAAAGTAGTTGCGGAAGGCGCGAACGGACCCTGCACGCCCGAAGCGGACGAGTTCTTCAAGTCTAACAAGATCTTCAACATCCCCGACTTCCTGTGCAATGCCGGTGGCGTGACGACCTCCTATTTTGAGCAGGTTCAGAACGATATGAACTACTACTGGACCAAGAGTGAAGTGCTCGAACGACTCGACACGAAAATGACGAGCGCATTCAACGCGGTGCTCGAACGCAGCGAGAAGGAAAATGTCTACATGAGAGATGCCGCGTACATGGTCGCCATCGACCGTGTTGTGATGGCCATGGCACTACGCGGATGGCTCCACGGTCAGTGGTAAGAATCGACAGAGACAAAAGGGCACATCGTTATGATGTGTCCTTTTTTTATTGGGCAAGACGCCCTATTTTTTTCCCAGGCTAATGTTACAAAAATAGCCTTCCCCCCTCAGACCTTCCTGGAGCTGGAAAGCGCCAAAGCGATTCCTCCAAGGATTAGTATCCCTGCAACGACCAACCTCGTAGACACATCCTCTGCCAGGAATGCTACACCGCTCCATGCTGCAATCACAGGCACGGATAGCTGAACGGTTGCCGCGCGTGTTGTCGTCAGCCCGCGCAACGCCGCGTACCAGATCACATATCCGCAGCCGGAAGCCAGCGCGCCAGATAGGATCGCGTAGATGACACCTTCAGATGAGAGGAAAACATTTCGAAACGAGATCAATAGAACTGCCAAAATCATTGGAACAGAATAGATGAAGTTTCCTCCTGTGCTCGCCAGAGGATTTTGGGTCCCGCGTCCGCGAATGGAATAAAAGCCCCACGAAATTCCCGCGATCATCATCAGGGTCGAGCTGAGTAGCGGAGGCGCAGTCAGCCCTGGAAACACCAGATACACCAAACCGCTCAGTGCCAGGAGTAAACCGATCCATTCCAGAACATGCGGACGCTCGCCGCTTTTCAACGCGACGATCAACATTGTCATTTGTACACTGCCAAACAAGATCAGTGCTCCCGTGCCGGTAGTCAGACTCAGGTAGGCAAAGGAAAATGCAATCGCATAGAGAAACAGGAACGCGGCAGAGATCCAACTGCCGCGCAGAAAATCCTTTCCATGATCTCTTTGCAGGAATGCGATCACGAATAATGTGACCGCACCAGATGTTAGTCGTATCGTTGTATAGCTTACGGCATCGATCGTGGCCTGCCCGAGGGCAAGCCTGTTCAGCAGCGAATTGGACGCGAAGGCCAGCATGGCGGCCACGGTGAGCAATGTAACGCGTAAAGCCGACGGCTTCACTTATGTGCTTCCAAACAGACGACTCCCTGCGCACCGACTGTTGCATCATGGACGGTGCCCGCTGGAAGGTCGAGCCTGTCACCGGCTTTCAGTGTGAGCTCTTGCCGAAGTTCGGGCAGTCCGAAGGTGATCGTTCCCTGCACAACATAAATGACTTTATTATAGGAATGCGTGTGCGCGGAGTACACATCATGCGGACCATTCGACCAGGAATACGGACTGAGTCCTTCGTCGGTCATGAGCCGCCACAGCATAGATTGGGTTGGGGGAACGGGATCCGCCCAGGGCGTGACTTGAGGCGTGTTCATACTTTCTGCATCAACTCAATTCGATTCCCAAACGGATCAAAAACATGTGCGCGCTTGTATCCATCCAATGAGGGCTGGGATGTGTCGATTTCATACCCTGCGCTTTGAACTTTGGCAATCAAAGAGTCAATATCACTAACGATGAATGCAGGATGTGCCTTGCGGACAGGTTTGAAATCTGTTTCCACGCCGATGTGAAGCTGCACATTCTGCGATCGAAACCATGCGCCGCCGCGTTTGGCAAGCTCGGCAGGTTTGGGAATTTCGACAAATCCCAATATGTCGATATAGAATGCGCGTGCCTTATCCTCTTCACCAGGAGGCATCGCGATTTGGACGTGGTCGATGGAGAGGATGGGCATGGGGTGTGTAAGTAAACAGGTACACAGGTACACTGGTGCTTACTTGTGTACTCCCTACAATTCGCTATACCGATCGATGCGCGTGCCGATGATCGCCAGGCTGTCGTCCCAGAACTTGCGCCTGGTAATGTCGATGCCGAAACGTTTGGCAAGTTTGGCGGCGGTTTCTTCACCGGTGGAAGCGAGCAGGTTTTTGTAATCTTCTACAAACGATTCGCCGCGTTGTTTGTAAATGGCATATAGTCCTGTAGCGAACAAGAGACCGAACGCATACGGGTAATTGTAGAACGACAGATCTGCGGAATAGTAATGCGGCTTCCAGGTCCACATGAATTTTTGAAGGTATTGTTCGTCAAGCCCGTCACCGTACGTTTCCTTTTGGGCGCGTTCCATAATATCGTTGAAGTCATCCGACGAAAGCTCGGCGCTGGCGCGGCGTTCAAAGACTTCCTTCTCGAAGAGATAGCGGGAGTAGATGTCGACGGTGACCTGAGACGCGCCCTGGATCTGCGCTTCCAGCACGGCCAATTCCTCCTGCGGGTCAGTCGTGGATGCGAGAACAGCCTCCGTTACGATGGTTTCACACATCGTGGAGGCGGTCTCGGCAAGGGTCATCGGCGTGGATTGCTGCAGGTAGGTTTTGTTGGCCTGATAGGCGCATTCATTGTGGAAGGCGTGTCCCAGTTCGTGCGCCAGCGTGCTGACCTGGTCGAACGAGCCATCGAAGTTGCACAGGATGCGGCTTTCCTTGCGTCCCTGGATTTCCATGCAGAAGGCGCCGCCGCGTTTGCCCTCGCGTTGTTCGGCGTCGATCCAGCATTCATCAAAGGCGCGTTTGGCAAATGCCTCCAGCTCGGGCGAGAACCTGGCAAAATTCTCGAGGATGAAATCACGCGCTTCCTCGAACGAATAGACCTTATCGGCTTTGCCGACTGGAGCGAAGACATCCCACCACGCCAGTTTTTCCTTGCCGATCTTTTTTGCCTTGGCATGGAAATATCTGCGGAACATCGGGAAGGAATCCTTGATCGCAGACATCATTGCCTCGAAGGTCTTGCGATCCATACGCGCAATCTCGAGCGAGGAATGGATGGCGTCTTTTCTGCCGCGTTTCTTGTTCAGGGTATTCGCTTCGCCTTTGACACCGTTCAGGCAGTACGCTAATGTTTCCTTGACTGTCTCCCAGGCTTTATTTTCAGCTTCATAGGCGCGGCGGCGAGTCGCTTCATCGGGATGCGAGCGCAGGTTGATCAGCGCGGGCATGGGCAGCTTTTCGGTTTTGCCATCCAGCTCAAAGTCCACGGAAAGCTGCGAAGTGACAGTCCCCTGCAGTTTGCCGAACGCATTCCCACCGCTGAGTGACAGTTCTGCGGCCAACGCTTCCTCGGCTTCGCTCATCAAATATTTACTCTGCTCGGCTGCTTCCTTTAACATAAAGGCATGTTCCGCAGCCGAAGCATTATTCTCGATCACCTTATCAAGTTTAGGCGCCAGCTTACCAAGCCAGGCCGTGAACCTTGTCATCAGCTGCGACATCGGCAGGCTGGCCTGTTCGAACTCTGACATGGTCTTCATCGCCAGTTTATCGCGTGAATCGGTGGTTACGTACCCATAGATGAAAGGAACGATCGTGGCAGAAAGAGTCTGAATGTCGTTGATCTGGTCGATGGCTTTGCCCACTAAGGGAGCCAACTCCTTTGCCTTGGTCTTTGCATCGGTTTTGCTCAGTTTGTTCTTGAAAAACTTCTCCAGCGCAGCAACTTTCTTTTTGTAGTCTTCCACAGCGGCTTTGAACTCGCTGGATTCAAGAGATGGATAAACGTTGGATAGATCCCAACGTGGTGCCGAGACGGTCATAGGTACTCCTTGTGCAAATGAGGTGAGGCAAGTATATCAAATTCAGTTATGGATGAACTCCCACCGTAGAGGGATCCCGTGCGTGCAACAAGCTCGCTGCGCCGGGGACGGCGCAGGCTTTTCACACGTAATGCCGCTTTGTACCGCTGCGCGGCATCTGTGAGACGGCGGCTTGAGCGTTGTTAGCGACAAATAAAGATGGGGACCTTTGACTCGCGCAGCATGTAATCGAGCGCGCTGCCCGTCAAGGCCTGCTCCAGAATCGAACCGCCGTGACTGCCCATCAGTACCAGATCGGCTTGATACTCTTCAAGGGCGTTCTCTAATTGTTCCATGGTGTGACTCGCCTCGATGATATAGTCCGCTTCCACTTCATGGATGTCGAGATAACGCCGCACATACTCCTGCACGCTGGCATCCACCGAGCTGTCCAGCGCCGTGTATACGCTCAGTTTCGTCTTCCACATTTCGGCAAGATACGCAGCGACGAACAGTGCTTCTTTGGCGTGGTCTGATCCATCGTACGACAGCAATGCGCGCTGAAACTCGCGCGCGTTGGCGGGTACACCCAACACCGGACGCGATGCACGTGCCAGGATCGAGCGAAAAGGAGACGTCAGGCTGGATAATTGATTCATTGGTGGGTAGGCGATCTTCAAGACGATCAGATCGGTCGCGGTGGCGCGCTCGCTGATCCGTTCCGTTACACTGCCAACATCGATGGCCAGAATGCCTGTCACATCTGCATCGTTACATGCCTGCTCAAAACGTGATTTGACTTCCTGTGCCTGCGCGCTCGAGGTGTCCTCTTTGGTCTTCACGATATGCAGCCCATGCAGGCGGGCATTCTCGCGCTTGGCAAGGATGATCGCCTGATCGAGTGCATCCCAACTCTCTTCGAATCCGCTCAGGGGGACCAGGATATCTGCAAACAGGCTATCGGTATAGCGGGATGCAATGCGCGCTTTACGCCAACTCCCCTGCTCAGACTTCACGCTTCGCTCCAGGATCAAGTCGGTCGCCGCGATATCCGATTGGATCTGCCACCCCAACTCTTTTTCCAGAGTCGAGCGGTTCTCCGAGATCCATAGATACAGATCGGTGATGGTACGCCCGGGAAACCAGTGCAGCAGGCCGCGGTCACGGATCGCCTCAGCCAGTGAAATATAAATATTGTCGTACCAATCTTCCACTGCGGCCTGTAACGAAACTCCATCCTTGTTATCTTCCTCCAGCAAATACTGCTGGGCGTAGATCTGCTCGATCAATTTTTCGTACTGACCCGGGATCGTCACACTCAAATCCACATTCGGACGAAGGTCTGTGATGTGCGTGGCGGCAAGAAATTCAGCATACTCTGCCTTGACGATCAGGTCGTCCGGTTGAACGTCCGGTGTGAGCGGAATCTGGGTTTGCACTTCGATCACCCTCGCTTCGATGGTCTTCGCTCCCTCCTGCCGCGCGATCGACACGCGATGATTTCCATCGATCACAAAGTAAACATCGCCGACTTTATATACTTCAATGGGAGGCAGACCCGCCCCCTCTTCCATTGCGGCTTTGACGCGTGCCCAGCGCTGCTGGTCATTGGCACGACGCGGCAGGAAGGTGCGCGTGAAATCTGTATAACGTCCTACACTGCCCACAATCGCATCCACGGGAATATGTTGGATTCCACGTTCCGAGCGAGCGCGCAGTTTCAGCTTTTCAGCCACATCATCATAGGACAACAGCTGGTTGGATTTTCCTCGAAGACGCGCCAGCACTTCCTGCATGCCGGCCTTTTGCCTTGCAGCTTGGAAGTCCTGGATCGCCATGTGAACCTTATATGGGTCAGGGGACATGGTTAACTTTCTACCGCTTATCTCATACGATAGCGTTACTTTTGCAGGTGCATGCGAGTTGAACTCTTATTCGAGCTAGAGTAGTTTATGCGGCACTCTGTACAGCGAGTGCAATTGCCTGTTCTTCTGTCATCAAACGCCCTGTATTATACGCATTTTCAAATTCTGCATCCTCCAGCTGCGAATGGATGACTGACAAATCTTTTTCTACAGAAGCCTGTTCCACTGGAGGACGAGGGTCGTCTGCCTTCTCGCGCATCACATCTGCCCATGCGAAGAGTTGAACGGCACGTTCACATTGCCCTAGTTTGACATGCAGGCTGGCCAATCCTTCAATGGAATAAACTATACCAATGAGATTAGTCGCTTTTCGAAAATTTTGAACGGCAAGGCCGAACATCTCTCGTGCCCGTACCATATTGCCCTCTCCAAGGGCAATGTAGCCCTCATTCGGAAGTGACCAAAGATATGGTACTGCCATTTTCATACCAAACTGCTTGATCATGGCATTTACTTCTTCCGCATAGGTACCTGCCTCCGACAGCTTACCTTCATACATTCCTAATCTGCTAAGATACAGAAGCGTATTGATATAGCCTGGCGCGCCCAGGGGAAACTGAAGTTCCAGGCTTTCCTCCAGCCGGGTGCGTGCCAGCGTAAAATGACCCTGTTCTATTGCCGTTCTCCCCAAATGATCCAAAGCGCCTGCCATGGTAATAGCGTCACCACGTTCGCGAGCTAATCCCAGACCTTCTTCCAGATATGCCTGTCGTTGATCAGGATCTCCGCTCGCTATGCCAACGAGAACGAGTATCTCGGAGATGCTTATTTTATCGTCCAGAGAACGGTATGAGTCCAGGCTTTGCAACAGAAGCGATAATCCATCTGGGTTACCACGCAAATATCCCGCCATCCCGACAGCTGCCAGCCCACTTGCTTTACCCGCCGGATCGTCCAGTTCGTTATAGATTGCCAGGCTTTCTTCCGCCAAGGTGCTTTGGCGAATACGATCGCCTAGTCCTACGCCTGCCAGAATTGATAATAGCGCCAAAGTTCTAGCGCGGATCCGGTTTCGCTGGCTGGCCTGTGGGTGTCGCAGGAGTGTAGAGAGTTTTTCAAAAAGCTCATTGGAATAGCCATTTCGAAGGCAAAATCGCCACAAGCTGCTGCCTAATCGTAGACCATCTTCCACGCGCTTTTCCTGTGACCATTCCAATGCGGCGCGGATATTGTCAAATTCAGCCTGCAGTCGTTCCAACCAGGCTACTTGATTCGCGTTTACGATTTCAACTTCGGCTTTTTCAGCGAGAGTTCGAAAGTAATCAAGATGGCGATCACGAATCTGCGCGGCTTCTTCCGTCTCGAATAATTTTTCGCGCGCATACTGGCGAATGGTTTCAAGCCGGTGATAGCGGGATTCTTTTCCGGTTGTTTCGACGAGCACCAGCGACTTATCCACGAGATGAGTCAGCAGATCCAGGAGTTCGACCGCTTCGATCCCATCAAAGCCGCAAACTGCCTCTGCTGATTCGAGCGTCCAACCGCCAACAAAAACAGCCAGCCGCCTGAAGAGCAATCGTTCCTGTACGCTGAGCAGTTGATAGCTCCAATCGATCAATGCCCGCAGCGTCTGCTGACGCGGCAATGCAGTGCGACTGCCTCCCGTAAGAAGACGGAAACGATCGTCCAGGCGTGCAGCAATTTGTTCCACCGAAAGTACCTTTACGCGTGCTGCAGCCAGTTCGATGGCCAGCGGAATGCCATCCAGGCGCCGACAGATCTGGGTCACTGCCGATAAATTTGTACTTGTAATTTGGAACGTCGGTACGGTCTGCCTGGCGCGTTCGATAAACAATCGTGCAGATTCACATTCCTGAAGTTGTTCAACATCCAAAGATTCGTTGCGGTCTGGTGTTGGCAAGGATGGCACACGATACGCTATTTCTCCCACGATACCCAAAGCTTCGCGGCTGCTGGCCAGAATCCGGATATCATGTGTGCCCCGCAAGACTACATCTGCAAATTGCGCGCAGGCATCCAATAAGTGTTCGCAATTATCGAGGACCAGTAAGACTTCCTTATCGCTGCACCAATCCAGCAGTGTAGAGATCAATGAACGTCCTTGTTGTTCGCGTACACCCAGCGTACCAGCAACTGTATGCGGCACGAGTTCAGGATCAGTGATCGGAGCAAGTTCTACAAACCAGACGCCATCTTTAAATGTGTCTAATAATTCCGCGGCGACTCGCAATGCAAGTCGTGTTTTTCCTGTGCCGCCAGACCCGGTGAGCGTCAACAAATGCGTTTGGGTCAATAACTGTTTTATCACGGCGATTTCATCCTGACGTCCGATAAAACTAGTCAATTGAGTTGGTAGATTATTAGGGAATATTTCCAGAGCTCTTAATGGAGGAAATTCATTCTGCAAATTCGCTGCAACAGCCTGGAACACGCGCACTGGCTGCAAAATATCCTTGAAGCGGTGTTCACCCAGGTCACGCAGCTGAACGTCCTGCAGAGATTGACCTCGTAACAAATTCTCGCTGGTATCCGAGAGCAATATCTGTCCTCCATACCCCGCCGACATCAGGCGCTGGGTTAACGCCATGGCTGAGTAGCCGGAATATTGTCCATCGTCTTTAATTTGGGCCGTGCCTGTGTGAATCCCCATGCGAACTTTGATCGGCGTGTCTCTCCAATCTTCCGTCTGCAATTTTCGTTGTGCTTCGAGCGCGCCATTCAACCCATGAATGGCTGTAGGGAAAGCGACACAAAAGGCATCGCCAATGATCTGGAAGACATATCCGTTATACAGTTCCATCGCAGACTGCAAAATGTCGTGATGACGGGCGCGCAATGACTCCCACCGCTCGGGGTATTGCTGTGCGAGTTTGGTGCTGCCTTCAATGTCGGTAAAGAGGAAGGTCACGGTTCCGGAAGGGAGGTTAATGCTCATTTCCTTCTAAAATGTCGACTGAATCGTCGGCATTCCCGCGATTTTCTATTTTTCCAGCAAGACTGAAACTGGATAAAGATCATAATTCGTTACACCCGTCCGCTGATAAACAGCAATCGATCACGATCCATTGTTGTAGGACCATGAATTGCGAAGGTGATCCTTGGTCGCGGTTGATTCCATGGTTTGAGGGTGACTACATTCATAGATGGGTCGCGGATATCAAAACCAGCAGCCAGAATTGTGCCCTGATCTCTGCATGCCCAGCGCAGCATCTCCCATAAAAATTGAGCAACTTTCATTTGACCGGGCTCATACCAAAGTCCACTCACCGAGACATCGCGCAACGTGAAATCGGGTGGAAGCAGATGCAGCACTTTGTTCAGGATGCGCAGCGGCCGCGGCGGATCATTGATCGTATCAGACTTGAGAAGCCCACGTGCCCAGCTTTGTGCCCCGGCGAGAAGATTTCCCTGAGCATCGACAGCGGCAAGATAGCGATAGGGCTTCCTGCCTTCCACAGAAACACTCAACGCGTGGACAATCGAATCAGGGTTGCTTGGCGCATATAAGTTGTATTCTGAGAAAAAGCTATTTTGTTTGTCTGTAAATTCTTCGTATTCATCCGGCTCGATTTCACGGACTGTGACTCCTGACAGCGTCCTGGGCTTGTTCTTCAGTGTGGACACAAAGCGCACCTCAAACGCAGACTCGGCGAATTCGCGGCACCATTTTGCGGCGACAGCGTGGGAAGCATGATTGTCGTACAGCATTCCAGTGCCAATCACGCCATGATCTCCAAACTCTTCCCTTGCCTTCTGAATGCGCCAGCTGGCAATTTGATAGCCAAGCCCATTGCCGCGAAATTCCTTCTGTACCTTGAGACCATCCAGGAATGCAAGCGGCAGCAACATATCGTTAAACTGAATATTGCTAAAACGAACGGTTCCCATTCCAACCAGGCCATCATAGCCGGCGGTCTCCACGACAACGCCTCGTGTACGATTTTCTGTGCCATGGATGATCGCATCGTAAGGGTCTGCCAGAAAACGCGTTGTCATGTCACCGTCGAATTCGGTGAGCAATTTGCTCAATGCAAGGCTGTCAGTAGGTTGAAGTTCTCGTAAAGTGAATTTTGGAGTACTCATAGCAAGAGTATACAGATGTTGGTATACCGATTCAAGCCCGGAAACCATTTCGCTTGTCTTTTCGTCCATAAGACTATACAATGAAATCACATAGTGCCGCATAATTAAGTAAACTCGAAATTCGAGTCGCAACCTACAATTCAACTCGAAAAGTTCACTTTATTATGAGACGAGCGGTAGTAAACTTGAAATTTGAATCTCAACCTGCAATTCAACTCGAAAAGTCGATTTGGCTCTCCCGTCTCTGGCGGGAAAAAGCCTAAACACGAAGGTCACCAAGTACACAAAGGAGTAAAGAGCATTGATTTTACGGGCTTTTTTCCTCACCTGCACTGCACCGAACACAGTGAGGTGCACACTTGCCCCGGGTGCAAGTGCCGGGGAGTGTCGTGACCGTTGTGTCCTTTGTGTTTGAAAAGAGTTATCCTGTTAAAAACGGTAGACCCGTTTATTTTTTTAGGAGACAAGCGGTAACCAACGCAACGGAGGTTTTTATGAAGCAGGATCGATTTCTGACGGGAATCTTGATCGGGATCGGGGTATTGATCATCGCCGCGCTGGCGGTATTTTTTGTCCGCAAGGATACGCAGACCTATGTTTCTGATGAGACACCGGAAGGCGTGGTGCATAACTATATTGTCGCCGTTCTCAATAAGGATTATGAAAAGGCATATACCTACCTGGCTGACCTGGAACATAAGCCCACCTTCGAGCAATTTCGCGACTCGTTCGTCACCGGCATGTTAAACCCGGATAACTCTGCAGTGGATGTAGGCGATTCTGAGATCACCGGCGACGATGCTTATGTGGAAGTCGCGATGATCTACAATCCCAGTGACCCGTTCTCCTCGGGCTATCGCGACGTCCAGCGCGCCATCCTCGTCAGGCAGGGCGGCGCCTGGAAGCTCTCCTCCATGCCCACATATTACTTGTGGGATTACAGCTGGTATCAGGAACCACCGAAATAAATAATCACGTCATTGCGAGGAGCGTTCGTCGCGACGAAGCAATCTTCTCATTACCCGGAATTGCTTCATTGCCCGCGCTTCGTCTATGTGGCGCTTGAGGCGCCACTCCGCTCAGCGCGAGAGTTTTCGCTCAGGGCGGCAGGAGCACACTATGAAATCCATTCGTCGCTTATATTTTTATCTTGTTGCCTTCATTAGCATCGAAGTCGTGGTATGGGGGCTCGTCAGCCTGCTGCGCTCGATGGTGAATGACACCATCTCTGGCGGGGCAGAGGCTTTGGCTGGGGCGCTGGCGTTGATTATGGTGGGCGTACCGATCTTTCTTGTCCACTGGTTATGGGCCCAGCGCGTCTCGGCTCGTGATGAAGAGGAAAAGACTGCCAGCATCCGGGCTGTATTTCTATATGGGATGCTGATTGCCACGTTGATCCCCGTTGCGCAGAATCTTCTCTCATTTATCGACCGTGCCCTTGTTCAAACCACAGGTCTTGGTGTCGAGCGCGCTTTCCGCCCATTCAGCGAGCAAACAATTTCCGATAACCTCATTGCCATCGGCATGAATCTTATTGTCGCGGCTTATTTCTGGAATGTTCTGCGTGCCGAATGGGCTACACTTACCGATAAGGAAAACTTCTCAGATGTCCGCCGCCTGTATCGTTACATCTGGATGCTGTATGGTTTGCTGCTGACCGTCTTCGGTGCGCAACAGGTATTGCGCTTCCTGCTTTACATTCCCGGCGACGTGCTCGGAGATATGGGACGCGAAGTAGTGGTCAACGGGATCGCGCTGCTGGTGGTCGGCACACCGATCTGGTTCTATTCGTGGCGACTCATTCAGGACTCGCTGTCTGATTCCGCGGAAATGAGTTCCGTCCTGCGCCTGGGCATTCTCTACGTGCTCGCGCTGGGCGGCGTGGTCACGGTTATCACCACAGTATTTATCCTGGTGAACACGATTCTTAACGTCCTGTTCGGCGAGGACCTTTCATTCAGCCAATTCATGGGTGAAGTGGGTGGTCCCATTTCCATTGGCGTTCCGCTGGGACTGGTGTGGGCCTACTACGGAACCTGGCTCAAACGTCATATCGAAGCGGTGGGCGATGGGGTTCGTCAGGCAGGGATGAAGCGCATCTACAATTACATCCTGTCCTTTATCGGGTTGGTGGTCGCGTTCGTGGGTGTTGCGGCGTTGTTCAATTTCATCATCGATGTGATCACCGAATTCGGAATTTCGTTCAACGATGCCTTACGCGAGAATCTCACAGCATCCATTTCGTCTCTGGTTGTGGGGCTGCCTCTCTGGCTCGTCATGTGGCGGCCGATGCAGGCAGAAGCTTTGGCCCAAGGTGAAATGGGAGATCATGCGCGGCGCTCCGTACTGCGCAAAACCTATCTCTATTTGGCATTGTTCGCTTCTGTGATCGGCGGGATGGCGACCGCAGTCGCTTTGGTCTATCAACTGCTGCGCGTGGTGCTCACCGGCGATGGCGGAAGCAGCTTCGTGAATACGGTGCTTAATTTGGCGCAACTGCTCTTCCTGTTCGTCGTTGTCCTGCTGTATCACTTGAACGTCCTGCGCGCCGACGGCGCATCCACGGCGGATGCGTTGGTGGAGAAACAAAATGCATATTCAGTGCTGGTCGTCGATTCAGGGAACGGTTTTGTCGACGCGGTAAAGGTCGCGCTAGCCAAGCTCGGGTCAAAGGTTCAGGTGGCGGTGACGACTCCCGAAGCCCGGCCAGAAGGAAGTTTCAACGCGATCCTGTTGAACGGGGATTTGGCGGTCAATGCTCCAGAGTGGATCCGCTCCTTTAACGGAAGCAGGATCGTGGTCCAGAATGAAGCGAAAGACATCGTGTGGACAGACGACGCGGTCCAGGCTGCGCAATCCCTGCAGAAGCTGGCCGAGGGTCAGGAAATCCAAAAACAACGAACGAGTCGCTCGCCATTGACGATCGTGATCTATATATTCGCAGCGTTGTTCGCTCTGCAACTGTTGTTCATAGTATTGGCGATCGGTATCTCTCTCGTGGTAAGGTGAATTCCAGTTTCTGATGTAAAATAAGCAGACATCTATCGAGGAGACGCGCCATGAAAGTGACTGTCTTACAGGAAAATCTTGCTCGTGGTCTTGGCATTGTTTCAAAAGCTGTTTCGCCGCGCAGCACGCTGCCTGTGCTGGCGAATATCCTGATCGCCTCTGACGAGGGACGTTTGCGCCTTTCCGCGACCAACCTTGAGATGGGCGTAACCTGCTGGATCCCGGCGCGCATCGATGAAGAAGGTTCCACAACGGTGCCTGCTCGCACGTTCTCTGATCTCGTGAGCACGCTGCCCGGCGACCAGGTGTTATTGAAGCTCGATGTTCCCACACAGACTCTCAATGTGCGCGGCGGCACATCGACGAACGATATCAAGTGTATCGACTCGCAGGAGTTCCCTCCGCTGCCGGTTCCCGATTTCGAGGGCGCGGTGCAGATCAACGTCGGTGATTTCCGCGAGATGATCCATCAGGTGGCCTTCGCGGCGTCGTCGGATGAGGCTCGCCCGGTGTTGATGGGCGTGCTCGTGCAAGTGGAGAAGGACAAGCTGACGATGGCCGCTGCCGATGGATTTAGGCTCTCGGTGCGAAAGGCCGTTCTCTCCACGCCTTCGCCTGCTCCCGTTTCGGCGATCGTTCCCGCTCAGGCGTTGAAAGAGCTGGCGCGCGTGGCGACTGATGGAGAAGAACCGATCTACATGGTCCTGCCCAAGGGGCGCGGCCAGGTCGTGTTCCGCGTCAAGGATGTGGAAGTCGTCTCACAATTGATCGATGGTACGTTCCCCGATTACCAGCAGATCATTCCCCGCTCTTACAAATCGCGCACCCTGGTTTCAACCGCTTCCTTATTGAAAGCCTGCAAACAGGCTGAGATCTTTGCTCGTGAAGGTTCGAACGTGGCGCGCTTCAATATCAAAACCGCACAGGGCGAGATGCAGCCCAGCGAAGTGGAAATCTCTGCCACGTCTGAAGAGACCGGTAAGAATGAAACCATCGTCGAAGCGACCGTGGACGGCGGCGGCTTATTAATCGCCTTCAATGTCAAGTTCCTGCGCGAGGCGTTGGAGGTCATTCGCACACCCAATGTGGCGTTGGAAACATCCGCGCCGAACGCGCCAGGCGTGGTCAAGCCGGTGGGTGATGACCAGTTCCTGCATGTGATCATGCCGATGCATTTGGGATAAACCAATAACATAAATAACCACGTAGGGTACGGCAGCTGCCGTACCCTACGTGGTTTAATGTTTAATCATGCCGCCGGCAATAATATCTTGAACGTTGCGCCCGCGCCCGGTCCATCTGACTCTGCCCAGATCTCTCCACCCTGCGCTTCGATCAAACCTTTGGCGATGGTAAGTCCGATCCCCAGCCCGCCGTAGTGACGCGTATTGGGCGGCTCGATCTGGTAGAACTCTTCGAATATCTTTTGCAATTGATCCACAGGAATACCAATGCCCTGATCCTGGACCCATGCCAACACTTTCTTGCCATCTCTAACCGTACCGACGGTGATGGGTCTGCCTTCCGGTGAAAACCGTATCGCGTTGTTCAACAGGTTGATGAGCGCCAGCGACGTTTTATCCAGGTCGACGTTCACGTAGAACGGTTCTTCTGGAAATGCAAAAGTCAACTTCTGGTTGCGCATCGCGGCAATCTCTTTGATCCCCTCACAGGCGTAGGTCAATACATCCTGCATCGCTGCCCGCTGCGGCTTGAGAACCATCTCGTCCGATTTCAGCATGGCGAGATTATTCATCTCATCCAGCAGCGTGCGCATTTGCCGGGCCGCGGTCAATACCTGGCTGGCATGCTCAGAAAGTTCGCCTTTGGCATCCTCTTTCAGGAACGTCGAATAGCCGATGATGATTCCCAGCGGCGTGCGCAGCTCATGGGAGGCGAGGGCAAGAAAATTGCTCTTGAGTTGGTTGGAATCCTTTACCTGTTGCAGGGCGCGTTTGGTGGCTTGAAGCAGACGAGCATTGTCGATGGCGATGGCTGCATGTGTCGCGGTGACAGATAAGAGCGTGGCATCGCGTTCGTTGAACACACCGCCATTTTTATTGATGGCTTCCAACACGCCCACGGTCCGGTCCTTGATCGGCATCGGCACGCCGAGCAGGGACTTCACTTTGAAGTTCACGTTGTCTGATACCAGGGAGTAATGACGTGGATCCTCTTCGGCGTTATTGAGGATCATAGGCTGGTTGGTGCGGAAAATCGTCCCTGCCAGGCTGTTGTCGATCGGAACGGGTATCTCTGCCAGTCTCGCCGGATTCGAACCCGTGGCGGCGGCAAAGTACAGTCGCGGATTCCTCTCGTCATACAGCAGAATGGATGCGGCTTCACAATCCAGCAGATCTGTGGCCGTGGCAGTGATCAGTTGAAGCAGGTCATCCAGATCGAGCGTGGAGTTGAGCGTGACGCTTAACTCCACCAGACGTCTCAACTGCTGGTGCTGGCCTTCGAGATCGCGAAGTTGTCCTGTTGTAATTGGCATGAGTATAGTGTACGGTGTTTGGATGGACGATTCAAGTCCTACTTTTGGATTTCGTACACCACGAATCGGTTGTTCTTCAAAACTTGATTCAAAGGCAAATTGCAGCTGTCGATCTCCTCAGGAGCGATCTGCTGATTTTCACCAACCTTTCGGCTCAAGACCAGATAATTGCCTTTCAGAATACGATCACATTCCGTGCTCATGATCGAGTCGCGGTCGGTCATAAGTTTCATCACGCGCGGCTTAAAGAAAACCACAATACTATCTTCGGAAGTCTCCTCCTGAATGTACTTGTAGACATCCTTGCTGTACGTGTCGAATGGACCGTTAATGACGCGGTCATACAGCAGGTTGGTATATGCATGAGAGACTGATGCAAGTAAGAAGTTGGCAGCCATCAAAGCCCAGAACCCATAGAGTCCCAACTGTCCCAGACGCGGATTCGCAACGGATACTTTCTCAACGACGAATTTCATTCCCACAAACGTAAAGTAAATGAAGATCGGTAACAGCGGGAATATATAGCGCGCACCCTGCCAGTAGGGATACGTGATATGAACGATCATCCAAAAAATGGAGAACAAGACGACAACAAGCTCCTGTCTCCAACGGAGCCATATACCAACAAGGAAGAACATCACCAGCACATAATAGAGATAGGCCCAGCCTTTGGTTTCCCCGAAGAAGGAACTGAACACGTTGAAATAACCAACAGCAAAGGTGCGCATCTGTTCGATGCTGGCACCCGCATATTGTGAAGCATAGGATTGTTCACCGCTGGGGAACGACAACAAATTAATCGTCCATAATAGTGCAAAGACAGCGGTGACAGTGAATGCCCCAATGATGATTTCCTTTACCCTCGCCCAATCTCTTCGATAGCCAACCAGCCGGAAGAATTCGACGATCAAAAAACAGCCCAATAATAGAATCCCGGTGGCGCGCAGGAAGGTCGTGAAAAATATCGCTGCACCAATGGCAATATGCAAAGCAAGTGTTCTCCTCTCCTGTCTTGTCATCAGGTAGAGCGCAAGCGTGGAGAAAAATAGAAAAGGAATATCCGAAAGGATCTGATCCAGAAAGACAAGCAGCAGGGGATTGAACGCGAACAGGGCAACGATCAACAAACTTTCCGTTTTTGAGACACGGCTCTTCATCCACACATATAAACAAAGCAGAAACATTGCATAAAAGAACAAGTTCGGCAGTTTCAAAACCAGCGGGTGAATGCCACGGACCAGATACGCCGGCACAAGGATCAACGGGTATCCCCACGGATAGGCGAGCGGACCGACATGTGTGGTGGATTGTGTATTTGTAAAAGCGCTTGTTTCGATGAATTCATCGACAGTGCCATCGACAATACTTTTTGCCTGCAGGATATACCATGCAAAGTCATCACCCCACTGGTGCCCGCGAGTCAAAATAGAGGAGCCAAGGATGATCGAAACGCTCACGATGATGAGCAGGAGTCTGTTGTGCATGAGGCGATTGTACCGTTTGTTGTACAGAACAAATGTTCTAATTTATTGGATGAAAAAGAGCCGCTCAATAAGCGGCTCTTTTTACGCGTCTCGCGCAGCCGGTACTTGATTCCGTTTTACAGGCTGCTTCTCATCTGCCGCATCGACCTGGCTCGACGGGCGCGTTCGGTCAACGGACGTTTGGCAACCGCGGTCACCTGGTCGCTGCCGTGGTGTGTGTACACACTGATGACCTCCCAACCTTCCGCGCCCCATTCATCAAGAGCACTTTGAAGAAGCTCATCCTTTGTTCCAAAAAAACCGCCCAGGGTTTGAACACGATATTCCCATTGTTTGTTTTCGTCAGCCATAGCAACCTCTTATAAAGCAAGTACTACATGCAGCACAATGTCGGCTGCGAAGTGTGCGATGATCGCCGACTCAAGACCGCGTTTCCAATATAGCCAGCCGAACACAATACCACCGATCCCGTTCAAGACAATGGTTCGGGCAAGGACCAATGGCGTCAATGGAAGAAGCATCGCGACCGTTGGTAAATGGCCGAGACCAAACAATACAGCGGCGAGACTATTGGCGATCCAGAAAACAACATTCGTTGGTTTGCCTTCATTGGTCTTGCTGAGGAAACTTCCGAGCCAGACAAGCAAGGTCATGACAAACAAACGCAGTTGGACCTCTTCGGCAATACCGCCATAGAACGAAGCAAGGAATCCCTTCCATGCCGCGGGTTGTCCCGTCTGCAGATTCAGGGCCGCGGCTGTATCTCCAAGCTCATTTATCATTGCGCGTTGAAAGTACAGGAACTCAAGCGCCAGCATCATCAACGTTGCGACAACACCCAGAATAATACTCAGCGGCAATATGGCGCGGACTTTATCAGCGATCGATTCACCGCGGGTCCATAACTCAAGGATTGGTATCTGAAGCCCGACACGTTTGGCGAGCAACATGCCTGCAAAGATAATGATCGCGAAGACAACAGCCAACTGCACGGTTTGGATCGCGATCAGGGCCGGCAATGGAATGTCGATCTTCGATAAGTCAATTGCCGACGACTGTAGCTCCATCGCGTATGGCAGTACCAGAAGTGTGGCCAGGATCGATGCAATCCAGAGCAGTAGAAAGACTTTCCAGTTGATGATGGTTTTCATGTCAGTTTCTGTTTCACGTGAAACAGGGAGATGCTGGTTTTCATATTCATGTCTGTTTCACGTGAAACATGGAGCAGGGGACTCCCGTTCCATGTTTGCGTTCGTTAGGCTTTCGTCTCGCGTTGATAGATCATGTACGAGTAGACCAGCGTGATGAGCGTCGAGCCAATGATCGGGATAAACAGGAACCAGAAGGCCGTCATGCCGCCGAAGAGCGCGCCGAGGAATGCCAGCGCACCCGAGAGCATGAACAGCGCCGAGCCGAGACGATGAGTCTCCTCCCAGACCGTATCGCTGGAAAGTGTCCACGGCGTGCGGATGCCGATGAAGTAGTTGCGTTTTGCCTTGCGGAGCATGTACCCGATGAAGAGGAACAGCAGTCCCAGGGCCGGCAGCATGGCACGGCTCATGGTGAAATCGGTGTAGCCCAGGTTCCAGCGCAGGGTCAGGGCATGGATGTAGAGCATGAACGCAGCCATCAGCGCGATGAACAAGTTGAACACATCACGGAATTGGGCGATGTTTGCCTTGAGCGGGTCGATGTTGGGGATCACCAGGAACAGCAGAAACAGTCCCAGTGTGACCAGCGGCAGCAGGAACACGCCCAGAAACCGGGATGTATAACCGTCGACCTGGTCGCTTGCATTCCAGTGCGATGCCATCTGTTCCGGTAGTTGGTTCCAGAGCAGCAGTCCCACAACGATGGCGGCAGCGATCAGAAGCAAAACGACGATGGTGGTAGTGCGGGTACTCATTCTTTTCCTTTTGTTTGCTGTAGAGACACCGCAAGCCTTCGCGCTGAGCGGAGCCGGAGGCGTAGTCGAAGCGTGCTTGCGGCGCCTCTACGTTTATTTAGTTTCCTTCGGCGTATTATTCTGTGCCAGCGAGACCATTCCGCTCAGCCCGCCGAGATTCATCGTGTCGATGGCGGAACTCGGGACGATCACCAGCGCGCCTTTTTCTTTCAGTCCTTCGAAGAGCATGTTCATGGCACGCAGGTGCAAGGCGGTCGGGTTATTGATATACGCCTGCGACGCTTCAGAGAACGACGCCGCGATCTGTTTTTCAGATTCGCCCAGGATCACGCGCGCCTGGCGTTCGCGTTCTGCCTGTGCCTGGCGCGACATGGCATCTTCCAGGTCCTGTGGGATGACGATATCGCGGATCTCGACTGAGTTGACGGTCACGCCCCAGGGTGTTGTGCGTTCATCGATAATGCGCTGAAGCTCTTCGTCGATGGCGGAGCGTCCTACCAGGATGTCTGCCAGCATCATGCGGCCGATGATGTCGCGTAGCGCGGTCTGCGCAGCCCAGGCGATCGCGTTCTGATAATCCTTCACCTCAAGCGCGGCCTTTTCCGCGTCCCAGACGACCCAGAACAACACAGCATCGACATCGACAGGCACAGTATCCTTCGTCAGCGTTTTTTCCGCCGAGAAAGGCGTAACCATCACGCGATGATCGATCCAGGATGCGATCGAGTCGATGATCGGGATGATCCAGAACACGCCAGGTCCGCGCAGCGCATGGAATTTACCAAGCCGCAGTACAACAGCTTTTTCCCATTGCGAGGCGACCTTGAGCGCGTACAGGAAGTAGGTGCCCAACAAAGTCCAAACCGCCACCCAGGTTCCCAGAACCGCATCGTTGAATGTACCATCGCCGAGCAATACGCCGACAACGGCGATCACCAGACAAATGCCGAACAGCGCTCCAGCGATGGCCGAAATGTGTAATTCGACCTGCTGGTTCCTTTTCTTGTCCATGGCTGATTTTATGTATTTTGAATCCATTCGTACATTCTCCTTTGTTACTCACCATCGGATGAATCCGATGTAATCCAATTCTTCAACTGCTCTTTGACCATCTGATTGATCTCTGTCTTTGAGAAGTCGAGCCGCATGGCTTCGCTGATAAATCGATGTGTCAGGGCTTCCAGCGATTCTCGGCGTAATTGTTTGGTCACGTTTGGCGGTGGGATTTCTGTGATATACGTGCCGCGTCCTTGCTGGGTGGAAATAATGCGGGCTTCATCCAGTATTCGATATGCGCGTGCGATGGTGTTGAAATTGACTCTTAACTCTTCTGCCAGGGCGCGCACTGTTGGTAATTGATCTCCCGGCTTTAACACACCTGTAACCACCTGTGATTGCACCTGGTTCACGATCTGTGTATAGATGGGTAAGCCGGAGCGAAAATCGATCTGGAGCATGAGTTTCTTATTGGTCATAAATTGTATCTTTGTATAATTGTAATAATTGTATCAATGTAACAATTGTATCCCAATTTGAATTCCTGTCAAGTCCCGGTTCGGGAAAACAAAACCCTGATGTACTATGTTCCATCAGGGATACTCTTCTTGCTGCTCTTTAAGATTTTGCGGCGCTTCATCTGCGAGCCGCGATCAAACGCCTGATGGCCTTGCCCAATCGTTTGATCCCTTCGTCGATCTCGGCTGGAGCCTGGGCGACGAAATTCAGCCGTAGCCAACTGCTGCCCTGGATGCCATCCGGGAAGAACGGAGTTCCGGGCGCAAAATCTATGCCTGTATCCCAGGCCAATGGAAGAAGTTCTTCCGCTGATAAATTGTGCGGCAGTTGCAGCCAGATGAACAAGCCACCCTGTGGAGTATCGAACCGAACGCCTGCCGGAAGATAGCGCTGGATCGCTGCGATCATCACATCGCGGCGTTTGCGGAAGGTCTGGCAGGAACGTCGCAGATGAGTTTGATATCGTCCCACCGTCACGTAGGCTTCCAACGCACGCTGGACCAGCGCCGATGTGGCGACGTCATGAATCCGTTTGAAATTGACAAGAGAGTCATAGACCGGTCCATTGGCGGCGATAAAGCCAACGCGCAGACCCGGCATCAACATCTTCGAGAAGGTGCTGATGTAGATGACATTGCCTCCCGGGTCGAGCGCTTTCAGGGCGGGCTGCGCATGTCCTTCGTAGCGGAGATCGCCCACAAAATCATCCTCTATGATCGGCACATTGTAGCGATCTGCCAGTATAAGCAGTTGACGTCGGCGGGCCGTGGTCAGGCACGTGCCCGTGGGATTATGAAAGTTGGGAATGGTGTAGATCAACCTGGGATGATGCTGCTGCAGAAGTTTTTCTAATCCTTCGACCTGCATTCCCTGTGCATCGACTGGAATGCCAACGATCTTGAATCCCAGTGCATGGAAGAGATCGAGTGCACCTGAATACGTTGGGCTTTCCACGAGGATCACATCGCCGGGATTCAGCAACAGCTGCGAGACCAACGACAAGGCTTGTTGAGACCCGGCGGTGATGAGAATGTTTTCTGGCAGAGTCTGGATCCCCTGGCTCGCCAGGATGTGAGCAATGCTCTCGCGCAGAGGTCCATAGCCACTTCGTTCACCATAATTGAGCGCGGCGATCCCATCGCGGCGCATAACGGCTTGCAGCGCCTTGCGAATATCTTCCGCTGGGAACAGATTCGCGTCGCCGATTCCACTGGCAAAGCTGATCGACTGCGCCTGGTGCGTGCTATCCCTTTTAATATCAGATGATTTACTGCGCGTGACTTTATTCTGTGCCAGGACACTTTGCTGCCAGAGCGGCCACGGAGCATCCGTATTATTTCTCGGAAGAGATAAAAGCGGATCGGGCGCCAGCACATAGGTTCCGCTGCCCAGTTTGGAAAAGACCAGTCCCTCAGATTCCAGCTCGGCGTATGCATTTTCCACCGTGATGCGGTTCACACCCAGGTCCTGCGCGAGCTGACGACTTGCGGGCAGGCGTGTATCCGCGGCAAGGCTTCCCGAAAGGATTCCCTGCTGCAGGTAATCGCTGATCTGTTTGTAAAGTGGAATTTCGCTTTGACGATCGATTG
The DNA here is from genome assembly GCA_964489725.1 of uncultured Anaerolinea sp. GTDB lineage: Bacteria > Chloroflexota > Anaerolineae > Anaerolineales > Villigracilaceae > Defluviilinea. The sequence continues at coordinate 41,344 of CAZBAX010000020.1, read as the reverse complement.
GAATGCGCATGTTCGACTCCGAATGTTATTGGTATGGTAACTATACCGTCATTTTGGCTGCAAATATAGAGCCAATTCATCTGGTTTAACCCCAATCCATTAAATTGGTCTATAAATGATTCGTCAGCATTGGCTCTTAAACATACACCGCTTTTCTCCTACAATGGCGTGTATAGAACCAAGTACAATCGCTATCGCTTTGCCCTCGCTGAAAAGCTGCAAAGGCAGAATGGTAGAATTTTTGTGTCATTATTTGAAAAGGAGTAAAGAACATGGAAGGACAAACTGGTACCTTTGCCGTCAAGAAGGGCTTGGCACAGATGCTTAAAGGCGGCGTCATCATGGACGTGGTCACGCCTGAGCATGCAAAGATCGCCGAGGAAGCAGGCGCTTGTGCAGTAATGGCGCTCGAACGTGTTCCCGCCGACATCCGTGCGGATGGTGGCGTGGCGCGCATGTCAGACCCGGATCTTATTTTGAAGATCATCGATTCGGTGTCGATCCCGGTGATGGCGAAATGCCGCATCGGTCACTTTGTGGAAGCGCAGATCCTCGAAGCGATCGGCGTGGATTACATCGATGAGTCTGAAGTGCTCACGCCCGCCGATGAGACCAATCATATTTTGAAGCACAACTTCAAAGTGCCGTTCGTGTGCGGGTGCCGCAATCTGGGTGAAGCGCTGCGACGCGTCGGCGAAGGCGCGGCCATGATCCGCACCAAGGGTGAAGCCGGGACCGGTGACGTGGTGGAAGCAGTTCGCCATGCTCGCACGGTGCTCGGCGATATCCGCCGTCTGACCACGATGGCCGACGAAGAGTTGATGCGCTATTCCAAGGAAATTGGCGCGCCGTATGAGCTTATCCGAGAGACGAAAGAACTCGGCCGCATGCCGGTTGTCAATTTCGCAGCGGGCGGCGTGGCAACTCCGGCTGACGCGGCGCTGATGATGCAGCTCGGTGTGGACGGTGTGTTCGTCGGCTCTGGCATCTTCAAGAGCGGTGACCCCGCCCGTCGCGCTGCGGCCATCGTCAAAGCGGTGACACATTATCAGGACGCCTCCATTCTTGCAGACGTGAGCAAGAATCTCGGCGAACCAATGGTCGGACGCAACGTCTCGCAGATGCCCGAAGCAGAAAAGATCGCAGGACGCGGGTGGTAAAGAAATTCATGTCATTGCGAGGGCGGTGATTTCTCGCCCGAAGCAATCTCCTCATTCTTTGAGATTGCTTCGTCGCAGACTACGCTCCTCGCAATGACATACAAGTAGCATTATGAAAATCGGTGTACTTGCATTACAGGGCGATTTTGCAGAACATATCGCCATGCTCAAACGTTTGAAAGTAGAGACGATGGAAGTGCGTCTGCCGGAGCATCTGAAGGGACTCGATGGATTGATCATTCCCGGCGGCGAGTCGACCACGATCGGCAAGCTGGCAGTAGCGTATAATTTAATCGAGCCACTGCGCGAGTTTGGCCAACGTCATGCGATCTGGGGTACGTGCGCGGGCGCGATCTTTCTATCGAAGGATGTCAGCCGCGACCAGCCCCTGCTCGGTCTCATGGACATCAAGGTCGAGCGCAATGCCTTCGGTCGCCAGGTCGATTCATTTGAAGCGGACCTCGATGTCCCTGAGTTGAAGCACGCGACGAATACAAAAGACGATTACCATGCGGTCTTCATCCGTGCGCCGATCATCGAGTCTGTGCACGGCGAGGCGAAAATTCTCGCCTCCGTGCCGGATGGGAGAATCGTCGCCGCGCAGCAGGGGCATCTCCTGGCTACATCGTTCCACCCCGAACTGACCGGTGATTCACGCTTCCACGAATATTTTCTGTCACTGGCTGATTAAAATCTATTAAACACAAAGGGCACAAAGTACACCAGGGAAATCCACGGCCGTGTTATGATCTTAAAACCTTCGTGACCTTTGTGTCCTTGTGGTAAAGGTTTTATGTCCATTCGTCCATTAGCCATATTTGATCTCCCGTATGTCTATAGCTTTCGCGAGGAAGCCATCGGATTGGATGCTGCGCGTACACTGACGCGCGGCAATCCGCTGGGGGCCGTAGGGTTGTTGGCGTATATGAATCCTTCACGCCATATTTACTCGGCGATTGCCAACGAGAGCAAGGATTCGGTGTTGGGTGGCATTGTCCACACGCGAGATGAGACGTTTGCAAAGCTGTTGTATCTTGCTCCTGTTTCCCAGTTGGGGCATCCAGAGCTACCCGAGCTGATCGAGAATCTCGCAGCCCAGGCGGGCGGGTGGGGCGCGTTCCACGTCATCGCCGAAGTGGATGAAACAAGCGATGCCTTCGTCCCACTGCGGAAATCGGGATTCTCCGTCTATGCCTGGCAGAGGATGTGGGACGTCTCTCAAATAGCGGAGTCAGGCGCAGACGTCGCGTGGACGCGGGTGAAGTCTGTTGATCTGCAGTCGCTGCAGAATCTATATCACCAGATCGTGCCGCCGCTCCTCCAGCCAGTCGAGCCGCAGCCAAGAGACAATTTGGGATGGATGTGCAATGAGGGTGTCAAGTGTTATGTGAGTATGTCACACGGCGTATACGGGATCGTGCTGGCGCCGTTGATCCATCCTGAAGCCACAGATGTCGGCGCGAAGCTCTCCTCTCTGATCGCGAACCTGCCCGACCGCCGCAATCGTCCGGTGTATATCTGCGTTCGTTCGTATCAGGCCTGGCTCGAACCTGTCCTTGCAGATTTAGGCGCACAGGGCGCGGACCGTCAGGCGGTGATGGTGAAACATCTGGCGCGCCTGGTGAAAGACGCGCAGACGGTAACCGCTGTGCCAAGCGGCGTGAGCGTTCAACCGTCGAGGGTGAGCAGAGCTGAGGGGAAAAAGTAAAGGGTGATAAGTAAAAGTAATGAGTAAAAAGTAAGAAGGACAAGCGGTTAAGCGGACGGGGGAAAACGATTGGTTTGCAGATGTTCTGTGGTGGAAATAAATTCATATTCATGTCGACGCGATGAACATCGGCTCACTGCAGCTGAATTTTTACAGAATGCTATAATCATTTCAGTCAATCAGTTCGTATCGATGAAGGAGAGCTTTGAAATCATGGCCCACAAAAAGATTTCAATGGAGCACGACAAGAAGATCGCGCTCGTCGCACACGACAATAAAAAACGAGACCTGGTGGAATGGGCAAAATATAATCGCGAACTACTCGCCCATCATGAGGTCTTTGCAACCGGCACCACCGGGAAAATATTGGAAAAAGAACTCGGTTTCAAGATCACGAAACTGAAGAGCGGACCTCTCGGCGGTGACCAGCAGATCGGCGCCAAGATCGTCGAAAACAAGATCGATTTCCTGATCTTCTTTTGGGATCCGCTTGAACCGCAGCCGCACGACCCCGATGTGAAGGCGCTGCTGCGCATGGCGGTGGTTTGGAATATCCCGATCGCCTGCAACCGCGCTTCGGCGGACTTCATGATCTCTTCGCCGCTGATGGATGGGGAATATAACCGCCTGGTGCCCGATTATGAAAACTATACTTCGCGCAAATTGGAAGTCGATGTGGAGTCCGAATAGTATTGTTGATGTCGATATCGAAGGAGAATCAGATAGTTCTGCGAAGAGGAGATTCATACTCGATACGGCGGGGACGAACCCTCAAGGAAGCTTCGCAAAATCCGCCGCCAGCGTTTACGCCGCACTCGGTCACACGCTGGCACTGCCCCAGGGCAGGTGCGTGACCGTGGGTATTATCGTTCGTTATCACTGTTACTGGAGAATGGTGTATGAGTATTGTTCCGTTGTCTGCGAAGGTCCTGGTCACCGGTACTGGTGGATTTATTGCACTGCACACCGTTGTGCGCCTTCTGCAGCTTGGTTATCAGGTACGAGGCACAGTCCGTACGGAAGCGCATGGAAACAAAGTGCGCGAACAGCTTTCCAAACATACAGGTACAAGCAAGCTCGACCTGGTTTGCGCCGATCTTCTAAAAGACGAGGGCTGGAAGGATATAGTCCGCGGTTGTGAGATCGTGCTTCATCTGGCATCGCCCTACCCTGCCGAGGAACCGAAACACGAAGATGATCTGATCCTGCCGGCGCGTGCAGGTACATTACGTGTGTTGCGCGCCGCACATGCAGAAGGTGTGAAGCGCGTGGTCGTCGTCTCATCCGTTGCAGCCGTGGCTGGCGGACATACGGGCGAGAACAGGATCTTCACCGAATCAGATTGGACGAACGTCGAGAAATCGGGCGCCTACGCCAAAAGCAAAACGCTGGCCGAACGCGCAGCCTGGGACTTCATCCATAGCGCGGAGAACACGAACAGGATGGAACTGGTCTCGGTCAACCCGAGCAATGTGTTTGGTCCCGTTTTGGATGACCATCATCACACATCTACAGAATGGTTCCGCACCCTCATGCGGCGCGAAGTGCCCGGCGTTATGCATATGCAGCTTAACATTGTGGACGTGCGCGACGTGGCGGAGATGATCATGCAAGCGATGAGCGTTCCCGAAGCGGCAGGCAAACGCTTCATCGCCAACGGCGCGTCCATTCCTCTATCCGAGTTTGCGAACATCCTGCATAAGAATTTTGTTGGTCGTGGTTATCAAGTTCCCACCCGCATTTTGCCGGATGTGCTGGTCCGCTTGATCGCCGTTTTTATTCCGAAGATCAGGAATGTGTCGGAGGCACTCAACTGGAACTACACCCTTTCGACAGAACAGGCCCAGTCGATCCTCGCCTGGAAACCGCGTCCCTACGAACAGACGGTCGTCGAGATGGCAGAGAGTCTCATCGAACACAAGCTGGTATAAACAAAGCCAGGTGATTTATCCCCTGGCTGTATGTATGATTCGAATCAATACCCACCGACCAGAGGAGCTGATAACATGATTCGAGCCGGGTTCACGTTTGAACATCCCATCACCAAAACCCGTACCGTGGTTCTCGAAGCTGCCGCAGAGACCGGCGGCATGGGCTGGCTGCTGGAAGTCACGCGTTATTCCGCGTCTGGCTCCGACTTAGGTGAACATCTCCATCAAACCTGGACTGAAACATTTGAGATCATCAAAGGTACTGCCAAATATTCACTCGATAGCATCGAAAAAATTGCTCAGGCCGGTGAGTCCTTTGTGGTGGAGCCTGGACATTTCCACATCCACCCATGGAATGCAGACGAGCAGGAACTGGTCTACCGTCAGCGTAGTCGGTTCGATAGACCCAACCCCGCTGCCATTCAGGATATTTTGGGCATCTTTGCCACTCGCACAGGGATGATACGCGATGGAATATGCCTCAAAGGATTGGCAAGAGTGCTGATGCAGTCCGCGACGATCCGAACGGCAACCAGGCATGGAAATTATGTAGCGAAACCATCCATAGCTGTACAAAAAATGCTCAGCTCCACGCTTGGGCTGCTGGGCGAAGTACTGGGATATCGAGCAGTTCGAGCAAAGTATGTGGGCGAATAGAGGAAAATCTACCCCGCAAGTCCACAACAGTGGTAGAATTCCAGAAATTCGGAAATCCCGATTTTCTGGAGAACCTGATGACTACAGTTCAAATCCGTGGCAAAGGAACGATTACCCTCCCTGTCAGTCTGCGTAAGAAATACAACCTTGAAGAAGGAGAATCCCTCACCCTGATTGATGTTGGCGATGGCTCATTTTTTCTTGTTCCAGTGGAAAGCAAAGTCATGAAGAGTGCGGATAAGGTTGCGAAGGCGGTCAAAGAAGCCAGTGTCACTTTGGAAGAGTTATTCGAAGTGCTAGATGAGGAGCGTAAACGCTACTATCAGGAACATTATGTCAAAGATTAAGGTGTTCCTGGATAGCAGTGCTGTCATTGCGGGTGTTATCTCATCCACTGGAGCAGCTCGTGTGCTATTGGTGATGTCTGAATCCGGTCAAATCGAAATATTCATTAGTGAGCATGTTATTGTTGAATCCGAACGGTCACTGGCCAGAAAAGTCCCACATGCCCTGCCCGATTTTCGTCAGGCCCTCAAAGACGCTCAACTAAAAATAATCAAAAACCCGACTCCGAAACAGATCAAAGATCATTTGTATCTGATTGCGGATCCTGACGATGTCCCCATCTTACTTGCTGCGATGCAAGCAAATGTGGAATATCTTGCCACCCATAACAGAAAACATTTTCTTGACGATCCAAAAGTTGCTGAGAGAGCGGGGATAAAAATCGGAACGCCTGGCGATGTACTTGCATGGCTTCGCGAGAATTTATAGCAGAGCATACGGAAAATCTTACTCATCGAGAACAACACCTTTGGTTCACAGAGATTGATCTCGAATTCAACTGACAAACTACTGATCCATATGACTCTTATCGAAATTCGCACACTCATTCTCAAGCCGAACGTACGCCATGAATTCCAACGAATTTTTAGCGAAGAAGCGCTCCCGCTGCTCCAGCGCTGGGACTTCGATGTAGTGGCACACAATCCGTCACTGCACGATGAGAACACATATTACGTGATCCGTCGTTTCGACAATGTCAGTCAACGTGAAACTATGGAGGACGCGTATTATGCAAGCGACGATTGGCGAATGGGACCGCGTGAGCGAATCCTGGCGTTGATCGAAGGCTACCTGGATGTGGTCTTTGAAGTCGACGATGCAACAGTACAGCGATTGAGCACAGTAACAACAAGTGATCGAAATGATGTTATCGAGATCCGTTCCTACAACCTGAAACCCGGCACACGAGACGAATTCCACCGTCTTTTCGTCGAAGAGTCCATGCCTCTGCTTCAACGTTGGAATGTGGATGTGGTTGCGTACGGTCCATCCCTGCACGATGAGAATTCCTATTATCTGATGCGTCGATTTGACAGCCTTGCCGACCGCCAGGAACGTGAAGACGCCTTCTATAACAGTGATGAGTGGCGAATGGAGCCACGCGAGGCGATCATTGCCCTGATCGAAAATTATGCCGAAGTTGTACTGGAACTGGATAATGCTACTGTAAGCGGGTTTCGCAAATCGTAGGCGCATGTCTCGCAGCCATCCAAGCTGCGGTCCGAAATGGAGGCGATCCACCTTATCACCAGCCATCCATACCTTGCACGATTGTGGATTGATGAATCGCCGCGCTACCATCATAATGCAGTGCATCATGTGCAAAGTTGCACAATCGAATTCATCGCAGCAAGGAAAACCTCCTCATGGAAGCCACATTTGAAACCTCTGTCCCCACCGTTCGCAACAAGATAGCTCTGATCGAAGCCATTGAACTTTTCATCATTGGCTCAGCCTTTTGGGCTTTGGTGGCTCTCGCTAACCTGATGTCGCCTGAGGCAGATTTCTTAAGTCTGATCGTCTTTTTCCTATTCACCCACGGTGTATTGCTGGGGTCCTGGGCGATCTACAACGCCTATATCCGCATCGCCCGCGCCGGCGGCAGGACCGTCGACATCGGAATCTGGATACTTGCCTCCTTGGCAACAGGTACCTATACCTTCTGGGCCTGGTTGATCCTGGACGTCAATCGCTTCATCATGTCCAGGTTGTTCTACCGCGGCGAAGCGCCGGTTGAATATGCATGGAGCTGGCGCTCGAAGCAGATCCGTAAGTTGTGGGAACAGGCCAGGAAAGACTCCAGCATTTGATCCGCCCCAACCCCTGCTCTTGAAATAATAAAAGCTCACTCGTGCGGGTGAGCTTTTGTGTTTCATAGTCTTGCAAATCATACGATGCGCTACGTGCCGTTCGGGATCACTTTCGATGGCGGACGATTCGCCTTGCGCCATTTCAGACAGTAATTTGCAAACTCACGTGCCGACTGGTAGTAGTCCGGTTCGTTGCGTGCATCTGCCTCTTTTTCCACATATAGGTGTATCCGCTCCCAGACCTTGGCAACAGGAGGACTCATCCATATTACGAGTTCATTCTCCATGTTCCAATAATGTTTGGCAACAAAACCAATAAAGTCAAAAGTGTTCAAAATGCTCTTGAGATATTCCTGTCCACGTGATCGTTTGTCCCTCGGGCCGCGCTGGACGCCGTTGATCTTCTTCGTTGTTTCCTTTAACCATTTCTTCTCATCGTTCCCCATTTCTTCGAGTGTCGGCAGATTCATAATCACCCATCTGCGGGCCTCCAGGGCGTCGGAACTCATCAAGCGGGAGTACATTTCCTGATAGATATTGAACGAGGCTTCGGCGTCATCGCGTTTCCTCTGCACCGCGTTTTGAATGTAGTTGATAAGACCAAATAATAGACCGCCCACTACGAGGGAGAATGTGGCCAAACTGGTGATATCGCCCATGCTCCAGGTGACAGGCTGCGTGCCATTGCCCAATGGAGGCGCGATTAGCAATTCCGGGGCTGATGGAAACAAAGCAAGCCCTGATAAAAACGTGACAACGACAAACAGCAGAGCAATAACCCCTGCCGCGATGGCGCCGACCGTGGTGCGTGTGCGGATCTTCTTTGGATCAAACCCTTCGGTGACACTCAATCTCTTAGTCATCAATGGAACTCCTTCCTTTGTTTGGGATGTCACTGGCTGCACTAACTACCGCTTGTCTCACAATTAACTAAACTTTTCAACTGCATTCATAGGCTGAAATTCACAACATAAGTTTAGATACGCCAAAGGCGTGCGGCACTCTGTAACACTACATTTTAACATCCGTACCGGCGGACGATACTTTTCCCTTCCTTCTTTTTCTCCCCGCTTTCATCAACTTTTCTATCCAGGCTACGAACGATTCGGCGGGCAAATATTCCACCAGAGTCCATGGCTGCAGCCCGCCCGATCGCAACACCGCATTCGCGGCTTCGATCCCTGTCAGGCAGGCGCGTTCCAGAAAGAACGAAGGCGCGGGATGCCGCACCCAATCACCGGCACAAAACAAATTCTTCCACGGCGTTTCGATGCCCAGATGTTCATCCGGCGGTCCTACTGCAGGAAGCGTATGCGTCTCCGGATTGCGCTGTACGTGCTGCCCAATGCGATGTCCCCTAAGTTCGGGAAATGCCTGTTCCACATCTTTAATCGCTTGCGTCAACAGAACAGCATCCGCTTGCGCTACTATCTCGGGCGGTCCGTAGACGTGCACTTCCAGCGCGCTGCCGTGCGTCTCGCGTGCCCAGCCTCGAAATGGATCATAGATGCGATCGAGCCAGAAATAATTATGGATGATGAAATCGCCGGTGAAGATGCCCGCCTCTGCAGTCTTACGCGGTTGGGTATCGAACCACAAACGGATCACCGCATTCGACAGCGCACGCGGGAAGAATAATTGACTCACCCCATCAAAACTTGCGCCCAAAACTGTGCGAGCATTATTGGGATCGGTCGCCAGGATGACGTGCTTCGCACAAACTGACTCTTTACCTTCAGACGTATCCCACGTCACTTGCCACTCATCACCCTGACGTGCGACCCGCTTCACGCGGGACCCAAGCCTGACTCTGCCTCCGAGATTCGCCACTCTGGCTGCAAGCGGTTCGCAGATGCTCGTCCCGCCGTCCTCGGGCAGATACGAGAACATCCAGGCGTCGCGGCGCAGCAACGTGTAAAAGCGCAGGAACGCGATGAACCCCGAAATGGACACTTCATCCGGATGCGATGAAAGTCCGTTGCGGGCCAGCCCCAGAAAAAATGACTTGAGGGCCGGCGACCATCTCTTTGTCATATCGCTGAGCGTCATCCCTTCCATGGGTTGATTCTCCGCGAACGGATCGATCCCCACCGCCATGACGAGCCCCGCCCAAACGCTGAACAGCGATGCCCAATCGCGTATGTCCAACATCCACAGGAATTTTCCGCGCAGGAACAACTGCAAATAGTGAAGCGGCGGCGGGATGAACGAACGTCGAATGGCGGAACCCACTGCTGCCGTGCCGACAAACTTTCCCGTTTTGTAGATCCAGTTTTCCTCCCGGGCAGGGACCAGTCCCGGGCCCACGTGATGGCGCGCCAGCATGGCCTGCAAATTCCGATATTGTGACCAGATGCCATGCACACCATGTTCGAGCCGGAACGAATAGCCGCCAATTTTGACGGTCTCCCCACCCGCCAGCCTTCCCCCAATAAATTGTTCATGTGCTTCAAGAATTAAAGGCTTGAGCCCGCGCTCTGCAAGATGCAGCGCCGCGCTTAACCCGGCGATTCCTCCACCAATGATTATGACGTCATGCGTGTTCATTTCAGACATTTAAAGCAGTTGGCGTAGTCAGACCCAGGCAGGATTTGCAAACACGGAAGCATACGATTGAGTTACACCAAATCGGGAAGTTATTATTGCTCATGCAGCCAATGACGTGCCGATTCAACGTCTTTGAAAACACGTACGGTCAAACCGCGATTTGCTGCGACGGTTTCCCAAAAATGGGCATCACTCACAAACTTCTCATTGCAGACAATTGCAGCTTTGATGAGCCGGGGTGCATAGCTGGCGAGGAAGACAGCCGATTGATAAGTATCCAGCGTACCCAGGCGATATTCGAGCTCAGTTTCATCGCATAGTACACGCGAATAGTTTCCCTCTTGGCATGCCTCGAGTATTGCCAGCCCGTATTGTTCTACCTCCTGCAGGTTTTCATCAAAACCGCGGGTCTTGACTGTGAGCAGGTCGCTTTCTGGTTTCAAAACGTATTGAATTGACATTTGGTATCTTGTCTTTGCGGCACTCCCCGGCACTTGCGCCCGGAGCACACTTGCGCCGGAACGCAGTGCAGGTGAGATTGTACTCCAGTCAATTAAATCATGGTCTCGCGCCTTACATGACTGTGGATTGATTAAATGCGATGTCGAAATCATAATTGGCCTGTATTAAGTGCCAAAATGCACAATCAAATCTCATCGCAGCAAGGAAATATACTTATGGAAGCCACATTTGAACCTTCAGTCTCCACCCTCCGCGCGAAGATAAACGCCATTCGCACGAAGATGGCCGCTATCGAAGCCGTCGAACTATCCAGTATTGGTTTTTTGTTTTGGGGGCTCCTAATGATGATCCCTACAGATCCACCAGCAACGATCTCAGTTGCTGTCGTGTTGTTGATCGTCGTTGAAGGAGCACTTCTGGGATCATGGGGCATCTATCTTGCCTATATTCGCCTCACCCGCGGCATGTACTCCAGGCTGGACATCCGTTTACGATTTGCGATTGCCGCCCTGACAGGACTTTATACCTTCTGGGCATGGATCATCCTGGATATCAACCGTTGGATCATGGCAAAGCTGGTTTATCGGGGCGAAGCGCCGGTCGAATATCTTTGGAGCGCAAAGTCTAAGCTGGCTCGTAAAGAGTGGGAAACGGCACAAAAAGCAAAAAACGTCTATCTCTCTGCGTAAGCTGAGCAGATAAATCCAGGTTCACGCCAAAGTGAACCTGGATTTTTATTTTAATACCGAGCCAAGACACCACAACAGCCTGACAGTTATTTCTCTACCGTACATCACGCCATTTTTACCGCTAAGAGCGCGAAGAACGCAAAGATTTAAAGGTTTTCTTAGCGCACTTTGCGGGCTTCGCGGTGAAGATGTACGGTAGCAAAACAGTAATTAAATTATGGGCGCCTATGATTGGGTAAACTCAAGATTCGAATCTTAGCCTACAGTTTAAAAAGCTTACTTTCGCATGAAGGACATGCGCGAGAGAAGCGGTGGGGTTGATCCCATTACAATACAAGCCCACCTGGTAGCGCAGGCTTGCTTTAAACACAAAAACTCGCTACATTGGACGGCACGATCTACCAGCCAATAGTCACAAATCACCCCGATACCCGTTTTATTCCTTTAAAGAAGGAGTTTGTGCATGTTTAAGAAACCAGACGAAGAGTTTGTAAAGGAAGGCGCCGAGAAGGTAACGCCCGGCGAAATTGAAAAAGTCGTCAGGCATTCAGACGAGATCGGGCAGCAGTTTCAATCCAGGGGACCTTTGAAGCGTTTCATCGAAGATGCAAAAATGCTGACAGCCCTGATTAAGGATTATCGGTCGGGGAACTATCGAACAGCGCTCTACGGGACGATTGCCGCGGCAGCCTTTGCCTTGATTTACGTTTTTAACCCATTTGATATCATCCCCGATGTGCTGCCGATCATTGGGGCAGTGGACGATGCTTCGGTGATCGCAGCCTGTCTCATGCTGGTCGAGCGCGACCTGTTCAAATACCGTGATTGGAAGACCAAACAACCTGATGTCGTGATACGGCGTGATGGTGAAGGCGCGGTATAACCGAAATGAAACGCAGAAAGCTCACATGGTTCACACATGCCGCCAAATTGGCTTCGCGCGCCGCGGGCCGCCCTCTGACCTTTATGTTTGCAGTGGGAATCATACTGGTCTGGCTGGTCAGCGGTCCCCTTTTTGGTTTTAGCGATACCTGGCAACTTGTCATTAACACCGGCACGACCATCATCACCTTTCTGATGGTCTTCCTCATCCAGAATACGCAGAACCGAGACCAGGAGGCATTGCAGATCAAGCTGGATGAATTGATCCGCTCCATGGAAAACGCTCATACTGTGCTGCTCGATCTTGAGGAATTGGACGAAGAAGAACTGGACAAGATCCGTAAGGATTATCTGAACCTGGCAAAGAAGGCACGCCAGGAATTGAAACGGGGCAAAGATGACCGGGGAGTACCCGACCTGCAATAACAAAAACCGCCCGCATATGCGGGCGGTTTTTGTTATTATCATTTGGTCAGGGCAAACTTTTCCTTGCCGATCCTGTAATTCCCATTTTGTTTCAGCACCTGCTCCACCACATCTTCCGGGATGTCGACGAACGTGAACTTATCCTCGATACGGATCTTCCCGATCACGTAGCCTGGGATGTTGGCATGAAAGGCGATCGTGCCAACGATGTCGCTCGGGCGGACTCCATGCATTTTGCCTTTGTTTATCTTCAAGCGGACCATGCCCTCCTCATGCGATCCGTCTCCGCGACTCCTTGAACTACCTCCCTTTTCGGGGTGTTCGCGCCGCCCAAACTCACGCTTGGGTCCACGGACGGTTTCGCGATCCGGACGTTTGCGGTCATCCTTCACTTCAGCCACCTCTGCAATGGGCCGTTGCTTCTCATCGGCGCGGGCAATCTTAATGGCCGCAGCCGCGATGTTCAACGGTTCATGCCCGGCTTCGATCAACTCCTGTACCATCTCCAATTCGCGCTTGAAACGTCCGCGACCGAGCCAGATCTTCATCGTTTCGGTCACCTGCGCCTCGCGATGTTTGACGATCTCGCTCGGCGTGGGAATCTCCATCTTCCTGATCGGCTGTTTGGTCAATGCCTCTACTTCACGCAGGCGGCGCTTCTCGCGCGGTGAAAGCAATGTGATGGCAACCCCGGTCTTCCCGGCGCGGCCGGTGCGCCCGATGCGATGGACATAGACTTCGGCGTCATCAGGCAGGTGATAGTTGAAGACGTGTGAAATATCTTCGATATCCAGCCCGCGGGCAGCCACATCGGTAGCAACCAACACTTTCAACTGATTGGCTCTGAATCTTCCAAGCACGCGTTCACGCGCGTTCTGGTCCAGGTCGCCGTGAATGGCTTCGGCAGGGATGCCGCGTACCACGAGTTCATTGGCCAGGGTGGCCGTCTCGGCGCGCGTACGTGCAAAGATCAGCGCGCTCTTGATCGGTTCCACTTCGAAGAGACGCGTCAGCGCGTTGGTCTTGTCATTCTCGTGGACCAGGTAGTAGCGTTGTTCGGTGGAAGCCAGGGTCAGAGTCTCGCGTTTAATGGTGACAGACTGCGGGTCGCGCATGAAACGGTTCGCCAGGTCACGGATGCGCTTGGGCAGGGTGGCGCTGAATAGCGCGGTCTGCCTCTCCGCAGGAGTCTCCGCCATGATCTTTTCGATGTCTTCGATAAAGCCCATGTTGAGCATTTCGTCGGCTTCGTCGAGCACGAGCGTTTTGACATGTTTGAGATGGAGGGCTTTGCGTTCGACCAGGTCGAGCAGACGGCCGGGCGTGCCCACCACCACATCCACACCGCGGTTGAGGCGCGAGATCTGCGGTCCATAGGGCTGCCCGCCATAAACGGCAAGCACACGTACATCCATATGCTTGCCATAGGCGGTCATCGAATCGGCGACCTGCAGAGCCAGCTCGCGCGTTGGTGCAAGGATCAAAGCCTGCACATGTCGCTGCGGTTGGAAGTTGTGGAGAATGGGAAGCGCAAAGGCGGCGGTCTTGCCGGTGCCGGTCTGTGCCTGCCCGATCACATCTGCCCCGCTGAGCATGATCGGGATCATGGCCGCCTGAATGGGCGTTGGCGTGGAATAGCCAAGCTGAGTAATGGCCTGCATGAGCTCTTCACGCAGGTTGAGAGAAGTAAAGTCGGTTGTCATCGTTTTCCTTTTCGTGTCGGTCACGTAGGGGCGGGCAGCTGCCCGCCCCTACGTGACCAATCCATATATGGAATGTTTCGATGACTCCGTTTCACTTCCTTCTTGCCAATCAGAGCCTCTCTTTGCAGATCGGCCCGCCCAACAAAAAAAGCCCGACTATGCGTTCATCGGGCGTTCGTTCATGAAATCCCCGTGTTTTTCGGGGGGAGTGATCCAAACAATTCCCAAATTTCGCTTCTACTTGAAGCGGCGGGAGTATATCATACTTTGGATTTCTGTATGGTTTTAGGCTGTGAAGGTCGAATTGTTGAGATTACCTAAACTTAAAAACATCATGTCATTCTCCCGAAGGGAGTGAAGGATGACATTTACCGAATTGTCCTCTATCTTCGGCACTCCCGAATTGTCTGGATGTACAAAACCGCATCAAATATTCACAATATGAACACAGGGTATTAATCTATATTTCACAATCCGATGCTATGGTTGAGCCTGGAAAGCTTCATGAAGGAATTGTGGATATTCAAACGCAACTTATTTCCATCTTTTCGGTCTAAATATAAAGACCAATATCGCTCCATCCGACTAACGACCCATGCTTAATCATTTTCTCCTATCTCTTTCTGCTGCAACTTCCACGCAGCCTGCCATCGCGATCTGGGCATATTTTTTGCTGATGATCCTGGTTGCTGTGGAGGGACCTCTTGCCACACTCATAGGAGCTATCGCAGCGTCTACAGGTCTGTTGAACCCAGTTTTGGTCTTTGTTTCAGCAAGTTTGGGGAATCTGACTGCCGACATCCTCTGGTATTTACTGGGATATATGGGAAAAGGCGAGTGGTTGATGAAACTTTCAGGCCGATTTGGAGTCAAAGGGAATGTAATAACTCATCTGCAGAAAGATGTTCATGATCATATTCATAAGCTTCTCTTTATTGCCAAACTGACCATGGGACTGGTCATACCCACATTAATCGCGGCGGGACTGGCTCGCGTCCCATTCAAACGCTGGTTCGGCGTACTTTTCGGAGCGGAATGCATCTGGACAGGAAGCCTGGTAGTAGCAGGATATTATTTCGGCGCTTTTCTCCAGCATATCGAAGCAAATCTGCGCTGGGTATCTCTTGCCGGCGCCCTGGTTTTGGTATTGGTCGTTATTACCTACATTTCACGGTTAAGGAACAGAACGGGAAACGAAATCTAAATGCGTATTATCATTGTTTCGCAAACATACACGTATGGAAACGGGCAGGGAAGTTTCACGATCCAACTTGCCGAAAACATGACAGGGCGAGGGCATCAAGTGCTGGTCATCGTCCCTGCCGAAAGTATGAAATCGTATAGTTCGTTTGGTAACGGCGTGCAGATTGAACAGGTGGCAGCCGTACACCTTTCGATGCTGCATCCCAGGATCTATCTCACACCGTTTCCAACAGCGCGCATCCGGCAGATCTTCCATGAATTTCAACCAGATGTAGTACATATCCAGGACCATTACTTTCTCTGCGGTGCCGCCGTCAGTGAAGCGCGCAGGCGGCAGCTCCCCATCATGGGGACAAATCATTTCCTGCCTGAAAACCTGCTCCCATTTCTGAGAAGGTTTCCTGGTGTTCAAAAGATACTTTCCATTCCTCTATGGAAGATGATGCTCGCCATTTTTAACAGGCTGGATCTCGTCACAACCCCCTCTCACACCGCCGCGCATATCTTGCGCGAGCAGAACATCAGTGTGCCAGTCCATGCGATATCGAATGGCGTGGATATTCAGCGATTCCGCCCGGATGGTCAAATCGACCGTATTGGCATTCGCCGAAAATATGGTCTCTCTGCAGACCGGACCCTCTTCCTCTATGTGGGACGCCTGGATGGCGAAAAGAGGCTTGATACCTTGCTGGATGCCGTCGCCCTTTTAGGGCGCGATGATTTCCAACTGGTGATCGCGGGGCATGGTCTCTATGAGCAGCTACTGCGCAAGCAAATGCATGATCTCGGTCTCGAAGGCCGCGTGGCCTTCATCGGATACGTGCCGCCGGAGGATTTGCCTGCCCTGTATAACAGCGCAGACATCTTCATCATGCCTAGCCCGGAGGAGCTACAGAGTATTGCCACATTGGAAGCCAAAGCATGCGGGAAACCTGTCCTGGCTGCCGCTGCACGCGCTCTACCCGAACTGGTAAAACCGGGTGTCAATGGATACCTCTTCCGCGCCTGTGATCATCAAGATATCGCCCATAAAATGGAACTGATCCTGAATGAACAGGACAAGTGGTCCTGGATGGGACAAGCCAGCGTGGAATACGTCAAACATCACAGCGTGCAAAACACCATCAGTCACTTCGAAGATGATTACAGAAAGATCATCGAGATGGTTCCCGTCAGACGCCGTAAACCCACAATCACACGAAGTTTGTTGAAGAAAATCTATTAGCAGTCTGGAAATATCTGTTTCAACAAAGCGGGACAAAAGTACCTCAATGCAATCGTCCATGTTGCATTGCTAGTCTCCTGCGCGCAAGGTTTGAGACCCTGCCGCTATTTGGGTCAACTATGCCAACAATATTCCAAAGAATGACATTCCTAATGAAAGGCGTATAATCTCATTAGACCTCTTGCAAAGGTCCGAAATTTGCCACGGAGACACCGAGCCACAGAGTTTTTTTGTTGTTTTTTTCCACCTGCACCGACCGTGATGGCGCTTGAACGCCATCATGCGGTGTCCGAGTCTTCGTGTCTTTACCATCCGCGTTAGGGAGCAGTGGCTCAAAAGGTATGAATCACGTTTGCACGGCAACTCTTGCAAGACATCTACTATCTTATTGGCATCAGAAAGTCATGGTGATGAATGAACCGCATTAATGTTGAGAGGGAGAATAAAATCATCGGTCTTGCCAGAGCCGGGGACCAACAAGCGTTCGAGCAGCTGGTCCAACCGTATCGCCGTGAACTGCTTGTCCATTGTTATCGCATTTTGGGATCTTTCGAAGATGCCGAGGATATGTTACAGGAAACACTGGTGCGGGTCTGGAAACGTCTGGACACGTTTGAAGGACGCTCCTCGCTGCGAGCGTGGCTGTACAAGATCGCGACCAATGCCTGCCTCGATGCCCTGGATAGCCGGCGTGTCCGCGGACTGCCGCGGGAAGTATATAGGCGCGGTGACCCAAATGCTCCTCTGCCGCGACCTTCTCAGGAAGTGACCTGGATCGAACCGTTCCCGGATGTCATGATCGACCAGGAGCCAGAGATCTATCCCGAAGCACGCTATGAAGTGCGCGAGAGCATCACACTGGCGTTTGTTGCAGCGTTACAAAAACTTCCGGGCAGACAACGCGCTGCCTTGCTGTTGTGTGACGTGATGGGCTGGAGCTCCGCCGAGGCCGCCGAAATTCTCGACGTGTCGGCCGCCGCGATCAATAGCGCCTTACAGCGTGCCCGCGAGACGATGAAGCAGCCTTTGGAACGCAAGACCAGGCCTGCCCGCTTGAACGAACAGCTGACTTCCTTACTCACGCGTTATGTCGCTGCATGGGAGGCGGCGGATTCTGCCGCACTGGTTGCTGTGCTGCGTGAAGATGTCGCGCTGACCATGCCGCCAATCCCGGTTTGGTTTGAAGGACGTGTCGATGTAAAAGCCTTCCTCGATGGCTTTCTATTTCGCGATGCCGGTGCGACGCGTCTCAAGATGATTCCCGCCCAGATCAATGGTTCCCCATCGTTCGTTGCCTATCATTTGGATGAGACGGGAGTGTATCGCGCCCAGGCGTTGCACATCCTCACCATCGAAAACGGAGAAATCAGTGAGATTAACGATTTTCTGTCATTTGATGGACAACTGATTTCAAAGCTAGGATTACCACTTGTGATTTGACCGATGAATCGGACAGAGTTTCGCCGTCTGATTAATTGAAAAGACATACTCTGACCGTTTCAAAAGGAGAGAATCATGAGTGACCTATCTGTATTTCTGTTGACGATTCGCGGCACGCTGTCGCCGGCCACATTGGACGCAGCGCGCAAGGTCCACAACCAGACAGCTGGAAATCCCGAGGGGATCGCTGCTGCAAAGTCCTTGGGGGATGTCAGCCATATGGTTTACGTCCCTGCCATGCATAATGGCCATGACAAAGCCAATGGCGCAGGCGAGTTTCTGATCATGGATCTGTGGACCAGCATCGAAGGCTTGAACACCTTTTTTGCTGATCAACACGTTCAGGAGGGCGGCGCTATGATCTTCAGCGAACGCGATCCGGTTGTCTGGGCGGCGGCGCCGGGCTTCACGAGCTATCACATCCCGGCTCCATTCGGGATGAATGACCGCTTCATTACAACGGCGCGGGCCACTGTGAAATCTGTGGATGAGGCGCGCAAACTACACAACGCGGCAGTTGCAAAGACTGTCAGCAAGGCGCGTGCAGCGGGGAATCTTTCCCACGAGTCGTATTTCCGAATGGCTGCGCCAGGCTCACCCGAAGCTTTGGAATGGCTGGGCGTCGATGTGTGGATGCGTCCGGACGACATGATGAGTCTCTACGAGGACTTGGAATTCCTCGAAGGATTTAATCACATGTTCATTGCGGAGGCAGACACCGCCGTATGGGTTCATCCAAAAGGCGACTGGACGGAATGGTAGTCCCGCAATCATGCAAGCGAAGGCGGACACGATATCCGCCTTTTTGTTTAACTGCATGGTTTGCATACGAGATTCATGGTTGAATCCCTGCACAAACGCGCAGGAGATATTTTATGGATGAGTATTTACAGGCAAATCAAAAACTGTGGAACGAATGGACCGAGGAGCACGAGAAGTCACCCTTCTATGACCTGGACGGTTTTAAGGCGGGAAAGGAACGTCTGAGAGCCATCGAATTACAGGAAGTCGGAGATGTGCGCGGCAAGTCGATGCTGCATCTGCAATGTCACTTTGGCATGGATACACTGGCCTGGGCGCGGCACGGAGCCATCGTCACAGGTGTGGATCTTTCGGATGAATCCATCGCTCTGGCGCAATCGCTTAGTAAAGAATTGAACATCCCGGCGGACTTTGTCTGTTGCGATGTTCTGACTCTGCCAGATCACCTGCAGGGACAGTTTGATATCGTCTTCAGTTCCTATGGCATCCTGCACTGGCTGCGTGATCTCAAGCGTTGGGCGCAGGTTATCCACCACTTCCTCAAGCCCGGTGGTTTCTTCTACATGGTGGAAGACCATCCCTTCATGCGTATCTTTAGCTCTGATCCTGTTCTGGGTGTGAAGCCCGATAATCCATACTTCTTTACGGAGGAACCCTATAAGGCAGAGATCGAAGGCACGTATGCTACAAATTTCCAGGGTAAGAAACGAACCTATTACATGTGGGACCATAGTATCGGCGAGGTCATCAACTCAATCATCGACGCCGGGCTGCAGATCGAGTACCTGCATGAGTTCGATTTCGCGTTGCGTCAAAAATTCACCAACATGATCCAGGGCGAGGATGGCTACTGGCGCTTCCCACCCGATTTCAACATGATCCCGCTTTTGTTTTCGTTGAAGGCAAGTAGGTCGTCATCTCGCCCTACATAGTCAAAGCTAACAACAATAGAGTGCAGAATTGATATTACAGCCTTCCACAAATTACTTTCTTTCCCATACCACATACCGTTCACCGGTGTAGAGGATAATCCACGCCTTTGTATCTTTGAGCTGTACGATTAGCCAGCGCTTATTGGGAACCACCAACAGGTCAGGCGAAACAGAATGTTTCTGTTGAAGGGACTCCATACACGGCCAGCTCTTCTGTATTTCACAGTTCCGTAGTTCGATCAGAATTTCAGCCTGTTGAGCATATGTCCCTTTCCATTCACTGCCCCAAAGAGAAAAAACAGGCGTTCGGTTGAGCAAATACGGAAACCATTCTGCCTCATTGATCTTGCCAACGAACAAATAGGTCGCACTTGGATCCGTGTTATCCCTGACGAATGAGGCTGTTTCCAGGGAGTTTCCATCCAACTCTGGCTGGTATTGAATTATTTGTGACAATCCTTGTGTTGACGATAACACGATACTGAACGCCGTGAGTATGGCCAGGATGAGCATTAAAGGCTTTGAAGCAGCTGCGCTGAAAGAAGTCATATTCTTATGAGCGAACCGAAAAACCTCTGCGCCAGATGCACCCGCCATAAGAACGGCGGGAATTTGGATAAAAATATCGGCCGTGCCCATGAGAAGGACAAAAAGAAATGTCAATGGAAGATGAAACTTCCTCTGCATAACAAGCAGGATCAGGCCCGGGAATGTGAGTGCAGCAAGAAACTTGTTGCCTGTTACATATTCCAGGTTCTGCATGACAAATTTCAGTGCCAGAGGAATATCATCTAGTGATCGAAAGAAATCAACATTGCCATGAGAGGAATACGCCATCATGATATTGGCAATTCCATGTCGTTGCAGGATTAAAATTAACCAGGGGGAAGCCACTAGCAAGGCAATCACCAGAATTCCAAACGCAACGCGAAGCCCTGCCAGTTTTCTCTCCGAGAGGAGAAAAGCCAGCCCTGCCAATGCCGCAAACACAATATATAGCCAGTGAGTCGTAAGCAACAATCCCAAAAAGAACCCCGCCAGTAGAAGATTGCGCCTGGAACCATTCCTGAGGGCACGAAGATAAAAGTACAACCCTGCCAGACAAAAGCACAATGCCAGCCCTCGAACGACTCCGGCAGACCATACATGCGTGTAATAGATGACGGGCGTCGTGAGAAATAGAATCGCTGCGACTACTCCCGCTGCTTTCGATCCGATAAGTTCCAGGGTCAGATGATAGAACGGTAGCATGGCCAGAAGACCGAACACAGCCGGAGCAAACTTAAGATACGTCCATACGGGAATTCCTAGCTTGATCGCCAGCGCGAATACGTACATGGCAAAAGGCGGATAGATTAGCCCGATGCCCCCGGGACCATAATGCGGGATATTCAGCGGTAACCTAAAATCGGCTTCTGCAATTCCTTCGGCGATCAAGGTATACATCCCGGCATATCCCAATGGGAACGTGTATCGGAAGGCCTGAAAGAATACGAGCAGGGCTGTAAATGCTAAAACGACAAGGAGCGGCATGTGTTCGTTGTATCGTCGATATAGATTTTGCAAAGTAGTCATGGTTTCCTGTGAAAGTGATCCAATTTTATCCGCAATCATGCTCCGGTATTATGAGTTAATCTTTCGAAACTTTATGCCTGCCTGCAAGACTGACTCAAAATGAGATGTCCTTCTCTGACAATAAAGCAAGGTAGAGCCTGGTCGGGAGCCCTCAAAGGTTGTAGGTCGGAATGTCGCAGATCCCGCGAAAAGCGGGGCCACTCCGACTTACATACTTTTAATGCACTCCCCCTGGTCTGGTGACGACTATATTTTTGTGTTTTGTGGTACATTCCAGCAATACTCATTGGAGGTGCTACATGCAAGTACTTGGCATTGACGTCGGTGGGTCGGGAATCAAAGGCGCACCTGTAGATATAGAAACCGGCGAATTGCTGGCGGAACGGGTCCGCATCAAGACGCCCAGGAGCGCCGAACCCGAGCCGATCGCAGATGTGGTGGCAGAGATCGCTCGCAATTTCAACTACAGCGGCCCGATCGGGGTCGGCTTTCCCGCGCCGATCAAAGCCGGGGTAGCGATGATGGCTGCGAATATCTCGCCGAAATGGGTGGGTGTCAATGCCGATGAGCTGTTCACCAAGACCACCGGCTGCGAGTGTCATATGATCAACGATGCAGACGCGGCCGGCCTGGCCGAAATGGAGTTCGGAGCCGGGCGGGGGCAGCCTGGCACGGTCATTATGCTTACACTCGGAACGGGAATTGGCTCCGCCATTTTCCATGCCGGTAAGCTGTTACCGAACACCGAATTCGGCCACCTTGAGATGAAAGGCATGGATGCCGAACATCGGGCATCTGCCGTCGTGCGCGAGCGTGAAGGCCTTTCCTGGAAGAAGTATGCCCGGCGTTTGAACAAGTACCTCCTGCAAATGGAGAAGTTATTCTGGCCCGACCTTTTCATCATCGGTGGAGGCATCAGCAAGGAGTCCGATAAATATATTCCTCTCCTGACGGTGGAAACTCCCATCGCAACCGCACAACTCTTCAACGAAGCCGGGATAGTCGGCGCGGCATTGGCAGCCAGATCAAGCTGACACTTGATTTTAGTGGCATCGAGTGATCCGATCAGGTGCTGGCTATCCGGGAGTTTGCAAGTATGAGTAATGAACGTCCTTTCGATCCTGCTCAAATGTGGCGTGAATGGTTCATGACCGATGCTTTCAGCGCTGAAAAACGAATCCACCGGATGCTGCGGCTGCTCCCCCATGACCCGCGCTGCAAGTTTTGTCATGCACCGTTCAAAGGACTCGGCAGCGTCATCGTTCGAACCGTATACGGCAAAACACAGTCAGGCCTTAACCCACGCTTCTGCAATGTTTGTGAAGACTATGCCCAAAAATTCCCGGGTGGTGCAGAGGTGGAAATGTCGATGCTGTTTGCCGATGTGCGTGGATCGACCAACCTCTCCGAACAAATGAGTCCTTTGGACTTTCAGCGGATCATCAACAAATTCTACGTCGAGTCAACCAACGCCGTCATTGCAGAGGATGGGCTCGTTGAAAAATTGGCGGGAGATGCCATCGCGGCATTTTGGGGGGCGGGGTTCGCAGGCGCCAATTATGTTCGGCGTACGGTAAAGGCCGCCCAGCACATATCTGAAATCATGTCGCGGCAGCACATTCCAGTAGGTATCGGGGTCCATGCAGGCGTAGCCTTCTTCGGCGCGATGGGGGCAGCAGATGGATTGGTGGATATCGCCGCAATCGGCGATGAAGTAAATCTGGCTGCCCGCCTGGCATCGAAAGCCGCTGCAGGGGAGATCATTGTCAGTGAGCAGGCCCTGCAAAAAGCAGGCTTAAACGGCAGCGACCTGGAAACGCGCAGTCTTGAACTAAAGGGAATCCGTGAACCCGTCCGGGTGCGCGTAATCGGTGAGAAGAAAATCGTTCTGAACTAAAAAGAGAAGTGTATGATCAGCAGGGGTGCCGTAAATATCTGTCGTTTATAATTCCCCTTGATGGATACAAAAACGCTGCACGTCCTTGAATACCCGAAGATCCTCGAACGACTCGTCGGCTTTTGCGACTTTTCTGCTTCGATGGAGTTGGCGCGCACGCTCAAGCCAACCGATTCCTATGACCTGTCAATTGCGCGCCTGGCGGAGACCAGTGAAGCGCGCACGCTTTTTTCCGTCAACGACAACATCGGTGTGGGCGGCGCGCACGACATCCGTCCCTCTGTGGATCTGGCGGCGCGCGGCGGTGTGCTGGACGCGCAGCAATTGCTGGATATCAAATCCACGTTGATCTCAAGCCGTGAACTAAAGAAGTCACTCGAACGCAAAACGGATGAGTTCCCGCGTCTCGCGCAGATCGCGGTGGGACTCTCCGAGTCGCATGGCATGGTCGATGCGATTTCGCGCGTGTTATCAGACCGCGGCGAAGTGCTGGATTCCGCTTCGGTGAAGCTTGGCACGCTGCGGCGTGAGATCAAGATCGCGCATGACCGGTTGATGTCGCGCTTGCAGCGGTATCTGACCGAGTCTGCGAATAAATTACAGGAACCCATCATCACGCAACGCGATGGCCGTTATGTGATTCCCCTGCGCGCCGAGTTCAAGGGACAGATCAAAGCCATCGTCCATGACCAGTCTTCGAGTGGCGCGACTCTCTTTGTGGAGCCGCTGCCGATCGTGGAATTGAATAACTCCATGCGCGAGCTGCAATTGCAGGAACGCGATGAGGAACGGCGTATTCTGTATGAACTGTCGGCGCAGATCGCAGAGTATCGCGATGAGTTCGTTTATGGACTTGAAAATCTCGCCATGCTCGATCTCATCTTTGCCAGGGCGAAGTATGCAGATGAGCTGCAGGCGAGTGAGCCGGTACTTCATAAGACAGAAAGCAGAAGGCAGAAAAAAGTCCCGCGAAGCGGCCCCGCTGGCCGCGGGATCAACGAGATGGCGTCGAAGGCGCTCCTAGTCAGTGATCAGTCGTCGGTAGCCAGTGAGCAATCTGAAATCGAAAATCGAACATCGTCAATCAAGTTATTGAATGCAAGACATCCCTTGCTCGATCCCAAAACCGTGGTGCCGATCGATATTGATCCACGACCCGGTACCCGTGCGATTGTCATTACGGGCCCGAACACGGGTGGAAAAACTGTCTCGTTGAAAACTGTCGGTTTGTTCGTGCTCATGGCTCAAAGTGGACTGCACATCCCTGCCGAGAGCGGCTCGGAGATGCCGTTTTTCCACGCCGTATATGCCGATATCGGCGACGAACAATCCATCGAGCAGTCACTGAGCACATTCAGCGGTCATATCACAAATATCATCCGCATCCTGAAACAGATCGATGAGCGCTCACTGGTCATCTTCGACGAACTGGGCGCAGGGACCGACCCGCAGGAAGGCGCGGCGTTGGCGCGTGCGATTTTGAAATTCCTGCTCGAAAGCGGATGCACGACCCTGGTCGCCACGCATTACCCCGAACTTAAGACATTTGCGCATTCCACCGAAGGCGTGGTCAATGCGTCGCTGGAATTCGACATCAAGACGCTGCGTCCCACTTATCACCTAACCATTGGGCTGCCTGGTCGGTCCAACGCGCTGTTGATCGCGCAGCGGCTCGGGTTATCGCAGGAGATCATCGATTCCGCCAAGGCAGAAATCAACCCCGAAGATCTGCGCGCCGACAAACTGCTCGATGATATCCGCAAGGAACGCAACCGTACTTCGCGTGAAAGACAGAAACTGGAGAAAGCACGCGACAAACTGGAAGCACAGACGAAGCAACTCGAGAAGCGGCTCGAAAAGATCGAAGACGAGCGCCGCGAAGTATTGGCGCAAGCCCGCGCAGAGGGTGAACTCGAAGTTGCGGTCCTGAAAAGGAACATCGACTCTCTCAAGTCACAGTTGAAGAAAGCCAAACAGCCTCTTGACGCGATCAAACAGATCGAAGAGAAGATCGAACAGATCGAAGAGAAGGTAGAAGCACCAGTAGAACGGAAAAGTGAACGGTTGTCAGTGGTCAGTAACCAGTCGTTGAAGCTGGGAGAACGAGTCACCGTCGGTACGCTCAATGCCGAGGGTGTGGTAACAGCTTTGGGTGAGTCTGATGCGGAGGTGCAGGTGGGCAGTCTGCGCGTGCGGGCCAGGCTGGCCGATCTGGTGAGGAAGCCCGGTGAGGCAGTGGCGACATATTCTGTGTCCAGTGTGCAGAAGGCAGAAGGGAGTCCGCGTGCGATGCTGAGTGGGACGAAGTCGCCGGGGCTTGAACTGAATCTACGCGGCAAGCTTGTGGAGGAAGGACTCGATGAGCTCGAACGTTATCTCGAACGCGCCTTCTCCGCGGGTCTTTTATTTGTACGCATCGTCCACGGTAAAGGCACAGGACGGATGCGTGATGCGGTTCGCAACGCGTTGAAGTCCAGCCCGTATGTATCTTCGTACGAGGAACCGAAAGAGAATGAAGGCGGCGCGGGCGTGACCGTTGCCACGATTGCGAAATGATATGTGTCGTTGCGAGTGGCGCTTCCAGCGGGGCTCGCAACGACATGTTCGTGATGGATCTGTATAATTCTTTGGGAGTTTCACATGACGCTTGACGATGCCATTCAAGAGATGTCAGGATTGATCAAATCTGCCTGTAAAGATGCTGAGATCAAGACCGTCAAAATGTCTGACGAAGAGGCCCGCCTGAGTGTCTACGCTCCCGCCGCAGATATCGAGCGGATCAAGACCGCGACCTTCCAGCCAGCGATCAATCTATTGAACAGCGATGGACTGGACATCCAGGTGTTTGTGTACGATAAGGATGCACCACCGTTGAAAGGGTGAAAACATGTAGGGTCGGGCAGCCGCCCGACCCTACATGTTTTATGGATTAGTCACCACGCGCCAGACAGCGTTCAACGCCGCCAGCCCGGTCATGCGATGGATGGCTGTAGCTTCCTCTGTGAGATAGATCGGCCCTTGCAGCGGACGATCGCTGCGTGTGTAGAGTCCGCGTTCGGGGAGGTCGGATACCGCGGCCCAAAAATTCCAGAGCGGCAGGTCATATTCTGCGGCGAGCATAGACATATCGCGGTTGATGCGCTCGTCCTTCTCACGATTGTCTGCCTTGGTCGCCAGGATCGGTACAACCCCTGCATCCATTAATTGCAAAATGATGCGCCGAAGATATTCCGTGTTGCGAGACTCGAAATGCGTTCCGACCTGGATAATAACAAACGAGGGGCGATGGATTCGTAACTCGCATTCCACGGGCGTCTCTGCAAAGCTGCAGGTAAATTCTCCCTGATGCCAGGCTGCCCAGAGAAGTGAACCGGGTGTGGTCCCATCCTTTGAGGTGGGGCTTTCGCGATTGAACGAGCCCTGAAAATTAGCGACCGCTTCCTGCAAATCTGGTGAAAGCGTGGATACAAACTCAGGATCGGTCTCGAACACGCCGAAGAATTCTTCAGGTCGGCTTTGACAATCACCGAAGATCGAAAACGCATAGGGGTCGTTTCCCAGTGTTTGACCATACTCGTAGATGTCGCGCACGCTTGAATCCACAACAGGAATAACAGGCAGGCTCTTCCAATCATCAGATGCTGTGGGAGTAACTCCCGGCAGGAAGGTGGCCGTGGCGGTGAGGGTTGGCAGACCGATGGGTGTGGGTCGGCGGGTTCGGGAAGGCTCCACGGTTGGTAATTGGTAATTCGTAATTTGCTCTGCACGTACCGTGGATGTAGGCAATAGTTCTGTCGGTACAGTCTGTGTCGGTGAAAGAGGCGTTGCTTCTGTCGCGCAGGATACCAGTACGATGTAGAACAACAAGTGTACGAGTCGTTTCATTGCCTTGAGTATATCCATGAAAAATTACGTAGTGCCGCAAATTAAGTAAACTCTAAATTCGAACATCAGCCAGCAATTCGACTCGAAAAGTTTACTTGATTACGAAACAAGCGGCAAACGCCGATAAATAGATACGCCTTGCGAAGATTTGGCGGGAAGATTTTAGAACTTTGATCAAACCTCACCTGCACTGCGCGCAGGCGCACACTTGCCCCGGGTGCAAGTGCCGGGGAGTGTCGCAAGGCTTTTAGTAAAATTATGCTACACTCGGCGCCATGACACACAACGGACTGCTCCACAAATACGGACATCTTCTCGACCTCCCGGCTCATACGCGACGTGTCAGCCTGCTCGAGGGCAATACGCCTTTGATCAAAGCGGACAGTCTGTCCCGTCAACTCGGCGGCGGATTCGAGCTGTTCATCAAGTACGAGGGACTCAACCCGACCGGTTCCTTCAAAGACCGCGGCATGACTGCCGCTGTTAGTGAAGCGTTGGGTCGTGATGCCACAACGGTGATCTGTGCTTCCACGGGTAACACGGCAGCCTCCGCGGCAGCCTATGCAGCGCGCGCTGGAATGAAGTCGATTGTCTTGATCCCCCAGGGCAAAGTGGCTGCGGGAAAGCTTGCGGGTGCAATTGCATACGGCGCACAAGTGATTCAAATCGACGGCTCATTCGACGATGCGTTGACAATGGTCGTGAACATCACCAACAAACATCCGATCTGCCTGGTGAACTCGATCAATCCGTATCGCATCGAGGGACAAAAGACCTCGGCGTTCGAAATTTGTGATGTACTCGAAACGGCGCCGGATTGGTTATGTCTGCCGGTAGGCAATGCCGGGAATATCACATCGTATTGGGCGGGGTTCAAGCAATATAACGAATTGAAGTCCACTGGGTTACCGCAGGTATTGGGAGTCCAGGCGGCCGGGTCTGCGCCACTAGTGTTGGGGCATCCCGTGGAACATCCCGAGACAGTGGCCACGGCGATCCGCATTGGGAAGCCGGCGCGCGGTGAACAGGCGTTGCAGGCCGCCGAAGAATCTCATGGACGGATCATCGCTGCCACCGACGAACAAATTTTGCACATGCAAAAGATGCTCGCCACACTCGAAGGCATCTGGGTGGAGCCGGCCTCCGCGGCAGGTTTGGCAGGACTGGCGATAGAAATAGAAAGTGGAAAGTTGAATGTAAAAGGGAAACGCGTGGTGGCGATCTGTACAGGTCACGGCTTGAAAGACCCCGACATCATCACGAAGGATATGGAAAAGCCGCACCTCGTCCCGCCGAAGCTGGAAGCCCTGGAAGAGCTAATCCTATCGTAAGGACTGGGCCTGCCCCAGTCCGGTATGCAAAGGGGCGACCGCAAGGATCGCCCCCACAAACCATATGAACATCACCATCAAAGTCCCCGCTACATCTGCCAACCTTGGACCAGGCTTCGATGCCCTGGGACTTGCACTTGATCTGTGGAATGTGTCAACAGTTGAATTGGCGGATGATTTCTCTGTCTATGTCGAAGGCGAAGGGAGTGGAAAACTCGCCCAGGGCAGGAATAATATGATCGTCCGCGCCGCGCACAGGTTTGCCGAACGAGCCGGGAAAGAGTTACATCCTTTCATTGTTCGCTGCGAGAATCACATTCCGCTGGGGTCAGGGATGGGTTCCTCTGCAGCAGCTACGTTGACAGGGCTGCTTGCGGCAAATGAATTGACCGGTGCAAAACTTTCTCAGGATGAAATCCTAACTCTGGCAACCGAACTGGAGGGACATCCCGATAACGTCGCACCGGCATTGATGGGTGGGCTTGTCGTTTCGACGATGCAGGGAGAAAAAGTTCTGGCGCGCAAGCTGCCGATCGCGCCGCTTCATGTTACAGTGGTGCTGCCCGATTTTCATTTCCCTACAAAAGAAGCGCGCAACTCGCTTCCAAAACAAGTGGATATCAAGGATGCGGTCCATAACATCGGTCGCGCTTTGCTCGTCACGGAAGCCTTTCGCACGGGAGATCTGAGTTTGCTGGGCGAAGCGATGACCGATAAACTGCACCAACCCTATCGCTTGAAACTGATCCCCGGTGCCGGGGCGGCGATGGAGGCGGCGCGTGAGGAGGGAGCAGCCGCGGTCGCACTCTCGGGGGCAGGTCCCAGCCTGATCGCGTTTTCGTCGAAGGCCGAACCAGGGACCCCGCAAGGGGATGTTATCGGTGAGTCGATGAAGCGTGCATTCCAATCCGCTGGGTTGAATGCGCGCAGCTTTTCATTGAAGGTTTGTGATGATGGGGTCGGTATCCAAATAGAGGAATAAAAGGGAGAAGTATGTCGGAACAGCCTGTTGAAAAAAAACGCACTGGTTTGGTCATCTGGATGATCGTCTCGCAAATCCTGACCGTGCTTTCGCTGGGAATCTGGCTGCTCGTGGCAGGTCTTTCGGTCATGGCATTCGACTCGGGTGTCACCGCCGAAGCATGGACTATCGTCATTATCGTCTGGTCGTACCCGATCATCCCGATCGTTCTGGTTATCGCCGCATGGATCGCGTTTGCCCGACGCAGGAACGGACTGGCCGCTGTACTTTCAGGGCTATCGTTCGCACCGCCGATCCTGCTCTATCTGTGCCTTGCGATTTCCAGCTTCAGTTGGTACTTCACGAATTGGGATTTTTGAAGGTACGGACAGGCAGCGGCCTGTCCCCTACGTGTCATTCCATTTTTTGGCGAACTGCATAATGCGCGGGCGGATATAAAACGCATTGGGGTCAGCAACCAGCCTGCGCTCGGCGATCAACTTCATGGCTGCTTCGGGTTCAAAGCCCTGGGCGATGAGCACACAAGCGCCCATCGCGACGCCACGGTGACGTCCATACGCGCAGTGGACATAGACCTTGCCGCCGTCACGAATCGTCTCGAGCGCTGCTTTTGCCCCGCGCATCAGCTTGGACACTGGCATCGGAAAGAAGGGACTGTCGATCGTCCGCAGCCAAAGTGTTCGAATAGGTGTGTCATGCGTATCAGGCAATGGACCGCGGCTGAAGCGCATGTTGATAATGAGGCGAATACCCAACTCGCGCAATCCTTCATAATCTGTGACTTGAGGCATGTTGCCGATGTAAAGGTCATCGGTAATGTGGGAAAAGTTGAAGGGCATGGGGGAATCGTATCATAGGTTGGAAAGTGGAAAGTCCCGCAGCGCGGGATGGCGCCGAAGGCGCTCATAATAAGTCTGGCATCGTAGGGGGGGACTGTAGGATTTTCATTTCCCACGCATATCAAGGTGAATATTGTCGCCAGCCTTCACCTCCATCTGTGATCAAAGCGCCCCTTCCAACATAATCAGGAAATTCGTATAAATCAGCGCCAGGATCATAAAGACATAAACAATCCGGCGCGGAAAAATACGGGTGGAATGATCGAAGGTGTGCAACAAGTAATGCGCGAAGCTTGGCAGCAGCCCAAGCCCGAAAGGGAGAATCAGCCAGGGAATGTCCCCCATCACTACAGCAATCAGAAACAGCAGAATGACAGCGACAGTCGAGGATTTCAGGAAGAGGATCGAACGCGCCAGCCCGAAGCGCGTAGTGAAATTTGTGTCGGTGCGTGAGTCCACGTCATAGTCCCTGATCTGCTGGTTGAGCTGACTGTTCAACGAGACCAGGAAGCAGCCGGCGATCAAGATGCCGTCCAGTGTTGTCCATGCCGCGCCGGACAGCCATAGGCAAACGGCATAGGGCCATGTGAGAACGAACAGCGCGTGGATCAACAGGTCCCAGCCGGGCCGGCTCTTCAGTCGCCAGGGATGCGCTGAATAGGCCCACATCACCAGAAGGCTAACCAATAGCGTGAATATTCCGCGTGCACCAAACGAAAAAAAGAGCGCGGCAGATATCGCAATGATAAGTCCTGTCACAATTCCGACAAGCCTGCGCGCGGAGGGCTGCTGGACAAACAGATTCAGCCGGGCTTTGCGCTCGTCGCTGCGATCATAGGGGGCATCGAAGTAATCGTTCAGCCAGAAACCCAGCCAGTAGTTTGCAGCAATCGTCGCCACCAGAAGTCCGGTTTTGAAGGTCAGCGCGTTGTGTGTGACCAAAACGAGCGTGCCGACGATATAACCTGACCCCCACGCATCGATCCGTTTCAGCGCCCAGTATTCCAGAACCCAAAGCAGGCGCGTACCAATGGACAGCGGCGGTGTGATCTGAATTGTACGTGTCATGCCTTCGATTATGAATGTCCTTGCCAGGCTTCCTGTATCTGTGACTCGAAATAACCAACACCCAGTTCTCGCAAGAGTTGTCCTGCTCGTTCCAGGTGTGTGTGCCGCAGGGCGTCATCTCCGGAAACGTGGCGTCCCAGCTCATAGTGGAGCAGGGCCTCCTCCAGCGGCATTTGCAATTCGCTGGCCCGTTTGAGTCCCTTCTGCCACATGGCCCGTGCCCCATTGTGATTTCCCGATAGCCAGGTATGCCGTCCCTCCATTCGCAGCCGGGCCGGTTCCCCGATCGGAAGGATCTTTGCATACCGTGTCAACAGCTCGCAGGCGAGAGCCGTCTGCTCTGAGAGAGGGACCGTATCGGGGAGAGCGCGGCGTTCCCACAATGCGAGGCAGACATCCGCGGCGGCGGTGTATACGGTAAGCAATCCGAACGAGGTCGGGCTTTCACTCGATATGATGTCGAGCAGCCTGCGGACACTTTCCTGCGCGGCAGCATAGTCACCGCGCTTGATGTGTACCTGGGCGCTTACGCCGAGGGATTTTTGCAGAGAACCCGTCTCGTGGGTCTCAATGGCCAGCTCCTCCATTTCCCTGGCAAGCCCCAGGATGTCATCATGATCCTCCAAAAGCAGATGCGCTTCCATCTGGCTGGAGAGGCTCCAGGATTGCTGCAGGATGTCGCCCTGTTGTTTTGCGAGTGAATAAAGCTGACTGGCCAGCACAGCAGATTGCTGGAACCGCCCGCGGTAGTATGTGACACGCGTCAACATTTCCATGCAGACCCCCCACCATTCCCAGACACCGCCCTGTTCGAACGCGGTGACGGCACGTCGCAATCGCTTTTCTGTTTCTTCGAATCGCCCGACTCCCGCGCTGTACACGCTTGTGGCCATCAGCACTCTTGCTGTGATCAGTGGATTGTTCACCTGATCAGCAGTTTCGAGCGAGAGCCGCTCATACAGCCGCGCCAACCTGTGGGCGGGGACGAGTCCGGCGCCTCCTGCGACGTAGGAGTAGGCGATCGCCAGTTCCGGCGAAGGACCGATGTCCTCGGCCAGGTTCAGCGAGGCAAGCACACAGTAATAGGCCGTTAATCCCGGATTGTTCTTCAGGAAGTACAACAGCCCAAGACGTTCATATATTTTGCAGGCCAGGCGCGTCGCCTCCAGTTCATCAGGGTGGGGAAGAGTAGAGGCGGGCTTGCCTGCGCGTCGGAGTCGGAAACGGGCTTGCATCGCGATCTGTCCCACTAATGTGACCACCTCACGCAGCCGGGTATTGGGCAGCGGCCACTTCAGATGGATCAAGGATCTGGTGAAATGCTGTTCGCATTCCACCATGAGTCCCAGGCGATTGTAGGCCTCACCCAGCTGATATTCCCAGCGGGCCATACGCAACGTGGAGATCCCGAATGAGACGGCTCGTTCAGGCGTGACCATGGCTTCCAGCCGCGTGAAATAGTCCACTGCCTCGCGGTTGGCGTAGTTCCGCAGTGCGGCCTCGCCTGCCTTTTCGAGATAGTCCAGAGCTTTGATGGTGGCCGGATCTGACGGCGAAGATTGACTGGCATTCAGCCAATGGTGAGCCAGCAGCGGATAATACGGTGAGAGATCGCGGGCGAAGCCGCGTTCGTACCACTCCGCAACTGCCCGGTGCAGCTGGCGCCGCTGTTCAAATAACAGCAGGTTGTAGGCCACTTCCTGGGTGATGATATGCTTGAACATATAGCTCAGGTCGGGAGGCGGTGTTACCAGTGGAGTGACGTCCAGATTCTGCAGGTGATTAAGATAATCGGGCAGCCGCGGGCGGTCCGATGACACGGGATGAACCTGCTCCAGGACCCGATATGCAAAAATGCGTCCGATCACGCTTGCCACTTTCACTGTCAACTGTTGCCCGGGCGTGAGCAGATCGATGCGGCTGGTGACCACACCCTCGACTGTATCTGGTAAATTCAGTGTTTTGATGTCGACGCCGGGGGCGATATGCGCCCGACGGTCTGCGATCTGAAGGACACCGGAGTCGCGCAGGGCGTATGCCAGTTCTTCGCTGAAGAAGGGATGTCCCTCTGCCTTTTCGAGGATCAGGGTAGTGACCGGTTCCGGCAGCGCATCCACGCACAGGCGCTGGCATACCAGGCCGATAGTATCGCTTGCGGCGAGTGGCTGAAGCTGCAGCCGCTGCACATGGGGATTTTCGAGCAGCGACTGATATTCAGATAAAACATCATTTGAAATGGGCCGGCTCACAAGAACCAGCAGCAGCGGCCGCACCTGCCTGATCACGGCCTGTGTAAATGCCCACGAAGCCGAATCCATCCAATGCGAATCTTCGATGATGATCCGAAGAGGCTGCGTCGAAGCGGCTTGTCCCAACAATGTGACGAGGACTTCATTGGTATTGTCGGCGCGGACCTTGCCGGTCATTTCCGCCGTCAGATCGTTATCGGGAAAATCCAACGGCAGCACCACGTTCAGAAGAGGGGCGCGCGATTCCAGACTGAGCGATCGTAGTCGCTCCATCACAACGCCGCGCCGCGTCTCGCGGTCTGGGGGCAGAGAGTCCCATTGGAGCAGCTGGCCAAGGATAGTGCGCCAGGCAAGATACGGCGTGGACTGTTCGATCGCGTCACCGGCGCCGGTCAATGTTCTGATGTCACTTGCATTGGAATGTTCCAGCCACTTCGTGATCAGTTGTGATTTGCCAATCCCGGCTTCGCCTTCCATGACCAACACATGGCTTTGCCCTTCCATCAATGCGTCTGCCAGTTCATCGAGCTGCGTGAGTTCACGCGTCCGCCCTACCAACGCCGCGCCCGTATCTGAGCGGGACGGCTGGGTTGCCTCGGCTGTACCCAGGATGCGATAGACTGGGACCGGCCTTGTCTTGCCCTTCACTTTTATTGCTGGCAGTTGCTGTGTCTTGAACAATCCCTCCACCAACTGGATCACGCGGTCCGTGGCAAGCAGCTCCCCGGGAGCGGCGGCTTCCATCAGGCGGGCTGCCACATTCACCTCATCGCCCATCACACTATAGGTGTGCCTCAATGTACTGCCGACGGGTCCGGTGCGCATGGTGCCGCGGCTCAACCCAATCGGAACGGGATCGATGAAATCCAGCGATGGAGGCGGCGTCAGCAATTCCAATGCGGCGGATACAGCGCGGCGAGCGTCATCTTCATGGACGACCGGTGCGCCAAAGGTTCCATACAGGTAATTTCCTTTTTCGCCGAGGATCACTTGCAACAAAACGCCTTCGTAGCGGGCCATCACAGCCTGCACCCAGCGCACGTAGGAATCGAGCTGCATCTCTGCCTGCGGATCATGCTCGAAATCGATCCCTTTGAACTGCAGGAAGAGCGCTACCGTGGGGCGCAGCTCGGTCATGAACTGGCTGTATCCCTGACTCATTCGCTCATAAATTGCGGGCAATACCCAGGGACGGAGCTGTTCTTCTGTCAAGGAGTCCGGATCAAGTTGCGGCCAACGTGTTGACGTTACTGAAGTTTTCAGATCCCGCACGATGAAGAACGGCTCGGACGAACCCGTCGCCTCGCGTCTTTCCCCCACCGCCAGCTCATCTTTGAGGTTTGTCGCAGTCTGCTCATCTACGACGATCTCACCCGAGTACGCGACCTGGGCCGCCACAGCCAGATGTTCCACGACGGGAAACCCCAGTAGATCGATCAATTGGATGTTCGGATCGCCGACCAGCATGCGTTGCCCTTCGCCCACTACCACTGCAACTTTCACTGCTACCGCAATCGTTTCCCCCGAGCGTAGTGGAATGGCTGCCAGCTTCTTCATAGCGCTGTGCATGCCAAGCGCCGTGGCGATGGCACGATGCCCGTCGTCTTCATCGAACCAGCATGTGATCGCGTCACCGCTGTACCCGATCACACTTCCCTGATACTGGTGCAGCTGCTCGATCAGCGCATTGTAGACACGGTCTAGATGAGAGGTGAGTTCCTCGGCGCCCCGCTGCGGGCCATAAAGATGGACAAGCGCTTCTGTGAGTGGCGTGAAACCAGATACGTCGGCATATAACGCAGCCCCTTTCATGCGACCTGCAAGTGTTTTTCCACCAGCGATGGCCTGACGGCGATCCTCTGGAATATAAAAAGCTAATGGATCAAGCATCCATCCGGCGACTCCCTCACCCTTTTTCACAATGTGTTGTAAAGATAGACGAAATAAAATCAGACTGAGCCGGCAAAATTATAAACCTGTGGCAGGCAAAAGTCCATTGAAGGACGAGTTATATACAGGGTTTTAACAAAGTCCAACGTTATGTCACTCTGAGGGAGTGGCGCCAAGGCGCCACGACTGAAGAGTCTCTCCCACCATGTTCGAGACACTTGCACCGAGCGCAAGTACGATGTGCTTCGCTCCGCTCAGCATGACATTTCAGGGGTCTGTCCAGCGACTTTGTTAAAGCCGTGGAGTTATATAGCGATGCCGTTACAAGTGTCTTCCGCCCGAAGCGTCGCCGTGTCGAAGATCCCGCGCTGGGCGGGGACGGGGTGGCGACACAATCTCCTGTTAAACGGGTATTCCGATTAGACAGGATGCTACCGTTTAGCAGGAGATTGCTTCGTCGTGGCGCTCAGGCGTCACTCCTCGCAACGACATATTTTATTAACTTCTCCATGTTCCACCTGCACCACGCCAAAGGCGTGGTGTCTGTGTCTCTGTGGCAAATTATGCTAAACTCGCCCCATGGAAACACTTTCCTCTTCAATTGATTCCTCCTCTCCCGATTTTCAAGAGAACGCCAAATTTCATAAATCCCTGGCAGACGAACTACGGCAGCGACTCGCCAAAGTGCGTGAAGGAGGGGGCGAGAAATATCGCAAGCGACAGGAGCAGCAGGGCAAGCTCTTCGTCCGTGAGCGCATCGAACGCCTGCTGGACCCGGGCTCTCCATTTCTCGAACTCTCATCACTGGCAGCGTGGGATATGTACGAAGATCGGAGAAGCACCGGCGAGGATCAGGCCGCTCCGTCTGCGGGCATCGTCACAGGTATCGGTCGAGTATCGAACCGCGAGGTATTGATCGTTGCCAACGACGCGACCGTTAAAGGCGGCTCGTACTTTCCGATGACGGTCAGGAAGCATCTGCGTGCCCAGCAGATCGCCGAGGAGAATTATCTGCCCTGCCTCTATCTTGTCGACTCGGGCGGGGCATTTTTACCTTTGCAGGACGAAGTCTTTCCGGATGTGAATCATTTCGGTCGCATTTTTTATAACCAGGCCCAGATGTCGGCGAAGAAGATTCCGCAGATCGCGGCTGTGATGGGATCATGCACGGCGGGCGGTGCGTACGTCCCGGCGATGAGCGATGAGGCCATCATCGTCAAAGGCACCGGCACGATCTTCCTCGGCGGACCTCCGCTCGTCAAAGCCGCGACAGGCGAGGACGTCAGCGCGGAAGATCTGGGCGGCGCAGACGTCCACACGCGGCTCAGTGGGGTAGCGGATCACTTCGCGGACGATGACGATCATGCGATTGAATTGTTGCGAGGGATTGTGGAGACGCTTCCGCAGAAAGGAGAAAGTGGAAAGTCCCCCTACCATGAGCGCCTTCTGCGCCATCCTGCACAACGGGACTTTCCACTTTCCACTCCCGAAGGCCCCCTCTACCCCGCAGAAGACCTCTACGGCATTTTGCCATCCACCTTCCGCGAAACCTACGACGTTCACGAAATCATCGCCCGCCTCGTGGACGGCAGCAAATTCCGCGAGTTCAAAGCGCGTTACGGCACGACGTTGGTCTGCGGATTTGCGCACATCCATGGATACCCGGTCGGCATCATCGCCAACAACGGAGTCTTGTTCAGCGAGTCCGCGCTCAAGGCGACTCATTTCATCGAGCTGTGTGACCAGCGCGGCCTCCCGCTCGTATTCCTGCAAAACATCACCGGCTTCATGGTGGGACGTGAAGCCGAAGTGGGCGGCATCGCCAAAGACGGCGCCAAGATGGTCCATGCAGTGGCGACCACGCGTGTACCTAAATTAACTGTGGTCATCGGCGGTTCGTTCGGCGCGGGAAATTATGCAATGTCTGGCCGGGCCTACGGCTCGCGCTTCCTATGGATGTGGCCCAACGCGCGCATCTCCGTCATGGGCGGGGAACAGGCTGCCAATGTGCTGCTGACCATCAAACAGGACCAGCTTGCGCGTGAAGGGAAACCGCAATTATCGAAAGAGGAAGCAGATGAATTCAAACGTCCTATTTTGGAAAAGTATGAAAACGAAGGTAATCCCTATCATTCCACGGCGCGGTTATGGGACGATGGCGTGATCGACCCCGTGGATACCAGGCAGGTGTTGGGGCTGGCGTTGTCGGTCGTATTGAATGCGCCGGTGGAAGAGAATAATTTTGGTGTGTTTCGGATGTAGGTAAATAGAAAGTGGAAAGTGGAAAGTCCCGCAGGGATGACGCGGAAGGCGCTAGTGGCGAGTGAGGCGAGTATGAATTATCAGGAATGGATGTCAACGGTGCCGGAGGAAATCAGGCAGGACCCACTTTGGAATCTTGAAGTCTATCGTCTTGGCTTGTTTGTCGGTGATATTACCTGGGATGATACGGAACAATTGGATAAAAACCCGCACACACGCGGTGCCGCGGATCAACTTCGCCGTTCACTGGATTCGATCAGTGCCAACATTGCAGAAGGGTACTCACGTTCCACAGGAAAAGACCGTGCCCGTTATTTTGAGTATGCTCTTGGTGAAGCGCGTGAGGCACGCGATAGATACTATAAGGTTCGACGAGATTGAACCCGAAGGTCGTTTTACATCGCATCAAAGTATTGACTCAAATTGTGAAGATCCTGAACGCCCTTGTCCCAACACAGCGAAAACGCGGAATTCGGGAAGAAAAAGGCCTTTATATAGCCCTCTCTGAATTTGAAACTGATATCCTCCAAGCCTCAATACCAACATCTTAATCCACTTTCCACACTCTACTCTCTACTTTCTTTCATCACGGAGTCCACAATGACGTTCAACGAAACTCTCACCGACTGGTTCACCACGTTTTGGAAAATCTTGATTTCACCCACGCCGAAAACTTTTAGCTCAGAATCGCAAAAAGCAGAAGGCAAATTTCCGGGTGCCGTGGCATGGCTTGTGTTCTTTGCCGTGTACCTATTCATCTTTTCCATCTTTATGCTGGGACAAGTATTCATTACAGGCTTGATCGGGATCTTGTTTGTGATCCCATTGACCATGATCCTCTTTACATCGGCCATGAATTTTCTCTATCAACGAGTATTCAAGGGGAAACAATATATTTATGACAAGCTTATATACCTGAATACAGCCATCCTGTTGTCAGTCCAATTTTTGTTTGTGCCATTCTCTGCACTTGTGCTTGTTCCATTATCATCGATTACGTTCAACGCCATTGTTGCGGATGTCGTTTTGTTTTATCAGTTTATTCTGACCATGATCGCGTTCCAGTCCATTTCTGGATTGAAATTCTGGCAAGCCGCGGTCACAGTAACAGTTTCCATCTTTGCGGCAGCCATCGCCCTGTTCTGCACAATTCCCTTTTTGTTGAGCATGATCGGTGGCGTCAACGCTACGGTGCGATGATCCGATGAAACTAAAAATCCTTCTCGGTACAGTACTTCTTATCATTGCATCGTGTAATTCGCAGACGGCGACTATCTCGCCAACAGGATTGCCTGCCGAAACACCTGTACCCGCGGCGACGGCAACTTCTGCGCCAACTGAAACGGCATCACCAGTTCCCACCGTCAGCGACGTGTTCGGGGCGATCCCGTTGAATAGTGTGCAGGCCTTCAGCATCGAACCGGTTGCAAAAGCAATCTTTGACCAAACCCTGCAGGGATACGTGATTACCGGAACAATTCAGGAATTCCGAGTGGATAGCGTTGCCGTCTTCCCTTCCGGTGATGGCGGCTTGATCGCCGAGATCATGTACAGCCTGCGCACAAATACCGATCCGTGGCCGCAGGATTTCGGTACAGCCGGGAGCGATGGATGGATCACGGGCAAGTGCAGTCGTTTTGACCTGGTCGCTACGGAGACAGAACACCAACTCAGGAACCAACGTTTATGTAGTTAATCCAGATGACAGTCACCTTGATGAACAGCCTTGCGAAGGCGTCACCGTGGCGGCATTTTTCGCAGGCGGGATCATGCGATTGAAGCAACCTTCGCAAGGCTCTCAATATATGTGGCAGTTACCTTTCTAAAGAGAGGAATTAAATTATGACCTTTGAACAATCTTCCGGCAGCCCACATCATTTTCTGGCAAAGCTGGCGGGCGGCTGGACCGGAATATCACGGGTTTGGTTCGAGCCTGGCAAGTTGGCCAGCGAGACGCCTTTGATAGGGAACATCCAACTCGTGTTGGATGGTCGTTTCGCCCTGTTTCTCTATCAGTCTGCCATCGAGGGCGAGCCGCAGCACGGCATGTTCATCTTTGGCTACAACACAACCCTGGACCATTATGAAACCTCGTGGGTGGACTCATTCCATAACAACACCGCCATTATGTTCTGTACTGGTCAACCTGCCGAAAACGGATTCTCCGTCCTGGGCAGTTACCCCGACCCTAACGGCGGACCGGACTGGGGCTGGCGCACCGAAGTGGACCTGATCGATCACGATCATCTCGTCATTACGGCTTACAACATCCTGCCGGATGGCATGGAAGCCATGGCAACCGAGGCAACATTGACGAGGGTGAAGAAATAAAGGGAAAACCTCGCGCAGAGCGGAAGGCTGAGCGCACTTTGCGAAGCCTGTAGACGAAGCGCGGGAATATGGTGTGATCTGCCGCTTCGACTGCGCTCGACTTACACTTGCTCCGCTACCCTTTCGGGTACGATGTCAGCGCGGAGTAGGTACGGAGTAAAATGAAGATCTTAATCCTCGGTGGGACGAAATTTCTTGGCAGGCATCTTGTCGACGCAGCACTGGCGCGTGGGCATGAGGTGACCTTATTCAATCGCGGCAAAACAAATCCGGACCTTTTTCCACAAGTCGAAACAATCACCGGTGACCGTGGACAAGATATCGAAAAGCTCTCGGGTCGCGAATGGGATGCGGTCATAGACGTCGCAGGGTATCTGCCGCGCATTGTCCGCCTCTCCGCTCAAGGCTTGCAAGGACGCGTTGGGCGTTACGTGTTCATCTCATCCATCTCGGCATATGCAGGCTTCTCGAAGATCGGGATCGACGAGTCCGATCCGGTTGGGAAATTAAAGGATGAATCGGTCGAGGAGATCAACGAAGAAACCTATGGTCCGTTAAAGGCATTGTGTGAAAAGATGGTGCGGGATCTGTATGGCGACCGCGCCCTCGTCATCCGCCCGGGGCTGATCGTGGGGCCGTACGACCCAACCGATCGCTTTACGTACTGGCCAATGCGCGTCAAACGCGGTGGCGACATGGTCACGCCCGACAAACCTAACGCGCCGATCCAGATCATCGACGTACGCGATCTGTCTGCGTTCATTATTAAGTTGATGGAAGAAAATGCATCGGGCATCTATAACGCAACCGGTCCCGACTATGAGTTGACGATAGGTGCGCTGTTGGACGCCTGCAAACGTGTGACCGGAAGCGTCGCCGCGTTCCACTGGGCGAGTGTGGAATTCCTGAAGGAACATAAAGTGGAACCGTGGAGTGACATGCCGGTGTGGATTCCGGATACGGGGGAAGACGCCGGTTTCTCACGCATCGATGTTTCGAAGGCGATCCATGCCGGGCTCGAATTTCGCCCGCTCGAAGACACGATTCGCGATACCATCGCCTGGGCTGAAACACGTCCCGCCGATCACGAGTGGCGCGCCGGCCTGAACCCCGATAAGGAATCGATTCTGCTGGCGCTGTTGAAGAGGAACG
>CAZBAX010000019.1:0-92117 GCA_964489725.1 uncultured Anaerolinea sp. | reverse complement strand
TCAACTTTACCCGAAAAGCCCTACTTTCTTTCACCTATTTTGGCGAAGGTATTGACAATGACAAGGTGTGATTACCGCCCCTTCAACCGCGCGCTGATATCCCGCAACTGCGAAAATGAGATCGGTTTGATCATCACAATGGTTGCCTGGTCACGCAGGAACTCCGCCTGCACCGCATCGGCTGTAGCGATGATAATTCGGGACTTGCTCAACCGTTCATCGGCATGGATTTGTTTTAACAAACTCACGCCGTCGACGTGCGGGAGATGCATGTCGAGCACGATCACATTGGGAACCACATTCCTCAGACGGTCCTGGGCAATCTGTCCATCCAGGATGGTTTCCACTTCGAAGCCAGCTGTTTCCAGGGCCCGTGTAAAAATTTCCGATAGGTCGGTATCGTCCTCGATCACCAGCGCAAGATTCGCGGGCATTTGAGTTCCTTTCTTCATTGTTGGGGAGCACCCCCTTCACCTTTCGGCGGCGCAATAATAGGTCAATTATAAGGCTGTTATTTTGTCGTGGCAAAGAAGTAGTAAAAAAGGGGCAGTAGTAAAACCCGGTTAAACTTACACCTACCTTACTTAATCGGTTGCCGCCTCAACAATTTCTGTCTCGGGCTTGTGGGTTTGAACTTTGAACAATCGAAACGCCCATTGCACAGCCGGGCCGATCAGCAAAGCAAAGACCAGCGTCCCAATACCCAATGGACCGCCAAGCAACCATCCCACCGCGACGACAATGATCTCTATGATCGCGCGACCCACCCGGATGCTCAAACTCGTCGTGCGATGGACTGCCAGCATCAAACTATCGCGCGGGCCTGCGCCCGCGTCCACGCCGATGTAGATGGCACTGGCAATTCCCATCATCAGGATCGCCAAAAGCAGCATACCAGCTTGCAGTAAAAGGCTGTTCTCAATCGATGGGAGCAGTTCAAGGGCGAGATCTTCCCACAGACCAATGAACAAAATATTCCCCAGAGTTCCCCAGCCGATCTTCTCACGCAGCGCAAGCGCACCTAGTAATACAACAAATCCAACGATGATGCTCATTCTGCCAGGTGTAATTCCCGTCAGCCCCGAGAACGCTACTTCGAGCACCGCCCACGGACTCGTCCCAAGGTTCGAACGGATCATAATTGCAATCGAAAGACCGAAAAGGGCAAAGCCGATCTGGATCACGAAAAAGTCACGGATAAATGTATTCCAGCGAACAGGTTTCAGCATTAAGTCTCCTTATATCGCGCTCCCGACTACAAACGTCGGGACGATGTGAGCGGAACGAGCGGAGCGAGTGTAGACGAAGCGCTTATTCTCTGTAAACCTGCGCTTCGTCTACGCCTCCGGCTCCGCTCAGCGCGGGTCATACCTATGATACACTCCCACTATGCCACAGATCCTTGAAACGCAACACGGCCAATTCACCATCAGCACAGACCCGAAGCGGCTGGATATCGATGCCATCTGCGACTTTTTCACGCGCGCCTATTGGACCAAAGGACGTCCGCGTGAGCGCACGGAACGCGCCCTTGCCAATTCGCTGGTCTTCGGTCTCTATGACGGCCAAAAGCAGATCGGTCTTGCGCGTGTGGTCAGTGATTACGCCATCTTTGCATACCTGTGCGATGTCTTCATCCATGAAGACTATCGCGCCCATGGGCTTGGCAAATGGCTCATCGAAACCGTCATGAATCATCCCGACCTGCAGGGCCTGCGCCGCTGGACTCTGGCCACGCGCGACGCACATGGTCTCTATCGTCAATTCGGCTGGGATGCCCTGCAAGCCCCCGCCAACTGGATGGAAATCCTGCGTCCTTACCCGGGAGAAAGCCCGGACTCATGAACATCGTTCTGAAAGCGGGACGTGAGAAGAGTCTGCTGCGCCGCCATCCGTGGATATTCTCCGGCGCGATCCACCACGCGGATGAGCCTTCGGTCGCTCCGGGCGGGACCGTGGATCTGCTCTCGTTTAACAAGCAGTTCCTGGCCCGAGCCGCGTACTCGCCAAATTCCCAGATCCGGGCCCGCGTCTGGACCTTTGAGGATGAACCCATCGACCAGGAATTCTTTCGCAGGCGAATCCGCGCCGCTCTTCGATCACGTGACACCTGGCAGCTGACACCTGACACTGATTCCTATCGCCTCCTCTACGCTGAATCCGACGGTATTCCTGGCCTGATCGTGGATCGCTATGCCGATGTGCTTGTACTGCAATCGCTGACGACCGGTATTGAATTGTGGAAAGATATGCTCGCCGATATCCTGCTCGAAGAAACGGGGCTTACGACGATCTACGAGCGCTCCGATGCAGACGTGCGCGAACTCGAAGGGCTACCGTCTCGCTCTGGCATCCTGCGCGGCTCACTCACCACTTTCCACTTTCCAATAACTGAAAATAATCTACAATTCAATGTAAATCTTGCGTCTGGCCACAAAACCGGCTTTTATCTCGATCAGCGGGCTAACCGTCTGCGGGTGCGTGAACTGGCAAAAGACAAAGACATACTTGATTGTTTCTGCTATACCGGCGGATTTAGCGTCAATGCCCTGGCAGGACGTGCGAAATCTGTGTTGTCGGTCGATTCGTCAGGTGATGCGTTGGCACTATGTGAAGAGAATGTTGCCCTCAACCAACTAGATGGCACATGCCTCGTAACACTCGAAGGCGATGTATTTCATCTGCTGCGAAGGTTTCGCGATGAAGGGCGTTCCTTCGATATGATCATCCTCGACCCGCCGAAATTTGCTCCCACAGCCTCACATGCAGAAAAAGCCACGCGAGCTTATAAGGATATCAATCTACTC
Source organism: uncultured Anaerolinea sp. (assembly GCA_964489725.1). Taxonomy (GTDB): domain Bacteria; phylum Chloroflexota; class Anaerolineae; order Anaerolineales; family Villigracilaceae; genus Defluviilinea. Next base: position 89,310 of record CAZBAX010000019.1, on the reverse strand, counting down.
GCGTTCAAACTGCTGCGCCCCGGCGGGTTGTTGGTCACGTTCTCATGCTCGGGGGGGGTCGATTCGGCATTGTTCCAGAAGATCATAGCAGGAGCAGCTTTGGATGCAGGCGCCGACGCACAGATCATCGAGCATTTGTCACAGGGACCAGACCATCCCGTCGCCTTGCAGTTCCCTGAAGGAGCCTATCTCAAAGGCTTGATCTGTTTGCGCAAGTAAGGTACTTTCAGTTGTAGCGTCTATAAATTACGAATGTCGTTGCGAGCACTTCGGCGGGCTCAGTATAAACTCCGCGAAGCAATCTTCCATGAATTGGGGTTTGCTTCGTCGGTTTCGATGCTTCGGCATCTCAACACTCCTCGCAATGACAGACAGGAGAAGACCGATGAAGTCTTACAAATATCTGATCATTGGAGGCGGGTTGGCAGGTGATGCCGCGACAAAAGGCATTCGCGAGATCGACGCCGATGGAACGATCGGTATGCTCAGCATTGAGCCTGACCCGCCCTACATGCGGCCGAACCTTTCGAAGGGATTGTGGAAAGGTCGGCCTGTGGAAAAGATCTGGCGCAAGACCCAGGAACGCGGAGCCGAATTGCACCTGAACACCAGAGCTGCGCACATCGATACAAAGCAGAAGCTGATCCGTGATACGAACAACGAAGAATACTCGTACGACAAGTTACTGCTTGCCACAGGTGGATCACCCAATCATTTACCATCGGCAGAAGACCATATCATTTACTTCCGCACATTTCAGGATTATCAACATCTACGTGCCCTGACCGAACAGGGAGATCACTTCGTCATCATCGGTGGAAGTTTTATAGGCTCCGAGCTTGCCGCCGCGCTAACAATGAACGGTAAAAAAGTGACGATGCTGTTTCCTGAAAATGCGATTTGTGAAAATTTCTTCCCCAGAGATCTTGCAGATTTTCTAAACGAATACTATCGTCAGAAAGGTGTGGATGTGATCACAGGCGACACCGCGTCCAGCGTCCATAAGGATGGTGACATCCTGGTCCGCACAGGAAGTGGACGCACGTTCAAAGCCGACGGTGTGGTGGCGGGCATTGGAATTCATCCCAATCTCGAGCTGGCAAAAGATGCTGGACTCAAGATCGATCATGGAATTGTTGTCGATGAGCATTTGCAAACATCGCTGCCAGATATTTATGCAGCGGGTGACGTCGCAAATTTCTTTCAGGCGGCATTGGGCAAACGGACGCGCGTGGAGCATGAGAACAACGCCGTCGAGATGGGCAAAGTCGCCGGGCGCAACATGGCAGGCGCTAATGAGATGTATGAGCACATCCCAATGTTTTACTCCGACCTGTTCGATCTCGGCTATGAGGCAGTTGGGGAGCTGAACAGCAAACTGGAAACGTTCTCCGATTGGCAGGAACCATTCAAGAAGGGTGTAGTCTATTATCTCGATGACGGACGCATTCGCGGCGTCTTGTTATGGAACGTCTGGGAAAAAGTGGAGCAGGCAAGGGCGCTGATGAAAGAGGAAGGTCCGTTCCAGGAAAAGGATTTGAAGGGACGGATCAACGCATGAATAATAGGCTTCAGAAGTTTTCCGAACTTGCGGAGCCTTAATTTAGTTTCTGGTGCAAAACATGCAGGATAAGCCTTGCGAAGGTTTCCAGTAGTAGCGGAAACTCGATCGAGGCAACCTTCGCAAGGCTTTTGCACCACGAACTAATTTACGCCAGCGGCTGCCTATAGTTTATGCCTGTCAGGTCGTCGTGTACTTGTATGACCTCGCTCAACGGCTGCGGTGTACCAATCTGTTCTACGAATCTGCAGACGTTGAAATTTCGGCTTTGGCTTTCATAGTCTGTCAGCCACCGTTGCAGTTCGGGGTCATCGCTTTGCCGCGGAAACTGAACTTTATAACGCTGTACTTTCATGCGCTGCGGTTTGGGAGTTAACCTGGCGCGAAAACAGCCTTGCTTCTGGCACAACGTGGTATAGAGCCGATCGCAGTTAAATTCATCCATCATGCCGAGGGTTTGCTGGTCGCGTGGATCGAAGTGTTTTCCCATAACGATCACGCGCGCGCCCTGAAACGTCTCATAGATGCGGAAGCCCAGGTTTGCATATTTTGCGGCGGCCAACTCCCTGACCAGGCCAAACATCTGCTCTTTTGGCGTTCTTGTGTCCTTCTTTTTGAACAAGCCGCCAAGCCCGCCTGCGACTTTAGGCTTGTCGATATCCAGGATCATCAATTTCTCCACGTTTAAGACCTGCGCTCCATAACGATTGCGCGTGATCGCAGAATGGTCGTCGATGATTCGTAAAATCTCCTCGCGGATCTCCGCCTCATATTCGTCGAAGAGATGCTTTTCGCCGCGGATCTTTCGTTTGATCTTTTCGATCTTTTCCAGGGCCTTGTCTCTGGCGTCATCGACAGAAATGTTGGATCCGCCATAACAGGTGATTTCCTGCTCCATACCATCGATGGAAATCTTGTGTTTTTCGATGGCCCAGAACTTGTAGAGTTTCATGATTAATATTCCTTGCCAATGGTGTATGAAACCAAACAGGGACACGGCCTGCATAATGCACACCTATGTCCCTGTTTGGTTTGCATGTATGGAAAGTGAACGTTTACCTCTCCTCCCCCAGTGAAGCGATCGCGCGTAGCAAACCAATGACCATCACACCGAGTTTCATCCCATCACCGGCTGTCAAAGCAAGTTCCGTACCTTCTTCCTGCGCCCGGCGATTCAGCAGCATGGCGGCCACCAGGCCGGTCACCGCGCCGAGGAGGGCGCCGAGTAGCAGCGTTCGATTTTGATTCATAATTTCATGATTCCTTTCCTGGCGAGTTCACCTGTTCGAATGGGCATTTATCGACCACCGAACAGTCTGTTAATACTTGCACCGATCGAGCTGATGGAAATGATGGGCTTGGCCGCAGCGTCTGCTCCACGTCTGGCATAGCTTTCGATCTTGTGGAAAAAGTCCTGCACCATGGCAGTATATGGAGGCAGGATATTGAGTAATTTCGCCAACAAGTAGATGATGCCGGCCAGCAAGGCTAGGACGATCAACATACCGATGATGGTGGGGATGGCGACCCACATCGTGGAGATTGCTGCCCAGCGCGCCATGTCGCCGCCATCGCGAAAGGTAGCAATATTGATCAATACCACCAATCCAACACAAAGCAATGAACTCAATACGACCGGGAAAATGATCTTCCAAGTAAGGTCCTTGCGATGCTTCAAATATGATTCGTGAACGGGCAGGGGAAGTTTTGCTTTCATCACTTTTATTTTACCGCTTGTTTTACAAATAGGTTAATTTTCTGATGAGTCTTAAAGCTTAGAATCATAACCTGAAGTTTGCATGATTAGGCGGCACGATGTAGCATATGTGGGATTTCATTCCAAATGCGGCAAATGGAATCTGGATATATTAATGGATATACCCGACGCCTCCCCAGCCTCCCCCAAATCCGGAATGAAAACTTAGGATAGTTCTTCAACATATGAATTCTGGATTTGGGGGAGGTGCCCGAAGGGTGGGGGGGTAAAACGCACAGGGCGGACTGGCGTGCCTCGCCCAGGCACGCCAGAACCGCCCTGGCAAGGGGGAACTGGACTTGACCGGTATTTGTAATGGGTGCATTCCGTAGGGTACGGCAGCTGCCGTACCCTACGGAATGATCTTATTTATCTACGATTCCGCAGAAACGTTGGGATATCGAGATCGTCCTTGTTGACGGGAGGCAGAGGCTCGCGCATCTGTTTCGCCTCACCCGACTGGACGTCCGCATGAACCGAGACCGATTCCGAAGGTCGCATATAGGAGGAAGACTCCGTCCGGCGGGGTTCGGTGCGTGGTTGTTTTTCCAGCGCACGACGCGGCATACTGTTGCGTTCGAATCCCGTCGCGATCACGGTGACACGGATATCGTCGCCCATGTTGTCGTCGATGACCGCACCGAAGATCATGTTCACATCGGGGTGAGCAGTCTCGCGGATGATGGCCGCCGCCTGGTTCACTTCAAAGAGCGTCATGTTCGGTCCACCGGTGACATTGAAGAGCACGCCGCGCGCGCCGTCGATGGTGATGTCGAGCAGCTTGCTGGAGATGGCGTCCTCAGCGGCCTTCTTCGCTCGTTCGTCGCCGGAGCCTTTACCCACAGCCATGAGCGCCGCGCCACCCTCAGACATGATGGCGCGTACATCCGCGAAATCAAGGTTGATCAAACCGGGGATGGTGATCAACTCTGAAATACCCTGGATGCCCTGGTGCAGAACATCATCTGCCAGACGGAAGGCATCCTGCAGGGAGGCCCGCTTGTCTGCGATCTGCAGCAAACGATCGTTGGGGATCGCGATCAACGTATCGGCATGTTCCTTGAGTTTGCTGATGCCCTGCTCGGCAGACTGCATACGGCGCATTCCTTCGAAAGTGAAGGGACGCGTCACAACGCCGATGGTCAGCGCGCCGCTTTCCTTGGCCACCTGCGCAACAACGGGCGCTGCGCCGGTGCCTGTGCCGCCGCCCATACCCGCAGTAACGAAGACCATATCCGAGCCTTTCAGCGCGTTATATAGTTCGTCTGCAGATTCTTCGGCAGCCTTGCGACCGATCTCCGGGTCGCCGCCTGCGCCGAGTCCACGGGTGAGCTTGTCACCGAGTCGCAGTCGCATCTTGGCCTTCGCCATCATCAACGCCTGCGCGTCGGTATTCACGGTGATGAAATCAACACCCTGGATACCTTCATCGATCATGCGATTGACGGCGTTCGATCCGCCGCCACCCACACCAATGACCTTGATGCGGGCGATGGGTTCTGTTCTTTCCATTCTTTCTGGTCGTTCTTCTTCGTGTTGCTTGTTGGTCGAGTCCATTTCTTCCTCCATAAAGCATTGGGTCTTATGATACTTGCTTTTGATTCCGTAACATAAAATTTTAAGAGTTAGCATTTCATCGCGCTCCCGACAAAGAACGTCGGGACGATGTGAGCGGAGGTGCGTTTATTGCACCGTCGTCGAAGCGTCCTTCGTCTACCACTTCGTCTCGCATTGCTCGCTCAGTGTCCGCTCAGGACGAGGCGTCCTGTTACGGCAAAATCCTACCGAAGATTTTCTTTACAATGCCTAAATTCATGCGTTTCTCTCCTTTCGAACGACGTTCACGCCCGACGCTCAAATCCTGATCGTGCATCGAGAGTGCCCATCGCAATAAACCAACACCTGTGGAATAGGCAGGTGAATTCAACCGATCGACAAGACCCAGAAGATTCTCTGGTTGGGCCGTGCGCACAGGGATGCCCAGCACTTCTGATGCCACGCGCTTGATACCCGGCAATGCAGCTGTACCGCCTGTCAACACCATTCCTGCAGGAAGAAGACCGTCATACCCGGAACGTTTGATCTCCTGCAGCGTAAGTGAAAAGATCTCTGCGACGCGTGCTTCGATGATGTGGGCAAGTTCCTGCCTGTTGATCTGTACGGGACGGTCTTCACCGAAGGGACGAATGGCGAAGTACTCTTCTGAACCAACACCCGTGCGCACCGCGTAACCCTGTTGTTTCTTCACATCCTCTGCCTGCGGGACCGATAGTCGCAATCCATGTGCAATATCCTGCGTGATGTGATTGCCGCCAACTGCCAACACCATCGTGTGCCACACATCGCCGTTGACGTAGATCGCCAGGTCCGTGGTGCCGCCGCCAATGTCGCACACGGCCACACCCATCTGACGTTCCTGTTCGGTCAGCACTACTTCTCCCGAAGCCAGCGGGTTCAATACAAACTGCTGCACATCCACGCCCGCCGCGCCTACACACTGACGCAGATTATCACTGGTCGCGGCAGCGGCGGTGATGATATGGGCTTCCACTTCCAGCCGGTAACCATGCATTCCCTTCGGGTTGCGAATGCCATCCTGTCCATCCACGGTAAAGCCACGCTGGATCACATGAATGATCTCACGATCATGTGGAATGGCAACCGCGCGCGCCTGATCAAGTGCATGAGCGATATCGTATTGCTCAATCACATTCCCGTTGACGGCTGCTGCGCCGCGGCTATTGACGCTGGCCACATGCGCACCGGCCATGCTGACCAGGGCAGACGTGATCTCGAGTCCTGATGTAGACTCGGCTTTCTCCACCGAATGCATGATCGCCTGAGACGCCGCGGCAAGGTCCACGATGATGCCCTTCTTGATCCCCTCCGAGGGTTCGATGCCCACGCCAAGAATGCGGATGGACTTATCGTCCTCCACCCGTCCAACCAGCGTACACACTTTGGTTGTACCTACGTCAATGCCTACGACAATTTCTTCCATAATTCCTTCTCATCCTATTCGGTGGTCGAGTAGCGCGAAACACGTATCGAGACCACATCTTTCAAGTTACCTTTTGTTCACATCCACCCTGTGGTCTCGACACCGCATGATTTGCTTAGCAAATCACGGTGGGTGCAGGTGTACGCCCCGTCCTTCGACTACGCTGCGCTCCACTCAGGACGCACGGGGCACTCGACCACCGAGGTATCTCTTTTATTGACTCATCCTATAATACGGTGCGGTTGGGTACGTCACATTGATCATCGCCGGCCGTATGCCTCTCTGCGTCAGTGAATTCACCATCGACTCATACACGCGCATCTTCAATTCAACGTCGTGCGCGCTCGTTCCAAAATAGACTCGCCAGCCGCGCGGGTCATTCCAGCCAAAACCAAAATCGGGACTATACAGAATCTGCATTCCCGGCGGGACGTGACCGGCCAGTCCCTTCAGCGACTGGACCATGCCCGTGGAAATGAACGGGATGGGGTTCAGCGGATCGCTTGCGCTCAGACTCAAGGCGGGAGCTGAGTCTGCCACGACGGAGATCAACTCTGCGATCTCGCCGCGCGGACGAAAGGCCACACCATCCTCGGCGATCCATGTGTAGCTGCCTCCCTGCTCCCAGCGGACGACCGGTCGGCGCTCGATGAGATTAACGGACACCAGATTGGGCAGCGATACGTTCACATCCGCAGAAACCAGTTCGGGATAATTGAGCCGCAGGCGGGTCTCCAGTTCTTCGGGCTTGAGTGTAAAGATCTGATGCCCGGCAACGCCCAGCACTGCGTTGATCTCTTCTGGTGAGATCCGTTGATTTCCGGTTACTTGTGCCTGGGTCACACGGAAGTATGGCAGGTTGTACGCAAAATAGATCGCCGTGCCCAGCAGGGCAGCCAGCACAAACGAGACAGCCCGCATCCCAAATTGTGGACGTGGAATACTGAAATGTCGCACATGATCTCGCGTCGCGGGCAAAGCGACCTGGAATCGGCGGCGCGCATTTTTAGCGGGTTTACGCTTCGGGGCCGCAGCGGCTGTTTTGGCGCGCGTGGTGACCGGCGGCGCAGGACGCGTCGCTTCCTTCACGGCACGCTGCACCCGCTTCGTGCTTTCCTGCTCGCGGCGCAACCGGACCTGTTCAGCGCGGGTCAAATCGGTCTTCTCGCTCATCCATGACTCCGAAAGGTATGCGACGTGTGGTCGCGTTCGGCCTTGCGTTCCATTGCAAGCTCGATCAATCGATCAATGAGTTTGTGATAGGGCAGGCCGCTGGCTTCCCAAAGTTTGGGATACATGCTGATCTTCGTAAAGCCCGGGATCGTGTTCAACTCATTGAGATAAATTCGATGCGTGTCTTTTTCGACAAAGAAATCCACACGTGCCATGCCGGCGCAATCGACTGCTTTATAGGCGCGCACGGCGTACTCACAAATTTTCTCAGCAACACCGGCGGGCAGGTCCGCAGGGATCATCAGCTCGGAGGTGCCATCGATGTATTTCGATTCGTACGAATAGAACTCGCGGCTCGGCAGTATCTCACCGGGCCTGGACGCAACCGGATCGTCATTGCCCAACACACTGACTTCGATCTCGCGCGCGTTCCTGATCCCTTGTTGGACGAGCACACGGCGGTCGAAGGACGCAGCTTCCATCAAACCTTCCTGCAGATCGGAGCGATTGCTGCACCGGGTCACGCCAACTGACGAGCCCAGGTTGGCAGGCTTGGTGAACAACGGATAGTCGCTGATCTTCTCAGCCTTTTCGATCACTGTCAGCATGTCGTTCTCGATCTCCGCGCGCAGCACAACCATCGTATCCACAATCGGAATTTGGTTGGCGATCATCACATCCTTGAACACACCTTTATCCATACCAACGGCTGAGCCAGCCACGCCGGCGCCCACGTATGCCACGTCGGCAAGTTCGAACAGGCCTTGTATCGTGCCATCTTCGCCAAAGGTTCCATGCAGAACCGGGAAGTAAACATCGATATTTGCCCATCTCTTGAGTCCTGAAAATCCTTCCAGAACGTGCAGTCCCTTTTCAGAAGGATCGGGGAAGAGCACCACCGGAAGCAATCCATCGGTCTTTTTATTTTCAAACGCTTCAAGAACATCTGTACCGGTCAGCCATTTGCCATCGGGCGTAATGCCGATCTGCGTGACGTCATATTTGGCGGGGTCGAGCACAGACAACACCGAACGCGCCGACATGAGCGATACCTCATGCTCGCCGGATCGTCCGCCAAATAAAACTGCCACGTGAAGTTTGTTATCGGTCATTCAACAAAACCAATTCTCTACTTCTCTAATCTCACTTACCAATTACGAATTACCTATCACGGCGCTTCGTCTGCTCTCCTCAAACAGCATTCGTCGCTCCGCTCAGCGCGGATCACCATTCTCCAACCAATTCCACTTCGAGTTCCAGGTCGACGCCTTGCTTCTCTTTCACAGTCTTTTGCACAAGCTGGATCAGCGCAAAGATATCTGCGGCTTTGGTATTGGCGTGATTAACGAAGAAGTTTCCATGCATCGGACTGATCTCTGCATTGCCGATACGTGTGCCCTTCAAATCGCAGGCTTCGATCAGGCGCCCCGCATAATTACCATCCGGGTTCTTGAACATTGAACCCATACTCGCGCCGGGAGGCTGGGTCGACTTGCGATGAGCGCTGAACTGCTCGATCTTGACGGTCGCTTCTTCCTTGGTCGAATTATGCAAACGCAGCTCCGCAGACAATACAATGGCGTCCAGCTCGCCGCGCTTGAGCAGGCTGGTGCGATAGCCATATTCCATTTGTGCAGCAGTAAAAAGTTCGCGTCCATCTTCAGTGAGTAGTTCCGCCGAGAGGAGATTGGCAGCCATATCGCCGCCGAACGCGCCAGCATTGCCATAGACCGCGCCGCCGATCGTGCCTGGGACCGTGGCGGCCCATTCGAGCCCGCCCAGACCCTTGGCAGCGCAGCGATTGGCGAGGTTGCTGAAGATCACACCCGATTCTGCTGTGACCGAGGGCTGGTCGCCGTTATGAAAGCGGACGCCCTTGGCCCGGTTCAATACCACCACGCCGCGTACGCCTTTATCACTGACCAGCACGTTCGATCCGCCGCCCAGCATGATGAATTCAAGATCCAGTTTCCACAACAATTTGATAATTCGCGCCAACTCATCCGCAGACTCGGCAATAATGAGGACGTCAGCAGGTCCGCCGATGCGCGCGGAGGTATAAGGCGCCAGAGAGACGTTCTCTTTCACCTTATCGCCAAGCTTGGCATATAACGAGTCAATTGCCTGTACAGGAGCTAACATTTCACTTCTTTCTGCTTTCTTCTTAAGTTTCACGTCTTACTTCTTATATCTTTCTTGTACATATTACTGCAAGCCATCAAAAGCACACCCGATTCCGTCACACTTGCGCAGGCACGCAGTGCAGCTGTTGCGAGGGCAGAATCTTATGCAAGATTTATCACTTATATGCCGCAAGTAAGATTGTTTCGTCGCTCACGCTTCGTCTGGCCCTTCGCCTTCGCTCAGGGTCCGCTCAGCGCGAGGCTCCTCGCAATGACGGAAAGGATTTTTGAAGTATTGTCATCGTACTTTTCACTTCTTACTTCTCACCTTCTGGCTTCTTTTCTCTTCACTCTCACTCAACTTCTCGATCAACTTTTCAACAGCCTTTTCATCCGGCTCTTCCTGTTTTGCATCCTTCTTCTTTTTCTTTTTTTCCTTATCGAAGAATGCCAGGAACATTTTTAGCGGGGGCAGGAAATTGGTCTCGGGGTGACGAGGGTCCTTTTCCTTTTTCTCATCAGTCATCAGACCGCCGTTTCATGATCTCGTTTTATGCGAACCGAACGAGTGTACCGGAAGCCCCGGTTTTGTAAATTGCTTTTTCATCTTTTCGATTAACGACATTGCAAGTTCCTCATTCGTATCTCTGTGCGAGATGCGTGGAGGCAACCCCTTGCGGGCATTGATCAACACGAGTTTCAAAGGCGACAGTGAGAGGGCTTCGGAGCGATAGGTACGAGTCTGTTTCTGTTTCATATCCGTTTACCTTTCCTGTAATTGTCTGACTACATCTGTACTGACCTGGTCTGCATCGCCTGCTGAAAGAACGAGTACCACGTCACCAGATTTCAAGTGCTTGAGCAGGTGGCTGGTCACTTCGGGCAATGTCGCGATGTAACGGGCCGAGAGATGCGGCATGGTGCTGACGATCTCGGCGGACGTGAAGTCTTCCTTTGGTTCGCGGGCTGCGTACACTTCGGTGACGATCACTTCATCGGCATCTTTGAAGGCCCGTGCAAATTCAAGGAAGAGTGTCCTGGTGCGTGAATAGGTGTGAGGCTGCCACACGGCCCAGATGCGGCGTTCGGCGTAACGTGATCGCGCACCCGCCAATGTGGCCGTGATCTCTGTAGGATGGTGGGCATAATCGTCGATGATCGTGATGCCATTCACTTCACCGCGCACCTGAAAGCGGCGTCCCGTGCCGGAAAAGGCAGCCAGGGCCTTGGCCGCCTTTTCCGGCGGCAGCCCCAGTACAGCGATGATCGCCAATACAGCCAGCGCGTTGCGGACGTTATGCTGCCCCGGCACCTGTAACGAGACTTCGACCGATTCGGCCCCGGTGCTGCCAAGGTTCGATGTTGCCACAAAGTTAAATCCGCCGCGCTTGTTGGGCTTTACCTCCCGCGCCATCACCCACGATGGACTGTTGACAGTGGCTTCGTTCTGCACGCCATAACCAACTACGTTCCTTCCGGCCTGGCGCGCGTGCGAGACCAGTTCCATGGCTCCGCTATCTTCCACGCAGGCGATCAGGGTTCCATCGGCAGGCAGCAGGCTCACGAACTTTCGAAACGACTCCAGCATTGAATTGAACGTGGGGAAGAAGTCTGGATGGTCGTGTTCGAGGTTGGTGATCACCTCGATCTGCGGTTGGAGCCCAAGGAACATGTTGTCGTATTCATCTGCTTCGATCACGAAGGCGTTGCCTTTACCGGCCCGGGCGTTGACGCCGAGATTATTGATGACGCTGCCCACAATGAACGATGGGTCGCGTCCCAACTCGCTTAATACCCAGGCGGCCATGGCAGTGGTTGTCGTCTTGCCATGCGTACCCGCGATGGCAATTCCATTCTTGTCAGACATCAACTCACCGAGGAAGTCGGCCCGTTTGTAAACAGGGATATTTTTCTTTATCGCGGCTTTGACCTCGGGGTTGTCTTCCGTGACCGCAGAGGAACGCACGACCCAGTCGGCTCCTTCCAAATTGCGGGCGTGGTGTCCAATATAAACAGTGGCGCCGGCCTTGCGAATATCATCGGCAAAGGGCGTCATGGCGCGGTCAGAACCGCTCACCGTGTATCCGCTCTCCAATAGGAGGCGGGCGATGGCGGAAAGTCCGCTGCCCCCGATGCCAATGAAATGGACGTGTGTCATAGTTTCCTTTTCGCCCTGAGCGGCGAACCGAACGTTCGTCGTGAAGTTCGCAGACGACACTTGCACCTGGCGCAAGTGCAGGTGAGGGCGCTTCGTCTGCGCTACACTCCGCTCAGCGCGATATAAGCTTAGATATACACAACCAGCACAAACACAAAGGCCAGGATGATGGCGAAGTAGATGCCGGGTTCGCCGAGTAATTGAGGAGGCATATACAACATCATCTGGTTGACCGTTTGAACGATGCCCGGATCGGTGGGTTTGGAGATCACGGTCTCAAATGGATAATCAGCCACAAACATGTAATAAAGAATGGTTCCGGCCACTAAATATCCGTTCAATGCTCCGAGAAAGGCGCCGAAAAGCGTATCCTGTAATCGATCGGTACGGCTTTTTGCCGCCAGGTGCGGGATGCTAATCACAGTTTGATATCCGAAATACACCAATACAAGCAGAATAATGGTCCGAATCCAAAACAGGGAAACATCTGTTTCAGACAGTTGCGCTGCAATCGGAATATAGCGGCGCAAGACATGACTCAATGCCAACGCAAGGATCACGCTGAAAGCGACAAGCAATTCCTTTGCCCAGCCGCGCATAAAGCCGACGATGGCAAAGAGAATTACATACATCCAGAAGATATAGACAATGCTCATCATAGTGTCACTCTCCAGCCAGCTCGATCAGGGCACTGGCGATCTTCTCAGCAGCACGTGGATGTGATAACTCAAACATGGCAGCGCGCATGGCTTTCAGTTTGTTTGGGTTCGCCGTGAGCACGCCCAACGTGGACAATAATTCATCGTTAAGGCGATGGTCCGGAATAATGATCGCGGCGCCGCGCCGGGTCAGGTAATCGGCGTTCACCTTCTGATAGCGCCATGCATGTGGATAGGGCACCAGGATGGCGGGCAGCCCAAACAACGGATATTCACCTAATGTCGATGCACCGGCACGTGAGACGACCAGATCTGCGGCCGCCAGGGCAGCGCCCATCTCGTGCAGGTAGGGCATGGCATGATAATGCTTTGCCAGGTCCACGGGCAATTGTTCGCGCCTGCTCTTGACCGTGTTCCAGTCCAACTCGCCAGTAACATGGATCAGCTCGAACTTCTCCAGCAGGGCACGCAGGCTGTTCAAGACGACCAGATTAATAGACCGCGCGCCTTTGCTGCCACCCCATACCAGCAGGGCAGGCAATTTGCCCGAAAGGCCAAGGTGAGAAATGGCCGTTTGACGGTCCCAGAGCGCCAGGTCGGCGCGAAGCGGGTATCCTGTCGGATACACTTTCTTGTTAAAGTACTGCTGCGACTCGTCGGTCGTCACTGCGATGGCGTCGGCCATGCCCGCCAGCGACTTGAGCGCCATGCCCGGTTCGATATCCGGCACATACAGGAGCGAGGAGATCGAACGCCCGGCAAGCGCCATCGGTACAGCCACGTATCCACCGGTAAAGAATAACACGTCAGGTCTAAACTCATTCAGAATGCGGCGGGAGGCCAGGAAACCACGCGTAATCGTCACGAAGTTGCCCGGCAACCGGCTCAACCCAACGCCATGCACACCCGCAGCCGGGATGGATTCATAGTGGATACCCTGACGTCTCACCAGGGATTCCTCCATGCCACCTTGGCCGCCCACCCAGAGCGTGTCTAGGTCGCGAACCTTAGCCATGAGAGCGCTGTGAACGGCGAGAGCGGGGTACACTCCGCCTCCCGTTCCCCCGGCGCATATCAACAACCGCACCGAATGACCTCCATTCATTTTCTTCACTCTTTGCAAAGTCGCCGCTCTGACGCGAGATATTCAGCACGATGCCGATCGCGCAAAGCGTGGATACCAAATTCGAACCACCTGCGCTGATAAAGGGCAGGGCGTTCCCGGCAAACGGCATGAGCCCAACCATCACAGCCATGTTGATCATGGCTTCAATGCCGATCCAGAACGTAATTCCCGACGCCAGCAGGGTACCAAGCATGTCGGGTGCGCGGCGGGCAATGGACAACCCGCGCCACACCAGCGCCCCGTATAGCCCCATCAGCAGCACGGAACCGAAGAGACCCAGTTCCTCTGCCACCACCGCAAAGATACTATCAGTTGGCGCAAAAGGCAAACCCGTTAATTTGGTATCTGCCTGGCCAAGCCCCACACCGAAGACACCGCCCTTGATTACGGCTTCGAACGAGCGCCGCACGTGATACGAAGCGTTGGTGGGATCCTGCCAGCCGGCCAGGAACGAGGCTACACGGTCCTGCCCGGTGGCGCTAAATTGGACGATGACCCAGCCCATCACCAACGCCAGGAACAGCAGGAACACGATCTGCTTCATGTCTGCGCCTGCCAGAAAGAACAGCAAGCCGCCGAGGATCAACACCGTGCCGGCCGCGCTCAGATCTGGCTGCAGGTAGATCAGGCCGCCAATAATACCCAGGATCACGCCCAGCGGGATGAGTCCCAGCGTCACATCATGCAGGAACTGCCGCTTTGCATACAACCATACCGAGAGATAAATGACCGCGACCAGTTTCGCGATTTCAGAGGGCTGATACGATCCTTCATAGAGTGTGCGCGACGCACCGAGACGGATCTCATTGATGAACAAAACCGTGATCAATAATCCGATCGTGCTCAGCATGGCAGGCACCACTACCTTGCGCCAATTATGATAATCGAACAGCGACAGAATGAACGCAGCCAGGAGTCCCAAAGCCAGCCATCTGATCTGGCGTGCGAACATATAGGTCGACGAGCCGTATTCATTGAACGAGAAATCGAAGGAAGCAGAATACAACATGATCAGGCCGAACACCACCAGGGCCACCACCGTCAGCGCCAGCGGGATATCGATACCGCGCGCCAGGTTTTTGGTGGGGGAAAATGTCACACGTTCATTTACGAAAGTTCTTGTACCCATGCTGTAAACCTTTCTCCACGCTCGGCAAAGTCTTTGAACTCATCGTAGCTCGTGCCTCCCGGAGATAACAAAACGACGTCGCCCGATTCAGCGACTTCTGCTGCCTTGCGGACCGCCTCATGCAGACCGTTCGTCCGTGTGATGGTGAAACGCTTCCGACTAAGCCCGAGGCTGGTTACCGTTTTCTGAATTTTTTCCGCCGCCTCGCCGAAGAGCACCACATGATCGACCCTTTCACCGGCGAGCTGCATCAACTCTTCCCAGGGCAGGTCCTTGTCGCGTCCGCCGAGCAGCAACACGATGGGCTCATCGAAGGCACGGATGGCCGCGACGGCCCGCTCGGGAGCAGTTGCAATCGAGTCGTTGTACCAGCGCACACCGCGCAATTCACGGACCAGTTCCAGGCGATGCGGCACCCCGCGGAATTCCTCGGCGGCTTCCAGCATTACGTCCAGAGGAAAGCCTGCGGCATGACCGATGGTGAACGCAGCCAGAACATTCAAGATATTATGATCGCCGCGCAGCATGATCTTTTCTCGCAGCAGCAGAGGCATGTACGCGTTGCCATCGCGCAGGCTGAGTAGTCCATCTTCGTGGTACGCGCCGCTCAAGCCTTCATCGAGTTCGTTCAAGCTGAAGGTGAACAATTTTCCCTTCACCGCGGTACGCAAACTCCAGGCGCCTTTGTCGTCACGTCCGAGGATGGCCACATCATCTTTGCTTTGAAACGCAAGAATACGCGCCTTGGCGGCGGTATACGCTTCCATCGTTCCGTGACGGTCAAGATGGTTCGGCGTAATGTTCAGGATTGCGGCGATATTTGGCGAGATCGTCATCTGATCTAATTGGAAGGAAGATAGTTCCAGGATCGCTACATCTTCAAGTTTCATCTCGTCAACGTAATTCAGCAAAGGATCGCCAATGTTCCCACCGACATAAGAGGAAGGCAGACCGCGGAAAGCAGACCCATCTTTCTGCGGTCTGCCTTCTGCCTTCTGGGCTTTAGCATTCTGGCAAGCTAATTTCGCCATTTGCCCAACCAATGTTGTGGTGGTTGTCTTGCCAGCCGAGCCGGTAATACCGATCGTCCTGCACGGAACTACTTCCATGAAGATCTGCGAATCGTTCGAAAGAGGAATGCCGCGCTGGATGGCTTCTGCCACGATCGGCAATGTAAGCGGTACCCCGCCAGAGAGACACAACACATCTGTGGAATCCAGCAGTTCAAGTGGATGCCCACCAAGCGCCCAGGTGATCTGGAATTCGGCAAGCGATTCGCGGGCAATACGTAAATCGTCGGCGCTACGGCTGTCGCTCAACGTGACGTATGCACCATGAACAGCGAGCCAGCGCGCCAAAGCCAGCCCTTGCCGGGCGGCTCCGAGGATCAAAACACGTTTACCGTTCCAGTTCGTTTTCATAGTATTCGTAATTCGTAAATGGTAATTACCAATTACCAATTACCATTTACACCAAAGCTAAACCTATACCCAACATCGCAGCCAACAGACCGATCAGCCAGAAACGCTGCACCACTTGTGTCTCACTCCAGCCAAGCAACTCGAAATGCAAATGGATGGGTGTCATCTTGAAGAAACGTTTTCCTTTGGTCATCCTGAAGTAGGCGACCTGGATCACAACGCTTAGCGCTTCACTCAACGGGACAACACCGATCACAAGCAATAACGGCCAGAATCCGGTCATCAGTGCAACGACTGCCAACGTCGATCCCAATGCAAGCGAACCAGTATCGCCCATGAATAACTCCGCGGGGTGGACGTTGAACCACAGAAACCCGAATAACGCGCCAACGACCGTAAAGCAAAAACGCGCCAGATATTCAAACCCGTGGATCAAGGCAATGCCGCCGAACGCCACGAACATGGTTGCAGAGATCAATCCTGCCAGACCATCGAGTCCGTCGGTAAAGTTGACCGCATTCGACTCGCTGACGATAATGAACGCCGCGATCGGGATGTACCACCAGCCAAGCTCGATCACACCCGGAACACCAGGGATACGCATCTCAGGCACTTCCAGCATGTACTTCAGAACGAAGGCCGTACCCAGCGCAAGAATGACCTGTGCCAGGAACTTCGTGCGGGCCCGCATTCCTTCGCCACGACGTTTACCGCGAATGCCTTCCCAATCATCCAGAGCGCCGAGCATTCCATACCCGACCATCACGATCAACGGTACCAGCACCGATTGGCCGATCACCTCCAGGCCGATCAACACCGCGGCATTGAGCAAACCTGTGAGCAACAGAACCGGAAGGATGAACAGCACGCCACCCATCGTGGGCGTTCCCATCTTGATGTTGTGGTGGCCGGGCTCGTCCACGCGAATGATCTTGCCGATCTTAAAGTGGCGGAGAACACGCAGCAGCGGCGTACCCCAAATGACTGTGAGCATGAACGACAGCATCGCCAGGCTTAAGACAAAGGTGTTCGAGTTCGTGCTCATGAACGCGCCTCGAGCATGGATGTGATCCGATCCATACGAAGTCCATGAGAGCCTTTGATCAACACCGTGTCTTCCCTGCTCAGGTTGGCGAGCAGCCAGCTCATCAGCGGATCAAATTCATCGAATTCAATGATCGATGATTTCTTCATGCCGGCGCGCCGGGCAGCTTCAGCGATCATATGGGCACGTGTACCCAGGGTCAGCAGCACATTCGCGACCTGAGCCACACGCAAGCCCACCATCTCGTGCCCTGAACGTTCGTAGCTCCCCAGTTCGAGCATATCGCCAAGCACAGCCACCTTGCGCCCTTCCAATTCGTCGAGCAGGTTCAAGGCAGCCAGCATTGATTCGGGCGATGCATTATAGGTATCATCGAGCAGCAGCGCGCCGTTGTGACTGCGGACTGCGGCAAGGCGCAGTTGGGTATGTCCCTGGTTCAGACCTTCGAGGATCTCCTGCCAGTTCATTCCTTCGGCCAGACCCACCGCGGCGGCGCGTAACGCCGTGTGTACCGAATGCCGGCCGATCAGCGGTATTTTCACGTGCAGTGTTTCGCCGCGGTAATGCAGGCGAAAGCGAATCCCTTCGAGTCCCAGCCCGGTCACGTTATCTGCCCAGAGATTTGCCTCCGGCGATAAGCCATAGAAGAAGACATGGGCCTTGGTCTTCTCTTCCATCTTGCGCACCCACGGGTCATCGAAGTTCAAGATCGCTACACCTTCCGGGGCAGGGGGCAGTGCCTGCACCAGTTCCGATTTGCCGCGCGCAATGGCTTCCTGTGAACCGGCGCGTTCGGCATGGACGGTTCCAATATTGGTTACTACACCGATCTGCGGCTGGGCAATATCACACAGAAACGCGATTTCGCCGGGGACATAAAATCCCATTTCGAGGACGGCACGTTGATGGCCGGTGGTGAGCCGCAGCAAGGTAAGCGGCAAGCCGATCTCGTTGTTGAGGTTGCCGGGACTCTTAAGCGTGCGATAACGTGTGCTCAACACTTCGGTGATCATTTCCTTGGTGGTCGACTTTCCAACGCTGCCAGTGATGCCGATCACGCGCACGTCCTGTTTGCGGCGCCAGTACCGCGCGATCTGCTGCAGGGCAGAGACCGTGTTATCCACACGCAGGCACAGCGGCGGGACGAGATCCTCACGAGTGAAGGAATCGGCCGATGAAACGGAACGCAGGTCGAGGCTTCGGAAAGAGGTGCCTGTGCCAGCGTCCTTTTGAATTAACGCGAAGGAAGCCCCGCGTCGAAATGCCTCAGCGATGAAATTGTGTCCATCCACGTTCTCGCCGGGGATGGCGACAAACAACGAACCCGGGATGACCTGACGCGAGTCGATCACCGCTTCGGTAATGACCGTTGTGGCAATCGGACGAACATTCGTCAGGGCTTCGAGTGCGTCGGCAAGGGTGAGCATTTAGTGTATCGCCAGTTGGTTGCGAACGACATCAGGTGGAATGTTCAGAATAATGACAGATTGTTCTGCGACTTTCGAGAAGACGGGCGCGGCCGTTTCAGACGCCCAAATAGAGCTGGCCGGTTTTTGCAGCCAGATGTACACCATGAACTGCGGGTCATCCACCGGACCCCAGCCAATGAATGAAGCATTGGTGTAATCGGCATCATAGCCATAGTCGGTGGGGATCTGGGCGGTACCGGTTTTGCCTGCAAGACGATACCCAGGGAGCAACGCCTGCGACGATTCCTGTTCGAGGGAGATGGCAAGCATTTCGTTCAAGATACGGGCCGTCTCCGGGCGGATCGGGGTACCGGCATATTGCGAGGGGACCTGGTATTGGTGTCCGTCGCGCAGCATGGAAGACAGCACGTGCGGGGTGACCATCCTGCCGTCATTTGCCACTGCGGAAACAGACATAAGCATTTGCAGCGGCGTGACCGTGATGCCCTGACCGAACGCGTTGGTACCGAGGTCGACCGGATACCAATCGGTATCACCCGGGACCTTGAGCCTGCCCATCGCTTCGCCTGAGAGGTCGATGCCGGTGGGATGACCGAACCCAAAGTGTTCCATATAACCGTAGAAGTTCTGCATCCCCATTTGTGAGGAGAGCCAGGCCATGCACACATTCAAGGAATGCTGGAGGCAGCCTATCATGTTCTGTTGTCCCCACGAATCGCGGTTCCAGTTGCGGATGGTGATTCCGCCGACCTCGATCACGCCGGTATCCACATAGGTGGTATCTGGTGTGACCGTTCCGGTATCGAGCGCGGCGGCCATGGTGAGAACTTTGATCACCGAGCCAGGTTCGTATGCCATTCCAATTGCACGGTTATATTGGCTGCCGTTGTCATACAACGTGAAATAGTCACTGTAGTTGTTCAGGTCCATGCGCGGCGTGGTAGCCATTGCCAGGATCTCACCGTTGCGCGGGTCCATGACGATGATGGTCCCGTTCTCGGCGCCGTACTCAGTGAGCGACTGATCGAGAATCGATTCCACCTTGGCCTGCAGATCGCGGTTGATGGTGAGCACCAGCGTGGTGCCATTGGGAACGCGCGGGATTTCAATCGCCTTATTCGGGTCACGCGGCACCCAAACCTGCACCGGCGTGCCGGCCAACAGATCGTTGTATTTTTCCTCGATGCCAAAATACCCACGTCCATCGCGGGTCACGAATCCGAGAACATTGGAGGCAAGGTCATTCTCAGGATAACTGCGCTGGAAATGTGGTTTGAATCCAAGCCCGTCGAGACGATGATCGTCTGCATCTTCCAACTGTTGGATCAACTGCTGAAGCGATGTGACCGTTTCTGCACCGACGTAATCCTGCACCACCACATATTCCCAGCTTTCGGGCGCATTCACGATCTGGTCGTAGACTTCCTCATAGGGCAATCCCAGATACAAACCGAGGGTATAGGCTAACGCCTGCGGGTCGCCCACATCATTCAGGCTGACACCCACTTCATACACGGTCCGATTGCCGGCCAGCAGATGTCCGTTGCGGTCGTAGATCTCACCGCGTTCCGGGTAGACCATCTGGAATTCACCTGCGTATTGGTCGCCCTGTGAGAGGAACACTTTGGCCTGCTCACTGTTCTGAATGCGGATCATCTGCACGACCACAGCAATCCCCACCAGGCCAAGGATTGCGATCAGGACCAGCGAACGGGTAGCGTACTGTTGTCTCATTAGCGCGCAACTCCGAACTTGATCCAGTCGTCGAACCATTCGATCAATGATTGTGAATATTCATACGGCAGAGATTGCTGATGGGCGGTCGCATCCTGGGCCACGCGCAGAAGCTCTGGCTCTGGAGCCGCGAAGCCGGGCACAGCTATGTAATCCAGTTCGCCGGGCTGGACGGGACGGTAGCCTAACTCGATGGCGCGGCGTTCCATCTCGGCGGTGGAGGTCATGTTGGCAAGCTTCGTCTCGAGGTCGGCGTTGGAGCGCTGGATCGCAGTGACCTCAAAACGCATCTCCTGGATCTCACGCCCGGCGACAGCGGCGCGCGCGGTCACATCGAGATACAGCGCGGCGATCATTGCCGAGCCGATCACGAATAATAGAAACGCGCCAACCCACTGACGTTGAACACGCCAGGGGGCTTGTCTGTACGCATGAATGATTTGAGTAGCCTGTCCTTGCATAACGACCTTTATATTTGGGCGATGGTCGGTGTGCCGCCTCGTAGGGTACGGCAGCTGCCGTACCCTACGAGACGATCATGTCTTCTCTACAATGCGAAGTTTCGCACTGCGGGCTCTCGGATTGTTTTGTATCTCATCGTCCGAGGGCACAATTGGTTTTCGATTTACCTCTTTTAATACAGCGCTGCGTTCCTGTTCATAAATCTGTTCGTAAGGGGGATTGATCAGATCCCGGCTTTGCTCACGAAAGAAATCCTTGACGATGCGGTCTTCCAGCGAATGGAAGGAGATCACTGCGAGTCTTCCGCCGGATCGTAGCGCGGCCACCGCCTGGGGAAGGACTTCCTGAATGGAAGCCAGCTCCTCATTCACAGCGATGCGGAGCGCCTGGAAGGTCCGTGTTGCGGGGTGGACCCGATCGCCGCGGCGGGGAGAGACGCTTTCGATGGCGGCGACCAGTTCACGGGTCGTGTGAAGCGGTCTCGCTTTGACAATGGCTCGCGCGATCTTGCGCGAGTCGCGATCTTCGCCATATTCGTAAATCAAGTCAGCCAGTTCCCGTTCCGAGTAACTGTTTACGATGTCGGCGGCGCTTTGCGAAACATGCGGACCGAAGCGCATGTCGAGCGGAGCATCCTGCATGAAGGAAAAACCCCGTTCGGGCGTATCGAACTGCATCGACGAGGCACCCAGGTCAAGCAGGATGCCATCTACCTGGTCCCAGCCGAGCTCTGCCAATTGATCGGGCAGAGAAGTGTAGGAGGCTTGCGCCAGATGGATGCGACCTTCGTAGGGAGCCAAGATCCTGCGAGCGATCGCGAGTGCCTGTGGATCCACATCCAGACCAAGCAGTTGACCATCTGGCGCACACGCCTCCAAGATTCCGCGGGCATGGCCGCCCGCGCCCAATGTACCGTCAACGTAGCGTCCACCACGTTTGGGTTGCAGCGCGTGTATAATCTCTTTGTAAAGTACAGATCGATGCGGTGTGTCCATAATTTGGCAGGGACGGCAGCTGCCGTCCCCTACTACACCGCTTGATTCGAAAGATCCAGTGTTGCGAAGCGCTGCTCGTTGGCTTCCACGTCCTGCAGCTTGTCTATCTGGGCCTTCCATTCTGCAGGAGTCCACACTTCAAAGTATTCACCTTGTCCGGCGACGATGAGCTCTCCGCTGTTGATGGCGAGGAACTCACGTAAGTTCTGCGGGACAAGAATACGCCCAACCTTGTCGACCTCGACCGGATAGGCGTTGGAAAGGATGAGTCGTTTCAGCATACGGGCTGTAGAGTCGGCCATGTTCATACTGTTGATGCGTGCATACACATCCTGAAAGTATGAATCCGTCATCACCATGAGACATCGATCGAACCCCTGCGTGATGAACGCGCCAGCAGCCAGCAAGTCGCGATAACGCGCCGGTATCATCAGGCGGCCTTTGTCATCGAGGTTATGCTGATACTGACCTAAGAACATTTGTGCTATAATTCCTTTTAACTGATGAACGCCGGCGCGACCGGCGTCCTCAGATATTGTTTACCACTTTCTACCACTTTAACCCACATTATATACTTTTTGAGGGAAAAAGCAAGTAGATTTGTCTGATTTCCTATTCCCTCTTCTGTCCTACATCTATGACAAAACAACCCGCATTCACTTTTCTGGAATCTTCGCGTTGGACTGATTATGCTTTGCTCGATAGCGGCGAAGGACTCAAACTCGAACGCTTCGGCAAATACGTATTTGTCCGTCCTGAATCACAGGCGATGTGGAAACGTGCTCTCGATTCTGAATGGAAGAACGCGCACGCGGTATTTGTATCCACGGGCGAGGAGAGCGGAGGGCATTGGGATTTCAAGCAGAAGGTGGAGGAGAGGTGGGAGATGAAATACGATCTCACCCTCACCCCCCGCCCCTCTCCCAGCGGGAGAGGGGAGTTGAGATTTTGGACAATGACGACACCGGGACGGCATCTTGGTGTGTTCCCGGAGGTGGCTGCGCATTGGGATTGGTGTAGCAGATTGATCGCAGGCGCGAGGCGTGAGGTCAATGTGCTGAATTTATTTGGATATACGGGACTCGCTTCTCTCGCAGCCGCGGCCGCCGGCGCCAAAGTGACTCATGTGGACGCCTCGAAGAAATCCGTTAACTGGGCGCGTGAGAACCAGGCATTATCCGGGCTGACGGAGTCTCCCATCCGCTGGATCGTGGATGACGCACTGAAGTTCGTGCAACGTGAGGCACGGCGCGGCGTGAAGTATGATGGCATTATTCTCGACCCGCCCAAGTTCGGACGCGGTCCCAAAGGCGAGGTGTGGGAAGTGTATAAGTCGCTGCCCGATCTGTTGGAAACCTGTCGCCAGTGTTTGAGCAGAGATCCTCTATTCGTGGTGACGACGATCTACGCGGTGCGCGCCTCGGCCATTCATGTGGCACAGGCCATGGATGAGATGATGCAGGGGGTTCGTGGAACAGTGGAAAGTGGAGAATTAGTGACCAGGGAATTGAGCAAAGGACGGTTGTTATCACAGGCCGTATATGCGAGGTGGCAAGCACACGCCTAAGTTCAGGCGAAGAACAACAAAGGTACGCTACACGCATTGCCGTCTCTTTGGCAATGACAAAGGAGCAGGAATGAAACCGTTGCACAGCCTATTGTTTGCACTGGCAATCCTATTCCTCACAGCGTGTGGGACCGAAGTCTCAGAGACGCCTGTCTTCCAGGGCAAAAACCCGTACGCGCCGCGCGCTGGTGACAGTGACCTTCTGGCTGAAGATATCAATATCGAATGGGACAATCTGTATGTGGCAAGGTCTCAGCCGCCACAATTGTTGGTGAGCTTCACCTATTTTCCGCCGACCAACTGCCACAAGTTACGTGTTGAAGTGAGCGAACCCAACGATGAAAATCAGATCATCCTCAAAGCGTATGTAGTTGCTGCGAAGGATCAGGTGTGTACTACGATCGTGCTTGAAGATCCACTGGAGGCCAGCCTCAACCTGGGTAGTTACCCTGAGGGCAACTACAGCGTCGTGTTGAACGGAGATCAGATCGGCGAGTTTTATTCCTATTAACAGAACAGCGCCGAACAAAAAGAGAGGAGCGACTCAGATGAGTCGCTCCTCTCTTTCACGGCAAAACTGATATCAGTCCGCACGTTATGGGGTAGACGGACGCAAAGCAACCTGGATGTTTTCATCCAGGTTTTGGAAGAAGAGGCGCGGCAATCGCAGCGGGGTAAATTCTGCCATGCCGATTTGATCGATGGGGATGTAGTACAACTGATTCTGACTCCCCGAACCAAGCCGCACATCCTGAAAGACCAGCAGGATGTATGTGCCGTCCGGGCTGAACGACGCACTGCCGTAACAGCAAACCCCCTCGATCGGGCTGATCTTGCGCGCAGAGCCGGTGGACATATCGTAGATATAGAGATCGCCGTAATTCCTGTTTCGGATGAAAGTATTCATGAGGAAGAGTTGGTCACCATCCCACTGATAAGAGGGCAGCAGCGGATACTTTGCATACCCATCAGGCAGAAAACGATCGGCAGGAAATTCATCCCATGCCAGCACCGGCACATCCTGACAGCGCTCCCAGTTCCCTTCGATCACGCGGACCGTATCGCCGATGCGGCCATACACAACACTCTGGTAGCGGATGGCCAGGCGAGATCCATCATCTGACCAGAGTGCACCTTTCACAGCGACATCTGCATAATCAAGACACAGACTCTCAAGCTTCTGCAATTCAAAGGCAGAGGCGGCAGTTGCAAGGATTTGAAGATCATAAGGCAGCACGAGCAGACGATGTGCCATGCTGATGGCCACCAATTTTCCATCCGGCGAAACCCGGAAACCCATGAATTTGTCATCTTTGAAACAGATCAGCTGCTCAGATTCTTTCTGTGCTGACTGCACATCGATCTTGTAGACGCAGGTCTCCTCCACATAAAGAAGTTCGCGTCCGCCGGGGAGCCATTGCAGATCGAATTTGGGGATATGAGTTTGGGTGAGCGGCTCGATATCGCTCCCATCCGGGTTCAATAAATAAACTTCATTGTTTGCTGCCAACGCAATCTTGTTCGCGCCGCCGATACCGGGTACAACCGCCGTAGTAGCCGTGGATGTCTCGGTGGGCGGGGTCGTGATGGTTGCGGTCTGCTGCACGGGTTTCGTACTGGCAGGAGAGCTTGTCATGATCGCACTGACAACTGTCGCTGTGGCTGTGACCGGAGTGATGGAATTCGAATAACCCCGAATCGCGAACAGGATCAACGCCAGGAGAAAGATGCCTCCAACCATCCATATGCGCGAGATAAACCTGGGCCTTTGTTCTACAGCTGTTTCAGAAATGTTCGCTTGCGGGTTCAAACGTGGTTCCGCCAGCGCGGCGCCCAGTGCGTTGGCAAATTCAACGGTGGTAGCATAGCGATCGCTGCGATCGCGTGCCAACACTTTATCGAGGACGCGTTGCACACCCTCGGGAAATGTCGGATCGGTATCTCGGATACGCGGGGTGGGACTATTCTCATCCCGGAATGCCAGACCCAGGGGCGTCACAATGTCGAAACGCGATTGACCGATCAGCATCTCGAAGACGATGACCCCCAGAGAGTAAATATCGCTGCGCGCGTCAACCGTGTCGCCGCGCGCCTGTTCGGGGCTCATGTAGCGCGGCGTACCCACCACGCCGCCATCGGTCAGGGTAGTGGTGGACGGCAGGGCAACCGATTTTGCTATGCCGAAATCAGAAATGTAGGCATTGTTGTTTTCGTCGAACAGGATATTGCCCGGTTTCATGTCACGATGGATGATGCCTCGGCGATGGGCGTCATCGAGCGAAGGAGCAATGCGCTGCACGATACGGCTGATCTCTTCCGGTGGAATGGAACCGTTGCCCATGCGGTCTGAGAGCGTTCCCCCGCTCATGAGCCGCATCACATAGAATAAGCGGTCGTTCTCGCGCCCGACATCATAGACCGGGACGATGGCCTCCAGCTCGAGCCTGGCGATGATCTTGGTCTCACGCTCGAAGCGCTCACGCAGGCGTGTATCCTCGGCCATTTCACGCCGCAGGATCTTGAGAGCCACATCGCGGTCAAAATCGGGATCGTAGGCGCGGTACACTTCCGACATCCCACCTGTACCCAGGATCTCGCGGATCTCATAACGGCTGAATTTCCCGGCATCCATGCGTTTGAGTATAACCAGCGAGCCAATTCCTCAGCAGTACATTTCGATTGCAGAAATTCAGTCCATTACAATTTTGGAAGGATGGTAGGCCTTGCAAAGGCTTGCCGATTGTATTGATAGATTCCTTCACCATACTTCATTCCTTCTAATGTGAGGATGCTAACGAACTATCCCCTGGTTTGTCAGATTTCTTCTACTCTCGCTTTTTCTCATGTAGAGTCCTTGTATACAGTACCTGCACGATCTCATTTTCCGAAGGACACACGCGAGAATGACCTTAACCTGATTGTCTTCCATAGCAGGCACCCCCGCAAGCACCTCCCTCACGCGGAGTTCAACAAGGCACGTATAATACCCAGATTACCAGTGAACAATTAGAGGAGAGTCCTATGGAAGAATATCGCTGTCCCAAATGTAATGAACCAATGGACGAAGGTTATATCAGCTTTAGCGGTTCTGCCGGGTACGTGTCCAATAAGCAGACCGGGATGATCCGAAAGCCAGCGACGATCAACGCGGCGCGGGCCTGTCCGAACTGTGGGTATGTAGAAATGTACGTGGATCCGAACGAATTGAAAAAGAATGTTTCCTGATTCTGCCATCAACTCTTTCTCTAAGTCTCATCCGTCCGCTTCAGCGGGCTTGAGAGCATGGATGTTTATATCATCCCCTTACGGGACGTCCATGCGGACGTTGGCACCTTGACGTTTGGCAAATCCGCAAAATTGACTACAATCAGAGTAACACCAGTTTCATAAGGAGCTTATCGTGGCGACAACCTACAACTTCCAGTGGCAAAACCCCATTCTGCTCAAAGACATTTACCCCATGCGCCTGCCAAAACTGCGTGACGTCCTCATCTACTACAAGGAAGCGGACCTGTGGGCAGAGTACAAGGGCAAGGACATTTCCACCCTGGCAGCGGACGTGAAGGTGTACGAAGCGGGGATGAGTGCTGCCCGTGCTTCCGATTTGAAACAGTATGCCGACCTCAAAGCGTTTTTCCTGACCAAGGATGTCAAAGCTCTCTATGCCAAATATGCCCCCCACGAGCCGGAAGCGCTGAGGTTGGTCCAAACCAATCACGACGTCTTCATTGCCTCCTGGCCGAAGGATGTTCGCGGCGAGCGGACCTTCATCCAGTCGCGGATCATGTCGTTCAAGACCCAGCTGGGTTTCCTGCGCGACCGCGTCCGTTTTCTGCAGCGACAGCTCGAGGGAATGCTGCCGGAACATCCCAACCGTCCCAAGGTGGAAGCAGAATACAAGCTCAAGAACGAGTCGGCATTGCCGATGCTGCTGGAGGAAATGGAAAAACTGCGCCAGTTCGATGCAACCTACGATAAGCTCCAGGGTCCCAAACTCGAATGGTACAAACTCACCAAAGCCGACCCGAACTACAAGACCACCGAGGAGCAATTCCTGCTCAACTACGGGCCGAAGGTGGCGGTCACGGTCAAAGACATTGTGCGTCTGAAAGCGGAGCAATACGCCAAGACGCTCGCGAACAAGGACCAGTACCAACTGCTGACAGACATCAAAGCGCGTTTCGAAAAGGAACCCAAACGCTTCCCGATCTGGCTGCAGTACATGATCATCCATTTTTCGGGAATGCGATACAAGTCGGCGCATGGTTCGTGGGCAGATCCAAAAGATCTGCTTGTGCGGCTGCGCATGGCTGAAGTGCAGAAGGCGCAAGCCGCGCTCAGCGATGCTGACATCGCCGCGAAGTGTACCGAGAAGATCGCTCAATACGAAGGCACCAATCCGAATAAGCCCGCACTCGCCAAAGCCACCGAAAAGGTCTGGAAGGACAAGGTTGCTTTGCACATGCCCGGTATCAAAGCCAATGGACCGAAGACTCGGCGCACCAGCCTGGCCGCGTTGACCCAGGAAGAGTCCCGGTATGAGTTCCTGACCATGACCACCGATCAGGCCCTGGCGAAGCTGGTGGCGATGAAGTCCCAGTTGCCAGCATGGGCCTGGAAATGGATCGTCATGCTCACGTCGCTGCGAGTCAATCACGTCACCGCGCCGGGATGGGAGACCTTCACCCCCGAAGAAGACAAGCTGCGCTTCGCCGACCCGCTCTATCCGCTCTTCAGCAAGTGGGCGACCGACAACACCGGTATGTGGCGGCCAGAACATGGACGCGCGCAGGAGGTCATCGTCACGCGCGCGGTTTGTAACGAAACGGCAGAACACGTCCAGCACATTCGCGGGCATCTGCCTCCGGGCGGCTTGACCGCCAATGCGGCACGTTACGTCAAAGCCGCGGCCCAAAAGACGCCTGGCAGCTATTTTATTCACCCCACAAGTGCAGAGCACTACACCCAGGGCGCCAGCATCTTCTGGCTGCGTTACGTCAACAACCAGCCAAGCGAATGGCAGGTCCCCCAACCCACTCAGGACTCGAATGGCGTGGGATTGGTGCCTGCTGAATTTCTGGGCAAACGCCAGCAGGGAAAAGGCGGCGGCAAGAACGCTGCACCCGTCGCCGCGCCATGGACGTATAAAGGCGGCGGCTTCACTCGCTCGCGTACCACCATCGACGCCCAGAAAAAGCCGCTCACGCAAAATCAGTGGCTGCGCTGGATCCATGAGGCGACTGTGATCGAAGTGGTGGACACGGCCGACGGTACGTACATCTACACCTTCGAGACCTCCCTGCCCGACGACTTCGCGGGCACATCCTGCCTGGGCATCTTCCGCAATTCCCTGCGCTGGAACCTCGACGATGGCGCCGAAGATAACTACAACCGTTCATTTGTCGGCTATGTGCCCGAAGGCAAAGTACCTCTTGAAAACGTTACGCCCCTGATGGATTGGAAGAAGATCCTTCTGAAATAAGAACGCTGCTACAACAAAGAGCGACCCGTTCCTGGGTCGCTCTTTTTGTTTGACAAATTACCCTCATCACGGCTTCCACCTGAGGGACGTGCTATTTCTTTTTCAGCGCGCCTGTCCCCTTCAGTCCACCGGTGCCTCGAACGGGGATGGTTGCGCCCCTGCCTGGATCCAGACCCAGTTTGCGCGCCTCCTCGAACGTGATCACATCGGGATTGGTCGGGATGCTGCCAGCTTTCTCGACGGCGTCATCCCAGAACGCGTCGACGTCCTTCACTTTGGATTTCTTGTCGGCATTGGCGAACAACTCGTCAAGATCGACTTCCGGTTCAGGCTCCTGTTCCTCCAGCATGGGCAGCGCTTCAGACTCAGGGACAGTTGCTTCCGTTGCAATGACGGGAGCCGCCACCCCCAGCGACTGTAACACGTTCTCCACATCGCCACGCACGAATAGCATGGCTTCCACTGTCTTCAGGATGCGGTCTGACCTGGCAAGATCCTTACCAGCCAGCAGCAGGGCATGCGATACATCCACCGGGATCAACAGCAGGTCATGATCGCCGCCACGGAACACATGGTAATTATCGAGATGTTCCTGGCGGATGAAACGCGATACTTTCAAACTGGCGCTATAGATCGCCATCACCGCCGAGAGCATGGATACCTCCATGCTGCTGTCGTACAGGTCGCCGGCCCGTGCAAGGACGCGCGCACGATCGCTGATCAGAAACACTGCATCTGCCTTGATCTTCTGACGGAAGCCCGATAACAATTCAGAAAGAGTCTGGCGGTGCTCCTCGCTGTCCTTGGTCGACTCCGGCGGAAAGATCGTGCGGACCAACCCCAGGCTTCGTTCCACGGCATCCAGAAAATCTGCCATGGGAATAGGTTTGTCGAAGACGGCAGCTGCCCCTGCGTTGATGATTTCATTGCGGGCTTTGCGTTCCGTCATTCCTGAAATGAAAATGACTTTGAGGTCGGGGTGGCGTACTTTGATCTTGCGCATCAACTCCACACCAGACATGCCGGGGAGCAGATAGTCTGACACCAGCAGATCCACTTTGCGGCGGGAGGCTTCGAGCAGGGCCTCCTCACCAGAGGGCGCGTCGACAATATCCAACTGGTGGCCCAGCGTTTGCAGTGTGGAGTGCAGCAAACGGACAATATCTCGTTGATCGTCAACCAGGAGGATGCATGGTGTTGGCATAATGATCTTTTTACGGTTTGTCTAAAAAATAACCAAATTACTCAACGGCTCGTGTAACGGAAATGTAGACCCTGACTCTGAGCGCGGCACTCTGCAATTATACATTCAGCTCGGCCACCCAGCAGGCAACCCAATGGTCAGGGAGGAGTTCCTTGAACTGCGGTTCCTCCTGTGCACATTTTTCGAGCGCCACCGGGCAGCGTGGGTGAAAGCGGCAGCCCTTCGGCGGGTTCAGCGGGCTGGGAACATCGCCCTTCAGGATCGTGCGCTGGCGCTTGAGGCGCGGGTTGGGGATCGGGATGGCAGACATCAGCGCCATCGTATACGGATGCAGCGGGTTACGGAACAATTCTTCGCGGGTGGTAAGTTCCACCATCTTGCCGAGATACATCACGCCTACACGGTCAGAGATGTGTTCCACCACCGAAAGGTTATGAGCAATGAACAGATAGGTGAGCCCAAATTCCTTTTGCAGGTCCTTCAAAATATTCAAGACCTGCGACTGGATGGACACATCCAGCGCCGAAACAGGCTCATCGCAGATAATGAAGCGCGGGCGAAGTGCCAGCGCGCGCGCAATCCCAATGCGCTGACGCTGACCACCCGAAAATTCATGCGGATACCGGCGGGCATGATATTCTTCCAGCCCCACCTTTTTGAGGGTTTCCATCATGATGTCGACGCGCTCTTTGGGGGTTCCAATACGATGGATGTGCAAACCTTCCATGACCGATTCGCCGATGGGCACGCGCGGGTCAAGAGACGCGTACGGATCCTGAAAGATGATCTGCATGTCGCGGCGGACGACCTTCAGCTCACGCGGCTTCATGGAGAAAACGTCCTTGCCATCGAACCTCACCGCACCGGCAGTTGGCTCGATGAGACGCAGCATCGTGCGCCCCACAGTGGTTTTACCACAGCCCGATTCGCCCACCAACCCAAGCGTTTCGCCATTGCGCACCGCAAAACTGATATCATCCACAGCCTTCACCTGATTCACTACGCGCTGCAATAACCCGGCACGCACAGGGAAATACTTCACTAGGTTATCGACTTCAACCAGGGTCTGCCCCTTCTGGTCTGTGGGAGCGGGTGTATTCTGCATTGTCATCGTCTCCATGAAAAGAAAGCTCCTAACTGACCTTGAGTGGCGCTGTGTGCCCTTCTGCGCTCGCTTCGTTCGTGTACAACCAGCAGCGGACGTAATGTCCGGGTTTGACTTCGTCGAGTTCAGGTTTGATCTCTGTGCAGATGCTCAATCCATACTTGAAGCGGGCCTGACAGCGCGGCGCGAAGCGGCAGCCCGACGGCAGGTTGATCAGGTTTGGCACCGAACCGGGGATCACATCCAATCGTTCCTTGATCTGTCCGAGAACGGGGATGGAACCGATCAATCCCTGCGTATACGGGTGCAGGGGCTGGTCAAAGAGCGAGTTGACATCGGTCTGTTCCACGATCTCACCGGCATACATCACGGCCACGCGTTCGGCCATCTCTGCCACAACGCCGAGATCATGCGTGATGAGGATCACCGATGTTCCCATTTCACGGCGCAGGTCGCGCATCAGATCGAGGATCTGCGCCTGAATGGTGACATCCAGCGCGGTGGTGGGTTCGTCTGCGATCAGCAATTCAGGGACACAGGCAAGCGCCATGGCGATCATGACACGTTGCGCCATGCCGCCCGATAGCTCATGCGGGTACGCTTCGGCGCGTCGTTCGGGATCGGAAACGCCCACCATCTTCAAGAGCTGGATGGCGCGCTTCCAGCCTGCATCCCTGCCAAGATCCTGATGAACATTCAAAACTTCAGAAAGCTGGTCACCCACCTTAAAGACCGGGTTCAGGGCCGTCTGCGGTTGTTGGAAGATCATCGATATGCGGTTGCCGCGTACCTTGATCATTTCCTCTTCGGGTAATTCGAGCAGGTTTTCACCGTCCAACAGGATTTCGCCGGCGTCCACTCTTCCCGGTTTTGCGATGAGACGCATGATCGACAACGACGTAACGCTCTTACCGCAGCCCGATTCGCCCACCAGTCCCAGCACTTCACCTGGATACACTTCGAAATTTACGCCATCCACCGCCCGCACTACACCATCTTCGGTGTAGAAATATGTCTTAAGATTTTTTACTTCCAGCAACGGTTTGACAGTACTCATTGAGAGAGGCTCCCATGAAATGGAATGAACGCATTATAGCAAAGATTCAATGATTTCCAGCTCGCCTGGTCATAAAGGATGCACTTAAAGTATGTAACTCGGATTGTCACAGATCCCGTCACAAGCGGGGCAACACAGTATTCCCTGGTGGCGCGAGGTGACATGCGCTCTGTGCAAGTGTCCGACCTGCGAATACGGCAGATTGAGTGGCCAATCTGCAACCTGTGAATGCTCCCGTACTAAAGTGCGCCTTTGTATGCTTTGGAAGGCGCACGTAGTGATCGATGCATTATGTATGGCGGTGGGAAAAGACAGCGGTGAGAGAACGCGTTTTGAACGCGAGCCAGCGCGGGCCGGGTGTGAAGCGTCAGGTTCTATCTTGAGGAACAACTTTCGCCATAGTCAAACCCTTCGATGTCGCTCAGGGCCGAGGACGAGGATGGGTCGAGAGTGAATCCACAAAAATCGGACCGGGTCGCCGCAACCTTGAGCCGCACGTAGAGAGGGATTGCAGGAAGGTCGGCGGCAAAAATGGACTGTGCCTCCTGATGCAAACTGTATTCGGGGTCACCGGGCACTGTGAGCAAAGCGCCAAGGCAGGCCTGATCGAATTGGGTACTTTTATACCCGGTTACGTTGGTGCCAGCCCAGTCGTTCGTCGCAGATGGGATCTGTGAACTTGTGAACCACTCACACTGCGGTTCGAGACTGTTCGCACCGATCGAATAGGCGGCCAGGTCGAATTTTCGACCGAACAGCGGACCGGCGGGACCGACCGAGTAAAAATCGTCCGCCGTCATATAAATGGGGTTCAACTCAATGCCACAGCGACCCAGAGACTCGGTGAATATATCAACAACCTGGTGACGCTGCGAAGCCGTGCTTGTGAAATAGTTCAACACAAGCGGTGTTCCTACAGGCACCCGGGTAACGTTGGAGGCGCGGCGCGGTGTCGTCGGATCGTTATCGTCATCCAGCCAGCCTACATCTTCCAGGATCTGATTGCCTGCTTCGGGGTTGAATGTATACGATTGGATGTTTCCATTGTGGAGCGGATGGTCGGCGGGCAGATACACATCTGGCACTTGCGAAAGCCCAAACAGGACCGTATCCACCACGCGCTGACGATCGAGGCAGAGTGCAAGTGCCTGGCGCATTCGCTTATCACCAAAGATATCGGGGCGATCTTCCTTATTCGATGTGCGATAACCGTTGTCGTAGGAGGCGGGCACGATCCCCAGCCCGAGCCACTCCATGTTCATGGTTTGAGCGACAAACAAACGGGCCTGGTTATCCTTCTCCATTTGCTGGAGCAGCCCTACGTGGGCATCCAACCGCAACGAAGGATCAAGGACGTCGCATGTGCCATCCACCAAAGCACTCAGCGCGGTATCTGCATCCGGCTGGATGAGAAACGTCAGTTCGTCGAATTTTGGGAACCCGCTTTCAGCCCGGAAGTAATTGAGGTTCCTGACAAAGTGGAGCTGTTTGCCTGCTTCCCATTCATCGATGATATACGGTCCCCATCCGATGGGCATGCGTGACGAAATATCCAGTTTCATCAGATCGGCGGGAGGGAATTCTGCCCAGGCATGCTGCGGGAGAGGCATCCAGAAATTCATGTAGTAATCTGGGTCAATGAAACCAGGTTTGCCCCACCACTGAATGGTGTAATCATCTGCCGCTTCATAGATCGCGGTGCGGTCGATCACAAATTTGGAACCCGCTGCATTTGAAGCAAGCTGATAAGAGAAGACGGAATCATTCGCCGTAATTGGTTCCCCGTCTGACCACATCAGATCTTCCAACATGGAAAACGTAGCGACCATTTGATCCATTTGGATGGTACTCGAACCATCATATTTGATCGCACAATCATCGCTTCGACAACCGCTTAAGCGCACTTGCGTTCCCTTGGCCAGCGCCACAAGATTGCCGCTCGAATCCACAACCTGCTCCCCGGCCCCAACACTCACCGGCGTCACCTGGGCATCGCCATCCTCCAGGTTGGGAACCTTTTCGAGAATGATCGGTTCATATCCATACTCGACGATATCGATCGGCCCATCGTAGATCGCCGATAAAACGCTGCGGGCAGCCAAGTTGAGGTTGCCATAGGGGTACAGTGTATTGGGTTCCTCACCGAGACAGACGGTTAATGAACGTGTGGCAGGCGTAGGTGAAACCGTTTCATTGTGATCAGGCGCAACGGGTGTGGCCGTCTCTGCAATGGTCGGAGTGTCTGTCACGGGAGCGGCACAGGCAGTCACGGCTAAAACGATAATAATGAGAAGAAGGAAACAACGGGTGCGAGTCATGTTGGTTCTCACAATCAAAATAGGATCCAGAGTGGCCTGAATCCTATTGTATCTCATATAATGCCCTGCTCAGCAAGTGCGTTTCTCACAAAAAAAAGGACGCCATGGGTGGCCGAAGGGCATTAACGTATGCAGGCAGGTATTCAAACGAAGGGCAGAGCTCGCTAACGAATTTTTTGCCGGATCATCAGGAACACACCGGCTACTACCAGGGCAGCGACTACCAGCAGCGCAGCCAGCCAAAAAAAGGAAACCTTGTTCGGAACTTTATTCTGCACGTCTGGGGAAGCCGAATCGGACGTTGAAACCATATCGCCCTCAGGGCGTAATCGAATCTGGCTTGCTGTTTCCCTGCTCAGTAACGGCCCGGGATCGATATTGTTTATATTCAAAATGTACGCGGTTACACTCCATGATTCCTTTTCGGTCATACTGCCGCGATTATGCCAGGGCATCGTTGTATGAATGTAATTATACAAATCCTGTGCTGTTGCAAACATCTGAAGCGGGACTCCCACCACAGCCGGCGCGATGGGCATATAAAAGCCATCCGGGGGATGATTGGCCGCGTGACACTTGGATTGCCAGCAGTTTTGATCTTCGGGCGCCCACTGGGCACGCCAATCGTCCGTCAGCCCTTGACCCTTGTCGCCATGGCAGGCTTTACAGACCAGACGATACACTTCTGTTCCATATTCAAGCTGACTGGCATCTGGAGGTAAATCGACGATGATCCAACTGCCTTCATTGGACATCGGAGGCATCGAAATGCCGGCGGACGCAGGGGTTGCCGTGGCCTGCTGAAGAGGAACGATCGTGCCTGTAGACATCCAGCTCCAGGCGCCAAGCACGATCACGACTGCCAGAACGAAAGCAGCGGGGACAAAGATTCGGAATTTTGACATGGAATTGTCAATCGGCATTTGTGTCGAAATCATTGAATAAAACAGGATTCAGATGCAACTCCCTCTGAATCCTGTTTTGAAACAACAATTATTGGTTCCTGAAGATCACTGCGTTCCTCGTAGTCGAGGATCCAACGCGTCGCGAAGCCCGTCGCCCAGGAAGTTGAAGGCGAACATCGTTATTGCCAGCGCAAGCGCCGGGAAGATGGCCTGGTTGGGATAGCTACGAATAGCGTTGGCGCCATCTGAAATCATGGAGCCCCAGGATGGCGTAGGTGGATTGACTCCCAAACCGATGAACGAGAGGAACGCCTCGGTCGAGATGTAGCCTGGGATCGCCAGAGTCTCCGCAACGATCAGGGGTCCCAGAATGTTGGGCAGGATGTGACGGAACATAATACGCCCGTCGGTGGCGCCGATCGTATGGGCAGCCTCGACAAATTCCTTTTCACGAATGGAAAGCACCTGACCGCGCGTCAGACGGGCCATGGTCTCCCAGGAGGTGAGGCCGATGCCAACGAAGATGAACAGCAAGCCTCCCGTAGCTTTATCCAGTTGGCTGATCGAGTACGTAAATGTCCCAGGTTGAATATCAGACAGCGTGGAGCGGAAGAATGCCATCAACAGGATGATAAAGAGCAGGCTTGGGAAGGCATACAGCACGTCCACAATGCGCATCATAAGATTGTCTAAGCGTCCGCCGAAGTAGCCCGAGATACTGCCGTAGACGACGCCAATCAGCAGACTGATGAGAGGTCCAATGAACGCTACAGTCAGGGATACGCGTGAACCATAGACGATGCGGCTGAACAAGTCACGACCAACATAATCTGCACCGAGCGGGTAATCATTCGAGATATTGGCGTATGGTTTCATGCTCGGAAAGACCGACACGACCCATTCTGGAACCTTATTTTGATCCATCAATACCTGGATCTCAAACGATTTGACGGCAATCAGCGGAGCGAAAACCGCGATCAGGATTAGCAATACAATGATCGTTCCGCCGATGACTGCAGCACGATTTCGGATCAGGCGGCGCATCGCGTCTTGCCACAGGCTTTCGCCTTTGTGAGTGAGCGGCTTTCCGCCGGCACCCATTGATTTTGGATCAGCTTCAAGTTTTGCTTGTGCCATGACAGCTCTCCTTATAATTAATCGTAACGAATACGTGGATCAAGGTACGCGTACACAATGTCCACCATCAGGTTGGCGACGACCAGGAAAACTGCATAGAGCAGAATTGTTCCCATGATCACAGGATAATCACGATTGGTAATGCTGGTCACAAAATATTTTCCCATACCGGGAATACCAAATATCAATTCCGTGACAAACGTGCCTGTGATAAGCCCTGCAAAGAGCGGGCCCAGGATCGTAATCACAGGGATCAAAGAGTTTTTCAAGGCGTGTCTTACGATGACCATTCTCTCATGCAGACCCTTGGAGCGCGCCGTGCGAATGTAATCCTCGCGAACCGTCTGAAGGAGGCTGGCGCGTGTCAGGCGGGCAATGATCGCAGAAGAACCCAATCCCAGGGCGATGGAGGGCATTAACGCATATTTGAAGAAATCCCAGCTTAGTTTGGATGGAAGGAAACCCAGGAAATAAGGAGGCTTGGCCCCCCACCCCGTGGGTGGCAACCATTTCAGCTCAACGCCAAAGAGCCAAACCAGTATGGGACCCAGCACAATGACTGGCACAGACACTCCAAATATTGCAATGGTCATGCCAAAGTAATCATAGAGGGAGTTTTGCTTCAGAGCTGCCATGATACCCAGAGGCATACCGATAATGATGGCGATGAGCAAAGACATCACTCCCAGCTGTCCTGAAATCGGCAGGTTATCACGGAAAATATCGTTCACAGTGCGGCTGCGCGATTTATAGGATGGACCAAAATTCATCCAGCGAATCCAAACGGAACCGACTTTCGCGGTCATCAGAAAATCATCTTGAAGGTCGTTGGTGGGTGGCTTCGTGCTGATTTGCGGGACCAGTACATTATAGACATAATCTGTATACTGTTTCCACAAAGGATCGTCCAGGTGATAACGCTCATTTAGAACTTTGAGGGTTTCAGCGGGTAATCGTTTCTCACTGGTGAAGGGCCCGCCGGGAACGGCATGCATCAGACCGAAGGTGATGACCGAGACAACGAGCACCACCACAATCATATAGAGCAAACGTCGAACAATATAACGTCCCATAACGTATCTCCCATCAAAAGAATTGAAAGGATGCCCAGTTTTGGTGTGTCGGCCAGATGTGTGCCCAACACACCGAAACCGGTATCTTTTTACAACATTGTCAACATCACAGATGTAGAGAGGGGAGCCACAGCTCCCCTCTCTTTACCTTCTTTAGAAACTAAAGCTTAGTGGGGCAGGATGTCCCATTTCTCAAGGGCTTCCTGGCCACCGGCACCAAAGGTGCGTACAACATACGGCTTGGTCACGGTCACACGGGTGTACCAGTAGATCGGAATGATCGCCGCATCTGTATCGACCAGGATTTCTTCAGCCTGGGCATACAGTTCCACACGCGCGGCCGGATCAGCTTCCGTGGCAGCCTGTGCGACGAGATCATTGAATTCGGCGTTGTTCCACTTGATACCACCGACAGGGTTGCCAGCTTCATCGGTCCCGTTCGCGGCACCATTGGGCTGGAAGACTTCTGCAGTGAAGTTGTTTGCATCGGGGTAGTCAGAGCACCAGCCAAGGCGCCAAACCTGCGGAGGATCATTGTCAACCGTATCGAGGTAGACGGCCCATTCCTGGTTCACGAGCTGGACATTCACACCGAGTGTGGAATTCCACATCTGCTGAACAGCTTCAGCAATGCGTTGGTGACCAGAGGAGGTATTGAACATAATGGTCAGCTCGACCTGGTCCGCGGTCAGACCCATCTCGTCGAGGTAACTCTGGAGTTCAGCCTTGGCACCCTCGGGGTCAGACTTGATTCCGAGATCAGGATGGCTATCCATGGTCGGAGCAGCAGCCAAACCTGGGCGTGCGAACCACTGAGCAGGTTCCTGGCCGCCCTTCAACACATTGTCGATCAGGCCCTGGCGGTCAAGCGCCATCGAGAGGGCGCGGCGAACGCGCGGATCACTAACGTGCTCGGCAGTTGTGTTGAAACCATAATAGTATGTGCATTGTACCGGAGCAATCACCAGTTCCTGAGAGAGAACCGGATCGGCCTTAACGCGGTCGATATCGGTGCCCGGGACAGCGGTAGCATCGAGATTGCCAGCCTCATATTCGGCGAAAGCAACCGCATCGTCAAGCATCGAGAAATTGACGGTGTCGATCTTCGCAACGGGAGCTGACTCGGTGCCAGGCCAGAAGGGATTCTTGGACAGGGTCAGGGATGAGTCATGGATCCATTCGCTCATGGTGTAGGGGCCATAGCTCTGGAAGAAACCAGGCTCGGTCCAGCGCTCACCACGTGCTTCGACGGCGCCTTCACAGTCGCCTTCGATAACCCATTTGGGCTGCGGGCGGCCGATCCACATACCAGCGATCTGTACGTTATAAGCAGTTGGGGCAAGGAATGTCAGCGCGAGCGTGGCATCATCGATTACTTCCACGCCAACGGTCGAGAAATCGGTGGTTACGCCGTTGTTATAGTCAGCAGCGCCCTGCAGAACGAAGCCCCAAACATAGGCGTAGGGGGATGCATTGGCAGGATTGAGGTTGCGCTCAATACCATACGCAAAATCGCCAGCGGTCACCATACGATCGGCGGTACCATCACAGGTCTTGACGGTCTCGACCTCGGTACCATTCCAGCGCACCCACGGAACGTTCTCGAGCAGGTTGAAGGTGATGGTCTGGGTACCATCGTCATTGGTAACTTCATCCCAGGAGGTTGCCATACCAGGCTGTGTCTGTGAAGTCTCTTCGTGAATTTTGCTGAGACCAACGAAAGTTTCTTCGATCACCTGGATGGACGAGCTGTCCTGAGCCACAGCCGGATCCAACGTGGGAACGTCACCAGGGCCGAAGTTCAGGTTCAAAACCTTGGGGCCTTCCGCCACAGGTTCTTCGGTAGCCGGTGCCTCTGTCGCCTCAGGTTCAGTTGGGGCTTCAGTCGCAGCGGGAGCCTCTTCAGTGGCCGGGGCTTCTGTTGCCGCGGGGGCACATGCAGCCAAAACCATGCTGAAGACCATTAACAGGCTCAGTAACAAGGAAATTTTACGCATCTTTCTTCTCCTCACAAATTGAAACGGTTTGATTTGAAACTTGCACATAGAAAAGACAAATCACACGCATGGGTCTCAGCAACCACCTCCTTTCAAAAGTAGGCTATGATAGAAATCTTTCTGCGAAAAAACACGCCACAAAATGACCCGGCCGAATCTCCCGGAATTCAGGGCGTGATTCTGCACAAACGCCTTCAGCAATGGGACAACGAGTCCGGAACCGGCAACCCGAAGGTGGATTCACAGGCGAGGGCACATCACCTTTGAGGATGATCCGTTCACGCTTCGCGTCCGCGATCGGATCGGGGATCGGTACAGCCGACAACAAGGCCCGTGTATAGGGGTGCAAAGGTTTTAGATACAATTCCTCGCGTTCAGCCAGTTCGACGATCACACCCAGATACATGACAGCGATGCGGTTGCTGATGTGCCGCACCATCGAAAGATCGTGGGCGATGAACAAATACGTCAGATTGAATTGCTTTTGAAGGTCTTCCAGCAAATTGACCACCTGCGCCTGGATGGAAACATCGAGCGCAGAAATGGGTTCGTCACATACAATAAAAGATGGTTGCAGCGCCAATGCACGCGCAACACCAATGCGTTGACGCTGACCGCCTGAAAATTCATGAGGATAACGTGTGGAAAATGCCGGGTTAAGCCCCACCAGCGCCAGCAGGTTATCCACCCGCTCATCGATCTCTTTTTGTGAAGCAACCTTGTGAACCACAAGCGGCTCACCGATGATCTCCCCCACCGTCATACGAGGGTTTAAGCTGGCATAAGGATCCTGAAAGATCATCTGCATCTTTCGACGCATCTTACGCAGATCTTCACCTTTCATTGCCACCAGATCGGCGCCATTGAAATGAACGGAACCGGCTGTCGGGCGGAACAGTTGCAGCACTGTACGACCCGTTGTAGATTTCCCACATCCAGACTCACCGACCAGACCCAGTGTTTCACCTTCGTAGACATCGAAGGAGATGTCATCAACCGCACGAACTGCACCAATCTGCTTTTGTATAATAATTCCCTGCTTAATGGGAAAATGCTTTACAAGATTTTGAACCCTCAACAACACGTTTGCTTCGGTCATGTTAGCGCGCCTTCCCAGTGATGTTCTCTTCCCAGCAGGCTACCCAGTGTTGCGGAGTGACCTCTCTCAGTGGCGGATTTTCTTTCCAGCATCGTTCGATAGCGCTTCGGCAACGCGGTGCAAACGGACAAAAAGTTGGTTTTTCATATAGAACCGGGGGCAGGCCATCGATCGACACAAGTCGTTGATGTCCCGTTTCATCCACGCGAGGCAGGCTGCCGATCAGACCTATGGTATAGGGATGTAAAGGGTTTGCATACAATTCCTTTACCGGCGCTTCCTCGATAATAAGCCCCCCATACATGACAAGGACTCGTTGGGCAAGGCCCGCAATGACACCCAGATCATGCGTGATCCAGATAATTGCCATGCCAAGCTCATCGCGCAAGCGGCGCACGAGATCCACGATCTGAGCCTGGATCGTGACGTCGAGCGCGGTGGTGGGCTCATCTGCAATGATGACCTGCGGACTGCAGGACAGCGCCATGGCGATCATCACACGCTGACGCATACCACCGGAGAACTGGTGCGGAAAATCGTTCAGGCGGTCTTTTGCTTTGGGGATACCGACCAGGCTCAAAAGCTCTGCCGCACGATCACGTGCCTGTTCTTTTGTCATACCCAGATGCAGCATCAGGGGTTCCTGAAGTTGTAAACCCACCGTGAGAACTGGATTAAGCGATGTCATTGGATCTTGAAAAACAATACTGATCTGTGCCCCCCGTACGTGTCTGATTTCTTCACGAGTCATCTTCAACAAATCGCGCCCGAGAAAGAGAGCCTTACCATTTTCAATCTTACCCGGCGGGGTGGGGATCAACTGAAGAAGTGACATCATCGTCACGCTCTTGCCACATCCACTTTCCCCCACTACACCTAGTGTTTCACCCTCTTTCAATCCGAACGATACACCATTGACCGCATGGACAGTGCCAGCCGGGGTCTTAAACGTCGTTTCGAGCCCTTGCACATCAAGTATGAAGTCGGGCATCCGCGTATTCCTTTACTAGATGGAGTAGTAGAACAAGAGGTTCTATAGAGCCGAGCAGACAGAATTATACCTAATTCCACAAGAGCGTCAACAGTAATGCCTTCGTAGGGCAATCGTAGGGCATTAGAATCCAAAAAAACAGTTCTACAGAACTGTTTTTTTCCACTCTTAAGAAGGATGAATCCTTAAAAGAACATATTCACGCCAGGCGAATTCGCTCGAGGACTTTCTTCGTTGACAGCACCTTTTGCAAACGGTAGAATGACTTTGCAATTACTGCATGATGCAGCACGATGAAAACACTTCAGAGGAGGATCTGATGTTAAAGGAATTTAAGGAATTTGCGATGCGCGGCAATGTGATGGATCTGGCCATCGGCGTGATCATAGGCGGTGCATTCGGTGCAATCGTCGCTTCGCTGGTGAATGACATATTGATGCCATTGGTCGGACTCGCGCTGGGCGGCGTTGATTTCAGCGGGCTGGCAGTTCCAGTAGGCGCCGCGACCATCAAGTATGGCGCTTTCATACAAGCCATTGTCAACTTCCTGATCATCGCATTTGTGATCTTCCTGATCGTGCGCGCCATGAACCGTTTGAAGGGACCTGCTCCCGCTCCGGCAGCGCCGACCACCAAGGAATGTCCTCATTGTTTTACGGCCATACCCCTCAAGGCAACACGCTGCCCGAACTGTACGTCACAATTGTAAATCGTCAAACATGTATCCATGGTAGACAGGTAAACAAGCGACGCGTACCGGTGTCGCTGTGGCGACATTTACCTGTCTACTTTTCATTGCTCGTATTAGACTCTCACACATGGACTTTCTAGACAAACTTAACCCTCAACAAAAAAGCGCGGTCACAGCGGGGAACGGGCCTGTTTTAGTGGTGGCCGGCCCCGGCTCCGGAAAGACGCGGGTGCTCACCCAACGGATCGCCTACCTGATCGCGGTCGAAGGCGTCCGCCCGTGGCAGATCCTGGCAGTGACATTCACTAATAAGGCAGCCAGGGAGATGAGTGAACGCGTCAGCCGGCTGCTCCCCGATCAAGCCATCGAAGGGATGATGCTCGGGACGTTCCACTCGATCTGCGCGCGCATCCTGCGACGCGAGGCAGATAACCTGCCGATCCAGTCGAATTTTGTGATCTTCGATACCGATGACCAGGAACGGATCGTGAAAAACGTGATCCGTGAAATGAATATCAATGAAAAGCTGTATCGCCCTGCCAGTGTACTGGGTGCGATCTCGCGCGCAAAGAACGAACTGATCGGCGCAGATGATTACCCTGTACAGACCTATCGCGATGAAATTGTGAAACGTGTCTATACCGAATATCAAAAGCGGTTGATCGCCAGCAACGCCGTCGATTTCGATGACATCCTGCTATATACGGCGCGGTTGCTGGAAGAGAATCCATCGGTGCGCGACAAATACGCACAACGTTTTCGCCACGTGCTTGTGGATGAATTTCAGGACACCAATCTCGCACAGTACGCCTTGGTGAAACAACTTGCTTCTTTCCACAGAAATATCTTTTGTGTAGGTGATCCTGACCAATGTTTTCCCGCTGGTACAAGCATCCAAACCCCGCAGGGGCAAATGGCGATCGAACATCTAAAAAAGAACGATTGTATTGTTGCCGCAAGTGGACGTGGCTCAACGATGAGTGCTCGTGTGTCGCATGTGGGCAAGCGCTCCTATAAAGGAGAACTTGTCACGATCACAACAGCCAGTGGATCGGTGATTCGATGTACTCCTAACCACATTGTCTTTGCAAGGTTGGGACTGAAACCGGGTCTACACTATGTTTACTTAATGTATCGGAAGAATAAAGGTTATCGCATCGGAATTGCCTCACATGCAAGAAGTAATGGAATCACGACAAAGATTGGTTTGCAGGTGCGCAGCAATCAGGAAAATGCAACCAAAATGTGGGTGTTAAAGGTTTGCAAAGATAGAAATGAAGCACACTACTGGGAAGCGTATTATTCCATCCGCTATGGGATCCCAACCAGCGTCTTTCATGTGCGTGGCCGCAGAATGCGCATGTCACAGGAATACATTGACCGGCTATTTAGTGAAATAGACACTGACTCAAATGCAAATCAATTGTTGACCGATATCGGAATGGATTTGCGTTACCCACACTTCACACCGCAAGGAACGTTCCGAAATGTGGTTAGCCTGCGTTATTTTGGCGATGGACGAATCACAAACGAGTCTCCCTGGCATGCTCACCGGGTGGATTTATGGAGCAGCGATCCTAAACTGGCAATTCAACTCAAAGAGCTGGGCTATAACCCTCGTATAAGAAGCAGAAATAACTGGCGAGTTGGCATCAATCGTCTGCAGTATGATGGAATTCAGGAAGCTGCCGAGAAGTTAAGCACAGCTGCCGGTGCCAGTGAAATCGTAGTCGGTGCTTTTCTGGTTGATAAAGGCAGTTCTCCCCTTGCACAGCGTTTCAACCTGATGCCAGCCAGCCATCTTCATCCTTCCATGATCGTTGCTGTTGAAGTGAACGGACAAATCATCGAAGATGAAATTGTGGAAGTGAGCGCCGAACCGTATCAAGGAACGGTTTACGACCTGGAAGTGGAAAACCTGCACAATTACATCGCGAACGGAATGGTCGTTCACAATTCGATCTACGCCTGGCGGGGCGCTGACTGGAGGAACATCCAGCGTTTCGACCAGGACTTCCCTGACGCCCAGACGATCCTGCTTGAACAGAACTATCGCTCGCGCCAGAATATACTCGATGCAGCCATGGGTGTGATCGACCGCGCCGGCAATCGTCGAAAGAAGAAACTCTTCAGCGACCGCGGCGAGGGAGAAAAGATATTCTTCTATGAAGCGCCTGATGATTATGCTGAGGCTGCATTTGTGGTAGATGCCATCGTGCAACTTGTCGCCTCGCGACAATTCGAACCAGGCGAATGCGCGGTGATGTACCGCACGAATGCCATGTCGCGTTTGCTGGAAGAGGCGTTTCTGCAGGCGCGGCTCCCCTATCGCCTGGTGGGCGCACAGCGATTCTATGGGCGGCGTGAAGTCAAGGATGTAATTGCATTCCTGCGGCTCGTACACAACCCTGCCGACGAAGCAAGCCTCGACCGTGTGATCAACGTCCCGCCGCGCGGCATCGGAGATA
Source organism: uncultured Anaerolinea sp. (assembly GCA_964489725.1). Taxonomy (GTDB): domain Bacteria; phylum Chloroflexota; class Anaerolineae; order Anaerolineales; family Villigracilaceae; genus Defluviilinea. Next base: position 44,443 of record CAZBAX010000019.1, on the reverse strand, counting down.
AGACGCTCACCACCTTGCATTTGGTTGCTCGTCAGCATAACACGCAGCCCGGCTTTGTGCTCATGGATCTGGCCCGCGGCGCCGAGTCGAAATACTGGCAGGCATTCAGCGGACGTGCATCCCTTTCGCTTTCTGATTTTGGCGGGATGCTTGCCAACTGGCGCAACGCCATGCTCACACTTAACACAGCCGAACTGTTCGACCGCATTCTCAGGGACCTCAATTACAAGGCCTACATCGACGACCAATCGGAAGAAGGCGAAGACCGCTGGGAAAATGTTTTGGAATTGAAGCGCCTGGCGGAGGAATATGCAACCCGCTCGATGGATGAGTTCCTTGAAAATATTGCGCTCGTCTCCGATCAGGATACGATCAAAGAAGGCAATGTGCCAACGCTTCTGACCCTGCATGCCGCCAAGGGACTCGAGTTCAGCGTAGTCTTCCTCGTTGGACTCGATGACGGAATTCTCCCGCACAGTCGTTCATTCGATCAACCCGAATCGATGGAGGAGGAACGCCGTCTGTTTTACGTGGGCATCACGCGCGCCAAGGATAAGCTCTATCTGATCCGTGCCATTCAACGCGGTGGACGCGGCGCGGCGGAGGAAACCTATCCATCGCGCTTTTTGGATGATATCCCCGCCGACCTGCTCGTGGGCAAAACACGCACGGGACGTTCCATCCGAGGACGCGTGCCCGATACGCAATGGGCGCTTCCTTCGCGGCCGAATGCTGCTCCCGTTAAAGACACCAAATTCCGCGCCGGGACTCACGTCCGTCACTCCACCTGGGGCGAAGGGATCGTCCTCGACAGCCGCATGCAGGATGATGACGAAATTATCGATGTGGTGTTCAATTCTGTGGGGATCAAGAGATTAGCTGCCAGTTTGGCAAATTTGAAAATCTTATGAACTACGCTCCCGCCGCCGTCCCCGGCGGCGGATAACATTCGCGCACAAAATTGAATAAGTAACTCTTTCGCCGGGGACGGCGAAAGGAGCAAAGAGGTTAAGGAGCTGGCAAGAATCATGACCTTTCCATCTTTTCACGATCCCACACATTTATATTTCATCACTGCATCAGTAATAGAATGGAAACATCTGTTTGGAACTGCAGAATATGCAAAAATTATTCTTGATTCATGGGCGTGGATGCAAAAGGAGAAAAAATTTCTACTATTCGCTTTTGTTATCATGCCATCTCATCTTCATGTCATTCTTAAACCTGAAAACCGCCCTATCGGAGACATCCTTCAACAATTCGGCTCATTTACGGCACATGAAATTTTGAAGAGACTTCGAGAACAAAATCAAACGGATTTACTGAAATTATTCCGCCAGGAGAAACGAGATCACAGACACCAGCACAGTATCTGGCAAGATATTCAGGCAAAGAATATTTACTCTATGGATTTCCTGCAACAGAAAATAGAATACATTCATCAAAATCCTATCTCAAAAGACTGGAAACTAGCCGAAGATAGAGCAGACTATCTATATTCCAGCGCAGGTTACTATGATTACGGAAGAAAACCAATCATTGAAATTACTGATATAAACGAATGGCTGGCAATAACTCCTTCGCCGAGGACGGCGAAGGGAGCCTGATATGCTCTAGCAGCCGGCCTTGGCGGCGGATTATTTAGCAAACAGACTTAAAGGTCGTTACTCTTTCGCCGAGGACGGCGAAAGGAGCTAAGGAGGCGTCATGCAATACCTCAACCTCGGTAAAACTGGATTGAAAGTTTCGCGCTTGTGTTTGGGCATGATGAGCTATGGCTCAAAGAAGTGGCGCGAGTGGGTTTTGGAGGAAGCAGATGCAAAGCCCTTCATCAAACACGCCCTGGATGCAGGCATTAACTTCTTCGATACAGCGGATGTGTATTCACTGGGGGAAAGTGAGCGTGTGACTGGCAAACTGCTAAGAGACCTTGGCGTGAATCGCCAGAACATTATTATTGCCACCAAGGTCAATGGACAAATGAGTGACGACGTCAACGATAAAGGCTTGTCTCGCAAGCACATCCTGGACTCTATTGACAAATCGCTGCAGCGGCTGCAAATGGAGTATGTAGATTTGTATCAGATCCATCGCTGGGACTATGACGTACCCATCGAAGAGACGCTCGAAGCGTTGAATGACATTGTCCGGGCAGGCAAGGCCCGGTATATCGGTGCGTCATCCATGTTTGCGTGGCAATTTGCAAAAGCGCTGCATACATCCGAAAGACATGGCTGGGCGAAATTCGTCTCCATGCAGAATCACTATAACCTTGCCTATCGCGAAGAGGAACGCGAAATGATCCCGCTTTGCATCGATCAGGGAATTGGGCTGATTCCGTGGAGTCCCATGGCGCGTGGTTTCTTCGCAGGTGACCGCAAGCGCGGCGGAGGTGGTGAGACAACCCGCTCCAACAGCGATCCGTTCGCCAACAACCTGTATTTCCGTGAGGAAGATTTCGCTGTTGCCGACCGTGTGGCAGAGGTTGCCAGGGAACATGGCGTTACAGGCTCACAGATCGCCTTAGCGTGGGTCTTGCATAAGCCCGATATTGATAGCCCGATCATCGGCGCGACCAAAATGGAGCATCTCGAGCAAGCCATTGCAGCCCTCGACATCAAACTCTCTGCGGAAGAAATGAAAAAACTGGAGGAGCCCTACAAACCGCATCCCGTCCTGGGACATGTGTAGGCCGTCTCGCAGGCAAATTCAGTACATCACGGTTTTGCCGTAGTAGTAACAACTTCGGTCGTTCAAAGCCATCTGAAAGGGCGGAGTATGTCAGGAAAGGCACTTCTACGATTGAATCTCGGGTTTCCCTGGATTACAAAACCGTTCTTTCTCGGTTCGTTGCGAAAACCCTTCCATCTGCGTTCACGCGGTAAAATTGGCATATGAACAAGCCACTAACTGTTGTGATCCCAATGGCGGGCTGGGGAACGCGCATGCGCCCGCACACCTACAGTAAGCCCAAGCCGCTCGTCAGTGTGGCCGGCCGAACCACGCTCGAACACCTGCTGGATATGTTCAAAACTCTTCCCGAGCCAGACAATGTGGAATTTGTCTTTATTGTCAGTCCTTATTTGGGCGAAACCCAGATCCCCCAGTTCATGCATGACAACTATCCTCACATCAAGGCAAAGTACGTGGTGCAGCAGGAAATGAAGGGACAGTCTCACGCCATCTGGCTGGCGCGTGAGCATTTGGATGGCCCCGTGATGATCGTGTTCTCCGATTCCATTATCGAAACTAATTTTTCATTCCTCGACAAGGAGGAAGCAGATGCCGTGGCATGGGTACTGCCCTTCCCCGACCCTCGACGATTTGGTGTCGCAGTGGTTGGAGAAGATGGCTGGGTGCAGCGCTTCATCGAAAAACCAAAGACCATGGAAAACAACCTGGTGGTCATCGGTTGCTATTACTTCAAGAGTGGTAAACAATTGATCGCTGCCATCGAAGACCAGATGGCGCGCAACCTGACTCTCAAAGGCGAGTTCTTTCTTGCAGATACCATCTCGGTGATGATCGAACAGGGAGCCAAGGTCCGCACGCATACAGGCGATGGCTGGCTCGATACCGGCACCATCGAGGCCACATTGGAAACCAATCATATTCTGCTCGATCAGGGCAAGGCGAATAAAACAGTCAACAAATCGATTGACGGCGTGGAGATCATCGCGCCATCGTTTGTCGACCCGAGCGCAGAAATCTCGAACTCCGTGATCGGACCCTACGCCTCGATTGGCGCAGGCTGTAAGATCAGTGATAGCAAGATCACGGAAAGCATCGTCGAAGCGGAGTGTGAGATCCAGGCAGCAGCGTTGAGTCGCTCGTTGATCGGGCGCTATGCCAAGATCCAGGGAAGAGGCGACGGGCACTTCATCCAATTGAACGTGGGTGATAATAGTGATGTTGCTTTTTCAGAGCCCGATTCCAAATGAACGTTGTTGAGTGCCGCTCTGATTCCACGTTTGCTGAACGTCCGCTTTCGCTGCTGTGGGAGGGCGTGCGCTACGAGATCGCCGAGATCGTGTCACGCTGGCGCGGCCCGGGCGAAAAGGGATTCCGGGTCAAGACGGCCGACGGACAGGCTTTTGATCTAACATATCGGGAAATTCCCGACGAATGGTTGATACAACCAATCTAGCGTTCCTCGCCATATCCGGCACCAGGAGCAGAAGGAGATGCAATGCAGGAAGTGACCAACGTTCAACGCCTATCCAAACGAGTGGCCGGATTGAAGCCTTCGGGCATCCGGAAGTTTTTCGACATCGCTGCCACCATGAAGGATGTGATCTCGCTTGGCATCGGTGAACCCGATTTCACCACCCCGAAACCGATCCTGGATGCGGGCATCCGTTCGCTGCAAAATGGCGAGACCCATTACACGTCAAATTGGGGGAAGCTGGAATTACGGCAGGCAATTGCCGATAACCTGATGCGCTTGTACAAAGTGAAATATGATCCGACCACCGAGGTCGTTGCGACCGTGGGCGTTTCGGAAGCGTTGTATCTGACATTCACCGCCATCCTCGATCCGGGCGATGAGGTGATCATCCCCACGCCTTGTTTTGTTTCCTACCAGGCAGAGGTGATCCTGGCAAATGGCGTTCCCGTGGAAGTGACCGCCCGCGAAGAAAATAATTTCATGGTGGACCCGGGGGATATTCGCAAGGCGATTACACCGCGCACCAAATGTATCTTCATCGGTTATCCGTCCAATCCCACCGGCGCTGTTGCAACACGCGAAGTGATGCTCGAGATCGGAAAGATCGCTGAGGAACACGACCTGCTGGTGGTCTCAGATGAAATCTATGACCGTTTGGTGTATGACTTTGAGCATGTGTGTTTCCCCGCGTTAAGTGAAGATCTTCAGCGTCGTACGATCCTGCTGGGCGGTTTCTCCAAAGATTATGCGATGACCGGCTGGCGCATCGGTTATGCCTGCGGCCCGGCCGACATCATTCAGGGACTTGTTCGCGTTCATCAGTATACGATCATGTCTGCGCCGACGACGGCTCAGGATGCCGCGCTGGAGGCACTCAGCAGTGGGAATCCGTACGTGGAGGAAATGGTCGCGGAATACGACCGCCGCCGCCGACTGCTCGTCGCGGGACTCAACCGTCTCGGCCTGCGGACCTTTGAGCCGCGCGGCGCTTTCTATACGTTCCCCAACATCCGGGCCTCTGGAATGAACGATGAGGAATTTGCCGAGAAATTGTTGCGTGAAGAACATGTCGCCGTAGTGCCGGGCAATGCCTTCGGCCCTGGCGGGGATGGATTTGCACGCATGTGCTATGCGACCGAATACAGCAAGATCGAGGAAGCCCTGCACCGCATGGAAAAATTCATGACGCGGTACGGTTAACCTTTGCTGCGAGGACCTCTACGATAGCCTTCGTCCTTTAAGAAGTTTTAGATCCAAAAATCCCCAAGACTTTTGTCCTGGGGATTTTGATTTATTAACTCACCTTACGCCTTTTGCCACACCGTTCGTGCCGCGAGTGGCGCCTGGGCGCCACGAGACGGCAGAGCCGCAGACACCACGCCAGAGGCATGGTGTCTGCGGCTCCGTATCTTTATTATCCCCGCCAGGGGACAGTGGCTAGACTGTGTAACATCAGTTATTAAGCAATCTCTAAAAACGTGCTTGGAACAATTTTCTTTTAAACACGGTCTTATAGTCATCTTCACCCGAGATCATTGCGACTCAAGAACTTCATCATTTCACTAAGGAGTAAACATATGAAGACAGATCGTTTATATGCATTAACCTCAACGGATGCGCGCGTAAACCCATTCCGTTCCCGGCTGTTTGTGGTGGCCGTCATTTTGGCCGTGTTGGCCAGCTTCCTGCCGGCAGCCAGCGCTCTCGCCGCTCCGGGGCGCGGTCATGAGATCCCCGAAGACAACACCCTCGAGCAGGAGTGGAGCAATAAACTGGACCACCTGCGCGCCGAGAATCTCTTTTACAGCCGCACCAGGTTTTACCCGGCAGACTTTGACGACCGTGCCGACTTGGCCCAGGTTCACTATTATCTGGAGAAGTATGCCTTTGCGTTAAAACAGGCAAACGCCATCGTCCTGAATCATGCCGGTTTTGATCTCAAAGGTCAAATTATTAACCTGAAAGACGCCGACCAATCGGTTCACGATCTGGCCATGTACCTGCATGCGCTGCGTGGTCTTCGTGAAAAAATAGATGAGGTAACACCCTAGAGCAAGAAGACAGAAAAGGAGATGAACTGGCTCTGTGGGATTAAGTGGGCTCGCTGTGCCACAGAGACTGGCGCCGTGGCGACACTCAAAAACTCATTTTTCTCCGTGATCCACCTGCACCACGCCTCTGGCGTGGTGTCTGTGGCTTACGCCATCAAATACCAGAGAACCAATTAACTAAAAAATCCCCGAGACTTTCGTCCCGGGGATTTTGGTATCTGGCAGTCAATTACTTGACAATGACCACGTTGCTGGCCTGAAGACCCTTGGGGCCCTGTTCAACAGTGAACTCGACCTTCTGGCCTTCCTGCAGGTTCTTGAAACCCTCACCCTGAATGGCTGAGAAGTGGACGAAGACATCGTCGCCGCCGTCGCGCGCGAGGAAGCCGTAGCCCTTCGTTCCATTGAACCACTTGACTGTACCGCTGATACGTTCCGACATTTTTGCCTCCTTATGGCAAATAAAAAATATGGAGGGTACTCATTGGGTATTGCATCGGAGCGCCTCAACGGCGATAAACAAAGCGGCTCACGGATGATCCGTGAGCCAACCTGGTCTTTCCAAAGCAAACTACTGGTATCCTACACCCGCAAGGATAACATGAGGCAAGGAGGGTGTCAATAATTTCAATAGACAAATTCTATAACCTCCACAGGCATTCCAGATGAATCTCGTGATGCTATAATCCCTTTCCATGGCCGACCCATCCCAGCTCCTTTGGCATGATCCGGGCTGGCAAAACCGGGCCCACGAATGGATCCGAGCCGAGCTAAACCGAAACTCCATCCAGATCACCGGTGAGATCGAGCAGTATCATGCCTACGCGTGGTCCACTGTTATGCGCGTGCCCACAAACGAAGGCATGCTGTTCTTCAAAGCCACAGCAGGTGAAACGCTCTTCGAGATCGCGTTGACTGAAAAGTTGTCAGGCTGGTTTCCCGACTGCATGCCCGAACTGGTCGCAGTGGATACGGAACGCGGCTGGATGCTGATGCGCGATGGCGGTCAACAGCTACGCGCATCCATCCGCCCGACAAAGGACCTTAGTCCCTGGGAACCGGTCATCACCCGTTATGCTGAAGTACAGATCGGGCTCGCCGAACATGTGGACGAAATCCTTGCGCTGGGCGTCCCAGATCATCGTCTTGGATCGTTGCCATCACTGTACGCAGATCTTCTCAAAGATGAAGCCAGTATGATGATCGGTCAGGAAAAGGGACTGACCTCAGCAGATGTGCAGCTGCTGCATAATAAGCTGCCGCGTGTCAAAGAGATATGTGCGCGACTGGCCGCGTTGGGGATTCCTGAAACACTCAACAATGGTGACTTCCATGATGGGAATGTCCTCATCAGGGATGGCAGGATCACCTTCTTCGACTGGGGCGATGCCACCGTGACTCATCCGTTCGTGACGCTGCGGACGTTTTTTGTCAGTATGGAGATCGCTCTCGAACTGGACGAGTACGCGCCGCCGACATCTGAAATGATTGCCCTGCGCGAACGCTACCTGCGGCGCTGGGACCGCTTCGCATCGAAGGATAACCTTCTCAAGGCCTATGAGCTTTCCAAGCCGGTCGCATCCATTGTCAAGACGCTTTTATGGCACGCGACGATTGCCCAGTTGGAGGGTTCGCTGCGTGAGGAATACGCATGGATCATCCCTGAATTGTGGAGGGAATTTTTGATGTACGAGAAGACTCTAATCAAATGAGTGGTCAGGCCTTACTTTCCAGAGCATCATAATCAATCCACCAGGACCAGATACGTCCGCGGGCAGGTAAAGTTTGTGCAAGGAACAGGAATAGCAGTCCAATCAATTTGTTGAAGAAGATCAGTAAGATTGGTCCGCTGACAAGAAGCGCAAGCCACAAAACGAATTGTAGCTTCTCCTGTGGAATTGGTTTCCCAGCTCCTTTTTTCCAGCGCCGAAGTAGAAAGATCGCGCGCCAGATCAAGAAACCTCCGCATATCAAATAGAATAACATACCAAAATACACCGATGCAGGGATGTACCCATCTGCGGGCACGCCACCTTTGACGATCGGTTGACGAGTCAGGCTGAATAGCAGGGCAGTCTCTCCCACATAAGGTGCATCTGATAAATTTGAGAACATGCGCGGACCCAGCAGAGTCCTGTCGGGGAGCGGCCAGGAGGCAACAAGTGCTTCGGCACTTAAAGGATAGGCCTGGTCAAAGCGCCCATATGTACGAGTCGTTCCAATGGCAAATGCGCTGGCAGCAGTTCCATATCCGCCCATCACGGGACCAGCGTCCACATCAATAAACCAGTCTCCGTTAGGCAGTTCCTTCGAAAATTCACGAAACCCGGCAGTTGCCCACTCGCGTTGCCAGAAATGATGATCGTAACTTGCATACCAATCCTGCGATGTCTCCTCCCAAAGTTGAGGCGCCCAGATCAACATGAATGTGATTCCCACGCCACGCGCCGGTCCATACCCCTGACCAGTTCGCGAATCGGCGATATAGGTGGGAAGACCTGTGAGCTCATCCACAGCATCACCTTGAAAGGCGCGTACAGCTCGCTGCACAAATTCAGAATGGTCTGTGCCCAGAATTGTATCGGCGCGACGGATCGCCGCGATCGCTGGCAGAATATCGACAGGGTAACACTGACCTGGGTAATCATCCAGCAACCCGTATGGAGATCGATCCAGTTCATCGGCGAGTGAATTGGTTTGCTCGCGCAAAAGAGTTTCATATTTTTCATCACCGGTCAGCTTTTGGTAACTTGTCAAACCGCTAATGAGCAGCATGCGATAAAAGAGGTTTTGCTCTGACAGATAATCTTCTCCCCAATGCTTCTGTACCCAGCCGGCATGGTTGGGGTCACTGACCAGTGCAACTGATGCCTCGATAGCTCCCCGCGCGTACTCCTTCGGCGCAAGACGATAAAGAGACGGATCTTTTTCCCAGGCTTCCTGTAACGATTCTGTTGCCCACAAATAAAAGACAGTTCCAAAGACAGGCCATTCCGTGCCTGAAATATCGTGAACGCTTAACTCCAGTGCTTTTGCCGAGGCAACACGCTCCCGGGCCCATGTTTCATATTTGCTCGAAAGCGAATGGTGCCAACGATAGGTGAAACGCGGCGGCGCATCTCCATTTGACAGACCAGGATCACTCAAATCTTGAATAATAATGACGGCCGGATAAAAGAAAAAATAGACTGCCAGGATCACTAACAAACCCGCATTGACATAAACAGACCAGGTGAGTCTCTTTTCCACGACAAAATACCTCTCGATGGGCAGACTGCTTCTTAAGTATCCTACCATAGCGACTTTTAAGGCAGTTGTTGGTCCAAAACAGTAAAATCTAACCTACTCAAATTACCTCAGAAAGCCCCATATCTTTATAACAATTTTCCAATACAAAGACCTGCCATTCCTCGTATAATAGTATATAGACTGATGAACAGGCAGGAACTTTTCCATGGTCATTTTCATTTAAGTACTGTAAGCCGCGGAAAACAGGGATATCGCGGCGCAAGTATGATTTTTCCCTCCCCACTTTGTCACTCCTATGAACTCCGAAAATCACGCCTGGACGTGACCTATTCACATATCATACCCTCGTGGGTATCCATACTTTGACCTATGACTCAACTAAAAATTACCGACGATCTAGACGCACTGCTCGACGTTCTCCCGCTCGATATCCGCCACTCGGTGGAAAAAGCGGACGACAGCGACAACCTGCTCGAGATCATTTTGGATTTGGGACGTATCCCCACTTCGCGGTTTGTAGATCATGAGATGAACATCCGTGAAACAGAAGTGACCCGGGCCGAGATCGATTACGTGGACGAACGCACCGGTGCATTCGACGCGGATAACCGCGCCGGCATCGAGCGCACGCTGCACCGCATCTCTGCCATCCTCAACCGGCGCGGCGCGGTGGTAGGACTCACCCTGCGCGTCGGACGCGCCGTCTATGGCACAGTGGACATCATTCAGGACCTGATCGAATCGGGCAAGTCTGTGCTCATTCTTGGTCGTCCGGGTGTGGGGAAGACAACCCTCCTGCGTGAAGCGGCCCGTATTCTTGCTGAAAACAAACGCGTTGTCATTGTGGATACGTCGAATGAAATCGGCGGTGACGGCGATGTGCCGCATCCGGCCGTGGGCAAGGCGCGCCGGATGCAGGTCAAAGTGCCAACCCTCCAGCATGAAGTTATGATCGAAGCCGTGGAAAACCACAACCCGGAAGTCATCGTCATCGACGAGATCGGGCGCGAGCTTGAAGCCCTGGCTGCCCGTACGATCGCGGAACGCGGTGTACAACTCATTGGCACGGCGCACGGTCAGACCCTCGACAACCTGTTACTTAACCCAACGCTTAGCGATCTCGTCGGTGGGATCGAAGCGGTCACACTGTCAGATGAGGAAGCGCGGCGACGCGGCACCCAGAAAACGGTCCTCGAACGACGCGCCCCGCCCACCTTCGACGTGCTGATCGAGATCCAATCCCGCGATCGGTTTGCAGTCCACACCGACATTATGGCGTCTGTGGATGCGCTCCTGCGCGGCTTTCCGCTGCCTCCTGAAGTGCGGACGCGCGACGAAAAGGGCGCGATCCAGATCGAGAAGAGCGCACCATCTGAGAAACATCGTCCTGAGCGCTTTTCCGAAGGATCGAGATTGGATGCGAAGGAAACAAAATCGCCTCGCCGCGGACGTCAGCCTGCTCCGACTCCCATGACTCCATTCACCGGAAAAGCCGATGAACCTGTCAACATGCCCACCCCGGCGCGCTTTGAGCCTGTACGCGGCGTGATGCAGACGATCAAAATTTATCCGTATGGCGTGGCACGCAATCGACTGATGCAGGCTGCCAAGCGACTCGGTGTGCCGGCTGTTGTGGTCAAGGATCCCAGCGAAGCCGATGCGCTGGTAACGCTGCGCACGTATTACCGCGACCGCCAGCAAACCATTGTGGATGCCGAGAGCCGCGGGCTGCCAATTTATGTGCTGCGTTCCACAACTGTTGGACAGATGGAACAATTCCTGGGCGACCTCTATAACTTGAAAGGCGAGCATTTCATGTCGTCTGATGTAGACGCAGTGCGCGACCAGACTCAGCAGGCCATCACAGCAGTACTCAACGGCGAACGCTGGGTAGACCTGCCGCCCGGGCCGTCACTCATACGAAGGCTGCAGCACGAAATGGCGCGCAATGCCGAGCTGGTCAGTCACTCGTACGGCAAGGAACCGAGAAGGCACGTGAGGATCTTCCGTGAATAACAACGTAGGGTCGGGCAGCTGCCCGACCCTACGTTGTTGTTGCATTAATGCTTCGCTTCACCTAATGTGATTTGTAATTGCATCTCTTTCCCCGCGCGCATCACGGTCAACGGAATCATATCACCGGGCTGATGTTCAAAGAGCGAATTAATATAGGAATGGGTCTCGTCGATCGCAACGTCGCCGATTTTCGTGATGATGTCGTTTTCCTGCAAGCCGGCCTGCGCCGCGGGACTTCCGGGCTCCACCTGGGTAATGTAGGCGCCCCAGTTGGCAGGCAGGTTGTAACGTTCAGCAATCGCCGGGTTGATCGGCTGGAAACTCACCCCCATATACGGGCGGGCAAAATATCCCTGTTCGATGATCTGTTCCGCGATGGCTTGGGCCGTGTTGACCGGGATGGCAAAGCCCAATCCCTCGGCCACGTCGCCGGCCTGTGTACTTCGTACTACCAGTGTATTGACACCGATCACTTCACCTGCCAGGTTGACGAGTGGTCCGCCGGAGTTGCCATGATTGATGGCCGCGTCGGTTTGGATAAGGTTTTCGATACTATAGCCGCTACCGGTGTCGATGGAGCGACCCGTGGCGCTGACAACGCCCACGGTCACAGTGTTCTTGAAATCACCAAGCGGGGAGCCAATGGCGATCACCGATTCGCCAGGGTCGAGCATATCTGAGTTTCCCAGAACGGCAACAGCTGGTACGCGGCCATCCGTCTTGAGAACAGCGATATCGGAATACAGGTCGGTTCCAATGATCGTGGCGGTCTGCTGGGTACCATCCGACAAAACGATATTTACTTCCTCAGTCCCTTCCACGACGTGATTGTTCGTGATGATATAACCGTCATTGGTGATGAATAAGCCCGTGCCGCTCACGGTTTGATCACCGGTCATACCAAAGATCGTCATTTGACCGGGGACGGTGCCCACCACTGTTACGACCGCGGGACCTACCTGTTGGACAGACTGTGTAATTGTGTAATGGATGTTTCGATATCGGTTGTGTCGAGTGTGATCGTTTGACCGGGATTTGTGTCATTGGCCGGAATTACATCCTGAAGCGGCGCGGGAAGACTCTCGCGATTTTCCATGGCCCGATACACTGCGATCCCACCTGCAGCCGCTCCCGCCAGCGACGCCGTCAGCGCGACAATGATCACGAAAAGAACATACAATACTCTCTTCATAGTGATTTGTGCCTCCTTACGTTTCAAATCGCCATCATTCTAGTCCTGCTGAATTACAAAACACTTAAAAAGATGTGTATAAATTGTGTTGAATAAATATATAATTCGTAAGAAAGGAATTAACATTTTGTTCATCACACTCGAAGGCCCAGAAGGCTCAGGCAAGACATCGCACATCCCGCATCTCGTGGAATACTTACGTGAGAGGGGGCATATCGTATTCCCGACGCGCGAGCCTGGAGGCACATCCATCGGCGAGCAGATCCGCGAAGTGATCCATGACTTGAAGAACGTGGAGATGCACCCGCGCACCGAGACATTGCTTTATCAAGCGGCGCGCGCTCAGATCGTGGAACAAGTGATCAAGCCACGTTTGGCAGATGGGGAAATTGTCATCTCTGATCGTTATTATGATTCGACGATCGCCTATCAGGGCTATGGGCATCAACAGGATTTGGAGCAGATCAGTACTCTGGTGAAGTACGCAACGGGTGGATTGATCCCTGATTTAACAGTCTTGCTGGATGTGGATGTGGAGGAAGGGCTACGGAGAAAGAAGAAAGATAACGAGTGGAACCGGCTCGATGCGTATACTGTAGAATTTCACCAGCGTGTGCGGCAGGGGTATCAGGAAATGGTGAAAGCTGAGCCAAACCGCTGGGTAGTTGTGGATGCGGGAAACGATTGGCAGACGGTACAGAACAGTCTAATAGAAACAGTTATGGAGTTTATAGCTAAATGACCGCTGATTCCCAAAAAGACATTGACTACTTAAAAGCCATCGGCCGCATCTGCGCCGAGACGCTGCGCAGAATGATGGATGCTACGCGCCCAGGCATCACGACACGTGAACTGGATGAGATTGGCCGCGCCCTGCTCGAAGCTGAGGGAGCGAAGTCCGCGCCACAAGCAACGTATAACTTCCCGGGGGCGACGTGCATCAGTGTGTCACCGGTGATCGCACATGGGATTCCGGATGCGCATGTCCTGCGCGAAGGCGAGTTGATCCACATCGACGTTTCCGCGGAGCTGGACGGGTATTACGCGGATACGGGCGCGTCGATGGTTGTCTCGAAGCGCGAACGCAATCTGGAGAAGCTGCTCGACGCAACCAGAACTGCTTTGTCAAAAGCGCTGCACGCGGCGAAGGCGGGAAACCCATTAAACGGGATCGGGCGCACGGTCCAGAATGAAGCCAGGAAACGCGGTTATAACGTCATCTACGATCTGACGGGACATGGTATCGGTCACAAGCTGCATGAAAGTCCACGCGAGATCCTGAACTTTCACAACCCGGATGACCGCCGCATCCTTAACGACGGACTGGTCCTGGCTATTGAGCCGTTCCTCACCACAGGCATGGGTCGCACCGTCACTGAAAAAGACGGCTGGACGATCCGCACGATAGACAGGGCCATCGCCGCTCAATTTGAGCATACGATCATTGTCACAAAGAACGAACCCATAATTCTTACGATGTAAATGACCCTTCACCTTTTTTCCACGCCCGGCAAAGAAGACCTGCGCTATATCGTCGAAGCCAGCCGACCTTATCTGGAGGGTCAGGATGACCCTGTGATCGCGTATCTGCCGCTTGCTTCTCTGTACACGGAAAAATGGCGCGAGATGAATGAAAGCGCGTTCCGGGGATTGGGGCAGATCGTGGAGATCAATGCCGAGTTGATGACACAGCGCGAGATCGAAACTATCATCCGTGAGGCGGCGTTGGTTTACATCCCGGGTGGAAATACGTTTCTGCTTAATCATCGCTTGCACACCAGCGGTGTGATGCCATACCTGAAAAAGAAGGTACAGAACGGGCTGCCTGTGGTCGGCTTTAGCGCCGGGATGATCTTCTGCGGCCCCAATATTCTGACGTCGAAGGATATGAACACCGTGGAAACCAGTCATTTCAGTGGACTGAACGCAACGCCATTTAACTTTTTAGCACATTATCCGAAAGATGCGTACGGTCAGTCTGTGTTGGATGAGTGGCTGCGGGATTACCATTTCTTCCACGAGAACCCGGTGATCATGGTGTGTGACGACGCTTACATCAAAATCGATGGGAAGAAAACGTTGCTTGTGCGCGGGGAAGCGTACATCCTGCGAAAAGAGGAAGAGAAGGAACAAGTGCAGGAAGGAAAGTTGATCGGTGTGTAACTTTGTTCAAAACGCCGTCCCCGGCGGCGGGGACGCCGCCTGGAGCGTTTTTGATTAACAGGAGAATGAAATGACAGAAGAATGGATCCCCGAAAATAAAGAGGAATTGATGGCTGCGATCCGGCGCGAGTGGAAACATCTGATGGACGCCGTGGACAAACTAAAGCATGCCGGCAAGTTGACCACACCCGACGAAGGCGGCTGGTCGCCGAAGGACAATCTCGCCCACCTCGCGGAGTGGATGAACGCACTCATGGGGTACCACATCGACAAACTCCCGGCGCACGAGGTCATGCGCATCCCGGAAGAAGCCGCCAAAGGTTGGGATATGGAAGTGATCAACCCCATCCTGTTCGAACGGAACAAGGATCGCTCGCCGGAAGATGTGCTGGATGAACTAACAGCCACCTATCAGACGCTGGCCGCAAAACTGGATGGCATGTCCTTTGACGATCTCATGCGGCCGCGACATGCGAACGACCCGGAAAAACGTCCGTTGTTGATGTGGGTGCTGGGCGATACCACCGAGCATTTTGCAGAACATCGCGAGACGATCGAGAAGATGTTATAAACGATGTAGGGCACAGCAGCTGCTGTGCCCTACATCGTTATTACTCATCCCCTGCATCACCACCCAGGTCGGGGATCGCCTTTTCGATGTCATCCGGGCTTTGACCAGATTCCAGTCTGTCGACCACCTCGTCGAACTCGGGCGGCAGCTCTTCCCCCATTTCCTTTCCCATTTTACGCATCATGCGTCCCATCGCCTGAGGATCGTCTTCGAGTCCTTCGAAGCCGGAGAAGTCATCTGCCATCGATTCCATGCGCGTATCCTCCGATTTCGCGATGCGTACCCTGGTCATGCGGCGGCGCACATTCTTGCTATTGCAGTGTGAACAGGTGACCGGCTTCTTGCCATATTCCGAGAAGGTCTGGAACACGTCGAAGCGCTGCTTGCAGTCGTTGCAGATAAAGTCATAGGTAGGCATGGCATAATTTTACCGGAATCACGCAAGGGTGGGGAGAGAATCGCAGCAGAGTCGGTCTGGTACAATTTGCAAATGACTCCCTCCACCGATTCTGAATTCAATGTCTATCATCCACAACCGCTGCTCATTGTCATCTCGGGACCGTCGGGCGCGGGCAAGGATACCGTGATGCAGCGTATGAAGGAGCGCGGCCTGCCATTCCATTTTGTGGTCACGGCAACGACGCGTGAAAAACGTTCCAATGAAACACATGGCAAGGATTATTTTTTTGTGACCAAGGAAGAGTTTGCACGCATGATCGATGAGGACGAGTTGATCGAACATGCGATTGTCTACGGTGATTACAAGGGCATTCCCAAGCAACAGGTGCGTGAAGCATTGGCCAGCGGCAAGGATGTTGTCATGCGCATCGATGTACAGGGCGCCGAGACAGTGCGCAAGATGGCGCACGAAGCATTGATGATCTTCATTACAACAGAAAGCGAGGAAGACCTCGTACACCGGCTGGAAACTCGCAAGACAGAGACACCGGATTCGCTTGCGATCCGCATTGCGACGGCGCGTAAGGAACTGAAGCGTGTGGAGGCGTTCGATTATGTGGTCGTGAACGCAAAGTTTCACCTGGATGAGACCGTCGATACGATCCGTGCCATTATCGACGCGGAACATCACCGCGTGAAACCGCGTAAGGTGGAGCTATGAATCAGGAACCAAATCGATTCGACGATCCCCAGCGAGAGCCTGCCCCGCCGCCGCCCGCGCCTCCACGATCTGTCTATGTGGAGATGCCGCGTTCCGCTCCGTATGTGACCTATACGATCATCGGCATCACCATATTGTTTTATCTTTTACAGCTTGCCAGTGAATTCCTGCTCGGGGGAGATATTCCAGCAGCGTTGTTAATGAAGTCCAATGATGCGATCCGAGATGGTCAGCTCTGGCGGCTGCTCACGCCTGCACTGCTGCATGGGTCCATCGCTCATATCGGGTTCAATATGTATGCCTTGTTTTCGTTTGGCGCCAGCCTGGAACGTCATTTCGGTCACGGACGATTTTTACTGTTATACGTGCTGGGTGCGTTCGCGGGAAATGTAGCGTCCTTCCTGTTTTCAGATGCCCCTTCGCTGGGAGCATCTACAGCGATTTTCGGCCTGCTCGGTGCGGAAGGAATTTTTCTATTACAGAACCGCAAGTTATTCGCCGGTCAGTTCCGCAGCGCGATCGGGAACATAATTTTTATCGCCGCGATCAACCTGTTCATCATTGGCTCCCTGCCAGGCATAGATAACTGGGGACATATCGGCGGACTGCTCGGCGGTTTGATGTTTACCTGGTTCGCAGGTCCACAATGGGAGATCGAAGGCATTGCACCCTCGCTGCAGCTTGTAGATCAACGGCCGGCACATGAAGTGTTAATTGGCGCGGCGACGGTATTATTCGTTTTTGGTGCGCTGGCGATATGGGGAATTGTGAGGTAGATGGAAAGTAGAAAGTAAAAAGTGAGAAGTGAGAAGTAATAAGTAGCCACACATTGGGTAAATTTCGTGGTTACTTTCTTTATATTCCAAAAAAGCGTCTTGCAAATTTGCGAATCAGTTTTGTTGTTTCCATTGCTTCTTTCGCATCAGTGGATGAAGGTTCTTCGCCTGGATAGCGTGTTCGAACAGCATAATCCGTCAATTCGCTTAATAACCTGGCTTCAACTTCAAGAAAAATCCCCGAATTCGCACAAAGGTTATTCAGTAACAAAAGGTCATGAGACATTGGAAAACCTGCGCTTTGAAACGAGCAGGGCTTTCATGTATTTCTCAGCACATTGTTGAGCGTGGAAACATGCGCCGGTAATCAGTGTTTTTTTCGTCGCAAGGCAGATTGTGCCAGCAGAAAATCTTCCTCTGCCTTTTTAACCCAGGCAAGCGGATCATTTATGTCGTTCATATAAAACCTTACCGCGTGTAAAGATTTCCTGCAGGAAGAAATCGCCAGACTTCAACGCTTCCCGGATTTCTCTTGGATTACGAACCAGGATATCGACAGGAAATGGACGCGGTAACAGCAAACGGGAAACCAGCCAGTTACGCTCTTTGAGCGACGCATTTGTTTTCAGAACAACCAACAGATCCACGTCACTATGCGGATTGGGTTTACCATACGCGTAAGAACCAAACAGGATAATCTTTTCAGGGCCCAGCTCATCCACAATCTTTTGAATCGCAGGGCGCAACGACGCACCGACAGACTTCCTTAAACCCATCGGAATGGTTTTAGGATGGCGTATACCAGAGGTATCAATCGCGGATGTAATAGTCATAACGATTCGATTTTATATCAAATGATGATGATAAGCAACAAGTATTCCTATGGCTCAATCACGAATACCGCGCCAGCGCTGGTTCCCTGTACTTCGGGGAAGAAGGACTGCCAGGCATGGGCAGGCAATACGCGATATTCTCCAGCCTGCAACGGGACAAGTGTATACGTCAACACATAGGTTCCGGCGGGCAGAACATCGGCGGCGAAGAGGATGCCGTCATCGCGGATCTGCGGTTCATGGAACAGCCACCAGCCCCATCCGTTGGCGAAGGGATCCTGGTCATCGAACTGGGCCTGAACCCCAGTTGGGTCGTCGGCTTGCTGGCTGGTCTTGATGTTGCGATTCAGTACTTCCATGCCGGCAGGAATAAAGTCTTCGACGATCACATAGTGCGAATCGTGGGACAAGACAAGGGTCAGACGTGCCGTGATGGTCTGATCGGAACCAAGCTGAAGCGAGGAAAGGGGCGTGCACGCCGCTTCGCCGTCAGGCTCAGCGCGACAATAAACGCGCTCGATCTGCATTCCGGCATTCAAAGGCTGGACGTCCTCCACAGGGCGGTTAATATTTAGTACAGCGCGATAGTACAAGCGTCCGAGCCCATCTTCGCGTTGAATGGTCAGCAGGTTTGGCGAGGTGGCAGACACATATTCCAGTGGAACCTGCGCCTTGGCTGAGGTGAGTATTTGATCCCCTGCAATATCACCATTCAACAGTGGACCGCCGTTGAAGGTCGCATTAAAGGCAAAGTCGGCATTGAGATCGCCGAAGCCGATCATCGCTTCGTTCAGGGCGAGCAGCGCCCAGGCGTTGTCGTGTCCCAAACCCCACAAGCCGCGAGCGTTACGATGCGCTGCCAGATAACGGACGGCGTTGAACACGATCTGATTGGCCGGGTCGAGCTTCGCCAGTACATACACCACCAGTGATGTGGTGTAAATGGGCGAACCGCGCGCCACGATATTCTCGCGCGGCGTCTCCCAATGCGCGCTCGAGGAGGTAACGATGGCGCTCGTTTCAAGATTGGAAATGAGGTCGCGCACACGTTCATCGGCAGGATTCACCGCGTTGATCACATACGCCAGCATGGCGCGGCTTGCTGGACTCATGCGGTCACGCACGTTATAGAGATTGTTGATCGTCGCCTCGTCAAACGTGCTGGCCTGTGCCAGTACAAATTGCACGAACGCGATCTGGTCCAGGTCTGCACCGCTGGTATCGTTTGTGATCTCGTTGCGTAATCCCCGCAGATAAGTACCGGCACGTTGCAGCGCGGTCTCATCCACACTGACGCCGATCGCATGGGCGCGGATCAAACCGAAGGTGACATAGGCGGAGATGTAAGGATCCGACGGCCTGGTCTGCTGACCGATCGGAGACGTGCCCCACCAGTTCCAGCCGCCATCTTCATTTTGCAGACGCAATAACTTGTGAACGCCGCTTTCCACATTGTCAGCCACACGGTCGGTGAGAGCCTGATCGTTCAACCCGGCGCCATTGATCGTTCGATAGACTTCGAGATTCGGCAGGAAGTGAGATAGGATCGCCTCCGCACTGTACGAATCGGGAACATCATCCACCGCTTCGAGCGCAGATAACAGGCTGCCGGCCAGCGAGGGACTCAACTCCACATCCAGGCCGCCGCCGTTTGGCGTGAAAGTGCGCGGCAGCGAGATCACCTCCTGTTGAGAGGACGCGCCGCGCAAGATGCCGCCCGTGACGAACGCCTGCGGCGCGGTGTATTGCAACACAGGCAGTTTTCCCCACACCGGACGCGTCGAGTCCTGTAACGATGGCGTGCCAGTAGTCGTCGCTGAGAAGACGAGATCAGCTTCTTTCACAGGTCCCGCGCTGCCCCACCATTCGACCCGCATCCGTCCATTGGCAGGGATGTTGACCTGCTTGGTGGCATGGTCAGGTTCGTCCAGTACAAACCCTTCGCTTTGCAGGTTGACATTGACAGTTAACCTATCCGAAGTATTGTTGTTGACAATGGCTGCCATCAACACATGGTCGCCGTTCACCAAAAAACGCGGCGTAACCGGACGGATCAATAACGGCTTGGTCGCAACGATCTGTGTCTCTGCCTGACCGACCCTTGTGTCGACGGTCAGTCCACGCACATCGACCTGCCAGGTGGTGAGCGAATCAGGCAGAGTCATCGTCACCTGCCCGCGCCCGTCAGAGTTGGTGATCAGCGATGGATTCCAATAGGCGGTATCGGGGAATTCTTCGCGCAGAAATGAGACCTCTCCGCCGCCGCCGCCGCCCACGCCGCCGGGCGGGGCCGCGTTCCGTCCGGTGTATGCAGCAACAGACAGACCTGTTTGAATGCCAAGCGGCTGGTTGCTGTAGAAGGCCGGCAGAATATCCGGTGAGTTCGGGTCAGCTACTGCTAATGAGGCAAGATCCACAACGGATAACGAGAATTCGCCTTCCACCGGTTGTCCTTGAATGTCAGTTACCCGCACATCAAAGGTTACTTCATCGCGCGGTCCCGCTTGGGCAGGATTCGATGTCACCTGCACGTTCAGTTGCTTGTCATCGGGCGCGACCGGGAGATTGACAAGGCCACTTCTGAAGTCGTTACCCTGTCCTAAAATCGTCACGCTCACATACACGTTGGGGGCATCCGCTTCGGTGAGTGGCAGCGAATATTCCCTGCCACTGCCTGACACCTGGATCACTTCTGCTTTCGAGACAATGCCCCGCTCCACAGTGACAAGGGCGAGCGCACTCACTGCAAATGGATTCGGAATGAAAATTTTGGCAGTATCACCTGCCTTATAGGAATCTTTATCGGCGGTCAATTCGAAACGTTGATTCGGGAGGTCTGGCCACGCAGCCGCGCCGGCGCCCCCCACCCAGATCAACGATTGCGTGCGCGTGCCATCACCAGAGACATCGAGCATATACGTTCCCGCAGTGGGTGGAACGAACGAAAGCCGTGCGTGCCCATCGGGTCCCGTGGCGAGGTTGCTGCTGCTGACCGGCGTATACACTGGCCGATAAGTCGGAAAACCAAAACTATCGGTCTCTTTTTCCCAACGTACCTGTTTGAACTCTGCTGTTAATGATTCGTCGCTCGAAGGATTCTGCGTCCAATCGACGGTGTAGACATCGAAGCCCACCGGTGAATCGGCCCGTCCGATCCATTGATCGGGTCGCAGGCCGATGTAGAAATCGGCCGGATGGACCTGTAACTGCGCTCGCGCGCTGACGGGCAGCCCAGACTCATCCTGGGCGGTCACCTCCAGCGTGACGATCTGCCCCGAGTCAGACTCAGGGATGGCCGGCAGCTCTATGGACAGGATCCCGTCGCGGGTCGTTTGACCCGTCCCTTCTGCGATCTGCTGGCCAAAATAGTCGGATGAATCTGCCTGACGCGTGGAGTATAGATCCAGCCACGAAGTATCCAACAGGCTGGTCTCATAGTTTGGCAGATCAAAATAGGATGGCTTCACATACAAAGCCCAACGCACGTCCACCGCCCCTGCCGGCGCGTTGAAGAAGTAGCGGCTGTCGACGCGGGCGGTTATCGTCTCACCCAGCTTGATCTCATCGGCCGAGAAATCGACGCTCAGATCGATCTCGGGCTTGCGATACTCTGCCACCTGGAAGCTGAAATAGAACTCCAGCGCAGGGTTGTCGAACGTGTAATAACCAGGCACAGCCGCATCAGACAGCTTGTATTCGCCGCTGAATGTGCCATACGGCGAAAGCTGGGCGCTGATGGCAAGCAATTGCATACCGTTCGCATCGTGCAGAGTAATGGGCACATCGTTGACCGCAGGCAGTTCATAACGACCGTTGAAGGCCTGCCGCACCACACCGCGAAAGTACACGGTCTGCCCCGGGCGATACATGGGCCGGTCTGTATACATGTAAATGACCGTGTGCGGTGGACTCGGATTGTAGGCAACTCCAAAATCCCAGGGGCTGACTCCCATGCTCCAATGCGAAAACGCAAGTCCAAAGGTTTCCTCGCCCGGCGCGCCCAGCATGGCATACAACTGTCCATCGTTATCGCCAATAGGACCCTGCCACAATCCATCCTTATCAGTCATGCCGGTCGCGAGAGAATTGCCTGCATTGTCATAAATGGTCACCGCCGCGTTCGCGATGGGAGTCTGCGAAGGCAGGTCCACGGCCCAGACCATGGCCTCAGTAGGGCCAAACTTAAATGTGAGATTGACCTGGCTGGATACCGCGAAGTATACGCCTTTCGCAGCTGCGGCGCTTTGCGGGGTTGTGACACCCACATAATACAAGCCTGGCAGCAATTGATTGTTTTGCCGTGCCAGCGGCAATTGCACATCCTCGGTCTGGCTGGGCTCTGCGGTGAACCTGGGCTGAAATAGAGTTGCTTCGGCGGGCACATAGGCCTGCTGATTTTCATACGAACTTTGCAGTGAGAAGAAGTCCTGGATCGTCAGTGGAGCAACAGTCACATCTGCGCCGCTGATGTTGACAGCCTTTGCATACAACACCGGTTCATCGGGCCGCACAAATGCCGTGGAGGAGGAAAACAGTTGTGGGGTCAACATGGCAGGAGCGGGAGCCGTTCTGAAATCCAGAATGTACGTATCGCCCAATGATTGCCCCCAGCGATCGCGCAAGCTCGCGGCAAGCTCGATCACATAATTGGTCTCCGGCACAAAACTACCATACACAATTAATGACAACGCATCTTCCGCTAGACTCACCGAAAAATTATCCAGATCTGGGTTGACGTTCACAAACTCCTCATACTCGCCCTGCTGAAGAGGCGAGCTGAACGTAAATGTCACAAACCCGTACTCCACGTTCGATTCAGTGACCGCGAAATTATCGAACGTGCCTAACACCGCGCCATAGTCGTCACCCAGCGTTACCCCGCCTTTTGATTGGGTGTCGGCGCCCACGTTCAATGTATAACCAACATTCCGCGCCAAACGCTGATTCGGTCGGAACGTGAGTACCGTTGCATCGTCATTCCATTCGAACGACCCTTTGACCGGGCCCTGCGTGCCATTGAAGCTGAAATACGATTCAACGGTCACCGTGTTCATCGGCTGGTTGAACGTCAATTGGATCTCGGGATCCAGCGCGAGTTTCTGGTCGCTGGGTGGTTCCAACGAGACGACGCGCGGACGCGAGGTGGTGAACGTCCACGACGACGCGGCGCCTCCCTCGAAGCCGACGCCTGTCACCGTTTTCAGATCGGGATTCAAGCTGAGGGTGTATTCCGTTCCCCCTGCCATGGCAGGTTCTGGATAAAACGCAAACGTACTGGTGTTGATCCACTCTCCGCTGCCAGGCACAGACGGCTGAAGATCGAACGCCGCGGGCAGCGATGCGGCGTCTGCACCCAGCGGAACGACGGGCTGGTTGAATGAAACGATCACCGCAGAGCGCACATCGGCATCGCTTGTATTTTCCTTCGGCAAGATATTCGTAGCGCGCAGATAATCGGCCACTGTGAAGGAAAGCTCGATGGGCTCCTGGATCCCGAATCCGTTGGCGGTCTGGATGGAGCTTGCGATCGCGATCTTCAAATCACTATTGGGGGCGTAGGACTGCGCCGGTTGAAAGACAAGCGTTGCTTCATCGTTCCAGGTAAATGTCCCCTCGGGCAAGCCTGTCACGGCGGCTTCGACCGAGGGTTTGCTCATCGCCTGGTTGAAATAGAACGTGATCGGCGAGGTGTGACCGATCACCGTATTCATCGGTGGATCGGTCTCCACAAGGCGGGGCGGTAATGCCTGTTGGTATGGAGTGGGGGTTGGGATCGCAGGCGTCGGTGTAGAGAGCAGCGGGATGCCGCCTGCACAGGAAGAAAGCAGCGACAGAATGAAAATTGAGGTGAGTACGGAGCGCAGGAAACGATATTTCATTACATCCTCAATGAAGCAGTGGCGTCGATTTCATTATACACTTGTGCCACAACTTCCTTAAGCTGTAGGAGATCCAGTTAAGTTTCAAGGCACTCCCATCAAATTTGACTCTACGACTTAATCCGGTTGCGGTACTTGTATATTGACGCTTAAATTCGTGTCGCGGTTTCATTTGTATTTTTCTAAATTAATCGAGCAATACGATGGGATGAGAAAAGACCAACCTAACCACGGAGAACCGGAGACACTGAGCAAAAACCAATCAAAAACTGCGTGACTTAGTGTCTCCGTGGTTCAAGGTCGGATGGTGGGATTGCCCGGTTTAATTGTTAATCTGCAATTGAAACAGTACTAAAAACATATGTACCCCGAAACGAATGCAGCCACGGATTTCACTGACACTTACACTGCACTGCGTTCGGTGCAGGTGTTTGCACAGATAAAACAATCCGTGTCAATTCGTGACACCGTGCCCGAAGGGTAAATCCGTGGCTAACGATTTTAAGCTGGGACTTTAGATCAGCAACCTGTTTTGATAAATTTACGTTAGAGGTCGATCCTGTTTCGCTTCCAAACTATTCTGACACACTGAGTGCCAGTTCCACGGCGTCGGCGATCTCCTGATAGGTAGCGATCTTGCCGGGCTGCCCCACCTTAATTCCATTTACGAAAACGCTTGGCGTCCCCTGCACGCCCATTGTTTTGCCCAGCTCAAAATCGGCCTGGATATCGGCCTGATACTCGTTGGATCGGAAGCATTCATTAAATGTATCCATGTCCAACCCGGCTGCTTCTGCCATGGCTTCCAAACGGACATTGCTCAGATTGCCCTGGTTCTCACCGTTCCAATTGGCATAAATAGTGGAATGCATCTCCCAAAACTTGCCCTGCTCATTCGCGCACATCGATGCATTGGCAGACTGGTCAGATTCGCCGTTGCTCCCGGCGCCATCACCATCCAGAAATGGATAGTGGTGGAACGTATACTTTACGTTTCCGGTGGGCAGCAGGTTCTGAATAATGAGAGATTCGATCGATTCTGTATAGAACTGACAGGCCGGGCACTGAAAATCCTCGAACACATCGATCGTCACCGGCGCGTTCGGATCGCCGAGCGTTAATCCATTGGCAGCGGGCAGGGCCACGGGCGTCACGGTGATGATCTCACCGGCGTCCTGAAGTGTAGGTGCAACAAAAGCGAAGACCAGGATGATCGCTCCCAACGTGACCAAGCCAATCGTGATCAGGCGACTGCGTGTCTTCTGTTTTTCGATTTTTTCTCGCTGTGCTTGTCGCTTGCTTTTCTTTTCCATGTGAATGTAAGCTCCATTTCTCGGTTGAGTATACACGTTTGTGAGCTGGGAGTAGACCAATGCCGATCAGAAAAATTGTCTGCATTGTTCGCGCTCCGTTAGAGACTTAAAAACTCACCTTACACAGTTTTGCCACAGAGTCGCAGTGGCCAGGCTGCGTAAGATCGGTTAAAAATAAACTCACCCACGAAAGAGCAGATTCGGGGTGAGTCATACCGTCTTCTCCTGACAATTACTGGGCGCCCATCTCGGCGAGAGCGGCTTCCAGTTCCTGTTGGAACACATTGAACGGCTGGGCGCCATCGATCGAGCGTGTACGCGTCTCACCGTTGACCGTATACGTGATGATGAATCCAGGCGTGCCGTTTATTCCGGCTGCCTGTCCATCTGCCATATCCTGCTGGACGCGATCTTCATACTTGCCGCTGTCATAGCAGCTATTGAACTGGTCCATATCCAGTCCTTCGACTTGTTCAGCAATGGCCTTATTGCGCTGTTCAGTGAAGGAACCGGCATCCTCGCCGAGGACATTTGCAAACAGATGAGCATGCATTTCCCAGAACTTGTTCTGTTCGCCTGCACAATACGCAGCCAGGGCGGCATCCTGTGACTCGGTCTTGCCGCCGCCGATATTTCCGCTCAACCAGTTGCCCATGGAACGATACACGAACCGCACTTTGCCGGTATCGATGTAGTACTGACGCAGCAACGGCTCAGTCTCTTCGTGGAAACGTTCACAGAACGGACATTGGAAATCGGAAAACTCCTCGACTACAATTGGGGCATTCGGATCGCCTATGGAATTATCATCCGCGTTCGGGTGTGTACCCGGATCCACCGAAACCACTTGCGCGACCGGCCGAATGGATGGCCAAACAAAGGCAAAGACCAGCAGTGCCGCGCCCGCTATGATCAACCCGATCGTAAGAAGACGATTGCGTTGCTCCTGCTGTTTGATTTTTTCCCGCCGTTCCTGGCGTTTACTCTTCTTCTCGACGTTCATGAATACTCCTTGATGAGATGTGATAAGGTCAAAATTTTCCCATGCCCAAAATGTTTTGTCTAGGAAAAGGTTAGGATGTTCTTAAGAAGATGGTTTGAACAAAGACTCTAAACACAGAGGACCCGAAGGTCACAAAGGGAAAACGCCGGCCCAACACCCTTCTTAACCCCTTTGTGTTCGTGGTGTCCTTTGTGTTTAAAACAACTGACCAGAAGTAATTACAGATGCCGGTCCAGCCATTCGATCATGAATTGGAAGACATCTTCCTTAACCGATTCATTATGCAATTCGTGATACATGCCATCCCATAATTTGAGGGTGACATCCGGGTTATTTTTGGATGCAGCCTTGGCAAAATCGGCGCTGCCATGCGAATAGGTGATGCGGTCTCCTGTGCCATGCATGATCAACAACGGCAGGGGAAATTCCTCAGCCTGACCCCAGACAGCATCGCTGGCGCTTAACGCAGCCTTACCAAACGCCAGGCTGACACGATCATGGTTGAGCTTGTCCTGATTGTATCGGTCGATGACGGCCTGGTCCTGCGAAATGGCCGCCGTTTCCAATCCGCTTGGAAGCAATGTGGTGGGTAACAGCGAACCCAACAACTTGACCATCAGCAGTTTGAGCTTTTGCTCTGTGAGTGGCGAACGTAACCCAGCGCTGGTGGCGATCACACCATTGAATTTGGGTTTGCTCCGCAGCACATAGGCGAGCGTCAACAATCCGCCCAGGCTATGTCCATAGATGAACTGTGGGAGATCGGGATACCGCTGTGACAGAAAGACCAGGAAGCCCTTGATGTCCTGCATCACGGCATCCAGAGACGGAAAGTGGCCGCGCACGCCGCTGGATTTCCCATGCCCGCGCAGGTCGAAACTTGCCAGCACATAACGCGCATCGCTGAACGCTTTGGCCACATGCTCATACCGCCCGGCATGTTCGCCGAGTCCATGAATGAGAGTCACAAGCGCTTTGGGCGTCCCATCCGGTTCCCAGCCGTGCACAAAGAATTCGGTTCCATCTTTGCCTGTCCATTTTGCGTTGAAGGTTTGCATTCGCTAACTCACTTTGCAGAAACGATCTTGAACTCGCACGCGTTTGCGCCGCACGCTTTGCAGGATATCTCGTCGACATCGTGGTTCTGGCCGGTTGCCCAAAGTAAACTCTCGCGGATCAATCCCTGCGTAACGAAGCAGATCGGGGATTCGGCGCGGGCGTCTGTGGTGGTGGGAGAGGCCCGGTCAACCAGCAGCAGGTCCAGGTCCAGTGTATGAACGGTGATGTCACCTGGTATGGCGCCCAACAGACGCGAGAGCAATTCCAGTGTCTGTTTGCGGCGGGCGTTCAGTGGAAGCCGTTTGATTACAGCTGCCTGTGCCCGGCCTCCCAGCCCGGCCCCATCCAGCAAGTGGTCCCAGAGGCGTCCGCCGACACGCAGCAGCACACCGCGGGCCCCGCGTCCAAAATACATGCGCATGGCAGTTTGCAGGGCGGTGTAGGCTTTTGCTGCTTCAACGGCATCCATCTTCAGAAACACATGCGGACCAATCCATTGCGGCGGCAGTTTCGAGAGCGCCAGCATGGCGTCGAACTGACCGGTCCCCAGTTCCATCGAGATCGATTCTACAAAACGGCTGACCGTACGGCTGGAAAATACCGGTTCCTTCACGCCCGCACTTCTCCCACCTCGAACCTGCAAAAGTCATCGCCTTTCGCAAGGCAGTGTGTTTCCCTGACTACATATTCCTTGCCGGTTGCCCAGTGTACAGCTTCGGTGATCGAACCGACGTACAGATGACAGATCGGTTCGGTGCTTTGCCGGCTATGACAAATGGCGCACGTGGATTCGATATAGGCGAGCATGTCACCGCTTTCATCGACCCAGGCATTGACCTGCGGATTGCTTTTCTTCAACGCGTCTGCCATTCCATTGAGAATAAATTTAATGCGCTGCTTTTCAGGCAGCAACTTGAGCGCCACGCCGGCCACACCCAGCAGCGCAGATTGCTCGCGCACACCATATTGGAAAGAGGCCTTGCCGATGCGGCGCAGCATGCCCTTGCCACCGCGTCCGTAGAATTGTTCGATGGCTTCGTTCAACTTCGCATATTGTGAGGCTTGAATGGATGGTTCAAGGTTATTTGGAGGCAGGCTGCCGATAAAACGGTCCAACCCGCACGTATGAAGCACGGCGTTCAGGCCATTATCGCCCATCACTTCCTGGGCTGAGGTGAGTGCCTGTCTGACGAGTGAGTTCACGATGAGTGCATCTTCACGGTTTGCCATGCTGCCTCCTATGCATAAGCCTTGCAAAGGTTCAATCTCGACAATAAGATCAGCATTTCAAACCTTCACAAGGCTCTTTAACTGGCGGGTACGTTAATAGTATACACGGGATATTCCTCTCCCGTGCGGTTGAATCCCATTTTCTTGTACAGGCTCAACGATGCAGAATTATCGCTCTGCGTGTTCACGCTCAAACGGATGATGCCTGCCTGCATCAATCGGCTATATAGGTCACTTAGCAAGGCCCGGCCCACACCGCGTCCCTGCAGGCTGGGATGCACAGCCAGCCGCGCCAGATGGGCGCGCTGTTGATGCCCGGTTGTTAATTGGTAGCCGATGATTCCATCGCTGCCCTCGGCGACGGTAGCATACAATGCCTGTGAATAGGCGCGCTCGATCGTGTCGGTCGAATTATGCCAAAGCGGATCAAACGAAGAGTGGTCCGTTTTTGCGACGGCGTGCAGGTCTGACGGTTTCATGGCGCGGATCTGGATTCCTGTCGCTTCACGCGCGGCCCAGGACTGACCGGCGATGCCGAGCCACTCCAGCATCACGATCTGTTGACGGTTTTCGAATCCGCTTGCTGCAAGTACCCGCTGGAACCAGGGCTGCATGGCGATCGCAGCCACCTTTGCTCCGCCTGCCGCTGCAACATCCACCTTGGCCGTAGACCACAGCATCGACCAGGCATTCTGGGGCGACCAATGCCCTGAGTAAACGAACAACCGCACCCAGGCGACGCCATCCACTTCGGGGGGGCAGGCCAGTGCGGCTGTGATACGCCTGCCTTCCTCCAGCGCCCAATAAAACGGAGCGCCCAACCATTCGAGTGGTGAGCGCCAGTCCAGATGTCGATGCAAGTGGGTCTCAAAGAAGATCAGGTTGGATAGCTGCTGGTGATCGCTGAGATCCGCCGTGCGAACCAGGGAATTGATCACGGTTTACCTTATCCACCCAATCCGCATCAGGAACTTCATGATACGCTGTGTCAATGTGGGTTTTTCCACGAGGCGCAGCGAATCGTACACGTCCATTTGCGAGGCATCGATACGTCCGCGTTTGAGGTTGAGGTTGGCCATGGCCTTGCGGACGATGGAATGCATGTCGCCTTCGCCCGCCTGTTCGAGCAGCGACGCGGCACGGTCATATTCTGCCAGCGCCTCCTGCCATTTTTTGAGTCCCTCCAGGGCAGCTGCTCGATTACTGACCGCAATTCCCTGGCGCTTCAGGTCGCCCGCTTTTTCGAAGACCGCCTCTGTGCCGTCAGTGGCTTGCAAGGCCTCTTTTGCCCTGCCTGCCTGCAGCCATGACACGCTTTCATTGTTCTTCACTTCCGCGGCGTTCAATTCATCCTGGCGCGAGGCGTAGATCTGGGCAGCTTGCGAGAACAAGCCTGCCGCGGCCTTAAAGTTTCCTTTTGCATATTGGCTCTTGCCATTCTCGACAAGTGTGAGGGGATCGATAGTTTCCACAGGTGAGTACCTTTAGAGAGTGTTTCTTCTTTTATAGTACACGGACAACACGGAAAGGAGCAATTGTTTAAATATCTTTTCTGTGAGCAAAGCGCCCGTATGAACCGTGTTGTTCGTGTCCTGAAAAGCATTTAAGAGAAGGTCCATTATGAAATCGACGGGTAGTCGGTGAGAACACTAACTACACATGACGAGTTCTGAACGGTTTATCAGGTGGTTGTACAGCAATGAGTTTTATTAACTCACCTTCCGCAATTTCTGCCACAGAGACACAGACACTTGCACCTGACGCAAGTGCAGGTGGAACACGGAGAAAAGCCCTTTGTATCTTCTCCGTGACTCCGCGTCTCAGTGGCTAGACTGTGTAACATCAGTTATTAACCGCCAGATACGCTGGGGCCGCGAAGAATTTTAGAGTCTCTTTGCCTGTGACTTTAACACTTGCGAATCGACTCTTAAGAATCCCTTTGTGTACTTTGTCCCGCTCGCCTCTTTACGAATCTCAGCGCAGCGAGCGGGATTGTGTCCTTTGTGGTTGAAAGAGCTTTTCTGTAGATTCAGTACGTAATATCCAAAAGGTCTTCGGCGACCGAGCGAAGTTTATCGCGCGACATGCTGCTCAGCTTCATGGCCAGCTCCAAATATGGACGGTTGACGGCCGTGGTCACAAACTGTCGCAACTCCGCCGGCATTTCCAGGAACTGTTTCACGGCCTCTTCGCTCATCATCCACTGACCGACGGGGCCGTTCCGGTCGAAGAAGGATTCGATCCGGCCTCCCAACGTGGAAACCAGCACCTCCAGCTCAGGCAATGGAATGGCGCGCTCGCCCAATTCATAGGCTTTGATACGTGAACTTGCGATGCCCGTACTCTGTGAAAGGTTGCGGATGGAAATACTGGCGTTCATGCGTTCCTGCCGCAGGAGCGCGCCCACCTTGCGCTGGCGGATCGCCATCACTTTGAGGAGATCCAGCGTTTGGTGCGGCGATGTATTTCCCGATTTGATCTCCCGGCTCCAGAAGTGTTCGATGGGCAGATCCAGATAATAGACCAGCGATTCCAATTCGGGGAGAGAGGGGGCTTTGCTTCCGTCCTCATAGGCACGGAATATACCCGTCCGCACGCCGATCGCGACAGCACATTCCTGCACGGTTCGACGCGCCGACAGACGCGCATCACGGATCAAAACTCCCAGCTTTTTTGTACGAATGGTGATCTGCGTTTTAGTATCCATGCTTCCTCAAATAAAGACCTGCCTTGAAGACATGTTTCCGATTATAGCAGAAGCACAGTTACACTAACGGATGCTCGTAGAGCGTTGTAGGGCAATCGCATTAGGATTGAATTTTCCGCTAATCCACGCCAATCTTCGCGAATTGGGAGACGATTAGCGGGGATTAGCGAAGATTAGTGGATGATACGGTTGAAACTACAAGGTTTATCCGCTCGAAACTTTCAAATGCGATTGCCCTATAGAGTGTTGCCAATTTTACTCGCCGGGATACGAAGGCCGAAAAGAGAGTTCTTTTGTTCCGAAGAAAGAAAAAACCTTCGACGCTCAGATTCCTCGGCGCATATTTACTACCGCCTGGACCCCGCTCCGGGAGAAGGCATGAAAATCTCGGCGCCAAGTTTGAACCCGGCAGCCTCGAGCCGCGGGCTAAAGATCGGACGGATACCGGTTGCTTTTAGCTCACCGTTGATCTGGCCGTCCTTACTCACGCCGGTTTGCTCGAACTTGAAGATATCGGTCAGGACGACGGTCTCGCCTTCCATGCCAACGACCTCGGTGATCGCGGTCACCTTGCGAGAGCCATCTTTCAAACGCGATTGCTGAATGATCAGGTCCACGGCTGACGAGATTTGTTGTCGCACCACCTTGAGTGGCAGGTCCATGCCCGCCATCAAGACCATCGTCTCCAAACGCGATAACGCATCCCGCGGCGTATTGGCATGCAGGGTGGTCAGTGAGCCATCGTGACCTGTGTTCATGGCTTGCAGCATGTCGAGCGCCTCGCCACCGCGGCACTCGCCCACCACAATGCGGTCAGGCCGCTGGCGCAATGCATTCTTCACCAGGTCACGAATGGTCACCGCACCTTTTCCGTCTACATTCGAGGTCTTGGTTTCCATACGCAATACATGATCCTGTTGAAGCTGCAACTCGGCTGCATCTTCGATGGTGATGATGCGCTCAGCTTCTGGAATGAAACCAGAGAGGACATTCAGGAGCGTCGTTTTACCGGATCCAGTTCCGCCTGAGATCACAATATTCAAATGCGCCAGCACGCAGGCTTTGATAAACTCACCCATATTGGGTGTCAGCGAACCATACTGGATCAATTGCTCTATCGATAACTTGTCGCGTTTGAATTTGCGGATGGTGATCGACGGCCCGTCAATGGACACCGGCCGGATCACCGCATTGACGCGTGAACCATCTGGCAGGCGCGCGTCGACGGTGGGACTGTCTGCATCCACGCGGCGGCCGAGGGGCAGGATGATGCGGTCGATAATGCGCAGTACATGATCGTCGTCATCGAAGGTGATCGGACTTTTCGTCAGCTTTCCGGCTTTTTCGATGAACACTTTCTTAGGCCCATTCACCATCACTTCGCTGATATCCGGGTCATCCAGCAATGGCTGGATGGGGCCGAAACCGGTCAATTCATCGATAATATCGTGAAAGATCTGCTTGCGAATATCATCCGGCAGGTTCACTTTCAATTGGGCATAGACTTCGCTCAATCGCTCCTTCATGAATTCGGTGCGATCGCCAAACTGGAGCGGTTCGCCTTCCATCGAACGCCCGACGTTCTCGATCAGGTAGCGTTTGAACTTCAGGAGATCTGCAGATGTCAACCTTGTAAAGTTGGATGCAATTGGAGTAGCCATTAATAAGAACCCTCTTGTTTATTCTGTTCCGGCATGACCCAGACGATCTGAGTGCGCTGCACAGCAAGGAATGCAGCCTCGAAAACGACCTGACCGTCTGCCCCTAAAATACTCACGTCGGTGATCGCCAGGAATTGTTCATCTAGATTCAGCTCATCCTTGATACGCTGGTCCCTGCGCACGTGGATATTGCCGCGCATTAAATGAGTTGTCGTTTGGAGGGTCGCCGGCACGGCCGTTTTGGAAACGATATCGGTAAATATCTTGCCTTTGTCGTCATATTCAATCGTCATAACGCCTCTAATCATCGTGCATAGTCTCATTTACAGGATAAAAAAAGCGACCAACAATTCGTGTCGCTGTTTACCCCGGACTCGATGTTTTGAGTCTAGTCGAAATGTTGAGAAATTCAGCTTTCAGATTCTTTAGGCGACCTTTCGAACTCGTAATTGGCTTACCACCTGGGCCATATCGATCGCCAGGTCTCTGAGAATGATCGTAGCCGTATTGGTGGGATATTTGACGATGATCGGCTGGTGCAAGTTGTTCGCCATGCTGAAATTTCCACCCATATAGGGCATGGTCGTGATGATCGGCAAACCGATCATCGCTTCGGCCTCTATCTTGGTTGCCCCCTCCAATCCTACAGCACGGTTCAGAATCGGGTAGATCTTCTGGCTGTCGATACCCTGTGACTGCAGGTATTGGCAGGTGATCTGGGTCAGTTGAATGCAGCTTTGGTCTGTGGAACTGATGAGGGCGATCAGATCCGCTTTTTGAATGAGAGGCAGGCTGATGCGTGAGAGCGACCGTCCAATGTCCAGAATTACGTAATCGTAGGTCGAGCGCAGCGTATCCACCACCGGGCCCACGCGCTCTCCCTTGAGCGCATTCGAGCTGTGGGGATCTGGCGAACCCGGCAGCAATTGGAACCCCCACAACTCCGGCTTCGGCAGGGTCTTCAGGAAATAATCGCCGCCGATCTGACTGGTCGCAAGCTCTGTGATGGTGATAATATTCGATTTTCCGTTATAGCCAACGATCGGACCGATGGACCCAATTGGCAGCACCAGGTCCACGACTACCACGCGGGACTCAGGCTGCGTATGCTTGATGTTCATGGCAATGTTGGCACACAGGCAGGATGTGCCCGTGCCGCCTTTGGCGCTCAGGAAGACGATCAGCTTGCCAGGCGCTTTTTCCCCATCATTTACTGTCTCTGTCGCTCCACTACGGTGAAAAAATCGATTCAGGCTTTCTTCCAAAGACGCCAGCGCCTGCGACGATTTCACCAGGTATTCATCTACACCGGCGTTGATGCAGGCGTCACGCCGCGCCGGACCGGGATCACTGGATAAAGCAACCAACGGCGTATCCTTCGTGCGCGGATTCGTCTTTAGCTTGGCAATGAATTCATCGTCCTGAATATCAGAGAGGACCGGGTCGAACAGGATCAGGTTAGGCTCGTCACGCCACGCAACGATCAGCGCTTCCTTGCCAGATGGCGCTTCCAGCACGTTGAACTGCTTCTCGCGCAGGGTAGCGGCCAAAAAACTGCGGCTGGCTGTGTTCTCGTCAGCTAGCAGTATCGTTTTACTGGGCACGGGAGCCTCCTGAAAACATCACTCTTCAATGGGCGGCATCAGGTACCCCAGCCCTGAGCGTGTGACAATATGCTTCGGGGTATGTGCGTCGTCTTCCAGTTTCTGGCGCAAGCGTGCAATGCTTACCCAGAGGATTTCCTTATCGGTACGATATTCAGGGCCCCATACACTGGTGAGCAATTCCTCAGAGGTCATGATCTTTCCCACATGATGAGCAAATTGCAGCAGCAAACGATATTCCGTAGCCGAAAGGGAAACAGGTGTTTCGCCGCGCCATACTTCGGCACGGGCAAAATCGATCTTTAAATTCTCATGTGTAAAGAAACGGGATTGTCCCACTTCGCTGGGCGGTTGGGCACGCCGCAGCACGGCGCGCACCCGGGCCAGTAACTCGGTGGCGGAGAACGGTTTGACCAGATAGTCATCTGCGCCGAGGTCGAGTCCGCGCACACGATCCTGTTCATCACCCTTGGCGGTCAGAATGATGATAGGTGTGCTGGAGAACTCGCGGATACGCTGGGTTGCCCCAAACCCATCCAGTTTTGGCATCATCACATCCATCAATACCAGGTCGATCGGCTGGTCGGAAAATACACTGACAGCCTGCATCCCATCCTGCGCGGTGACCACTTCATATCCTTCGGTGCGCAGGTTGGCTTCGAGCAAACGCAGATAACGAGGTTCATCGTCAACGATCAGAATGCGCTTTGCCATAACTTCTCCTTCACGTTACGTTTGGGAATTGATGGGTAGCTCAATAAAAAACGTCGTTCCCTGACCAAGAGTGGATTCTGCCCAAATCTTACCACGATGTGCTTCAATTATTTGCTTGCAAATGTAAAGTCCGAGCCCGGTGCCAGTGACTGTTTTTTCGTTTCGGACACGGTAAAAACGCTCAAAGATCAGCGGCAGTGATTCTTTGGGGATGCCCGGACCATGGTCGATGAAGGAGATCAACACACGCTCACCCATCGAGTTCAACAGTACGTCGATCGGGGCGGCGGGTGCGTACTTGAGAGCGTTCGTGAACAGGTTATCGAAGACCTGGGCCAGGCGCACGCCATCTCCATGAATGGGAGGCGTGGCCTTGAGGTCCATGTTCACGTCCAGATCCTTGCGCCGGGCGCGGATTCGCGTGATCACATCCCGTAGAACGGCGTCGAGCCTGAGGGGCTGGAAGCGCAGCGGGAGCGTCCGGCTTTGCAGGCGTGCCGATTCCAGCACATTCTCGATCAATAACGAGAGACGGTCAGCCTCCTCATCGATGATCATCAGGAATTCCTTTTGGGTTTCCTCATCCCAGCTTGTATCCTCGCGCAGCAGGCTCGTGCTGTAGCCTTTGATAAAACCCAGCGGCGTGCGCAATTCATGCGAGATCGTGCTGACAAAATCCTCCTGCAACTGCATTTGACGCTTAAGATCCTGAAGTTCGGAATTGCGCTCGTGCCATGCCAGGCGCTCAAAGAAGACGGACAGAAGTTCAGAAGCAAAGAGAGCCGTTCGGATATGACTTTCTTCGTAGGGGGGTCCCCCAAACCGTACAAACACCAGCGCCCCTTTGATATCAGCATCCAGGCGCAGTGGTAAGCCCAGCAGATAGGCCTGATGAAGACGGTCCTCGCGCAGAATTTCTGGTCGGGGATCCTGGACCAACAGGTTTCCCTTTCGGACCACCTGGCTCGCAAATGTTTCGCCCCAGGCAGCGTCTGCTTCGGCAGTCTTGGCGCGTCCCACGGCGCGCGCATAGGCAACTTCCAGGGTTCCGCTGGAGTCATCATGAAGATACACGGCCACATTATCAAAGACAAATTCGCGGCGAAGCGTGGTGAGAAAATCTTCCAGCGTGTTTCGCATTTGCCCGGCTTTTGATGCGATCTGCATCAGTTCCTGAAAAAATGTGAGCGTGTTTTCGTCCATCATGTTCGGCCCTATCCGGTTGCGGAAAGCAATGGGAATTTAAACGTAGAGCCGCGTCCTTCTGTGGATTGTACTTCGAGCATCGAGCCGTGGGCCTCGACGATCTGCCTCACGAGCGGCAGGCCCAACCCGGTGCCGCCATAGCGGCGCGTGGTGGAACCATCCAACTGATGAAAGGGTTCGAAGATATCATCCAGTTTCTGGGATGGGATGCCAATGCCTGTATCGGTGACAGAGACAATGACCAGGTTCTCCCCCTCGCGCCTGACGGACACCACGACGCTTCCGCCCGAAGGCGTGAATTTGATGCCATTATCGATCAAGTGGCTCAACACCCAGGCGATTTTCTGCGAATCTGCCTGCACGAGAGGGATATCTTCGTCGACGACCGCTTGCAGGTTGACGCCACGTTCCAGGGCTGCATCGGCAGATGACTTGACCGCCAGGTTGGCGAGCCTCCTGATATCCACATCTGCCTGCAGAATGCTCAACTCCCCGCGTGAAGCCAGCGATACCATGATCAAATCCTCGATCAGTCCTTCCAGCCGGTTTGTGGATTGCTGGCTTACATTCAGCGCGTGACGCTGTTCCGAAGTGACGCTCCCCAGCGATTCGGTGATCAACAACTCGATATACCCTTTGATGTGGGTCAGGGGCGTACGCAGTTCATGGGAAATGTTCGCGATGAAATTGGCCTTGAGCTGGCTGAGTTCTGAGACGCGTTCGAGCGCCTTTTGCAATTCGGCGGTCCGCTCCTCCACGCGGCGCTCCAGGCTGCGGTTGGCCGCCTGCAGCGCAGAGCGCAAATGGATGATCTGTTCGGTGACTGCCTGGTCAAGCTCTGATCGGTCGATGAGATTCAGGTCGATCAATGCCTGCCCCAATAGGACAGTATTCCCGCGCGATGTTTGCTCCTGCTGATAGTCGAGAGCCTTCTGCAGGCTTTCATCGCTGATGAGCCCCTTCTGGACGAGGTACTCTCCCATCCGTGGGACCAGCATTTCTGGCGTCAGTCGTTTTTGTTCGGACATGATTTTCCTTGCCTGTGGAGTGCAACGGCGTCGCGTGGCGCCGTGGCGACACTTGCCGTTGGCAGGAGCCAGCTCCTGCACTCCAAAACTACTTCGTGAATACCCATTCTCCATTCACCATTGTAGCGGAGGATTGCATCGTTAGCAATTCATCTGCATTACAGGTAAAGGGATCACGTTCCAGCACAATAAGGTCAGCAAGGTGGTTCGGCGCCAGCCGACCGAGGCGGTTTTCCATGTAGGCAGCGTAGGCAGGGCCGAGCGAAAAGCCCTCCCAGGCCTGGGCCAGGGTTAACTTTTGTTCCGGGTACCAGCCGTTGGCGGAGGGGGAACCGTCGGCGCGCTGCCGGGTGACCGCGGCGTGCAGTCCCCAGAACGGATTCGGCGATTCGACCGGCGCATCCGATCCGAGGGCCAGGTGTGCGCCGAAATCCAATTGCGTTTTCATGGCATAGGCCAGGCGCGAACGCTCTGGCCCCCAGAATGTATCTGCCATCAACATATCAGACGTGGCGTGGGTGGGCTGCATCGAGGCGATGATGTCCAGTTGTGCGAGGCGCGGCGCATCATCCGGGTGGATTACCTGTACATGTTCGATGCGATGGCGCAGATGCGGGAGATGGTTGTCCTTTTCGTATGCACGCAGATGCTGGTAAGCGTTAAGCACCTCGTGATTGGCGCGGTCACCAATGGCATGGACGGTCATGCCAAGCCCCACTTGCGCGGCTTTCCGTCCATGTTCGAAGAGTTCCTCGCCATCCATGTTGAGGATGCCGCGGTTCTCACCTTCACCGATGTACGGCTGGAACATGGCGGCTGTGTGCGGACCCAGCGCCCCATCCATGAACGCTTTGATATTCCCGATTCGCAGCATATCATCGCCAAAGCCGGATGCCAGTCCCAGCGCAAAGGCTTCCTCGAGCAGTTCCACAGGCATGTTCTTGAGCACGCGCAGTTTGAGCTTTCCCTGGGCGCGGAGTTTCTGCAGAGCCATGAAGGAATCGCGCCGGTCGAAGTCATGAATACCGGTCAGGCCCATCTTCCACAAAATGGACTGCGCCTTTTCGATGGCGGCTGCAATTTCATCGATCGTCGCGGCCGGAATGACATCCCCAACCAGGCCCATTGCACTTTCCAGCAGAACGCCGGTCGCACTACCGTTCGCGTCGCGCTGGATCTGTCCATTCTGCGGGTCGGGTGTTTCGGCGTTGATCTTCGCCAGTTTTATGGCCGCTGTGTTTGCCCAGGATGCATGCAGTGATTTCGCGGTGAGGTAGACGGGGTTGTTCGGCGCGATGGTGTCGAGATCTTGTGCGCTGGGCCAGGGATTTTCTCCCTCACCCCTACCCCCGCTGGAGGAAGGGAACCATACATTTTGATTCCAACCGTGTCCCAATATCCATTCGCCGGGCTTTGCCTTTTTGACGCGCTCCTCCACCCGGCGCAGGCATTCGGCTTTGGTCTTTGTTTCACAGTCGATCTTCTGCAAGGAGAGCGAGTAATGATGCAGATGCAAATGGGCATCGGTGAGACCTGGCAGGATAATGCGTCCACCCATATCCTGTTTTTCGGCGCCCGGATATTGTGAAGCCAGATCGTTCACATCGCCAACGGCGAGAATCCACTGATGGTCGATGACCAGCGCAGAGGCCGTAGGCTGCGATGGATTCTGGGTATGGATATGTGCGTTGTAGAGGAGTTTCATTTTGATTTTGGGTGGTCACGTAGGGGCGGGCAGCTGCCCGCCCCTACGTGACTCTATACATCAAGTTAATTTCTCCAGCAACGAATCCAATTCTTCATTGGAGTAATAATAGATCGTTACCGTGCCGCCTTTTTTGCCATGCTTCAAGGCGACCTTTGTCCCGAGGCTCGAGCGCAGGCGGCGTTCGATATCGTTCACATCTGCGCTTGCGCCCGACCTCTTTTTCGTGGCAGGTTTTTGCCCGGTATATTTTCGCGCCAGCACTTCAGTAGACCGGACACTTAGATCGAGATTGAGGATCTGATTCAACAGAACTTCCTGTGCCTTGGCAGAAAGTGACAGCATCGCCCGGGCGTGTCCTTCTGTGATGCGTCCATCCACCAGCGCCTGCTTGACGGCCGCTGAGGCATCCAGCAGCCGGATCGTATTCGCCACCGTGGAACGATTCTTGCCTACGCGCTCCGCGATGGTCTCATGCGACATCTTGAATTCCCTGACCAGGTTTTGGTACGCTTCGGCTTCTTCGATGGCGTTCAAATCGGCGCGCTGCACGTTTTCGATCAAGGCAAGCTCCAGCAATTGCTGATCGGTGGCGTGACGAATGACAACCGGAACTGATTTCAAGCCTGCCTTGCGAGAGGCCTGCAAACGTCGCTCCCCAGCGATGAGAACGTAAATCCCGTTTTTACCAGGGGAAACAATCAGCGGCTGGATCACCCCATGCTCACGGATGGAGGCAGCCAGGTTCTCGAGTTCCTCGATGTCGAACTTTTCGCGCGGCTGGCGCGGGTTGCGCTGGATCAAGTCGACGGCAATATGGCTGACGCCTCCTTCGGGAGAGGAGACAGTTTCCCCCGCGGGGATGAGGGCGTCGAGCCCCTTGCCAAGACCGGTGCGTTTTGCCATGTGTTCTCCTTAGTTCACCACAAAGGGTCACAACGGTACACCCCGCACGCTCAATCTTAGAGCTGCATGATACGTGCGGGGTACACGAAGGAAGACCTTTGTGATACTCACCTGCACTTGCGTGCGGTGCAAGTGTTGTGACCCTTTGTGGTTAGTTCGCCTTTACTCCATCGCCTTTGAGCAATTCTTTTGCCACTGCTTCATAGGCATGTGCTCCCACGGAGGAGGGCGCATATGCCGAAATAGGCAGCCCGTACGAGGGCGCTTCGGCAAGACGGATGCTGCGCGGCACGAGGCTTTTGAAGACCTGCCCCGGAAAGTGATTGTTGACTTCCTTAACTACATCGTGTGAGAGATTCGTGCGCGGGTCGTACATGGTCAGGATCACCCCCCGCACGCGCAGATCTGGGAAGAGCGCAGAACGCACACGCTGGATGGTTTGCGTCAGTTGCCCCAGCCCTTCCAGCGCGAGGTACTCACACTGCACCGGGACAAGAACTCCATCACGCGCCGCGATCAGTCCATTGACGGTGAGAAGTCCCAGGGAAGGGGGACAGTCGATCAGGATGTAATCGAATTTATCATCTAGAGCTTCGAGGGCGTTTCGCAGCCGAAACTCACGTCCTGATTCATCCACCAGTTCCACTTCTGCGCCGGCCAACGCCGGAGAGGATGGCAGCAGTGAAAGCTGCAATCGTTCATTGTAGAGGATCGAGGCGGCCGGGATGTCATTGCTGAGCAAGGACTCATAGGTGCTTCCCTGCACGGCACGTTTGTCCACGCCGAGACAAGCCGTCGCGTTCGCCTGCGGGTCGAGATCCACCACCAGGACGCGCTGTCCCATTTGCGCAAGATAGGCAGCCAGGTTGATGGCAGTGGTGGTTTTGCCAACTCCGCCTTTTTGGTTGACGAGGGTGTAGATGCGGGTCATGTAATTTCCGGTTGACAATGGTTTTTTGCCACGGAGTCACAGAGACAGTGAGAATCTTTTTTTCTCTGCGACTCTGTGACTCGGTGGCTGCTTTTCTAATGCAGGACTTCCATCAAGCTTTCTTCGATCTCCTGCGCGGTGGGGATTCCATCCAGGCCGACGCGGGTCACGGAATGCGATCCCAATAAGGTGGCAAATCGCGCCGCCTCCCAGGGGTCGCGTGTACTGAGCAGGCGCACAAAGAATGCCGCGGCAAACACATCGCCCGCGCCGGTGGCATCCACTTCGTGGACGTTAGGCGCATTAAAACGGCGACGGTCACCGTTCCAGTACAATACACACCCGGCTACACCTTCGGTCACAGCCAGGAGACGGGTATGATGCGCCATGGACTCGATCATTTCATCGTCACCGTTTACATCTTCGCGGCTCATGACCACAGCCTGTGCCTTCGCCAGTGCAGGTTCTGCATTTTCCCATCGTCGCACGGAGACGCGGTTTTCAGCATCCCATTGGCGCATCCAACCCTGGGGAGTCAGTCCCAGCAGGGTGGGAGAAAAAAAATCCGGCAGCACCGAATCCATTTCGTCTGCGATCGGGCCGAGATGAATAATGGATGCATTGCGCCATAGTTCCGGCACCTGATTGAGCTCAATACGCTGCGCCTGGGCGCGCAGGTACTGCACACGTCCATGTTCGGTATAAATATTTTCGTACGTTGTGCTTCGGGGAGATGGCTGGGAGATAACGGGAATGTCTTTTAGCACGCCAAGCGATGTTTCCGGTCCCGCGGCGGTAACGATGCCGACCTTCATGCCCAGCGCCTGCGCCGTCAATGCCGAGTAGGCAACTGTCCCGCCTACACGTGGACCATCGGGAGTGAGATCATGTGCAACATGGCCGATCACGAGATAGTCCACCGGCGCCAGCGATACAGGGCTAAGCATGGATAAATTATACCGTGATAAAAAAGCAATAATGACCCTTGCGAAGGTTGTATTCGATGGAGATCAATACCGTCCAGAAACCTTCGCAAGGATATCGGGTTGGCAACAAAAAAGGGCGGATGATCGACACCGCCTCGGCCGGTGCCGGGGAGTGCGGTGCAAGTGTCCGCCCCACGAGGTATTACTCTTTTGGCAGGATGACCACCTTGCGGTAGGGTTCCTCGCCGGTGCTTTCAGTTCTTACAGCAGGGTGATCGCGCAAGGCAATATGGATCACGCGGCGCTCGCTGGAAGGCATGGGCTCAAGGGTTTGGCGACGTCCGTTTTTGGTGACCTGGTCGGCCATGCGTTTTGCCATCTGGATCAATTGTTTCTCGCGGCGATCGCGATAGCCCTCCACATCCACGACCAATTGTATAAATTGTTCAGTTTGTTTACCAACGATCAGGGATGCAACATACTGGAACGCGCTCAACGTCTCAGAACGGCGGCCGATCAACACGCTCAGGTCATTGCCGCGAATGTCCACGTGGATATTGCGGCGGCCGTCGCGCTCGGCTGGTCCGTAATGGGCGGAGACCTGCGCTTCGAGCTTGAGCAGGTGCAGCAGCTTCGAGACCACTGATTCTGTGTGATCGAGCAGCGCGTCATGTTCAGGCTGCGATTCAGTCTCAGCAGCGACGGGCGCATCTTCTCGCATTGAGACCGCTGGGGTAGTGGGAGCGGAGACGATACTCGGGCCTGGCGTACGTCCGGCAGGGAGTGCGGGGGATGACGATTTGGTCTCGCCGCGCCGCGATTCCTTCCTCGCCTCTTTTTTCGGTTCGACGCTGGGTTCCGCTTCGGCTGCGTTAAATCCACCTTCGGGCACAACCGTCAACCGGACGCGCACCTGGGGCTTTCCCAACCCGAACAGTCCTTTGTTCCCCGCATCCAACACTTCGACACTGACCGCGTCTGCCGTGAGTCCCAGTTGCGCAAGTCCCTGCGCAATGGCTTCCTCGACCGTAGGAGCGATGATTTCCAGTGTAGTCTTTTCGTTCATACCCACCTCCTATTTCGTTTTCTTCACCGGTTCTGTTTGTTTAGTGCCGCCTGGCAGCAGGTTTCGCCAGTTAACCTTGCCCATCATGGCGTATTGGACGATGGCCAGAATATTGCTGGTAATGAAGTAGACGGCCAAACCAGAGGCATAATTGATCGAGAACATAAAGAGCATGACCGGCATATAGATCGACATCATCTTGGTCGTGGCGGCCGCCTGATCGTTGGAACCAGCCGAGGGAGTGGCCGGCATGGTCAGTTTTGTTTGCACGTAGGTGGTCAATGCCACGATCAATGCCAGCACGGGAATGGCAAACCCGAGAACAAGCGTGCGCTCCGGCAGGCCAAGATCCATCCACAGGAATTTGCTGTTCAGAGGCACCAGCGAGGCGACATCCTGGAACGGGTAGATGAAACGAGCAAGTTTTAGCAGGCTCAGGGGCGTGGAACCAATGGAGTAGGTAATGGCAGGGATGAGCGCAAACAGGATCGGGAACTGGATCAGGGTGGGCAAACAGGAACCAAATGGATTGATCCCGCGTTCACGGTAAAGCCGCATTTGTTCCTGGGCCAGTTTTTCCTTATCTTTTGCATATTTCTTTTGGATATCCTGCCATTCCTTGTCGCTCTGGAATGCCTGCATGGCAGCCGCACCCTTCATTTGCTGGGCGTTGAGCGGCCATGTGAGCACACGGACCAGGATCGTGAACAGGATCAGCGCAATACCGAAATTGTGGCCGACGAAACCATAAATGAAGATCATGGCATTGATCAACAATCCCACGACAGCGTTCCAATTCATAAAAGCCAGCACAAGCACAGCGATCACAGCCACCGTTTTGAGCGTCTCCGTGGAGAAGCCCTGCGGAAGCTGAGGTCGTTCTGCCTGTACCTTGTCACTTGTAGTCTTCATAAGCTCTCTTTATCATGCCCCCGGTCACAAAGTGCGTTTCCCACAGAAAAAGAGACGCGATTTGTGACCGTGAAGGGTATAGTTCTATTGTGGATACGTCCACTTCTCATCACCCTCCTGATCAAGGGCAACAAGATAATAATCTGATTCGACATAGGCGACAAGAACGTAGTCACCCGCCAGCACCGGAGTGGTATATCCCTTGGCATTTTCATCACGAGCTCTGTACCAGGTATCCACATTGCCCGCGCTATCGACGGCAAAGATCTCACCCGATTCGGTAGCCAACAGCACGTTATCACCCATCACCAAAGGGCTGGCAGTGATGGCATTTTCGGGGGAGCTATCTGGCAGCACCGGTTCCCAGTTCAATTTGCCTTCTTTTGTGTTGTAGGAATAAAAGTATCCTTCTGTGTCACTGAAATACAGGTTATCACCGTCCACCACGGGCGTT
>CAZBAX010000018.1:0-93757 GCA_964489725.1 uncultured Anaerolinea sp. | reverse complement strand
ACACCTTTCTTCGCGAGAGCGTCCATTTCTATGCTCTCTCCGACAACCTGCTAGTGAATGATAATATTTACCGCGCACGCCTTTGCTGAAATCGTACTCAGGCAGCATATCGTCAGTCTGGGATTTATTCGTTTTCTTTTTCATTTTTCATAATCTGTGCCAATCCGTGAAATCGGTGGCTAAAAACCAAGTTCCTTCCCCGCCAAACGGCGACGGGACAGGCAAATTCTGCTCCTCGCCTTTAGAAACCTAGTTCCTTCAAGTTCTGCTCCTTGCTCCTCTTCACCCCTCCTCCAAGCAACTCCTTCCAGAACTGCTCATCATATCTCCTCGACCGCACGGGCAGCGGCATCGGCACACCCCAGCCGAGCAGCAGCACTTCCTCCTTCGGTTGGAGACGCGCCAGCATGCCGCGCAGAGCGTCCCT
Source organism: uncultured Anaerolinea sp. (assembly GCA_964489725.1). Lineage (GTDB taxonomy): Bacteria > Chloroflexota > Anaerolineae > Anaerolineales > Villigracilaceae > Defluviilinea. The sequence goes on along the minus strand of CAZBAX010000018.1, from coordinate 93,330 downwards.
GCCCGCGAGACCCGAGAGCACAGCCTGAATGTCCAGGTCATCGCCGAGCCAGCCCGAGATACGCGTCCCGAGTTGCGACATGACCTCGTCATAGATCTGCGACGGGCGTTGGTCCACGATCAGCAGGGTCACATAATATTTGCGCAGCTCGCGGGCGATGGTGGCGAACGTCGTCTGGGCTGCCATTTCGCGGTTCAAAAGCTTGTGCGCCTCCTCCACTACGATCACCAGTGGGCGCGGCTCCTCTTTGCCATGCGTGCGGAAGGCGTTGGTCTTGTGCTCCCAGGCATTGCGGATCTTGCGCGTCAACAGGTTCGAGACCAGCAGGTAATCGAGGTCGCTTTCGTGTTCGCCGAACGACAGCACCACATGCTGTCCGTTCTCGAGCGAGGCGATGATCTCCTTCACGCCGTCCGCAGCCGGCTTGTCGACGATGTACGACTTGCCGAATAGGCGGCTCAACTTTTCATACAGCGCCTCGGCCGCCATCACGTTCACGCCGTTCGCATTCGCCCACGCCGCCACGCTCTCGGGATGCGGCACCTTCTTCGTCTTGCCCTTCTCATCCTCGACCTCGATCTCCTTGCGGTTCATGGCTTTGAAGCTGGCGAACCACTTCTCGCGGAACGACGAGTACAAGGCGTTGAGCGTGGTCGGAGTGGTGTCGCGCAGGTTCAGCTCGCGCATCAATGTTTCGATATCGGATGTGGATATCTCGTCTGTGGGGATCTCCAGATTAAAGTCGGGAGTGCTGCCTCTGATCGTGGACCCTGCTCCCAAGCCGACGACTCGGACCTTCGACTTGAACTTGGTCTTCAGTCCCGTCACGGCTTTTTTCGTGTCTGAGGCCACATCGTCAAAGCCGTACTCGTTGTGCATATCGAGTACGAGCACCGACGCTTTGTTATAGTGCATCAACCCCGCCAGCACGAGACGCGTGAGGAACGACTTGCCTGTCCCCGTTGCCCCGAACACGCCCGACGAGCGCTGGATGAACTTCTCCAAATTGATGCACACCGGATGGTTCTGCTCGCGCGTATATCCGATGACGAAGTTGCCGTGCTCATCGGGGTCGCCAAAGATCTCGGCGATATCTGCCTGGTCGGCGAGGAACACCTGGGCATGATGCGGCGGCACATTCTTGACCGGCAGGATGCGCGGCTGGTCTTTCAGTCCCGCGCTGATCTTTCCCTGCCAATCCTTATACGCGGGCGTGCCGGGCTCCGGTCCGATCTCGAGCATTAGGTTGGGCAGGACCTCCAGATTCGCGTAGAGCGTCTGTCCATGCAGCGCCTTCGCAATATGCGCCGGGAAGCGGACCTCGGTCTGCTCATCTGCAAAGCGCGGGTCCGTTGCCCCAAGCTGGATATCGGTCACGATGCCGTAATAATTCCAATCGCCTGACTGGATGACAACGAACGCGCCCTCCTGAATCTCCTGCGGAGAGACAGTGAGCCGCACGCGGAAATTTTCTTTCAGTCCACCACCCACTAAGTAGCCGATCTTTGTACGTTGTTCCATGTATATCTCCTGTCCTCTAATGTCGTTGCGAGCGGAGCGAAGCAATCTCCTCTTTCAAGATTAACTCCAATGAATGGGGGATTTCCCATCAACAGGAGATTGCTTTGGCGGAAGATCGCCGCCTCGCAACGACATGATTCTTTTATGTTATTTCCTCATACAAATCTTTCCACTCAGTATTCATGCTCCCAATCAAATCAAGTTTCTTCTTTCGCGAGCCACCTTTGATCTGTTTTTCTCTGACAAGAGCAGCATAGACATTATCTGTGACTTCATAATAAACCAGCTTAACTACGTTATATTTCTTTGTAAAAATACCACCCAGTCCGTTTTTATGCTCATACACCCGACGCGCAAGCTGATTTGTGACACCGGTGTAGAGCACGGTATTGTGCACGTTCGTCATAATGTAAACGCAATATTGTCGACCCACTGCCATACTTACCGTTCCTATCATGTCGTTGCGAGCGAAGCAGGCGCTCGTTGCCCGTGTAGCGAAGCAATCTCCTGTTAAACCGATTTAGTCTCTCTCAAAGAATCTCCAAAATAAGAGGAGATTGCTTCGTCGGTTTCGATGCTTACGCATCTCAACACTCCTCGCAACGACATGTGTGAATAGTGATCAGATAACAACTTCATATACCCTCGAACTCAATACTCCATTATGCACATGTAAATACCGATAATGCGGCGGAGCTAACATTACGATGGGATCATCTGTCTTTGCAAACGGAAACGCGGTGGAGCGCAGACCCAAGATGGGAATGCCCTCATACACGTCTTCATACGTGATATGGCAATGTCCGCAAAGGATGCCTAACACTTTTTCTTTGTTCGGGGACACCACATCCCAGAACTCATCGACGTTATCTGCCAGGAAGTTATCCAGCCAGCGGCTGCCGATCTTTTTCACATGCTGATGACACACAAGGACCGACGGCAGGTCGACTTGCAGCGCATTCTTTAGAAAATCGCATGTCTCCGGGAAGAAATGAGCCTTCGACTCGGGACCCCAATCCATAAAAATAAATTGCACACCTTTGTGTTCAAAGGTCAGGTTGTATAGATTTGGCGCCTGCGACTCGGGGAACAGATAACGCGTGAACATGTCTCGCTTATCGTGATTGCCTGGCAAAAAGTACGTCGGGAAATCCTTCATCCCTTCGACGTTCATATACTGTGGACCCGGCAACGCCGCGGCTGAAGTAATCCCCAACAACTTCAAGGCACCCTGATAGGTCGCATCCGTATCCGGCTCGACGAGGTCGCCCGTGGAAATGATGAAATCCGCTTTGTCGGCGACGTTCTGTGAAATGTGCCGCATCACCATGCGCATGGCATAGCCGGGAGAAAAGCCCTCGCGCAGGGCATCTTCCGATTCAAGTAAATGGTGGTCCGTGATCTGGACGAAGGAAAAATCGGTCATGGACCTAGCCCGCCTGGATATCGCCCAACGCACTCAGGACCGACATCAACGTATCGTAATCATCGCGCAGCAGTGTGATTAACTCCGCTGTCGCTGCTTCTTTCCACTTTTCACTTTCCATGCCCTGTGCCTTGCCCGCCTGCTGGATATGAGCCGCCAGAATTTCCCCCACCGGAATATCCTTGTTCTGTAAAATATGACGGAAATACCCAAACCGTCCCGTCGATGTGAAGCGGACTATATCCTTATCATCACAGGCATAGATCACATCCAAACTCAACGGCGGACGCGGCGGCAGCAGGTGAAAGATGCGGCCGTCCTGTTCGTAGCCCACTGCCAGCACCGACATTTCCACCGGCACGATGCGCCGCTCGCGGTTGTCGCGCAGCACCTCATCGCTGACGTTATCCGCTGTGACGAGTTGCCGCACCAGCCCATCGTCGTCGATGTGGATGTCGTGGATGAGTCCATACACCTGGTAGCTGCTGCTGATCGGCGCACGGACCAGCGCCCCCAGCGCCGGCGCATCCCATTGCGAGACGCGGCAGCCAGCGGTGAAGCCTGTGATGCCTGCCCGAAGCAAACGTCCGATTTCGATTGGTTGAGTCATGATCTCATTCTCCTCATGTCGTTGCGAGCCCGAGCGTAGCGAGTGGCGAAGCAATCTCCTATTTGATGGCCAACGCTCTATCGCCGGGAGATTGCTTCGGGCTTGGTCTCGATACGGGCGAGACAGACGCTCGCGCTACTCGACCATCAGCCCTCGCAATGACGAATTATCGTCTTGATCTTCCCTTCAAATTCTTCGCCGATTGTTTACCGGAAATTTCTCCCATTTCACCGCCGTTGTTTCGAAGCGCCAACGCCAGTAATTGGTCCACCTGTTCCTTCTCACGCAGGGAGACTACCGCTGTTTCATGTGCCCGATGTAATATATACGGGAAGGGTTTATGGCTCATGATCTGAGTTTGTTCGATCAGCGCACAATGCAGCATATCCAGGGCATCTTTCTTCAGTACCACCCATAATGGAACGTCCACTCTGACGATGACAGGCTTCTCTTTATCGCCCACATTGAGATAAAAGAAATGTATGGCAATGGAGTCTGTATATTTTTCGGCAGATTTCGCCTGTAGAGCGAAGATGGCAGAACGTTCATACTTCCCCAGAACATTGCCAAACAGCCAGCGATCTGTAACACCCAAAAATGGACGGTGCTTTTTTATGTTTTGCAGTTCATTCTTTGGCAGACTGGCAATCTCTAACAAGCGTACTACCCAGTTCGCGCCGGGTTTATCCACATACCCAGACGTAACGATATTCTGGTCTTGCATGTCCTTGAGCGCGTTCAAGTAATCCAGCAATGTTTTCTCAAAATCTCTGGAATTGTTGATATCAGCAGCCCCCCAGAGTTCCAGTTGCCCTTCTGTAACGGCAATGATCGGCGCTTGATACTTTTGCGCAATCTCCAATAATTTTTTACGTTCTGCAACATCACGCTGCAAGGCGATCTGGCTTTCGCTAAAAAGTGTATCTTCAAACTCATCCAGGATATGCAAATCGGTTTGTGTAAAGATTTGAGAGGAACTGCCCGAGCCGATCTGCATGGCAATTGCACCGACATTAATAACAAAGTATTGGATGGCGGCATGCCGGTCCGGCAGAATTTGCGAACCGTCAGCAGCGATGAGGGTGGCCTGGGTGGTCGTGACCGGCCTGGGGTGGGCAGAGAGAAGCGATTCGTCCAGGGGGCGGGCACAACGGATATTCGGATCCGCTTGCCTGGCAGAATCCACCAGGGAGCGCAGCAAATCCAGGTCGAAATTGAAAGCGTTCATCAATTCCCACACTTCGGCGCGGCGCTTTTCCAATGTTTGCCTTCGTTCGCGCAAACCCTTTCCTAATTCTTGAATGATTGTATAGATTTGCTGATAGTCGATGGGCATCGGGTCCGCTTTATCTTTACAGAGTGCCGCATAATTAGCTGAACTCGAAAATTGATTTTCAGCTTACAAGCTGCCTAAAACGTGTATTAAAGTATGGGACGAGCGGTAGAACAAATGTACGCAAATTGTACTCGAAAATGAAAGCCATACCGGGAACTTTTTGGTGGCCGTTTCGTCTATCAGGGTAAAGAGAATTATTTTCAACAAGGAGTCCAGGATGAAAGTTAGATCTATTTTTGTTGTTGCCGTGTTTGCACTAGCGCTGGTCGTGAGCGCCTGCCAACCGACGACCGTGAACCAGGCGGCTCCGCTTCCTCAGCGGACCCTGAGTGTCGATGGGACCGGCACCGCGTATCTGACACCCGATATCGCCTATGTGTATCTTGGTGTGCATACTGAGCAGTTAACCGCCTCCGAGGCAGTTGAAGAGAACAATGCCCAGACCCAGGCCGTGATTAATGCATTGACCGAGGCTGGCATCGAAGCCACGGATATTCGCACCACCAACTTCAGCATCTGGCCGTTCGACAAGTATGATCCGATCACCGGTGCACCCTCTGGTGAAAAGTATTATGCAGTCGATAACACGGTCTATGTGACGGTCCGCGATCTCGAATCTCTCGGCGACCTGCTCGATACGGTCATCCAGGCCGGAGCCAATACGGTCCAGAGCATCCAGTTCGATGTGGCCGATAAGGACGCTGCACTCGGCCCCGCCCGCACCGATGCTGTGAAGGATGCCAATGCAAAAGCCGAGGAACTTGCCACGGCAGCCGGTGTGGAACTCGGTGAACTTCAGTCTGTGACGTACACCAGCGTGCCCAACTACCCGATCTTCGATGGACGCGGCGGCGGTGGTGGAGCGGCGGAAGCAGCTGCAGTACCGATCCAGCCCGGACAGTTGACCTTCACGGTCACCGTCAACGTGACGTACGCGATCAAGTAACAAACCTTCGCATCTTTACTAAGCCGGAACCTGCTCCCGTCAAACGGAGCAGGTTCTTTGCTTTTGGCTTCTCCCTCACCCGTTCTCCGGACTGCTACGCGATCTCCCGCTGGGAGAGGGTCCAAGGCCGGGAGGTTATAATCTCAAGAATCTCTGTGTCTCCGTGTCTTTATTATCCCCTTCAGGGGACAGTGGCTAAAAAGGAATTGAATCATGCTCAAAGTCGGATACATCGGTCTTGGGTTGATGGGAAAGTCGATCGCACGCAATATTCTCAAAGCGGGGTTTCCCGTCGTCGTTCATAATCGCTCGCGCGCTGCGGTCGATGAACTTGTCGCAGAAGGTGCGACTGCGGCAAATTCGCCGAAAGAGGTCGCCGCCCAGGTGGACGTGGTCTTCACCAACCTGCCCGATACACCCGACGTGGAAAAAGTCGTTCTCGGCGAAAACGGGATCCTCGAAGGCGCGCATGATAGACTGGTGTATATCGACAACTCCACGATCAAACCCGCCGCGGCGCGCAAGATCGCTGAGAAGTTGGCTGCCCAGAACGTCTTTGCGTTGGATGCTCCTGTTTCCGGTGGTGATATCGGCGCTCGTAACGGGACTCTGACCATCATGGTCGGCGGCGACGCGTCCGCCTTGGAGAAGGTCATGCCGGTGTTGATGGCCATGGGCAAGACCGTGACCCACGTCGGCGACGCGGGCGCGGGGCAGGTGGCGAAAGCCGCAAACCAGATCATGGTCGCCGCGCAGATGGTTGCCATGGGCGAGCTGCTTGTCTTTTCGAAGAAAGCCGGCGTGGACCCGCGCAAAGTGGTCGATGCGATCAAAGGCGGTGCGGCCCAATGCTGGACTCTCGACGTCAAGCCGCCGCGTTTGTTCGACGGCAATCGCAATCCCGGTTTCAAGGCCTACATGCAGTTGAAGGACCTCAACATAATTCTGGATACCGCCACGGAATACGACATCCCGATTTCAGGGACCGAGACCAATACCATGCTCTTCCAGCAGATGATCGACCTGGGAATGGGAGAGTTGGATAATTCGGCTGTGGTGGGTGTGATCGAGAAATTGGCGGGAATGGATATACTAGACTAACCCGTCATTGCTTCGTCGTGGCGCCGAGGCGCCACGACGAAGCAATCCCTAGTTCGGTTAACTGAGATTGCTTCGGACAGAAGAGCACTGTCCTCGCAATGACGGAAAATAAGACTATATGAAAAAATACTGGCCCTACCTCCGTGATTACGGATTAATTCTTCTTAGCTCGCTCATTCAGGCGTTCAGCTTGCGCGTCTTCTTCGTACCGGCCAACCTGGCTTCTGGCGGAGTCAGCGGCATCTCGCAGCTGATCAATCATTTCACCGGTTGGCCCATCGGTATGATGGTCTTTATCGGCAACATTCCGCTCTTTGTGATCGGCTGGCGCTTTCTGGGCGGACGTCAATTTGCGTTGCGAACGGCGTTTGCGATCGTCACCTATTCGCTGTTCACCGACCTGATATTGCGCACACCATTGTTTGCCACCAACGGAGCTGCGACCCAACTGATCAATGAGTTACAGGGTGATATCTTCCTGAATAGCCTGTATGGTGCCATCATCAGCGGCGTAGGTTTCGGACTTGTTTACCGTGCCCGCGGTACCAGCGGCGGCTCGGATATTCTGGCGCGCATCCTCAATCACTATCGCAGCATTCCAGTCACGCAAAGCTATCTAATTGTGGATACAGCCGTCATTCTTGGCGCGGGATTTGTCTTTGGCTGGAAGGCCGCCCTGTATGCAATGATCGCCTTGTATGTCAGTGGTCTGGTTGCCGAAACGACCCTCGAAGGCGGAGGCACAGTCCGCACGGCTATGATCGTCACCAAACGGCCCGAAGAAGTATCGAACCGTGTGCTGGAAGAACTCGAGCGCGGCGTCACAGTCCTGGAGGGGACAGGTGCATACACAGGCGTGGACCGCCCCGTGTTGTATTGTGTGATCTCACGCGCCGAAGTGGCATCGATTAAAGCCATCGTCCATGAAGTGGACCCGCAGGCCTTCATGGTGATCGGCGCGGCGCATGAAGCACTGGGTGAAGGCTTCAAACCTTTGAAGACACGCTAGGCATTGTTAGTCCCGCTCCTGTGGCGCCAGGACGCCACGATTTCTTGATGAATTGCGGTGGTGTACCCTGATGCGCTTTTCTGAAATAATCGGGCACTGATAGCTTTCCGAAAACATCAAGACTAAACCACGGAGACACAAAGACACGGAGAAAAACAGTTAAGAACTCCGTGACTCGGTGTCTCAGTGGTGCAACACGGGCGGCTAGGAGTGCTCGATCTAAATGTAAAGCTGCAAAGGGAAGTATGCATACCTGCCGTCGAGCTGGAGCGGGCCATCCATAATTTCTACAAGTCCTGGTTTGCTTTTTCAGATCGGGACTTTTTCTTTTTGGGCTTGGGCGTGCGGCGATGTTCCAATTCCATCAACCATTCGAGTTCGCGGTCCCAGCGTTTGCGTGGGGCGATCTGGAATAACTTATCGGGGCGATCCCACTTGGGGCCGGGTGGGCCCGATTCGTCCTGCAATGTACTCTTTACGCCCCAGAGTCCTTTATATTGCACCCAATCGGGTTCCGGGTTCAGGACCACCTGCCTCCACTGCGTTGTTCCCGGGTGAGTCACTTCGCGGTTAGACATGACGCGCTTGAGATAACTGCTCGACAAGCCGATCGACTCGTGCCGGGGGTCTCCTTCGTACCCGATGCGGAGTCCGTCCCCCGTGGCGATCTCGAGCGGCAGGCTGACGAGATAATGGTCACGCTCATCGCGCAGCTTGGCGAACGTCTCCTCGGTCAACGCGGTGGCCGGATGCATCGTCAGTTCGCGCAACGCGATCTGGCGTGCCTTTTCGCTGGGGTTAAAAAGCAGGAACAGAAAATGGATCAGGCCGTCGGTCCAGTAGAGGAAGCGCTGAAAAAGTCCTTCATGATAAAGATGGTGAGAACGGATCACTTCGGGCTTGCTGTAGTTGGCATGTGAGCCTAAAGCCGTGTAAATGATCGGATGCGTTGTTTCGTTTCCATCCTGATCTTTTACGCGACGTACATGTTCCCACTTCTCCAACGCGCCGGCTCCATGCTGTGAACACAAGAGTGCGTACGGCTCGTTATTTTTTAAATAGACCGCCACCATTTCCCAATCGCCTTCGTGATGGTTGATGCCGTTCGCGGCCAGCCGCCAGTCATTGAATGCATAAAAGAAATGATATTGCAGGCTCTTCCAGTTGTTGCCCTCCTGATCCTCTCGTTCGGTGACGCGTCCATAATAAACAGGTTGAGGATCTCTTTGCAGGATTTCCTGATACTTGCGAAATGCTTTTCGGGCGATCGTCTCGCTCGCATTCGACATCATGTCCATGATGACGCCCGGCGCCTGCGGAATGATATTGTCGAAAATGAATTTCATCACGCGCATCGATGTGTAAAACAGCGCGATCAGATAGACAGGAAACAAAACGAAATATTCCAGCTGGATGCTGATATATTCATGCGGGCGCAGGAAGAACCAGATCGGAGCGACTGCCAGCCCTGAGAAAAAAAGTACAGCGAATGCAGCCGGAAAAAAACGAGCGCGTATCGGCGACGAGCGGATGAGGATCATAATCGCGATAAGTATCGAAAGAATCGCGGCGCCTCCGACCCCGACCAGGCCGGAGACGAACCATCCCGTGACCAGCGCCAGCGCCGATACGATTCCCCAGCCGAGCCAGATGTCGTTGTCGACCAGAGGATCGTTTACGAAGCGCAGATAGAATTCCCCGCTTTGCAGCTTGCCGATGCGCGCGACCATCGGCTCATGGATGTGTGCCAGCATCTCCACCACGCCCTGCGGACCACTTGGGAAGATGGTACATCGTTCAAGATACGGCTCCACGGCCATGGGGAAGAACCGTTCACTTTTGGCAAAGCGCAAAACTGGTTCGTACTTTCTTAATAACTCAGAATCGTTCATCAAATGGATTACTTCTCTTACGCAAAAGCTATATTTTAGATGCAGGGGAAATCTTGCGATTGTGAGATTATAAAACGAATGGGCGGATGTTCATCCGCCCGTAAGTTCTCGTCACACCTGCACTGCAACGCACCTGTCCTGATGGACGGTGTCAGGAAACGCAGTGAGGCGCAAGTGTTGCGAGGAGTGGCGCCGCGGCGCCATTGCGACGAAGCAATCCTATGTAACATAGTATGAGATTACTTCGTCGTCGCGCTGCTCCTCCTCGCAATGACGGAAAAACTTTGTATTACTGAAAATATTGCAGCGCCAGCCGCAAGCGCTCTTCTGTGTCGTCGGGCGCTTCCTTGCCCAATGACTGTATCGCTGCCTGCGCTTCGACGACCGAGTAACCGAGCGCGGTCAACGCCGCCAGTACTTCGCTGTCTGTATCCGACATAGCCGCGACTCTCGCGAGCGTATCGCTGGGTTTGAGCTTGTCCTTTAAGTGGAGCGCCATCTTCTGGGCGGTCTTCTTTCCCACACCAGGGACCTTGCTGAGCAGATCGGCTTCATCTGAAAAGACGGCCCGCTGCACGGCATCCAGGGTCATCGCGGATAATACAGATAACGCCACTTTGGGTCCCACGCCATCCACGCCGAGCAGCAGGTTGAAAAGTTCACGATCGGCCTGCGATTCGAATCCATACAGGCTCCAGGCATCTTCGCGCACGACGAGATGCGTATACAGCATCAGCCCGTCGCCTGCCTTGAGCCGCGTCCGCAGTGGCGCGGGGACAAAGACGCGCAGTCCTACACCGCCAACTTCGATAATGATGGCATTGTCTTCAATTTGAGAAACTTCACCGCGTAGAGTTGCTATCATAATTTTAATTTTACCGTAAATAACAATGTAGGGTCGGGCAGCTGCCCGACCCTACATTGTTACATTGGTTACTCGTATCTCTTTGTATTCAAATGAGTGATCGCGATGGCCAATGCATCCGCTGCATCGTCGGGTTTTGGGATCGAGTCAAGCTGCAATAGAGCGCGCACCATGTCCTGTACCTGTCGCTTGTCCGCGCCGCCGTAGCCTGCCACAGCGTTCTTTACTTCCTTGGGTGTGTACTCGAAGGATTCGATTCCCGCCTTTTGCAGTGCAAGCATCACGACGCCACGCGCCTGCCCTACGGCGAGAGCTGTCGTTACGTTGCGTGAGAAGAATAATTTTTCGACGGCTGCGGTTTCGGGTTTGTATTTGTTGAGGAACCTGCATAACTCATCGTAGATTGTTTCCAGCCGTGCCGGGGCGGATGCATCCTTGGGAGTGAGGATTACTCCATATTTAACGGCGACCAGGCTGCCGTCCTGTTCGAGACGAACGAGTCCGTAGCCTGTCGTGGCAGTGCCGGGGTCGATCCCTAATGCGAGGGTCATAAATAAATAACCGCTGTAGGGTACGGCAGCTGCCGTACCCTACAGCGGTTATCACATCCATTATGCAGCTTCCAGAGCCGCCAATGCTTCGTCAGATACCTTCAGGTTTGAATAAACGTTCTGAACATCGTCGAGATCTTCGATCGTTTCCAGCGCCTTGAGCACCTGTACGGTGTCGTCCGCGCTCAGTTCCATTTCCTGCTTCGGGATCAGGCGCAGGCCCGCTTCCTCCGGCTGGACCTTGGCCTTATGCAGTGCATCTGCAACGATCTTGAACGCTTCGACGGGAGCTGTAATCTCGATGTGCCCTTCGTCTTCAACGACATCGTTCGCGCCGGCTTCGATACCAAGCTCGAATGCCTTATCGAAATTCATCGCGCTGGAGTGGAAGGAGAAAAATGCCACGCGTTCGAACTGCCAGCCCACCGCCCCAGGTTCGGCCATGTTGCCGCCCGCCTTGGTGAATGCATGACGCAGATCAGACACGGTGCGGTTACGGTTATCGGTCACAGTTTCGACCATCACGGCCACACCGTGTGGAGCATAGCCCTCGTAGGTGATCTGCTCGAATACAACGCCGTCTTTATCTTCACCGGCGCCGCGTTTGATGGCGCGTTCGATATTGTCTTTGGGCATGTTCTCGCCGCGGGCCTTATCCACCGCCAGCCGCAGACGGAAGTTGGAATCGATATCGCTGCCGCCGTCGCGGGCCGCCATCACGATTTCGCGGGTGAGGCGTGTAAAGACAGCACCGCGCTTGGCATCTGCCGCGCCTTTTTTGCGTTTGATCGTTGACCACTTGGAATGACCTGACATGTCTTTCTCCTTCAGTAAAGCACGTACGTGCCAAATTTATGTGTTTGGAATAAAAATTATACCATTGCGATAAGATTGCTTCGCTGCGCTCGCAATGACATTACACAAAGAATCCCACGCCCATGGCCTTCGGACCTGCATGGACGACGATGGCAGGCGGTAATTCATAGATCGGAATTTTCGTTACAGGTACCCGTGCCTTGAGTTCGGCAACCATCGACTCCGCTTCCTGCTGCGCCTCGACGTGTAACATGCATAAATGAGAGTCGCTTCCGCCTTTGCATTGCTCCATGACCACCTCTGCCAGGCGCCCCAATGCCCGTTTTTTGGTCCGCTGCTGCTCGAACGGTTCGATCTGTCCATTCTTAACTTGCAGAATGGGCTTGATCTCCAACAGCTCGGCCACCAGTTTCTTTGCGCCACCAATGCGACCACCTCTGGCGAGATACTCAAGAGTGTCGACGAGGAAATACAGCCTGCCGCGCGGGATCATGTCGTTGAGTCTGGCGACGATCGCATCTGCAGAACAGCGTGTCTTGGCCATGCCGTCTGCTACCAGGATGAGAGACCCGAGATTGCAGGAAACGGTCTGTGTATCCACTACACGGATATCGACATCTGGGAACTCCTGGGCGGCCGTCTGCGCCGAACGGACCGTTCCGCTGGCCTTCCCCGTCGGCGCGACAACGATCACACTTTCACGTTTGTTGCGTGCTTCTTCAAAGATCGGGAAATATAGATATGGTTCCGGCGCGGCGGTCTTGGGCAATGTGGGCGATGCCTTCAACCTGCTCAGGAATGTGGCAGTATCGAGCTCTTTATCGTCATGATAGGACTGTTCGCCGAATGTGACGACTTGTGGAATGAGTGGTATTCCGCGCTCCTGAAGCATCTGACGCGGCAACCCGCAGGTGATGTCGGCAACAATGATAGTCATAAGGAACTCCGCATAACTTGTTAATTTGATTTTATGACCGCCCTGGTCACAAATGCTATGTGTTATTCATCCCCTCTTTGACCGCTGTCTGTACGAGAAGAATCCTATAGTCCCAGGGACTGCTTGCCCAGTGCCAGCAATTCATCATAGCGGCTTTCCAGTTTCTCATTCACCCCGCGCAAACCGGCGACCACTTTCTCTGTCCATAACAAATATTCCTGCCGGCGCTGCAGCGACCAATCTTTGGGCGGCCAGTTGATAATGTCGCCTACATTGGAGATCTTATCTGCGAGCTTGAGCAGCTTTGCCTTATCAGACTTATGAGGAGCGTGTTCCACCTGTAATTGTTTGCGCCTTTGCTTGGGCAGGCTTTTGTCATCCGTGACCTCAAGCACAAGGGCAAGAACTTCTTCTCCAAATTCCGCCTGGATCTCATCGGGACTGGCATCCGTATCTTCGATGGTATCGTGCAGAATCGCGGCGATCAATAATGTATCGTCGCGCACGTCTGCCAGATCCCATAAGGTCTGTGCCACCTGGATTGGATGGTTGATATACGGAGAAGCCTTTGCATTTTTGCGCCGCTGGTCGCTGTGTTTTTGAGAAGCGTAACGTAAAGCTTTCAATAGCAAGCCTGTCGATTCGTCCATTGACAACTCCTTGCAGTAATAGCAAATCCGTTCCCCACCCCGATGAATATCACTTTCTCACTGATTACGGTTGAGCGATTTTGAACAACGTATAGTGGTCATTAGTATAAACGATGCTCAATTGTTCCGGGTATTCGGCAGCCTCCTGGTACGCTTCATGCAAAAGTAGATAATCGGAGCCAACACTGTGCGCGAGTTCCGTGATCTCCTTTATAAACGCCCTGTGGCGGAAGGGGAACTTTCTGATAAATGACAACTGATCCATTTCATCATACGTTTGCTTCCAGATCAACAGTTGTTCCTGATTGGTGTACGCAAGCGGCGCGCCATCTTTATAGGTAAATACAAGCGGACGCAGCGCATAGTAACGGACAGCCACCTCCTGCCCTTCAGAGAAAACGCGTGCGCCTACAGGAGTTTCTTCCCGGATCACATTCATGACGTCTATGAAATCCATGTTTGCCGGGGCGAGGTCACAGACCAGTTGACCCTCCAACCAGCATCTCAGGTTTTGGCGGAATACTCGATAGAATTCGGAGCCTTTTCCCTGGCTGCTGATCCCCCATACAAGCAGCAACAGGATGCTCACGCTAATAAACGCAGACATGGTTCTGGCGGCAGGGAGAGCTCTATTCTCACCGAGCTGGTCTGCTGCCATTTTTATTGTAAAGACGGCAGCCAGCAATATTAGTGGTACAGAATAACGAAGCGTTCTGACAAGCTCAAATTCGGGCGGGATTTGTTTCAGATAGGCAAAGATAATGCCCTCTATGATCGGAAGCAGTCCGCTTACGAGGAGAATACCGATCATCCAGGCAGCCAGCTGATAGAGCGGGATATTTTTGCCGGCTTCTCGGTTCCGGAGCAGCCCCCAGACCAGTCCACTTATGCCAAGCAGCCAGAGGCAATACCAGATGATGTCGAATCCATAGCCGGGCCGACCGGCAAAGAATAAGGCAAGCGTACTTGCATTCCCCAGGGTAGACATATGGGATTGCAGGATCGACATGGTTTGGTCGTAGCTGATGGACTGGCTTGTTTCGAGGATGGTGCTTGTGAAATAGTTGCTGATAAATGGAGAAAGGATCACCAGGAGCACGAGGACGGCAACCAACATTCTGCCGGCCTTTTCCCGAAACCGAAGGTGCGGCACTGACAGCCATAATCCCAGTAGGATCGCCACGGTCCAGGCAGGGGTGCTCAGCGGGTGAACGTAGTTGAGCAGGCCAACTCCACCCAGGATCACGGGCCACCATTTTGGATTCTGTCCATAGCGGATGGATAGCACCAGCACAAATGGGAGCAACGCCTGATACATGAACCGGGGCAGCGCATCCAGCAGCAAGCCCCAGAAATCAAGGGATGTGTTGGTGGGAGCAGAAAGCAATAGGGATACCAACAGTCCGGCCCAGGGATTTTTGAAAATCGTGACGCCCAACAGGTAATAGCCGCTCAAATGAAAGAAGAGCAGAAACGGGACTAGAAAAGCACAGGCTGTCCCGTAGTTTCCAAACACGTCCTCCAGCGCCTTGAGGAGGGGAACGAAGAGCATGTTGTAGCTGTTTGTGTTTTTTTCATCTGAGAGAAACGGATCCCGTTCAAACAACTGCGGGTATTCCTGGGCAGCTGCGAGCGACGCATACACGCCAAGGTCCTGGTTGAGCAATGCAAAGGAATCAAAAGCAGTTCCCATTTTTCCCAGAGTCAGGAAAATGGAAAGACACACGAAGAAAAAGAGTATCAGGGCATGAAGCTGTTTTGTAGACATGCTGTACAGGTTTTGGTTCAGATATTCCGTTTGTACGTCCGATGAACCTTACCAAAGCAGGAAATCATCCACCTGTTTTTTTGTCCTTGAGTCCGAGTTGTAGGATGTGCATACATAAAACCTTGCGAAGGTTCACGCCCGTTGGGCAGCCTTCGCAAGGTTGGTTTACATCGATTTTGCGCGTTCCGCCATTTGTGTACGCAGGTGTTGTGTGTCGTTCTCGATCGTGAACAGCGCACCAAGATAGAAGACAAAGCAAAGCAGCCAGGCAACAATGCAGATGACCATGATCGAAAGTGTTTTGTCGTTGGTGGTCAGGATCAACCAACCCGTGAACGCAGGCGCCGCCACCGCACCACTGTTCTCGACAAAATATTCGATTGCCTGTGCCGAGGAACGGACCTCAGGAACCGTGACATCATAGACCGTGGCGATCACATTGGAGGAGGACAGCGGAAGAAAAAGAGCGGTCAGGCACATCAGGATAAAGAATTGATTCGGCTGGTCCAGCGGAGTCGTCATGGCAAAGTAGAGGAAGACCGCGCCCATCAGCACGCCTATGCTCGAGATGATGATGCGTCCTTTTTTCGTGCGCCTGAACAGAATGTCGCCCAGCGAGCCGCCGATGAAATGTCCCAGCGCCAGGATCAGTATCACAGGCGCCATGGTGCCCACGATCGCCCCAGAGTCATAGCCGCGTTCGGTTTCGAGATAACCGAAGAAGAAGAACACGATCACATTCCATGGGAACATGCCGGCAAACCCCTGCAGGAACACGAACCACATGGTTTTCTTTTTGAAAATTTGCCGGGCTTCAGCCCATGAAAATCGGAAGGTCTGCATCTCGGTCATATTCTCAAATTCGGGTTCGGCCTTGCCGCGCGGCATTTCCTTCACGCCGAAATAGATCAGCAGCGCCACGAAGAGACCCAGTCCGCCGGTAATGTAGAAAATGGAACGCCAGCCGCCGAGCATCGGTGCCACCAGTTGACCAAGGATCAAGCCTGCCAAAAAACCGAGCGGCTGCGTGAGTTGCAAGAGCCCGAAAACGCGACCGCGCTGGGTGGGGCCAAAATAATCGGCGATCAATGTAAAGATACCAGGGTAGGACGAATCATCGACGCCCGTGGAGGCGCGCGTGATCAGAAAGCCTGTATAAGTGCGCACGATGGCATTGAGCCAGGTGGTTGCGCCCCAGATAAAGGATGCCAGAGCCAGGAGTTTTGCGCGTGCGTAGCGGTCGTACAAATATCCCCATATTGGATATAAGACCGTGGCAACCGCCAGTGCTCCCGAATTGATCAAGCCCCATTGGAAATCGTTGATCTGAAATGCTTCGGTGATTTGCACCTGAAGGGAGCCGATCAACAACTTATCGGTCTGGTGCAGGAGCATAAACAGGAAAAAGATGATTACAACGAACCAGCGATACCCTGGTTTCTGTGATGACATACTAGCCTCACGATCATAAATCAGGATTTTCTCAAGTATCAGGTTACAGGTGCGAGGTGTCAAGTCCCGCCTCGCGGCCCCGCTTGCGCGGGATCTACGAGATGGCGCCAAGGCGCTCATATCAGATACCAGGTGTTGTGCTTGAAGGTTCGTAATCGGGCAGGCGGGCTTCCAGGTCACGGATTTCGGCCGAGGACAAAAGCAGCAGAGTGGTGAGCAGGATGATCAGACCGGTGATGACTTCGACTAATCCGATCCCTGCCCCCTGGCCATTTCCGAGGAGCGATTCGAAGAATACCCACGCGGTGGTCCCGATCGCCGGATTAACGACCCGATCCACTAGAAAGCCTGTCAGGAGAAAGGACATGGTCGAGCCGATTAATGACAGTTGGTCGTTGAGTGCAAAGATCCGCCCCTGCAGGTCTGGAGGCGATTTCACTTGCAGGATGGAGATATACACGGCCTGCACCAGGGGCAGATTGAAGAAAAGGACGAATAAAGTCATACCGATCGGTACAGGTGTTCGCAGCACGCCGAAGAACAGGAACATGATGCCGGTCACGATCCATCCGACCAGGATCGTTTTCATACGCGGGCGTGTTCCACCCCAAATGGCGATCAGCGAAGCGCCTGCAAACGCGCCCAGGCTGGTCACCCCTATGATGCTGCCGGCCACTTTCTCACTGTTGGTCAACAGGATCAGATAGGGCAGTGTCAGATCCAGCGGCCCATTCAGCAGGAAGTTGATGAATGCAGTGGCCAACATGAATAGGAATAAGGCCCGTCGCCGGGTTACAAATTGCAGTGCACCGCGAGCTTCCCGCCAAAAGCCTCCCTGTGACTCAATCCCAACTGCGGATGATTCCGGATGGGGAATGTGGATGAACCACAGAAAAATCACTGCCACCACGAACGTAAGCAGATCGATGAAGATAATTCCCGCGATGCCGATGCTGGCATACAGAAAACCTGTGAAGACCGGCGCCACGATGCCGGCCAGTGGGAACGATGTTTCTTTGATGCCATTGGCGCGTTCACGTCCCTCTTCTGGGACAAGCATGGTCGTTGCGGCGCGCTCGGCCGGACTCTGAAATATGGAGAAGCTGCCCTGCAAAAGAGCGACCGCATAGAGATGCCACACCTCAAAATTACCGGATAGAAAACTGATCATCAACAGCACAGATCCAACCGCCTGGCCCAGGTCAGACAGGATCATCACCCAGCGCCGGTCCCAGCGGTCCACGATCACACCCGCCAGGCTGCCGGCCAGCATACCGGGCAGTTCATTGAAAAAGGACGTCAGCAGCAGCGGCGCGGTCTTTCCGGTTTCGGTGAAGACCCAGATTCCGACACCGATCGATGTCATTCGGCTGCCGATCAGCGACAGGGTCTGCGTCGCGATCAGCGCATAGAATGGATTGGATTTATGCATTAGGAATCAGGGAGTGCCTAAAACACGACGCATCTGCGTCATTGCGAGCCTGACAGGGCGAAGCAATCTTTTGCTATGAAGAGTAGGATTGCTTCGTCGCAAAGAACGCTCCTCGCAATGACGGAAAACTTAGGTTTTGGATTTTTGGTACACTCAGGAATTAAGACCCGCCCTGAGAGCGCCTCATAAAATCATTCGCTGTTTTCTGCGATGATCTCACGCGCCAGTTGCTGCAGCTCGTCGGACTCTTTGATCTTTGCCGCGTCGAAATATTGAGAGAGCAATTCCAGCGGACTTAAGCTGCTGACCGTCTGCCCATCTGGAATACGGACGCGCGCTTCACTCTTGGGGCGCTTGGCAAGGTGGAATTCAAAGGCGCACTCACAATACCGGCGCAAGGCCACCTCGTCGATCAGCACATCCAGTTCGCGTGGATATTCGACCGTCAGTTTGATAACGGCATCGGTCATTTGATCGACGCTGGGTAACACGCTGGTGAGATACTCAGTCACGTTCTCCATGGATTCGAGGCGTGCCCACCGTTCAATGAACGGACGCGTGCCGTCGATCTTTCGCCACTGAACCTCGGTCGCGCCGCGGCTGACCTCCGCGATGATGTAGAACTTGTCATCATGCGCTTCGCCAAAATCGATGCGTTCGATCGAACCGGGGTAAATGACAGGCGGATGATGTCCCTTGTTCACATCCTGCGGCTTATGGATGTGTCCCATGGCTACGTAATCGAAACGCGTATCCTTCACCAGTGAAGTTGGCAGCACCAGGTCACTTCCCAGCATGACGAGTCGTTCGGCCCCAAACGTGGCGCCTTCCACAGATGCATGAGCCGTCAGGATCAAAGGCAGGCTCGAATCGGCTTCACTCAGCCAGCCCTCTACGAGACTGGAGATTCGGGTTTCAAGATTGGAAAAGACTTCGCCCGGTTCCACGCCGCTCATTTCGAGGTTTGCCATCAACCCCGAGCGCGTGATCCACGGCATGGCAATGAGTTGGACAGGCAGCCCCCACAATGCTTCTGAGGATAAGAATTCAGGCTTTTGCAATACACGAACAAATGGAACCTGTAAAGTATCGAACTCCTGAATGGCATGAGCGCGCCCCATCGCCGGAGAGAGATCGTGATTTCCCACGAGAAGTAACGTTGGAATTTTTGCCTGGGACAGACGAATAATTCGTTTTCCCCATTCGCGCTGGAAGGTTGGCGCGGGAGAGCGGTCCTTGTAGGCGTCGCCCGCGAAGATGACCATATCCACGTGTTCCGAGATGGCCGCGTCGACGATGGTATCCAGCGACTTGAGAAAATCAAGCACGCGCACAGGCAGGCCCGTCTGCGGATCGTGGCGCCCGTAGTTGGCCATGTCGATATGTGCGTCGGCGAAGTGGAGGAGTTTCATTCGTTGGATAGTTGAGTCGTTCAGTGGTTAAGTGGTTTTTGATCGTTGTACATTCCGCAAGTAACCAATCATGCCATTGATGAGTCGCTTGGTTTCGGTTGCCAGGTCATAAGCCATATTAAGTTCAGTTTGGTTAATATATTTGCGATCAAGTGCAAGATAAAGTTCAGATTGCACTTCACTCGCAGACCGCCTCGAAATCTTGAGAAAGCGAATGAATTCAGGATGTGTTCCAGAGTCAAAGCCTTCCGCGATATTGTGCATGACCGAGCCGGCGGCGTCCCTGATTTGATTACTCAATCGGAAATCTTTTGTGAAATTTGCATGATTAGTCAAATCATAAATCATATTCGCAAGTTGACGAGCTTTCTGCCAACTTTGTAAATCTTCAAATCGCTGAATTTTTGCCAAGATGCTTTCCTCCTGATATTTCCAGTTCGCCGGTCTCAAAATCGCCAGCCAACTCTGCAACGGTTCAACTACCAAACTATCAAACTATCATACTACTAAGGTTGTAATCCAAGATCCTGCAATGCCTGCGTTGCCACGATCCACTTGGGATGGACTTTCAGTGCATCGCGGTAATCTTTTACGGCCAGGTCGGTCTTGCCAGCCATATAGTAGGCCATGCCGCGCCAATAAAGTGATTCTTCGAGCACAGGCTCTGAGATGGTTTCATTCAGGGTTGTATCGGCCAGGCTGATCACATCGGAGAAGCGGTTGGAATAGTAATAGGCTTTATAGGGTCCGGTCTGGTACCACATCATGCGGTAGGGACGGACCGAATCTTCCACATCGAGATCGGCGTACAGGTTGAACGCGTAATCATACGCGACCGCTGCATCGGCATATTGGAACAGCGCCACATGACTCGTCCCCACGTTGAACCAGGCGAAGTATTGGTCGATGTCGGTCAGTGACTGCGCTTCTGATTGAGCAACAGTGAGTGCGTGCCGGGCTGCTTCTTCATCATCTGCAAGGGGACCAAGCAGGGATATCACTTCATTCTGTTTTTCTGTCGGAAAGACGACGACGAAAATATAATTGAATGCCCGCCAGCCCTCGTTGAACGTAGCGAATTTGATCTTGCGGTTCGGGCCGGGCTCCGAGCCGGCGGGCTGATAGGTATCCTGATAGATGATCAATTGCTGTGCATCGTCATAGCCGGTGACGAAGGCGTAATGCCCCATCCAGCCCATCTTGCCGTTGATATCCACTTCGTAGATTCCCTTTTCAACCACAACAGGGAATCCTGCCGATACCAGCCGCTTGAGCATGTAAATGTCGCCGCCATATCGGACAATCGACGACATGCCGGGTACATTGTCGATGATGTAATCCTGCAATTCATAGGGCATGACGTTCTTGTCTTTATCAACTGGTTTGACGGCCTTGCCGATCACATCGCGGTTACCTTCCCAGCCCCAGTAGGTGAGAGCCATCGAGAAGTTCGCCGGTCCGCAGTAGTTGAGCCGTCCGTGCTGGTGTTCATATTTGACGTTCTCCAACAGAACGGTGGCAGGCAGAGGCGTGGATGTGATCGTCGGCCTGGCCGTGGGACCAGGCTTCGGCGTGGAGGTCGAGGCGGGCGCGTCCGCTGTTAAAGTCGTCGCCTGCATCGTCTGCATCATCGCGGTGACGGCCGCATCCAGTTCGGTCTGTTCGGCAGGTTTGAAGGTAGCCTCTTCGGGTGGGTTGATCAAATATTTGATCTGTGTGCGCAGGGACTCGACGCGCCATGCCAGTCGGCTGTGGATGGGAGGAACGTAATACAGGCCGATGGCAAGCACAATGATGGCAGGGATGGCCCATCTGAGATTAGAACGGTTGTGCATAAAAAGATTATAGTACAAAACGATCCTGCGGGTTCGTGGGTTCCCGGGGTCTCTAATCTGTTTATTATCCAAAGATCTGTGGAGAGCCGCTTGATCGAGCGCCAGTAACTTTTGAAGGGCTTTAGCGACTATTTGGATATTACGAATGCTTCGTGCAAAATGTGGATACTTTTACCCATGGAAAACAAATCAAACATCGACGTCTGCCAGGTACTCGAAAACATCAGGTGCCAATTCGATTTTTTGTTCCAGCGTGGTTTTCGAATAGTATCGGTATTGTTTGTCGGTGCGAGAAATGAACAATGGCAGATTTTACTAACGGAAGGAAATTATCTCATTCAGCTGCTGGGTCACGAGGAGAGAGTCGACCTGGCGTTGAATAACCTGGAGTGGTGTGATGATGTCGGCCTTTTTGAACTGCATGACCTGATGGGTCTGATGGAGCGCGAAGGAACTGGCCCGCCCCTTCCTGAGGCTGCTCCACCGTTTGCATTAAATGACCTTACACGAATGGCAGCGTTTTTGGAAAAACATCTCGACGATATGCTGATGCTGATAGACAGGATACATCACGTGATCTCGATCAGCAAAAAAGTCCGGGCAATTGATTTGAACAATTGCCCGGACTTTTAGTTATCTGACCATAAAAACCCTTGCGAAGGTTTTGACTTTCTGGAGGTGATGCCCAGGACAACCTTCGCAAGGGTGAATACTTTTTACTCTTTCACTTCACCTTCGATAACATCGTCACCGCTGTTGTTCGGCGCAGACGGCCCGCCCGGGGTTTCAGGCTGAGGCTGTCCCTGTGCGTAGAGCTGCTGGCTCAGTGCATGGAACGTCTGCTGGACTTCCTCGCTGGCCGACTTAATACGATTCACATCGTCGGTCTGCGCGGCAGATTTCAACTCATTGATCTTGCCTTCGATCGTGCCGCGTTCGGCCGCCGGGACCTTATCGCCAAGATCGCGCAACGCCTTTTCGGTCTGATAGACGAGGCTGTCGGCGGTGTTCTTGACATCGATCAGTTCGCGGCGCTTCTTGTCTTCGGCTTCGTGAGAGCGGGCTTCCTGTACCATGCGGTCGATGTCGTTCTTATTGAGGTTGGTCGACGCCGTGATCGTGACCTTTTGTTCCTTGCCAGAGGCTTTGTCTTTGGCGGTCACATGCAGAATGCCGTTGGCGTCGATATCGAATGTAACTTCCACTTGCGGGATGCCGCGCGGGGCAGGCGGAATGCCATCGAGTCGGAAGCGTCCAAGCGACATGTTGTCGGCCGCCATGGGACGTTCGCCCTGCAGGACGTGAATATCTACAGCGGTCTGGTTATCCGCGGCGGTGGAGTACGTCTCGGTCTTGCGGACGGGGATGGTCGTGTTGCGTTCGATCATTTTGGTCATTACACTGCCCAGGGTTTCGACACCCAGCGAAAGCGGGGTCACGTCGAGCAGCAGGATGTCCTTCACATCACCGGCAAGCACACCGCCCTGGATGGCCGCACCGACGGCGACGACTTCATCGGGGTTGACGCCCTTGTTCGGCTCTTTGCCACCCGTCAACTTGCGCACCAGGTCCTGGACCATCGGCATACGGGAGGAACCACCCACCAGCACCACTTCATTGAGATTGCTGGCGTTCATGCCTGCATCTTTGAGCGCGGCTTCGAACGGACGCCGGCAGCGATCGAGCAGGTCTTCAGTCATTTGCTCGAATTTCGAGCGGCTCAGTTTTACCTGTAAATGTTTTGGTCCGCTGGCATCGGCGGTGATATACGGCAGGTTGATCTCTGTTTCCATCACCGAGGAAAGTTCGATCTTGGCCTTCTCAGCCGCTTCGCGCAGACGTTGTAACGCCTGGCGGTCGCCGCGCAGGTCGATGCCCTGTTCCTTCTTGAATTCATCGGCTGCCCAGTTAACGATGCGCTGGTCCCAGTCATCGCCGCCGAGGTGAGTGTCGCCGTTGGTGGCTTTCACTTCGATCACGCCTTCGCCCACTTCGAGGATGGACACGTCGAACGTACCGCCGCCGAGGTCGAAGACCAGGATGGTCTCATTTTTCTTCTTGTCGAGACCATACGCGAGCGCAGAGGCAGTTGGCTCGTTGATGATGCGCAGCACTTCGAGCCCCGCGATCTTGCCGGCGTCTTTTGTTGCCTGGCGCTGGCTGTCATTGAAATAGGCCGGGACCGTGATCACAGCCTGCGTCACCGATTGACCGAGATACGCCTCGGCATCTGCTTTCAATTTGCCGAGGATCATGGCCGAAATTTCCTGCGGGGAATATTCGCGGTTCGTGATCGGGATCTTCACCCGCACGTCGTCCGAGGGCCCCTTGACCACTTCATACGACACCATCTTGCGTTCGGCTTCTGTCTCTTCAAAGTGACGGCCGATGAAGCGTTTGATGGAGTAGATCGTATTCTCTGAATTGACGACGGCCTGACGCTTCGCGGTCTGGCCGACGAGTCGTTCGCTGTTTTTATTGAACGCCACCACCGACGGGCAGAGTCTGCCCCCCTCGGATGTGGGGATGACGGTTGGCTGCCCGCCTTCCATCACGGCAACCACACTGTTGGTGGTGCCCAAGTCGATACCAATTATCTTTGCCATAGAAAGGCTCCTTGCATTGTCATTGCGAGGAGTGGCGCCTCGGCGCCACGACGAAGCAATCTCATATGAAGTTAGAGATTGTCTCTCTCCTCGCGAAGCTCGTCGCTCGCAATGACGAGAAAAGTATTTTTCAATGTCCCCATATTACCTTGCAAATGCAAGAAAACTGTTAACGCTATGTAGAAATTGAATCAGACACCACCCCCACCCGCCCTATCGGGCACCCTCCCCCAAATTCCACATTCAGATTTTGAATAACTATCCTAACTACTTATTGTGGAATTTGGGGGAGGGCTGGGGAGGGTGTCATTCACTCACTGTCACCGAATCAAACGAGACGATGACGGGCACATTCTCATAGGAGGAAGCAGTAACGCCCACCTTGCCAGTTGTCAATTCGAAACGACTGGCATCTGCATTGCGGATGATGTTGCCGTCAATTAACAAAGAGACAGTTGTGCCATTACAGATCATGCCGATGCGTTGTTCCACGCCGCTCTGTTGGATGGCATTCGAGCCGCCATCAAGAATGGGAAGATATTCGGCGACACCGTTGGATAACCATTTCCCATAAAGAAGGTTGTAGGTTCCATTGGTCGTGATATTGTATTCGAACCAGCCTTCGGTCTCGCTGTAGCGGCAGATCAAGCCGATCGACGCGGGACTCAACGCACTGTTGACGAACTTTGTTTCCAGGCTGACGTTCTCATAGTCCTGGGCGCCATACAAACCGTACACCCACGTATACGGCGCGTCCATTTGCATGAGAAGCCTGCTGTTTTCCACAGTCACATTCGGAACAGCTTCATTCCCGGCTTGCAGGATCACCCAGCCTGCCAGGGAACCGTCGAATTCAAACGTAAAGAATCGCGGGAATGGAGTAGGCGAAGGCTCAGGCGTGAAGGTCGGCGCGGGGGTATCAGTGACAGGAACCGGCGTAGGAAGAGGAGTATTGGTTGGGAAAAGAGGTGCTTGAGGTGTGGGAGTTGCTGGTGACTGACAGGCAGTGATGAGGACGAGACATCCGATCAGGAATATTTTTTTCATGGCGCTCTTATAACACAATTCAGCGCGCCTGCTTCAATCGCATCGAACTCCTTGTAAACCGTAGATCTCTTCCAGGAGCAGTCCACCCCATGTAAACGTGAGCAGTGACAGCAGTAAAAGGCCCACCACGAGGTTCGCCGGATGAAGTATGCGTTTGCCAGTGGAGCTATCCCTCTTCAACATGGGGCGAAGGTTGAGCAGGAACGCGACGGGCAAAAGCTATAGTCCACCGCAAATGATGGCGTAGCCAACCGCATTTGGCCGAGACCCATCGATCGTGAGCACAGATTCGATGGGCCCAACCAGCGCTTCGATATCTGATCCCAGGATCATCTGCAGCAGACCGATTGGCAACGCGAGGATACAACTGATCATTGCCGCGGATGTTGGATTCGATAGCATGGCTTTCATGAAATCTCCTTCTGCCAGAATCAGAACATATTCTCTCAAGATTCCCGCGCTGGTTTCGACGAATGTCCAAACCATGAACGCGAACAAACAATGTTCTCTCTGTCGTTCCCTGTAGAGATCGCTAAAAGTCTGCTCCATGGACTCGGCAAGCTGGGCCTTGAATCTTTGTGGATTAAGAGCAAGAAGTTTTCGATAAAGAATAGACCTCTTGCATAAGTATATGAAAATGCCCATTAACTCCCTTTTGAACCACTGAGACACGGAGACACTGAGAAAAATTAAGAAAAACTCCGTGACTCACATCGTCCCGGTGCTCTTTCGGGAGTGTCTCCGTGGTTAAGGTATTGGGCTTTTGCAAGAGGTCAAATGCGTGCTGTCTGCATGTCAAACATGCGGATGGACCATCGAATGCACCAGTCTCAGACCTGATCAAGCCCGCTGGTGTTTCCCTGAGACGTTTGTGTTTTTTCGGGCTCGCCTTTCCATAACAGGAATCCCTGCCAGATCATCACGACCACGCTCAAGATCACGGCGGCCCCCTCGCTGCCTGGTAGTAGATATACAAACAACGATGTAACTCCTGCGAGCAAATACAGCGCGCTCAATAGGCGGGGATGGTAGCGCGATGTCCAGCCTGCTGATCCGATCAGCACCAGTGCCCATCCCAGGAAGTGCCATCCTGCGTTCGTCAGGCCCGCCACCAGTGTGGTCCACACGATGAGAACATCCAAAGAGTTCTCCAGATGCAACTCGGGATGAAGCAGATGATAATGGCGATTGGCCGACCGGATACAGGCGACAGCTACCGCGAGCCCTGCTGCAAGGACAGTGGCCAACAGCGCCAGTGACATACGGCGCGGCGCGCGTTCGCCAATGCGCTCACGGAGCATAAAGACAATGCTGACTATGCTGGCAGCCCACACCGGCCCGTAGAGGAAATCGGCCAGGTCATAGGACAACGGCCCGAGGGCATCGCGCAGATTTCCTGTAAGGTAGATTAAAGGTGCGACGATAAATGCTGCCGCTAATAGAATGGCGCTGATAAGCGTAGCAGCCCTTGGGTATGCAAGTGTGTTTTTCATCGAAGCTCCTTCTGAAATTGACAGCGCATGTTCCCTAACGATTCCAACTGTTGTCTCGAAAAAGATCCAGAGAACAAAACCAGACCATCTCGCGTTGATCTGTCGTTCCTGATAGAGATCGTTGAACGTTTGCTCCATCGATTCACCGAGCCGTTCCTTGAATCTCTGCGGGTAGAGAGTAAGGAGTTTTCTATAAAGAGTTCGAATATTGACTGACATATTGATTTAGTCGCAGTTTGGGACACCGATGAAACAGGGCCACTGGTCAATAAGAAGGCTGGCAAACCCGATGGCAAAGGTGGATGCAATAAAGATGACAATGATCAGATTGACCGGATGCGCAAGCAGGCGGCCTCCGGCCTGCAGGGTGTTAACAATCGGTCGACCTGCAATCACCCCTGCCGCTATTGGGAACAAGATAAGACCAAGGGACATGAACATCCCGGGTAGATAAGTCACTTCAGGATTTTGGCCGTTGAATAGACGATCCATTGACAGCCAGCCAAGGGAATCCAGCAAAGGAAATATGCCGGGGGATAGGAAAACAATAATGCTGATGATCGCGGCTGACCTGGGGTTGGTGAGGCGAGCGTTTCTTTCCGCCGGAACCGCATCCGCCATGTCATGATTGGATGTTCGCTTGCTGAACAAGATTGGCAGCAGCATGATGCTGACGGCAAACAAATTGAGCCCCATGACGAAAAATAGGAAGGTGGGGAAATCTTCGTTGAAATTTCGTCTGTTGACCACTTCCATGATCATCAGCGGCAGGATGAGGAGAAAACTCATAAGTACCGATGGTCCGAGGATTTTAAGTGTGGTTTGCATAATATCTCCTGGAGAAATCAGCAATAGATGCTCTCTAAAAACTCCTATTGCAGTTTCGGTGAACGTCCAGAGTACAAAGCCGAACGAGCCTTTTCTCGTTTGCCGTTTTTCATTCCAAAGGTCGTGGAATGTCTGTTCCATCGACGCGCCCAGCCGCTCCCTGAATCCGCGTGGATATAGGGCAACGAGCCTCCTGTAAAGCGTATGAACCACTGCCAGATCATGCATCATGAAAACGTCTTCGGATAGAGTTTTCGCTGCTCGGCGACCGTGACGATGCGCTGATAACGCTCAATCTCTGCTTCGAGCGCCTTTACGCCGACGCCGGTGATCTGGTAATAAATGCGACGTTCGTCATCCATCTCCGGGTCGACGCGTTTATCGCTCTCTTTCACGAGTCCAGCGTCGAGCATGCGTTTGAGCGAGCCATAGAGCGTACCGGGTCCCATCGTGACTTTTCCCTGGGAATCGGCTTCGACCTGTTTCATGATGCCGTAACCATGACGCTCTCCGCTGGAGAGGGCAAGGAGTATATGAAAGACGGCCGGCGTGAGGGGCTGGATATTGTTCGTTGTCGTCATAATTCTGACCTTTTCCTTGAGTCCAATTTCCAATCAGGTCAATCGAACCAGAAATATTTCCAATGAGGAGTCGATGCATCGTGTACGGCGTACCAACCCTGACTCCTTTCCAATTCTTCGGGCGTTAACAGCAGGAACCAGGCAGTGTGACTGAACATGCGATGGTCATCCATTGGGTTGTAGACCACCCATTCGCGCGTGCCGATATTGTCAAATAAAAATCTCGGCTGCTCAAAGAAGAGGTTATATGACTCGCCAAATGGAGAATAGTAGTACTTCTCAACTCCAACGACATCAGGGTAATAATCCTTCCACATCGCGGCGAGAGAAACAGGATAGTGGCCGTATTTGTCATGATACGCCTCGATGTCCCTGATGAACTCGTTACTGTTTATGATTGCCCTGTTTCTGCTGAAGTCTGTGAGAGGCGCGGCTGAAACTGCCTGGAAGACCACTATGGCAATAGGCAGGAGGGTGAGATAGAGCGGCGCAGCATTCAATTGCTGACTCTGCGCCTTTTTCAGTAACCTCAATCTGGGGATGAGCCTTGCAGTCACATAAAGCCACAGCGCAAGTGTAAGAAGTCCAAAAGAGGGACCGACTGTCGCCAGTGCGATCACGGCGATTGCCATCGCAATCAGCGAAGCGACGATCACTGAAACCAGCGCAAAAAGGTAGCTTCGCTCTCTTATCGGGAGATTTTGCTTTCTACGAGCCTGGCTGTGTACTTCGTAAACCAGCCACCATATCCCCACCGGAACGAGCGGCAACCCAAGCCCTCCAAACGCCTGCGCTATTGTGGATAGTGGCATCGCCAGCCCATCGTACCCGCCTGGAAGAAAGGGATAGCTAATGCATAAAACGATCAGGAGCAATATTCCGGCGATGCGAAGAAGGTGTCTGCCCATGCCGTGAATATATCCGCGACGGATATAGTTGTCAAGGAAAGAATTAACGCAAAACTCCGGCAAACTTGCCGGAGTTTTGCGTTGTGGAGATGGCGAGATTCGAACTCGCGTCCGAAAGATTCGACCCTCGAAAATCTACGAGCGTAGTCGGGTGAGGTTTGTCATCACAGAGGTCTCATCCGACAGGAACTCTCTGCGACCAGCCACTAGTCTTTCGCACAGTTAGTGACGTCTTGTGCGGCACTCCACCATTGTTTCGCCCGGCCCGTCACCCGGTGGAGGAAGGTGACGGCGGACGTGACGCCCGCAGGCGCCAGCTGTTATGTTATCGCTTATGCAGCGAGGGGCATAGCAGCGTAGGAAGTGCGATTGGCACTTGATTGTTTGCACTGATTTTACGAGTTCGGCGCCTCTCGGCTCGCATTTCGGGACCAGCCTCTCCCGTCGAAGCCTGTCATCCCCGGGTCGGGCAGACCCTTGCGGTCCGCCTTACGCTGTGTTTCATTATAGCATACTTGCAACGCAGCACTTTGTCTTGCCCTGTAGACTGCTTTATGCTAGACTGTTACAAGTTTTTATGAGGAAAATGCGATTATGAGTGAAAAAATCCTGATCATCGACGACGACCTCGACACTCTTCGCCTGGTTGGCTTGATGTTGCAGCGGCAGGGCTATCAGATCAGCGCCGCGACCAATGGTCAACAGGGATTAGACAAGGCATTTGAGGAAGATCCGGACCTGATCCTGCTGGATATCATGATGCCAGACATGGACGGGTATGAAGTGACCCGACGGCTGCGGAAGAATCCATCCACGATGGAAACGCCGATCCTGATGTTCACCGCCAAGACCCAGCTCGATGATAAGGTGATCGGTTTTGAAGTGGGGGCAAATGATTATTTGACTAAACCCACCCACCCCTCCGAATTACAAGCCCGCGTAAAGACCCTGCTTTCACGAGCGGTCGACAAAAGGGATGCTATTAGCACCCAGGAGGAAGGCGGCTATTTGATCGGTGTTTTGGGCGCACGCGGCGGAGTCGGAACCACAAGCCTTGCGATCAATCTGGCCGCCAGCTTGCACACGCGCACCAAAAGCGACGTGATTGTGGCCGAGATGCTGCCCGGCCAGGGCACACTTGCCCTCGACCTGGGAACAACCGGCCCCAAGGGTTTGGTCGATCTATTGAGCCTTGGCAAATTGAATGAAATGACCCGCGACAAAGTACGCGAATCGCTGGTCCCCCATCCTTCCGGCTTGAAGCTGCTGCTCTCCTCTGACCGTCCGCGCGACATGCAGTTGATCAATCAGACGGCCAACTACGAGATGGCCGTCAAACGCCTGGTGGGACTGGCACGCTTTACAGTCCTCGACCTGGGTGTGGGCTTGCAGCCATTTGCCGAAAAGACCCTTCCATTGTGCAACGAGATACTGATCGCCATCGAAGGTGTGCCGAATACGATCATCCATGCCAAGGCGTTGATCGACGATGTTGCCGCGCTTGGCATTTCGCG
Organism: uncultured Anaerolinea sp.; assembly: GCA_964489725.1. Taxonomy (GTDB): domain Bacteria; phylum Chloroflexota; class Anaerolineae; order Anaerolineales; family Villigracilaceae; genus Defluviilinea. Next base: position 62,794 of record CAZBAX010000018.1, on the reverse strand, counting down.
CAAGTGCATCCACGTGGTGCTGAACAACCGCATGCGCTCCGATACGCAGCTCCCCTCGAGCCAGGTGCAGACCAAACTCGAACATGAGATCATCAGTACGCTGACCCCGGCGCCCGAATTATTTGTGCAAGCCACGCGTATGCAGACTCCAGCTGTGATCTGTCAGCCAGAAAGTTTGACGACCCGGCAGATCCTAAAGCTGGTCGACTTTTTCACAGAACGCGAGGCAATGCCCCGATGACTGAGCCCGCCAGTCCATCACTCGCCTCGATTTGCCTGGCAAATCGCGCGGCGATAGAGGACGCGGCGGAACTCATCCGCAAGGCCAAGCGTGCGGTCGTATTGACCGGCGCGGGTATCTCCACCCCATCGGGTATTCCGGATTTTCGGTCGGAGGGAACGGGCCTTTGGTCCCGTGAAGAACCGCTTGAAGTTGCATCGCTGACCACATTTCGTACGTCGCCTGGGCGTTTCTTCGAGTGGTTCCGCCCGTTAGCTGGTCAGATCTTTTATGCCAGCCCAAATGCTGCACATCAGGCCCTGGCTCAGTTGGAACAAGCGGGGTATGTAAGAACGGTAATTACGCAAAATATCGATGCCCTACATCAAAAAGCCGGTTCGCAGTGTGTGGTGGAAACACACGGCACCATGCAAACGCTCACCTGTACCCGCTGTTACGAAACATTTGACTCCGCGACTTTTTTCAAAAGCTTCATTGAGGATGGCAATATTCCCACATGTGTATCCTGCGGTGGAGTCTTAAAGCCTGATGTGATCCTATTTGGTGAACAATTGCCTCACGCAGCATGGGTCCAGGCCCAGCGGGCTGCACGCCAATGCGACCTGATGCTGGTGGCCGGTTCCTCACTGGAAGTGCTGCCTGTGGCCGGTTTGCCCATGCAAGCCATCGACCATGGAGCGCACCTGATCGTCATCAACAACACGCCGACGTACGTCAATGTACGCGCAGATATTGTCATTATGGAAAATGTTGCCTCCATCCTACCCGCAATAGCAAAGCGAGTGCACCATGGCTGAGATCAAAACCCAAACCCTCGATAGTTATCTTCGCCTGATCGAAATCTCGCGTGACCTGGCATCGACCCTCGATCTCGACACATTGCTCGATGATATCGTCCGGGCCTCTGCCGACATCACCCACGCCGAAGCGGCCTCGATCCTGCTCTACGACGATACGGCGCGTCAACTCTACTTTCAGGTGGCCACCAATATCGACGAGCCAACCATGCGTGGACTCGTGGTTCCGCTCGAGAAGAGCATTGCCGGCTGGATCGTCACCAACCGCAAATCGGTGCGCATCGATGACGCCCACAAGGACCTGCGTTTCTTCAGCGACGTGGAACAGACTGTGGGCTACGCAACCAAGTCGCTGCTGGGGATTCCGCTCATCACCAAGAATAAGGTGGTCGGCGTGCTGGAGGTGATCAACAAGAAGAGAGGCCGCTTCACCGACCCGGATGAATCGATGCTGACCGTGTTGGGCGCCCAGGCCGCGGTGGCGATCGAGAACGCGCGTCTCTTCCAGCAATCGGACCTGATCGCCGAGTTCGTGCATGAATTGCGGACGCCTCTGGCATCGCTCAGCACCGCCACGTATCTATTGCTGCGCCCCGAGATGTCGCGCGAGCAACGCGACCAGATCGTCAATAACATTCATAACGAAACATTGCGTCTGAACTCGCTTGCCTCCTCCTTCCTGGATCTGGCCCGGCTGGAATCGGGACGTGTGCAGTTCCGCAAGACACGCTTTAGTGTCGCAGACCTGTTGTACGAATGCCGCGACGTGATGGTCACCAAGGCGCAGGAGACAGGCATCCAAATCCGTATCGATGTGCCCAACGATATGCCGATCATGGAAGCGGACCGCGACAAGATCAAACAGGTGCTGTTGAATTTGATGAGCAATGCCATTAAATACAACCGCGCCAATGGATCTGTGATCGTAACCGGCAATTACAACGAGAGCGATTTATCGATTGCCGTGCAGGATACCGGCATGGGCATCCCTGATGAATCGCTGCCTCATCTCTTCGAGAAGTTTTATCGCGTGCGCGAGCATGAAGGCAAGGCATCTGGCACCGGGCTGGGACTTTCGATCTGCAAACAGATCATCCAGGGGCACAACGGCCGCATCGAAGTGAAAAGCAAAATGGGAGTGGGTACATCGTTCAATCTGCATCTCCCCCGTCTTTCGCGGATCGCGCCGCGAGTGGAGTGATATGGAGGCAGGCGGCTTGCCGACAGAATTACGGGGGCAAGCTCCCTGACTCCATGATCCAGAAACTTGCTGCTGCACTCCAAATCACGGTTCCAACAACACTTTGAGCACGCCTGTCTCTGCGGCGCGCTCAAATGCTTTTAACGCCTCCCCCAGCTTGAATTCATCTGCGATCAACACGGTGGGATCCACCTGCCTGGATTCCATTAGGCGCAGCGCAGGCGCAAAGGGACCACAGCGCGAGCCGAGCAGATTGATCTCATCCACGACGATCGAGGAGAAGTTGACGCTCATCTCCCCTTTATACGTGGACTTCAACACCATCGTTCCACGCGGACGGACGGCCCGCCTCGCTAAAGAAAAACCACTGGGTGACCCGGTCGCTTCCACCACGATATCCCAGCGCCAGGGCTGAATCTCGTCTTCTGTGATGATACGTATGCCGCGCGCTTTCAGTAGATTCTGCTGGTGAGCATGACGCGCCACCACGCGCAAGTCACAACCTGTGAGGGCGATGCTCTGAGCGATCAATTGTCCCAGGCGCCCGGCGCCAACCAGAAGGACTCTGTCAGTCGGTTTAATTTGAATTTGATCCTGGATCTCCAACGCTGCCGCAAGGGGCTCGGTAAAGACCGCCATTTCATCGGGAACTGAATCGGGGACGCGGTGGAGGTTGGTAATTGGTAATTGGGTAAATTCGGCAAACGTTCCATCGCGGTTAACGATGCCTAGCACAGTTCTTTTTTCGCAATGTGTGGATCTTCCGTTCAGACACTGTTCGCATCCCTGGCAGACCACGTTGATCTCGCCGACCACACGATCTCCCACCTTCACCCGACCCTTCGGGTCATCCTCTCCCTCAGGGAGAGGGGTTGGGGTGAGGGAAATCACTTCCCCTACAAACTCATGCCCGATCACGCCGGTGTAGGGATAATATCCCTTCACCAGTTCCAGGTCGGTACTGCAAATTCCAGCCTTGCGGATTCTGACAAGCGCTTCCTCTGAGTTCCGTGGCTGCGGAATGTCGCGCAATGAAATCTTATTGTCTTCGAGCCAGAGTGCGTTCACTTATTCCTCAGAGATCATCCAGCGATCGCGTCCAGTATTCTTGGCTTTGTAGAGTGCATTATCGGCCCGACTGAGAAAGGCCTGCCAATCCTCTTTGTGGATCTTATACTGCGCAATGCCAATGCTGACGGTGAGCAAAATCTTATGTTCACCGGCTGGGATCATCAGCGAACGCACATGCCTGCACAAACGTTCCGCCTGCTCTGTTGCCGCCTGGAGTGTGCTATGTGGTAGCACGACCAGGAATTCCTCACCGCCATAACGACCGATCGTATCAGGATGCCGGATGTGATCGCGTAATTCAATGGCCAGTTTTCGCAGCACATCATCGCCGGCCAGATGCCCGTAGCGGTCATTGATCTCTTTGAAGTTGTCAATATCCACCATCGACACGGCAAGCGGAGTTCCATAGCGGTCGGAGAAGATCGCCTCGCGCTGCAGATCGGCAACAATGCGTTTGCGGTTGGGGAGGAAGGTCAAAGCGTCGGTATGCGACACCTCGTCGGCCTGGGCCAGAACCGCCTTGAGTTCCGTCTCCTTGTTGGCTAATGAGCGCTTGATCCGTTCGAGTTCGGCTGAAATGGCTTCCAGATTCCGCAGGGCAGGGATGGGCTCGGCGATGAACAAAACCCGCTCGCCAGGCAGTGGCACAAACAGCGCCGAACAATCGCTCCAGCGGTTTTCCCAGGAAAACTCCAGGTTGGCTTGTTTGCGGATCCTTTCGGTCAGTGTGGTCTTGAGAAATTCATCGAACAGAACCTGGCTGGGCAGCGAAAGGAATTCGCGCACGTGCCTGGCTTCTGGCACGATGCGCTTGAGTTTTTCCATCGACAGGTTCCAGGAAAGAAACCTGCCTTCCTTATCCAGGATCGCCACCAGCGAACTCGTGAATTCCAGGAATTCATCGACTCCGCATTGGGCGAATAGTTCTGACAGTTGACGGAATTGTTCTGGTTTAGCGTGCACCGCGCCTCCCAAATTGACGTTCGAGCAGGTCCACCGAAAGATGGATCATCGTGGGCCTGCCATGCGGGCATGTGCGCGGCGAATCGCAGGATTCAAGATCCATCAGGAGTGCACGCTGTTCGTCGTGTGATAACGATTGTCCCGCTTTGACAGCCAGACGTTTACAGACACGCGCCGCCAGCTTTGCCTCGATCTCATGTTGCAGCGGGGTCTCATCTTCCTCGAAATCCTCCACCAGGGCACGCAGCCCCGTAGCGGGGTCGCTGCCCATGAACAGCACAGGCATGGCGCGTACCTGAAATGTATGTGGACCAAATTCTTCGACGTCGAAACCGAATTGCTGTAAAGTTGGTAATTGGGTAAGTAGTAAATTTGCTGATGATGGTGGAAGTGTGACTACACTGGGAGTCAGCAGTGATTGGGATGGGATATTCTTCATTGCGTGTTGGGTCATCAACTTTTCGAACAATACACGCTCATGCGCGGCGTGCTGGTCGATCAGATACAAACCATCCGGCCCTTCTGCCACCAGATACGACGCGCCGATCTGGCCGATCAATCGCAGGAGAGGAATGGATACTTGAGGTATGGAATCGGGAGATTGGGAGTTAGTAATTGGTAATTGGGGATTCTTTACAGAGATAGGAGATCCGATGTTCATGCTCTGAACAGGCAAATTACTACTTACCAATAACTCTTCGTCATGCCCGATCATCCAATCCAGGCCGCTATGCCGCGGCGGTTCATTTGGGACTGTGCGCGTCGTTCCCCACAGCGACGGTGCAACATTGGGGACGGGTGAGTAGGCCAGCAACGCCTTGCGCGCCGAGCGCTGGACGAAGCTGAAGATCCTGTCCTGGTTGCGGAACCGCACTTCCGCTTTCGCCGGGTGGACGTTGACATCCACCTCTTCTGGAGGGATCTCCAGGAACAACGCGGTCAATGGGTAGCGGCCTACCATCAATAAAGTGTGATATGCCTGCAGGAGGGCAGTGGTCAACGAAACTTCATGCACCCAGCGCCCATTGATGAAAAAGGTGATCTCCCTGCGGTTGGAGCGCGTCAACGACGTGGGGCTGATAAAGCCTGTCAGGCGCAGTCCGTCTTCCTCGGCGATGATCTCGAGCATTTGTTTGGCGGTATCCACGCCGTAAAGGGCGGCCAGGATCGAACGCCGGTCTCCATCGCCGGAGGTTTGCAGCGTGATGTTCCTGCCATCTGAAAGTTTGAAACGTTTGTGAGGGTAAGCCAACGCGTAGCGTGTCACGAGCTGATCGATGGCACGCCGTTCGGTGACATCGCTTTTCAGGAATTTCAATCGCGCCGGGACGTTATGAAACAAATCCTGCACGCAAATCGTGGTGCCGACCGTAGTACCCACTTTAGTCGGCCTTCCTGAAATTCCACCTTCCACCCTAAGGCGCGCGCCTTCTATTTCGTCCTGCACCCGCGACGTGACGGTCATCCGCGAAACAGACCCAATCGAAGCCAGGGCTTCGCCGCGGAATCCAAGCGTGGCGATGGAAAACAGATCGTCGGAGCGGACCAGCTTCGAGGTCGCATGACGCGCGACCGCCAGTTCCAGTTCGGCAGATGGGATTCCCGATCCATCATCCGCAACTTCGACCAGTTTTTTCCCCGCTTCTTCAATCGTGATGGTAATGGAACGCGCCCCGGCATCCAGCGCATTTTCGAGAAGTTCTTTTACCACCGAGGCTGGGCGTTCGATCACTTCTCCGGCTGCGATCTGGGATGCCACCTCTGAGGAAAGCAAACGAATCGGCATAGCAGGATTATACCCGCCTGCGCAGGATGCCCCTGCAAATGGAGGGCTATAATCGCGGGCATGAGAAGGCCCTTGTTTTTGATCTTCGCTTTGGTATTGACTGGGTGTTCCAGATTTTCGACACCTATTCCCACCTCTACAACGGCGGTCGTCAATCCCACAGCCGCAAAGATCGCGGCAACCAGTACACCAACCCGTACGTTGGAGCCTTATGAGGGATATACGATCGACTATTTACGCCAACGCACCTATGGCGGCGGAAAGATCGAAGTCGTGAAAAAAATCTCTGAAAGCAGGCAGTTCACCAGTTATGCCATCCGTTACCCGAGTGATGGGCTGACGATCTATGGATTCATGAATATACCGAAAGGCAGAGGCACATTTCCGGTGATCGTATCGGTGCATGGGTATTCTCTGCCCGGCAAGTATGACCCCTTTAACGTCTCGCAGGATTCGGCAGATTATCTTGCTGAGAATCGATTCATTGTCGTGCATCCTGGTTTGCGCAATCACCGGCCGTCGGATATGGGTGATAACCTGCTGCGGGTGGGCATGACCATCGATGTCATGAACCTGATCGCGCTGCTCAAACAAAAAAATGATTTGCCGGTGGAACTGTCGAACGCGGATGTGGAAATGTTCGGCTTATGGGGAACCAGCATGGGCGGCGAGATCGCCTTGCGGGTTCTAACGATCAGCCCGGATATCCAAGCCACTGTTCTATACGCACCACTCAGCGGAGATATCGAACGGAACTCAAAACAGTTGTTCGATGCACTGCGTGACCCGCAGTTTCAGGAGGATGCTCAACTGCCTCTTGAAATGCTGGACCGCGTTTCGCCCATGTACTATTATCATACGGTCACGTCTGCAGTTCAACTTCACCACGGAACCGCCGATGCGGTTGCACCGCTGGCGTGGGCTGAGGAAACCTGTGAATTGCTGCACTCCGCGGGCGTGTTTGTGCGGTGCATTTATTACAAGGATGCAGGTCATTACTTTTCTGAGGATACGAACGAAAAACTTCGCTGGAATGCACTCAAGTTTTATCGGGCTCAGTTGAGGTGACTGCCACGTTTGGGAGTACATCATGCGTATTGTATTGTTACTATTTTCGACTGTTCTTTTGACCTCCTGCCTCGCCAGTGCGCCGCTACCAACGTCCCTGCCTGCACAGACCGAGATCCCCTTTCTCACCCCAACGTCACTTCCCAGCGAAACGCCAACCTTTGTACCAACCATCCAGCCAACTCCCGATCCTTATTACTCATGGAGCAATGCCTATCTTCGTTCGCGTACCTACGGCGGCGGACAGATCGAGTTCCTGGAGGTGATGGAACAGACTCTGTACTTCACGCGTTATCTTATCCGCTATCCCAGTGATGGGTTGAACATCTACGGCTTTGCGAATATCCCCAACGATGACGAGGTCCACCCGGTGATTATTGCTTTGCATGGATACATCGACCCGGCGGTCTATAACACGCTCGATTACACCACCATGTACGCCGATGCCCTGGCCAGCGCCGGCTACGTTGTGCTGCATCCAAACCTGCGCGGCTATCAGCCATCGGATGATGGCGAGAATCTGTTCCGCGTGGGCATGGCAATTGACGTGCTGAATCTGATCGCGCTCGTGCAATCACAAAGCGGCGGGACAGATTCATTGAAGAATGCAAATCCAAACGCAATAGGATTGTGGGGTCACAGCATGGGCGGCGGGATCACAACGCGTGTGATTACGGTCAGCGATGATGTCAGAGCCGCGGTCTTGTACGCCTCCATGACCGGCGACGAGCAAACGAATTACAACGCTATTCGCGAATGGTCGGGGCAGACCCGTGGGCTGGAGGAGTTGAACGTTCCGGCAGAAGCGCTCGTGAATATTTCGTCGATGTACTTCTTTGGGAATATCAGCGCGGCGGTCAGTATCCATCATGGTACGGCAGATGCACTGGTGCCGATGCAATGGTCAGAAGCCACCTGCGCTCAACTGCAGTTGCTTGGCAGGCAGGTGGAATGTCTGTACTACGAGAACATGCCGCACACGTTCTATGGCGATGGAAATGTACAGTTCATTCAGAATACGCTGAACTTCTTCGATCAAACATTGAAAACGCCGTAACCAAGCCTTGCGAAGACTAAGTTTGCTCTCTGCGCCGTCCGCGTGAGCTTTTTGGACAGGTATAATCGCCAAATGCGATTTACAACCATCTTCTTTGACCTCGATGACACGTTGTATCCCTCAGCAACGGGTTTGTGGCATGCCATCAAGGAACGCATGAATATGTACATGCGTGAACGTTTATGCATCCCTGAGGCAGATATTCCCACACTGCGCGAACATTATTTCAAAACGTATGGAACCACCCTGAACGGTCTGCAAAAACATCACCAGGTGGATAAGGACGAATATCTGGCCTACGTGCATGACCTGCCTCTCGAGGAGTATTTGGTTCCAGACCCGGCATTGCGCGAGATCATCGCTTCGCTGTCCACCCGTAACCTGATCTTTACCAACGCAGACGCTCCCCACGCCCAGCGCGTTCTTAACATTCTCGAGCTGGGCGATCTCTTCGACACGATCGTGGATATCAACTCTATCGCGCCGTATTGCAAGCCGATGCCCGAATCGTTTGCCATCGCCATGGACCTGGCCGACGAGCCCGACCCGCGCAAATGTGTGATGATCGATGACCTGCCGCGCACCACCCGCGCTGCCTTGAACGTTGGCATGGCCAGCCTGCTGTATGGAAGTGACATTCCCACATCCGATGCCAGCGGTGTGTTTACCGATTGGAAACATCTGCCGATTTTGTTGGGAGATGAGTAATCCGTCATTGCGAGGACTTCGCACTGACATCGTGCCCGTAGGGTAGCGGAAAGCGGTGCTCTTCCCGCTTGTAGACGAAGCGAGCCCGAAGCAATCTCCGGTTAAAAGAGTAGGTCTCATCGACATAATTAACTCCGTTAAACAGGAGATTGTTTCGCCACGGCGCCACGCGACGCTTCGTCGGGCACGCTTCGTCTACGCCTCCGGCTCCGCTCTGCGCGAGCCCTCCTCGCAATGACGAATAAGACAGGAGAACAAAAAAATGGACTCTGGAAACGCTGTCCTCGGCGCGATCATTTTTATTGTGCTGATACTCGGGGCAAATTTTGTGATGTACGTCTTTGCCCGTAACTGGGCCAAAGGCGGAGATTCGAAGTGGATGTCGGCGTTGAAAGATGGGTTGAGCAAGCCTTTGCAGAACCAGTCGGACAAGTCGATGGAGGAATTACGTCAAAAAATGGAGGAATTGCAGAAAACCGGTAAAAAAGAAGACTGAAAACCGTTTTCTACCACAAAGGACATAAGGGTCACGACACTTGCACCCGATCTCGCCTCGCGGGATCGTGCGTTCGGTGCAGTGCAGGTGAGGAAAGACCGGTTAATTGTCGTCCTTAACCCTTTGTGTCCTTCGTGTTTAAGGTGAGCGCCTTTGGCGCCATGACGCGTTGCGCCACTTTTTCTTCACAATTGAGGGTGGAAAGTCACGGTACAGTGTTTACATCGTTCATACACTTAATTCAGCATTCTTTAATCACGTCATAGTATCGTTGTAGGACTATCGGAGGCATCGTGAACAAAACCACTCAAATAATTTTAGGTCTCTTTACAGGAGTCATTCTTCTGGCGGGCGCTTTCTCAGGCGGATTTATTGTCGGGCACCTCGTGCCGGCCAGCGGCGGGTTGCCCATCATTGATGATTTCAATGTGATCCCCGGTTTACAAAACCCAACCGCGGAACAACAAGCCAGTACACCTGACAACGTGGAAGCTTTGTTTGCGCCATTCTGGGAAGCGTGGAATCTTGTCCACGAACAGTTTGTGACCCAGCCTGTCGATGATGTTGTCCTGATGCAGGGCGCCATCCGCGGCATGATGGAAGCGCTCGGGGACGATCACACGATGTATATGGCGCCGGAGCAGTACGAGATGGAAACCTCTTCCCTGCGCGGTTCCTATGAGGGCATCGGCGCGTATGTCGATACTGACGGTGAATATCTGACGATTATCAGTCCCATCGAGGGGTCGCCGGCCGATCAGGCCGGCTTGCAGCCCGGTGACAAGATCATTGCCCTGGATGGTGAAGACATGACCGGGGTGCCTCCCGAGGATGTGCGATTAAAGGTACTCGGCCAGGAGGGGACCCAGGTCACTTTAACGATCGCACGCGAGGGTGAGTCGGAGCCGCTGGAGTTCACCATCACGCGCGCCGAGATCGTCATCCACAGCGCGGAAGGAAAGATGCTCGAGGATGGCATCGGCTACGTGGACATCAATACATTTGGTGAACAGACCACCTTTGAATTGCGCCAGACCCTCGACGAACTGATGGCACAAAACCCGCGTGGACTGATCGTCGACCTGCGCAATAATCCTGGCGGCTATTTGATCACCGCGGTCGATGTATCATCGGAGTTTATCGATGATGGCGTGATTCTGATCGAGCAATATGGCAACGGCAAGCGGGATGTATATGAGTCCAACGGCAAGGGGCGCGCGACAGAAATCCCGATTGTCGTATTAATTAACGAAGGCTCGGCATCGGCGTCCGAAATCCTGGCGGGCGCCCTGCAGGATTATGGGCGTGCCACGCTTGTCGGCGTGCAGTCCTATGGCAAAGGTTCGGTACAAAATATCGTGCCGCTTTCCGGTGAGCAGGGTGCGGCCCGCCTGACCATTGCAAAATGGCTGACACCCAACGAACGTCACATCGATGGCGTTGGGCTGGCCCCCGACGTGTTGGTGGAGATGACGTTGGAAGATTTCGAAGCCGGGCTGGACCCGCAGCTGGATGCAGCCGTGGAAACGTTGCTGGCGATGCTGAATAATACGCCGATACCCACCTCAATGCCCACCAGTATTCCAGAAGCTACACCCGTTGTTCCCTAATCGCATCTGACGGTTATGTCGTTCTAAACACAGAGGTTAATATGTTTTACTTTGATCCACTCTACTTTGTCTTTATGATCCCGGCGTTCATCCTGATGGGATTGACGTCATGGTATGTACGCGCCTCCTATAACAAATGGAGCAAAATCCGAGCTTCGAGCGGTCTTACCGGCGCGCAGGCTGCTCAGCGTTTGATCTCCACTGGCAACTTGTATGGCGTTTCGGTGGCAGGCACACCCGGCGACTTGAGCGATCATTACGACCCGCGCAACAAGACCTTGTTCCTCTCGCCTGGCGTGGCCAACAGCCCATCTGTGGCCTCGGTGGCAATTGCAGCACACGAACTCGGTCATGCCATGCAGGATTCAGAGGAATACTTCCCGATGCAGATCCGTTCGTTCCTGGTGCCGGTTGTCAATATCGGCTCGAACCTGGGATGGATCCTGATCATGATCGGTCTTTTCCTGCGCATCACCGAATTGGCCTGGCTGGGTGTGATCGTCTTCTCTGGCGGCGCGCTCTTTGCCCTCGCCACCCTGCCCGTGGAATTCAACGCTTCGGCCCGCGCAAAGGAACTGCTCTACTCCACCGGCATCATCCAGAGCGAAGAGGAACGCCGCGGTGTCAATCAGGTCTTGAATGCCGCTGCGTTGACCTATGTAGCCGGATTGATCACCGCCATTCTGCAGCTGTTGTACTTCGTCTTCCTCGTCGGCGGACGGCGCAGGGATTGAGTATCGTTTGATCATCTATCAACCTTGCGAAGGCTCTACGCCTTCGCAAGGTTTTTGTTTTCTACCGTCATTGCGAGGAGTGGCGCTAGAGCGCCACGACGAAGCAATCTTACATACTGCATACGAGCAAGATATTATGCATAAGATTGCTTCGCTCTGCTCGCAATGACGGTGGCAGTTTTTTTATTGATGCAACAAGCGGTAGAATAAATCCATGCCGCTCGCTTCTCTTTTGGATTTCTGGCAGCGTGACGCCGAGACCGCGCCCAACCTGGTCGCCTGGCGGACTTTGCCACCGCGCCCCGCCCAAACGCATCCGCTTCCAGATGATTTGCCTGTTGCCGTTCAACAGACTCTGATCGCCTCTGGAATTCACTCCCTTTACTCACACCAACTCGAAGCCTGGACTCATGCCCGAGCGGGTGAAAATATCATTCTCTCTACTGGCACGGCAAGTGGAAAAACATTAGCCTATAACCTGCCTGTTCTCGCCTCACTGCTGCAAGACCCAAACGCCCGCGCCTTATATCTTTTCCCGACAAAAGCCCTCAGCCAGGATCAGTTGTCGGTGATCAGTAATCAGTTATCAGTCTTACGCCCACTGATGACTGAAAACTGGACACTGAACACTGCCATCTATGACGGCGATACCCCACAGTCCGCCCGTTCATCGATTCGCAAAAACGCCCGCATTGTGCTGTCGAATCCCGATATGCTGCATACCGGCATCCTGCCTCATCATACCAATTGGCTGGAATTCTTTAGCAACCTCAATTTTGTCGTGATCGATGAAGCGCATACCTACCGCGGCGTCTTTGGCTCGCATGTGGCAAACGTCATCCGCCGACTCAAACGCGTGGCGAATTTTTACGGGGCGCATCCACAGTTCATTCTCGCCTCCGCCACCATTGGAAATCCCAAACAACTGGCCGAACGACTCATCGAACAGCCCGCCCACCTGATCGACAATGACGGCTCGGCGCGTGGCCCGCGTCACTTCATCATCTACAACCCGCCCATCGTGGATGAAGCCCTGGGCCTGCGAAAGAGTTCTTTGCTCGAAGGTGTGAGACTCGCCAGGGAATTGCTTACCAGTAACGTCCAATCGGTGGTCTTTGCCCGCTCCCGACGAAGTGTTGAGATCATTCTGCGTTATTTGCAGGCAGATATCACTCCAGACTCGAGTTTTGAGCTGCCGCTGATCGATTATGAGTCGCTGCCCACGCCTCAGTCTGTTATCCGGGGTTATCGCAGCGGATACTTACCAACGCAACGACGCGAAATCGAAAAGGGACTGCGCGACGGCTCGATCAAAGCTGTCGTCGCCACCAACGCACTGGAATTGGGGATCGACATCGGCGGGCTGGGCGCGGCGATCCTCGTCGGCTACCCGGGGACTGTCGCTTCGGCGCGACAGCAGGCGGGGCGGGCGGGACGCGGGCTGGAATCCGCTGTAGCTGTGCTGGTGGCATCGGCGACGCCTCTCGACCAGTTCCTGGCTCATCATCCTGAATATTTCTTCGAACGCTCTCCGGAACAGGCATTGGTCAATCCCGATCATCTGTTGATCCTGCTCGAGCATCTGCGCTGCGCCATGTTCGAACTGCCATTCCAAAAAGGAGAGGGTTTTGGCTCGCTTTCTGGTGAAACCGTAGACGAGTTTCTCCAGTTTCTACTTTCCAATGGCGAAGCCCATCTCTCGCACGATAAATATTACTGGATGGCAGACCAATATCCCGCCGCGAATATCTCATTGCGCTCTGCCTCACCGCAGGGAGTGGTATTGCAGGCAGTGAATGCTGACGGCCGGCCGTTCACCGTAGGCACCGTCGATGGCGAAAGCGCCTTGTGGATGGTACATCCCGGCGCGATCTATTTGCATGAAGCCCAATCGTTCTTCGTGAAGGATTTGAATCTTGAAGAGCATGTTGCGTATCTGAAGCCCATCGAAAGCGACTACTACACCGAGCCATTGCAGGGCACAGAGGTGACAGTGTTGTCTACAACTGCAGAGTTCCCCTCTCCCGCTGGGACCATGGCTCCCGAAGCAGAGCGGAGTGGAGGAGGGGTTAGGGGTGAGGGCGAAACCATCGCAGCCACCAAATCCTGGGGCGAACTACAAGTCACCACGCAAGTCACCGGCTTCCGCAAGCGACGCTGGTACACGCACGAAAATCTGGGCGAGGAGCCGCTCGATCTGCCTTCCACCGATCTTCAAACCACCGGCTACTGGGTTTCGCTTTCTGAAGAGACCGTGAATCGTTTGCGCGAATCGGGCATGTGGACCAACGACCCCAACAACTACGGGCCCGATTGGGGAAAGATACGCGAGCGTGTGCGCGCCCGCGACAAATATACATGTCAGGTCTGCGGCGCGGTGGAAAACGGTCCTTCGTCTGCGCTCAGGACAGGTCGCCAGCATGATGTGCATCACAAGGTCCCGTTCCGCGCCTTTCCATCCTATTTGGAAGCCAATCGCCTCGAGAACTTAACGACTCTCTGTCCCACCTGCCATCACAAAGCGGAGCAGAACGTCCGTATGCGCAGTGGGCTTTCCGGGCTTGCCTATGTGCTTGGCAACCTGGCGCCCTTATTCCTGATGTGTGACGCCGGTGACCTGGGCACGCACGTGGAGCCGGTGGAAAACAAGCAATTTGGTCAACCCACAGTGGTGATCTATGATTCCGTGCCCGCGGGGATCGGGTTCAGCGAGAAGCTCTTCGAGATGCACGACGACCTGATCGCCCGCGCCCTCGAACTGGTCAGCGAATGTGCCTGCGCAGACGGATGTCCCTCGTGCGTGGGCCCGGGTGGCGAGAATGGGTATGGCGGTAAACAGGAAGCGCTGGAGATATTGAAACAACTACACTCCAGGTGACAGTCATTTCATTCTGAAACTGAATTCAGGCGAGGAGCGTTAACCTCTAAAGGAGATTGATGTGAAATCCATTTATGCTTTTAGGATTCTTGTTGTAAGCCTTGCTCTGTCGATGCTCCTCGCCTGCAGCACATTGTCGCCCGCGTCAGTACCAACAGCCACTCTCGTGCCAACATCCATCCCGCCGACGGCTACAGCGGCTCTGCTCCTCAGCCAACAAGTGACGCTCGTGTCGCAATCGAATGAAGAGACCAACCAAACGCCGCCGTTCACGATCAAAGTTCAGGTGCCGCAACTGACGGGTAGCGACGATCCGCGTGTGACAGCTTTTAATCAGCGGCTGAACGACATCGTCACCAAAGAAGTGGAGATGTGGCGAAAAAGCTTCCTGGAAAATACATTTCCCACTGTGACGAACGGAAGCTCTCTCGAAGTGACCCCAACATTGATTGCACAGGCTGGCGACCTATGGAGTTTCAAATTTGATTTTCATTTCTATTCCGATGGCGCCGCGCATCCCGGCACATACAGCATTACACTCAACTATGATCTGGCGCAGGGACGAGAGCTGGCGCTGGGCGAGCTATTCCTCCCTACCTCCAATTATCTCGAAACCATCGCGAATTACTGCAAAGCGGAGCTGGGCAAACAGCCCTTTTTCGAAGGTCCTTTTGCAGAAGGCGCCAACCCCACCCCTGAAAATTATCGCAACTGGAATATCACCTCCAATGGATTGATGGTCACATTCGATGAATATCAGGTCGCGCCTTATGCGGCCGGACCACAGGTGGTCCAGATCCCCATCGACCAGCTGCAGCAGGTGGTCGATCCTAATGGACCTTTGAAGATTATTCTTCCTTGAATAAAACAGCCTATAATCACCTCCTTACAGGGACTGCACAACCGCTGTGCGGTCCGCTTCCCTTTTTGGTTCCTGAACTATACTTGCAGACATTCTTTACAGAGCGCCGCATCATTGAGTAACCTCAGAATTTGAATCCCCGCCTGCAATTCAATTCGAAAAGTTTACTTATTCGTGAGCCAGGCGGTAGAATCAAAAATTGGAAGGCAATTATGGGTAAGCAAATTATCATTCACGCGGACTATATGAACCAGGTCACAGCACAGACTCAAGCATTGACCGCTGAACAGGAAAGACATCTCGCCGCTCGCAAAGAAATAGTGCTGAAAAAGACCGCTGAACACCCCAACAACCAACAACTTACGGAGGAACAGAATGGCTGGCTGGCACGCTCGTACCCGGTTCTGGCTGTGCTCGCGCCGGTCATGTCTACCAGTGAAGACAAGATCGAATTCCCCGGCGACCCGATGTGCCTGTATAACGCGTTGAGCGTCGCGGTAGACCAGTCCGTGCAGGCGCGTGAACAGGGCATCGCCGCGCAAGGCCCGTACAACGATCTCTGCCCGCAATGGGGCTATCATCCTTCACTTGCATATCGCGCCCAGGTAGACGATAACGGCATCCGCGCCTATGATGCTCCGCTCCTCAATACCGACCAGACCGTGTTCGACCCGCGCGTCTGGAATAGGAAGATCAGCCGTTATTTCAGCGAGGTGGTCCTCGAACAGGTACAGCCGAAAGTGGTGTTGATCAGCGCGGTCTCGCCTGCGCACCGCTACGCGTTGCAGATCGCCCGCGCCGTGCGCGCCAAACTTCCCGATTGCATCATCATCTTCGGCGGGCGTCACGCCGATGAGACGGTCCATTATGATGAAGCAGCACAGCAGCTGCGCTTCGAGCCGAGCGGACTGCTGACAAAAGTACAGGAGCAGATGCTGGAGGAAGACATCGTCGATTTCCTCGTCGCGGGACAGGGCTATTACGCGCTCGACCTGCTGATGAAGTCGATTTCACTGGCGATGGATGTGGAATCGAAAACGGTGGATGTCGAGTCCGTCCTGGCTGTGATGATGAAGTACCCGCCTCTCTTCGGACCTCTACCGGGTCGCTCCTTAATTGTGGCCCTCTGCCCCGACGCGTTTCACGCCTTCCCTCTCCTGGGACCGGATCTGGATCTTTCCACGTTACCTTCGCCGTACAAGGCATTCGCCATCCGCGCCCGCTTCCCGATCTTCGAGATCAAGGGTCGTGTTGCCCTTACCGCGCACACGATGGTGACGAATTCCTGCCCGTATCATTGTTTCTTCTGTTCTGAAGGGTCGACTATCGTCGGCGGGTTCCTTTCTTTCCGCGAAGCAACCGGGATTCCACGCGCGATCGAACGCGTCGTCGAGTACATCCACTATGGCGCGGAAGCCATCTTCTTCGACGACTCGGTCTTCTGGGGCGGCAATATCGCCAGGATCGTTAACTTTTGCCGGGATTGGTCGAAGGTCCGGCAGGAAGCGGAGCGATCGAATGCCGAAGAAATCGAGTTATTCGGCTATCGTGTCAACCGCCAGAGAGTCATCAACTTCACCTGGGGAGCGCAGCTGACGGCAGATTTCCTTGCCTCGCGTCGTGAGGAACAGGCCTACACGGCTCTATATGCCATGTACGATGCACATTGCACGTACATTTATCTTGGGATCGAAAGCATGTCCGAGGAGGTCATGCAGTACGTCCACAAGAATGTCAACCGGACCCGACCGTGGGAAGACCGCATCCGCTGCGCCCTGGGCATGGCTCGCAGTGCTGGGATCCGCGTTGGGTCGTCTGTATTATTTGGGCTGGAAGGTGAGACGCAGGAAACGATCATGGAAACGATTAACAAGGTCGAGGAGTTGCTTGCCGAAGACCTGCTGATGATCGCCAGCCCTAATATCCTCACCTATCACCCCAATACCGAGATCACTCACCTGCATGAGATGGAACACAAGCTGGATTACATTTCGCCGAACATCGATAACCGTCCTCCGTATGTGTTTTTCGAAGAAGCCTTCCCCGCCGTGGTCTCGAAGAACCTGAGCGAGCAGGATATCTGGTACATCCACGAACAGACGAAGTTGCGCTGGGGTACAAAGCGCAACACGAACCCGATGCTGCCAGTCGCGTTGAGAGAAGAATCCTGACCCAACAAATTTCCCGTAAAAATTTCATGGTCAGAGTTCCTGGCTGAGCGCCTCCAGCTTGTTCACGCCGGAAACCACTTCGTCCAACAGCTTGACCTGCGGGTCAAAAATCTGTATGCTACAAGTTATACATTTGAATAACACGGAAACCGCACATCCACTTTGAGGTATGTCTGTTCAACAAGGCCGGATACCATGCTATTTCAGGCAACTCTTCTCGTCGATCTAATTGCAATGGCAGTCACTCTCTGGATAGCGTTCTATTTATTTGCAAGAGGCTTTTCCAGCACCATGACACTGCGAATGGTGGTTGTCTCATTGGCATTAGCAGCTTTCTTCTTCGGAGCCTATAACAACATCTTCGTTCAAGTGCCTGGAACGGCCAGCATCCGGGCGATTTTGCTGGTGATCGTACTTGCCGGGTGGTATAGCCTGACGTATCGAGTCATGTCCGAATCCAACCAGCAGCGGTTCCGTTGGATCGAGTGGGGAATCTATGTGTTGGGCGCGATCTCCATCGTTCTGCTGCTGCAACCCGGGTCGTTCATCGGCGAAGAGGGCAATGCATTATACGTAGCGCACATGAGCAACAGTCTGCCATATCGGATCTACAGCCTGTATCAATTTCTGGTCTCGTTTGGGATCCTGCTCAACCTGCTGGTCGGCGATCGCGTAGGGCTGACCTCACGCGGCAAGTATTACCTGGCTGCTTCCATCTTCCCGGTTTTCTCCGTGATCTATGGCGTCGTCTCACTCGCAGGCAAAACGCCAGCGCCGCGCATCATTCAGGATATCCTGGCGTTTACCGGCATCGTTATCCTGACCCTGGCCGTGGCGCGTCACCAGATCGGGACAGAACGACGCGCAACGCTTCAGGATTTCCCGCTGGCGACTCTTTCGGTACTGGGGTTGGCTGCCCTGTATGGATACGTTGCATGGTCGAGAGGCATGCCGATGGAATGGATCGCCACTGTCGTTGGGCTTGCGATCATCACGCTTGGGCTTTACGATCTGGTGCGCGAATTCCTGGAACGCAAGCGCATGAGCGACGAGAGCCGTTTCCACAAACAACTGCACCGGCTTGAGATGCAAAGCTCAAGCGAAGAAGCGATCAAGTCCAGCCTGCAGCACGGCCTGGACCTCCTTTGCGAGGCGATCAACGCGCCGGGCGGATATGTGGCCGTTCGCCGCGGGGATGAGTTTGTCGTTCTGGCGAGCCGCTCCGCCGTGCCGCTCGGAAGCGTGTTGCCCGCCTCGGCTGTGGCTTGTGAAGATCTGTCCCGTCCCAAAGCGGTAGAGCTGCCATTAATAGCGTGGATCGCGCCAGCATTCGATGGCCAGACCCAGGTGGCTGCTATCGGCATCAGCAGGCATAGATCGAAACTGGATTATTCGACCGGTGAACTTGATCTGTTGGCAGATGTTGCCGAGCACGTGGGTAAGATCGTGTCCTTGCGGGATGGTACACAATCCCTGCAGCTCGTGAACGAAACAAAAGTACAGAGTACGAATATCAGTTCGGCTGCCGATGAATTGATCGCCTCGATCTCCACCAGTCCTGATGCAGAGTTCGTCAAACTGGTGGAGGATGGGCTGCGTCACTTCTCTGATTACATCGCCCTGGGACAGTCCTCGCTCGCCGATTGGGCGGGCATCCGGGCTGAGTCGCATGTGGAGCGCGGCAAGATGCTGCAAAAACTTTTGGCTGACGCGATCGATTCGTTCCGCCCCGCCGGAACGCGTCCGCCGGAGCCGCTGCCCAGGGTCTGGTACAGCTACGCGGTTCTGTACGACGCCTATGTGGAGGGCGTCCCTAATCGCGAGATCATGGCGCGTTTGTATATCTCGGAGGGTACGTTCAATCGTACACGCCGCAATGCGTTGCGAGGCCTGGCTCGCTTGATCGTGGAAAACGTAAAACCTGCAGACAGCAACTGATCTGAGTAATCTACTCTACTGATTTTTGAAAATTGTATGTCTCAAAAATCACTCGTTTTTACGGCTATTTTTAGCCCAAAATTGAGACATTAGTATTTCAAAATTCAGTAAGCATTACATACTTTTGACCCCAAAGCTTCGGCTTTGGGGTCGATCTGTTTAAGTGGCAGCTTTTGGCAGGTCCGATTGACACATTTTGGCAGTCCGTTCTCTGGTTTTGGCAGTTCGAAAAAGCGATAGTAGGGATAACCAAAGGAGTTCGAAATGAAATCAAACCTTTTCTTCAAACTGATCCTGGTAGTAAGCATTCCGCTCTTGCTCTGGCTGTCTCGCGAACCGATGGCAGCAATGTGGAACTGGTTCAGCGACCGAGATGCCGTGGAAGCATCCATGCATGCGCTGGGAATTTGGGGACCCGCTGTGCTGTTCATTTTATTTGTCCTACAGGTCTTTCTTGCCTTCATCCCCGGTCAGGCATTGATGGTGGCATGTGGCTTCCTTTACGGTTTTTGGGGCGGGTTCCTTCTCTCCTGGATCAGCCTCGTGATCGGTGGTGAGTTTGCCTTTGTGCTGGCACGTCGCTATGGACGGACCTTCGCCGAAAAATGGATTTCATCCGATGTATTGGCTCGTTGGGATCAATCGGCAAAGGGGCAGGGAATTACGTTCTTTGCGCTCACGCTCGTCATGCCGCTTGTGCCCAATGACGCAATGTGTTACGTGGCAGGGCTTGGCAAGATTTCACGCATTCGTTTTTCAATGGCGAATCTGCTCGGTCGTGGAACCGCCTGTCTCCTGACCAGTGCTGCCGGGGCCTTCGGTGGAAGCATACCGATGCACGGCTGGATCATCCTGATCGGATTATGCATCGTCGTTGGCATGATCTGGCTGGTCATCAAAAATCGCAAGTCAGATCTATTGATTGCCTGAAGGAGCCTGCCATGTATACCGCTGAACAAACCGCTCGACTGATCTTGAAGTCTTATTTCGCATTGCTCAATCGCACCTATGATGTACGAGGAAACCTGCCTCTGCCAGCGGGACCCAAAATCATTGCGATGAACCATACCCCTGGTTGTGATCCCTTCTACTTGCCCTTTCTTTTGGACGAGGTACCTCACTTTCTTCTTCAGGAGGGCATGTTCACGATCCCGCTGGTCGGATCGCTGCTTAAGGAAACAGGGCAAATTCCTGTCTATCGCGGGACTGAGAGAGCCAGGGATGCAAAAGAATTGGCTTGTTCCCTGCTCCGTGAGGGCAAAACGATCGCTATCTTTCCCGAGGGAAAAGATGTGCCTTTGGGGCAGCGCATCCCCGCCAAAAGCGGCACGGTGAGAATGTCTATCGAATCAGGGGCGCCAATCATCCCCGTAGGTTTATTCGTGCATCCACAGTTCCGGACCCCTCTTCATTTCCACTGGCAGGGCAGCGCACGGGAAGGTGCGTGGCAATTCACAGGCAGAAGTTTTATGCGTTTCGGCGCTCCATGGAAACCCAGCCCACAGGGCAACGTCCATGTGCAAACCGAAGAGCTGATGGACCGCATTTATTCACTGGTAGCAGAAGCAGAAAGAGACTCACAATGCGTATCGCTTACATCACTCAATCCTATCCTCCGATGATCAGCGGCGCCGCAATCCTGGTGGAGCGGTTGGCAAAATCGATGGCGGCCAGGGGCCATCAAGTGCTCTGTATCGTGGCAAGCGACAAAATATCTCCCTATCGTTCTGAACAGGGCAATCTTACGGTAGTACGCTTAAGGTCAATTCATAACCCATTGCGCGTCAGACAAAGATTTCTGTTCTATCCACGCAGAGAAGTTCTGCGTGCATTGAATGATTTTTCCCCGGACATCATTCATACCCACGAGCCTTTACTCCTGAGTCGGCTGGGACAGGAATATGCGCGTTATTCATGTATTCCAACCCTGCTAACCATTCACCAGGGTCCATGGTTTGCTGCAAGATATCTGCCCAACATTCCCGGACTGCGCGCCGCGGTTGAATCGATTCTTTGGATCTATGCCAGCCGGTTGTTGCGTCAGTATACGTCTGTGATCACACCCTCACAAACAATTTCGGATTTAGTCGCAAGGATGACGGGCATCCGACCTGTGACGATCAGTAATGGGATTACATTGGACATTTTTCGATCGTCGTTGTCTATAGAGGACCAGGACGATATACGAACAAGATTGCAGCTTCCTCCACAGATCCCACTCATTCTCCATGTGGGGAGATTGGATATCGATAAGAACGTGGAACGCGTTGTTCAGGCAGCTGCCCAGGTCATGAGACAGACAGAAGTCCATTTGCTCATTGTTGGAGATGGGAGCCAGAAACACGCGCTCATGAAGATGTGCGAAGCTCTGCAAATTGCGGATCATGTGTATTTCCCTGGTTATGTTGCTTTGCAGGATGGATTGCCGCAGATTTACAGACTCGCCGACCTCTTTGTTACCGCATCTGAGGTGGAGGTACAAAGCCTGGTCCTTCTGGAGGCGATTGGGAGTGGATTACCGATCGTGGCTGTTCAAGCCACCTTTGTGCCAGAAATTGTCCACAATGGAATCAATGGATTCTTAGCAAAGTCCGGGGATATCGATAAGCTCGCCGATGCGATGCTCACAATCTTAAAGGATCGCCAGCTACGAGAGGTAATGGGCAAAAACAGTCGCGCCCTTGCAGAAACGCATGATACCCAGTGCAGCATAGATTTGCATGAGCAACTTTATTCAAACGCAATGAAACAGAATAAACTGCAGCCTGCCTGGACGAAGATGAACCCTCGAGATGCACATAAAAATAGACCTCTGGAAAATTAGTGACTCACCTTACGCAATTTCTGCCACACACCGCCCCGGTTGGTCGGCGCCGGGGGAGACACAGACAGTGCAGGTGGTGGAAAAGCCCTTTATATCTTCTCTGTGACTCCGCGTCTTTACACCTGCCCTGGCGGGCGGTGCCAGGGTTATCCCCGCCAGGGGACAGTGGCTGGACTGCGTCACATCAGTTAGTGAGCAATCTCATACGGCACGCCGCGCACTTCCCAGCTTTCACCACGTACGCGGACCGGTAGCAGCTTTGCAGGGACGCCTGAATCTGGCATCCAACTACGGTCCTTGATCGGCAGGATGAACAATCCGTTCTCGTCGCCGACGGGGGTGAACGTCTCGTTGGGTTCCTGTTTGTAGATCGATAAACCGAGCTTTGCGCAAAGTTCACCCGCAAATGCGATCACGTTTTCAGAAGGCAAGCCGATTTCGCTCACGTTCAGGATGTTCGAAGCGTCGAAATCGCCACCGACCGCGTTGTTCAGGCTGTGACGTGCGATGAATTCGAGTACGTTCCCCGCCGCATCTGGAAAATAGACCGAATCGGAATTCCACGAATCGGAATGGAAATCTTCTTTGCCGGTTTTATCCTTCAGTAACGGAATTCTGGCTGTGATCCACTGCCTGGCGGCTTGATATTGGTTTTGTGGAATATTGAACGCAAAGTGATAGGCGCCATCGAAACCAGATGGCGCGTGTGTGAATAGGATTTCTGTGCTTCCTGCATGGACGAGCACCCCAGCGGAAGTCAATTCTGTGGGTAATTCAAGGATGTTTGAGTAGAAATCCTTTTGTGCCTGGAGATCCGCTGCCCATAGTTGCAATTTTTGAATATTCATGAAATCTTCTCATCCTAAAGAGCCTTGCGAAGGTTGTTTTCCAGACAGTTTCGACATTTACTCAAAACCTTCGCAAGGCTTTTGCAGCCAGTCCAAGTTGCAAAATGTGCATAAAAACATCTTTTTCATATAAAGCGTGTTACGATGGATGGAACCTTTGGTGGGGCAACCCCGTCAAGTAGTAGAGAGTGCTGCACACGTTTCTAAACGCAGGAATTGAATTTCCCGCTGCGCAGGGTTTTGAAACATGTGGCTGTGCTGGTGAACATGCGTAAGATAAGCGTAGCACGCCGCATAGCGGCAATGTGGACGGCCACGCTAGTCCTCCCTCATCCACCTTTTCACAGCAGCATGCGGATGCTCATAGAGTTCCATTTTGTCGATCAACACGGTTGGGTCCGCTTCGCAGAATAATGAGTCACGATGTTCCTGGAAGATGAAACCCTCCTGTACCGCATGATCGATGGCAGCCAGCAAGGGCGCATAGTAGTTCCTGATGTTGTACAAGCCGACCGGTTTTTCGTGTGCACCTGTCTGTGCCCAGGTAAGCGTCTCGAAGAGTTCGTCGAACGTTCCCAGACCACCTGGCAGTGCAATGTAGCCATCGGCTAGTTCGTGCATACGAGCTTTGCGAGCGTGCATACCGTCCACTACATCCATTTGTGTAAGACCTGCGTATGCTAAAGCAGCAGTATTCATGGAAGGAATGATCACACCGATCACCTGCCCGCCGGCTTCGAGGACACCATTGGCCACCGCACCCATAAGTCCTGTTTTACCGCCGCCGTAGATCAAACGGATGCCGCGTTCGGCGAGAGTCCATCCCATTTGATGGGCGGCAGAGAAATAATCTGCGTGAACCGTGTCTGATGATCCGCAAAAGACGCATATCGATTTCATAACTGTATCCTTATTTGTACGTGCAATTGTTTCGACATGGCTTGTTTACCAAAGTGAAAGTATTAACTATCGATAATATTGTAATCGTTCGTAATCAAATTCTAATCATTTTCCTACGCGGACTCACCTCCCTTTTTGGTAGAATCGTCCCATAGAAACAGGAGAAAACTATTATGGCAGGAATGGAGCGTTTTACACAGCGAGCACGCCGCGTCCTCAGCCTTGCACACCAGGAGGCTGAACGCTCTCGCAATAATAATATTGGAACCGAGCATCTCCTTTTGGGTTTAATGGATGAAGAAGGAGGAGTCGCAGGACGTGTCCTGCGCGAATTGGGAATGACATCTGACCGCGTGCGCGAAGTGATTCGCCGCGTGACAACAAGTTCTTCAAGTTTTGATCCGAATCGCGTGGAGCTGGCGGGGGAAACGCAGCAGGTCCTCGAGCATGCTGTCGAGGAAGCGCGCCGCCTGGGTCACCATTATATTGGGACTGAACATATTTTGCTGGGGTTGATCCGTGTGGATAGCACGGCCATGGAAGTACTGCGGCGGCTCGGCGTAACGCCCGAACAGATTCGCAGGCAGACTCGCCGCGTCTTGAACGAATCCGCATCGTCCTCCCCGACGCCCACCAGCGCGGGCCCGACGCGCGGCGCCCAGCCGAATCCGAAAACGCCGCTGGTCGACCAGCTGGCCTCCGATCTGACGTCGAAAGCCGAAGAGAAAAAGCTCGACCCGGTCATCGGTCGCCAGATGGAGATCGAGCGCGTCATCCAGATTTTGGCGCGCCGCACCAAGAACAACCCGGCATTGATCGGGGAACCCGGTGTCGGCAAGACCGCTATTGTGGAAGGGCTCGCCCAGCGCATCGTGGATGGCGACGTGCCGGCGCCGTTGATGAACAAGCGGTTGCTTCAGTTGGATGTTGGTTCCCTGGTGGCCGGTACGATGTATCGCGGTCAGTTCGAAGAACGACTCAAACGCGTCATCGATGAGTTGAAACAATCGGGCGCCATTCTGTTTATCGATGAAGTTCATATGCTGGTTGGTGCAGGAGCCGCCGGTTCTTCCGTCGATGCAGCCAATATTTTGAAACCCGCTTTGTCGCGTGGTGAATTGCAGGTCATCGGCGCGACCACCATGGACGAATATCGCAAGCATATCGAGTCGGATGCTGCGCTCGAGCGCCGCTTCCAGCCGATCACAGTCGATGAGCCATCTGAAGAGGAGACCATTGAAATCCTCAAAGGCATTCGCTCGGCGTATGAAGAGCACCATCACCTGGTGATCTCAGACGAAGCGCTCGAAGCGGCTGCGCACCTTTCCTCACGCTACGTGACGGAACGTTTCCTCCCCGATAAGGCCATCGATCTGATCGATGAATCTTCGTCGCGTGTGCGCATGTACAAGAGTGAAGCAGCCAAGGAATCAAAAGACTTATTCGGGCAATTAAGACAGGCCCGCCAGAACCGCTCGCTGGCGCAGGAGGAAGGCAACAGCGAGGATGTACGCGAGTGGGAAGAGCGCGAAGTCGAGCTCGGCGAGCAGATCGAACGCCTGCGTACCGGCTGGGACCGCGCCACGAGTCCCGTGGTTTCGGCGGAGGATATCGCCGAAGTGGTCTCGATGTGGACCGGTGTTCCGCTGATGCAGCTGGCGGAGGAGGAATCGCATCGACTGCTCAAGATGGAGGATGAACTTCGCAAGGGAATCATCGGGCAGGAAGACGCGATCATCGCCATTTCACGTGCAGTCCGCCGTGCGCGTGCCGGTTTGAAAGACCCGCGCCGCCCGATCGGTTCATTCATGTTTCTCGGCCCCACAGGCGTTGGCAAGACCGAGCTGACCAAGACCCTGGCCAAGTTCATGTTCGGCAGCGAAGAAGCGGCCATCCAACTGGATATGTCTGAGTTCATGGAGCGCCATACCGCCTCCCGTTTGGTCGGTGCACCTCCAGGATATATCGGGTACGAAGAAGCAGGTCAGCTTACTGAAGCGCTGCGCCGCCGTCCGTACTCTATTGTTGTATTTGATGAAGTGGAAAAGGCGCACCCTGAAGTCCATAATATGCTGCTGCAGATCATGGAAGAGGGCCACCTCTCCGATGCGAAGGGCCGCAAGGTGGACTTCCGCAACGCGATCATCGTCATGACATCCAACATCGGTGCAGATGTGATCAAGAAGCAGTCTTCCTTTGGCTTCGCGGTCAAACGTGATGAGGTAACTGAAGAACGCCTGTCCTACGAAGACATGCGCAAGAAATTAAGTGAATCGCTCAAACGCGCCTTCCGACCGGAATTTATCAACCGTCTTGATGCGGTCGTGATCTTCCGCTCGCTCAACAAAGAGGATATCCAGAAGATCGTCACGCTCGAACTGGATAAAGTGGCCGAGCGCCTCAAGGAACATAACCTTGTTCTGACGGCCACACCCGATGCGCTGGCAGCGCTTGCCGAGCTTGGTTACGACGCGGAATTTGGGGCGCGTCCACTGCGCAGGATCATCCAGCAAAAGGTGGAGGACCCGCTTTCCGACAAGCTTCTGGGCGGCGAATTCCAAAACGGCGACGCGATCGAAGTCATCCTAAACCCCGAAGGCGAAGTGGTGCTCGAGCGGGACGGTGAAAAAGAAAAAGCCGAAGCGCCGGCAGTGTAAAGAGAATTTGAGATAGAAAAGAGCAGAGATTAATCTCTGCTCTTTTTGTTTGCATTTTGCTTATTGAAATTCGACCCAATATATCTATAATGATGGTGGGGAGATGTTCGTTCACGTAACCAACACCGACAACTTTGCAGGATTTAGACAATATCGAATCCGGTGTATACAAATACAGGGTGCCGCATAATTTACATCGTTTAGGAAATGCATTTCAGCCTACAAACACCACCGGACGGTAAAGTTAGTCATGAGACAAGTGGGATTGTTAAGCGCGAATTCACTTTGAAAAATAAGACAGTTTTGCAGTTTCAGCACCTGAAGCTGAGCCCAAGCAGGACTCTATTTAACATGTTTCCCGACTTGGCGGTTATTGGCAGTCTTTAATATTGTTTTGGCAGTGCAGAAGCGATGTAATAGCAGTACCACACCTGACCAGATTGGGTACATTGATCGAGATGCGGGAGAAGAACAGTAACTTGATGACTCATAACGTCTTTATCAATGGCTGCCCAATCCACTCAAGTCATAAAAGAAAGGAAGTGAAATGAATATTGATCGCAATACAGCTCGGTCGATTCACTGGATTGCACCGGGAAAAAGTGTCCTGGCAACAAACGATTAAAGGAGTAAGACCATGAAAACGAAGTTCTATGCGGCCCGTGCCATGCTTGCCCTGGCAATGGCCTTGTCACTTTCCCTGGCAAGTGCCTCCGGGGCAGCTGCATCGAAAACTAAAGAGTGCCTTCCACCTCCTGCTGGCATGACCGGCTGGTGGACTGGAGATGGCAACACTGACGATCTCATCGGCGGACGAAATGCATTGCTGCACGGCGACGCAGTCACCGGCAAGGGGCTTGTCGATCAGGCCTTCATTCTGGATGGAGATGGAGACTTCGTCAGTGTACCGCATGACCCCGCCCTCAACCTGGGAACAGGCGATTTCACGATCGACCTCTGGGTCTACTTCAATACTACGGCTGGAGAACAGGTCCTGATCGAAAAGTGGGTGCAAGGAGGTGTTGGTCCTTCCATCGGTTGGACGCTTACCAAGCTCGAGGAGAATGCTATACGGCTGGCAATGGCATCGGGTGACGGTGGCGAGATTAATGTTGATTCAGCCCCGCTTTCCATCCCGGTTAAGACCTGGATCCATTTTGCAGCCACGCGCAAGGCTGGAGAGATCCAGGTCTTCATGAATGGGAAGCCGATCGCGACCGGCGAATCTCCGAACAATCTTGACTCGGTTTCCTCCCTCAAGTTTGGCCATCGTGGAAATCCATCTGATACCCCAGGCTCTGAAGATGAAAGCGGATTCTTCCTGAATGGGCGTATCGATGAGGTGGAGTTGTTCGTCGGTCGGGCGCTGCCTCCGAAGGTAATTCAGGCAATCTACAATGCCGGAAGCGCCGGGAAGTGCAAAGATGGATTTTCCGCTCCTACTCCCTACATTGTTGCTTCCGTAGCCGGTGATTGGTTCTGGACTACTGGGTTCGACCAGGGACGACTGAACTTGTCCATCTTCGAGTCCGCTGCTGAAGACGCCAAACTGCTATGGCAAGGCAGTCGGAAGGCGGATGAAGCAGGGTTCGTAATCGTCTTTTTTGAAGATCACGGGCTGGACCTGCTACCGGGAAATCTCGTGGTCGTTTCTGATGGCGCAACTGAAAAAAGGCTGGTGCTGGAACTGATTACCATGGAAGTCTTCGATACTGAAAATGAGATCATGGCTGGCACAGCTCCCGTGGGCAGGGAGGTTGTGGTTGTCGCTGGTATGGCGGAAGCGGAAACACAAGGGGTCATCTTTGTAATAGCCGACCCGAAAACCGGCGCCTGGTCCGCAGATTTCACGAGCATCGGCTTCGACATCACCGAAGAGATGCGACCATGGAGTTTTGCCCAAATCCATGACGAAGATGGCGACGCGAACGAGGCTGGACCTCCAGCGATGGAGTAGCGCCATCCCGTTCAAACATATGGAGGTCAGAAGCGCCATTGACTTCGCCCACCTGGCGTTGCAAACCCATGAGGCGGCTGACCTCTTTCGTAACGCAAGGCCGAACCATCTAGCAAAGAATCTCAGGTGGTTCGGCCCAGACATGGTTGTGACAAGCCCACCCTGGACAACTCCGTGAAGGAGAGGAAATTATGCAAACATCTCCATCGGTGTACAAAGCGCGTCTTGCTGGTCGAGGACCATCCAAACATCCCGCGGTTGAGTGATTGAAGGTTGGTAGAGGAGAGTGAAATGTGAAAAGCAATACTTTCTCTTTGATGATGGTCGCGTTACTGGCTCTCTCTGCCTGCGCTTCACCTTCAAGCGTTGACACAGCACAACCATCGCTCTCGGATCCGGTGGGGACCGTCATTGCAGCCACGATGCAGGCGCCTTCAACCCATACGCCCGAACCGCAGTTTCAGGATCAGAGTGGACTTACATTCAGGGTCGTGAAACAATTGGGAGGTCTGTTCGATGCGGTTGCCATTGATGGGAATACCGTCTATCTTGGCATCGGCGCGCGCTTCACGACAATTGACATCGGCGATCCGTCTTCGCCGCGACTTTTGTGGCAGAGCGAAGTGTTGACTGATCTGCCAGCCTCGATTGCCGTGCGGTCTGGCATGGCATATCTTCGAGTCGGTACCGAGATGCTGATCTACGATGTCAGCGATCCCGTTTTGCCAAGCCTGGCTGGCAGGATGAGCGATGTTTCCGGCGATCTCTTAGCAGCTGGGAACTTCGTGTACACCGTCACCTCCTACCCCGCTGATCAACCAATGATCGCCATTGATGTCAGCGACCCGGCGCATCCCGCCGAGGTTGGAAGGCGCGCCCATTCTGGCAACCCTGCGCTCGCGGTCAGCAGGAGGGTGCTCTATCTCGCAAGCGGCCGGCAGGATCCGGTTACCCATGCCTACGAGGGCACATTGCAGTTGGTTGATCCCGCGGATCTCGAGCGAACCTTCAGCGTGATCTCGTTGGATGGCGCCCAGGGGTATCAGGTCGCAGTGTTGGGTGATCTCGCTTATGTTGTTGAGAATCGGCTTACCGAAGACCCGGATATCCTGCTCGTGCTGGATGTCAGCGACCCGGCACAGCCTAGAGAAATCGCCCGCCGGGAGATGGTTATCGAAGGGACCATTAGCGAGATCATGGCGACCGATAAAGCCCTGTTCCTGTTGAGTCGGTCCTTTCCACACTCGGGTTGTCCTACTTCCCTCTCCATTATTGACATCACAGATCCAGCTTCGCAGCAGGCCCAGGTCAGATTCGAACCACAGAGTTGTTTTAATCACTTCACAGTGGAGGGCGAGACGCTTGCCGTCACAAGCGAACTCGGCTTGGAGATGTACAGCGTCAGTGACCCGGCGACCATCACACTCACCGGCGAATTGGCTCCTCCTCATGGTTTCATCACAGCGGAACGGATCGCTCTGAACCAGAACCTTGCCTACCTTGTGACCACAGTCGGAAGGAACAGATTGCAACGGCTGCGTGTGCTGGATCTGGCAAGTCCGACTCCAGATCTGCTCAATGGCGATGGGTTTGATTGGGGATATCACGAACCCTCTATTTTCGAAGGGCTTGCCGTACGTGGGGATAGACTGTTCGGTTTGGGACCCAGCGCAGTGAACATCAACGATCCAGCCGACCCTCGTATGGCGGTGGGCGATATAGGGGTGGACAATGCGGAAGGTGTTTTCTACTGGCCGATCCCTGCCCTGGTGGGGAACGTGCTTTATACCGGGTTATTGACGAATACCTCTAACGGGTCGTGGATCGGCGGTGGCTTTGGCATTGTTGACATGAGCGATCCTGCCAAGCCGGTGCTGGCGGACAAGGTCTTGATGGATGGCGCTACAGTTACGGGTCTATCAGCCCTTGGACCGCATCTCATCGTATTCAGCCAGAAAGAATCCACGCGCCTGCATGTCTTCGATATCAGCGATCCACTGACGCCGGTTGAAATTGGCTTGCTCGAACCGGCAGTTGACCCGTCGGAGCAAGTGGAGGACTTCACTATTTCCGGCGATACGATCTATGCCGCAAGTCGCGGCGGCGTTAAAAGCGAAGGCTTCAAATTTACGATATATGCTCTGGATATCTCAGACCCATCGCATCCGCGCGAGATCAATCGATTTGAACTGCCTGACGATGATTTTGTCACCAGGATGGTTCCGGCGGGTGACACGCTCTACATGTTGTTGTACAACAACGGCATTCGGGCGTTGAACGTCAGCGACAGATCCAATCCATATCTGTCAGGATATTTCCCGTTCCCGATCAGCGATTTCGCCGTTGACGGTGACTTGCTCTATCTGGCGGCGGACGGTGCAGGCTTGTTGATTGTCCAGGTGGAGTGACAAATTTGGAGGTGTGAAATGAAACGAAATCAATTCTTCAGATTTGCAAGAGTAATCTCTTCGTTTCTCTTGCTGGCGCTAGCGGCTTGTATGCCAAGCCCTATGCCCACATTGGCACCACCAACAGCAACATCCATACTTCCATCACCAACACCCCAAGGCAGGACTCTGCTCGTCACCAGCGCCGCGGACAGTGGTCCCGGCACATTGCGCCAGGCAATGCTAGATGCGCAGAACGGCGACACGATTACCTTCGATCCTGCTATCTTCCCTCCCAATGCGCCGGTAACCATCTTCATCGCCAACGAGTTGCCGTGGATCACGCAAGGTAATCTGACGGTTGACGCCAGCAATGCCGGAGTAGTATTGGACGGCAGCAGTGCAACTGGCGAATGGCCTGGCCTGCAAATCGTTTCGTCCCATGCAAACACCATCCGCGGGATGCAGATTACCAATTTCTCCGGTCCAGGCATCGCCATGGCCGGTGACGCGCAATACAACATCATTGGCGGAGATCGAAGCCTTGGCAGCGGACCATTTGGGCAGGGTAATCTGTTAAGCAATAATGATAACGGGATTTCCCTGGCAACACCCGGCACTGGCCTCAATACGATCACAGGTAACTTGATCGGTACCGATGCAGAGAGTGCGGACGCATTGGGTAACCGTAACGGCGTCGTGATTTCCGAGGGTGCCTACTTGAACACCATTGGACCGAACAACATCATTGCGTATAACAGGGAAAATGGCATATTTGTTTCCGATACGCAGACAGTGCGCAACACCATTACCCAGAACAGCATCCACGACCATGGCTGGTTTGGCATTTCACTCTGGAAGAGCGGCAACACCGAAATAGCTTTTCCAAAGATCTTCGACTTTGACCTGCAGGCGGGAACTTTGATAGGTAGTACCTGTTCCAACTGCACGGTCGAAATCTTCTCCGACGCTGGTAACGAGGGAGCGATTTACGAGGGCAAGGCAAGGGCCGATGATACAGGGATCTTTACTCTTAGCAAAGGAACTTCCTTCACCGGACCCCATCTGACTGCCACCACTACCGACTTGGATGGCAATACGAGCCAATTCTCCGTCCCGACATCAGGTACTGAAGGTGCAGTCGGATCCGTGATCCTGCAACAAGGAAACAATCTGTCCAAGACCATTCTTCTACTCAAGGAATCACGCGAGCTCTCCGACAATCGCATGGGGATCAATCCTGATAACCTGGGATACCCTCTTGGTCAGTGGGACTCTCTCTTGAATCACCTCAACTTAGCAGGAGTAAAGCGGGTGGATATGGGGTTGTACGAAAAAGAACCCCCCATTGATTGGAGCACAGGAACTGAGCTGGCTATCCCCGAGGGCATGGACTTTTTCATAGATGATCTGGCTGAATACGGCATCCAAATGAACCTCATGCTCCACTTCTGGGACAAGGAAGGTCACGCCCTGGGAGAAGAATTGGCCACGCCGCGCTTCCAGAACCAGGAGCAAATTGACGACTTCATAGACTTTGTGCGCTTCGTCGTGCGGCATTTCAAGGGACGTATTCCTTATTATACGATCTGGAGCGAACCGGATGCCTGCGGAGACGATTTAACCAAGTGCATCCTGCCCCAGGACTACATTGAGTTGGTCAGGCAGGTCATCCCTGTGATTCGCGAGGAGGATCCACAGGCGAAGATTGTCTCTGCCACCTTTATTCTCGGCGGGAACCACGACCCCATCTTCACTTTCCTCAGGTCCAATGTCGTGAAGCAGTTCGATGTCGTCTCCTGGCACCCTTTCTATGATGTTGCCCCCAACATAAGAGTTACTCGAAGCTACTATTACGAATATTCCTCGATCGTGCAGGAGATCAAGCAGACGGCATCTGTCAGCGGTTTCGCCGGAGAGTATTGGGGTACTGATATGGCATGGAATTCGGAAGAGAATTGCGGCTTCTCGGGATGCAGGGTTAACGGACGGGAAATCCAAAAGACGGATATTCAAGTGGCAAAGTACACCGCGCGCGCGATCGTCATGGAGTTAGGACTCGATGTGGTTGTCGGATTGGATAATTTCATAAATGACCGTCCCTGGTCATACCCGACAATGCGCAACCTGAGTACGGTCATGGCTGGAAACAAGCCTCTTGAAATCCCAGTAGAAATCGAGAGTGATACCTCGCGCCTGATGAGTTACGGCTTCAGCTTGCCAAATGGCGACAGACTGTTCGCTGTGTGGAATGGTGGCGTCGCTGTTGACTACGACCCTGGCGTACCCTCCACCCTCACGTTTCCCGATACCTCTGCACAAAAAGTGATCGGAATTGATGTGCTTCATGGCTTCGAGCAGGAACTCATCATCGAGAGTGAGAACGGTAACCTTGTGATCCGGAATTTCCACATCAAAGACTACCCGATCATCCTGCGTTTGATTGAATAGAGTTTGGAAAGGAGAGCAAGCGATGAAACGGGACTTTTTCCATTTGATGATGGTCATCATTCTGACGCTGTCGGCTTGCACTTCACCTACTGCCACGGATACAGGTCAGCCAGCGTTCTCGGATCAGGTGGCGACTGTGGTTGCCACGACGATGGAGGCGTTCCCTTCCCAACCACCGGAACCAACGGCTGGGCCTGCCTGTCCGCAGCCAGAGACAGGCACACAGCTTCTGAGAAACGAGGAGTATGAGTACTGTTTTCTGTTTCCAGATGGCTATGTACGGTTAGATCCACTTCCATATGAGGTGTGTCTCGTTCTGGAAGGTCCTTCCATGGCATGTCATGGCGCGAATCTCATCATCGAAGTACATGATGCACTGGGACGGACTGCCAGCCAGATCGCCGACGAGAAGACTGCTGAACTCCCGTATCCCGACATCATCGAGCGCGTTGACCGAACAGTGGGCGGCGAGGAAGCTGTGGTAGTAGACGGATTGTCAGCCGTAGCCGCTTCGCGAAATGTTTTTATCATCCACGCCGATCACGTGTACGACTTGATGTTCATTCCATGGGATGAGGCTGAAGATGAATTCGCAACCATCGAAACTCTCTACAACACGGTCGTCGACTCCTTTACTTTTGTGCCTTGAGATTGCCAGATGAACTTGTTCGTTGTGCCATAGCAGCACAACAGACAGTACATCCGGAAGCGGCGCTCGAACGGGACGCGGCAAATGAAGAAGTGCCGACAGTGTAAGAGTGACTGGAAAATTTACGAGTAGAGACTTGTCTCTGCTCGTAAATTTTGATTTTTGCCTGTTGAATTCGAACTGGATTTATCTATAATGTTCGTAAAGAGTGCTTTTTTTGTGGGGCATGGCTGATGGAGAACATCATGTATATACGAGTCTGTCACACCCAAACAAAGACGGTCGGTGTTGCACGCATCGTAAGCAGACGCAAAGGTCTTCATGATCGGACTGGAAGATATCAAATATGCGGCGCCAACGAGTCTCTTCCAAATATGATCGCATACGGTAATGGTTGATCTGTTATGCGTTTCCGTTGAGAGAGCGCAATCTCGCAAAAAGGAGGATCTCTGCGTCATGGCTACTTTCGTTTTGATCCATGGTGGTATTCAGGGAGGCTGGGTGTGGAAGCGAGTCGTTGCGCTCCTGCGTACCGCCGGGCATGAGGCGTATGCCCCAACGCTCACAGGTTGCGGTGAACGTGCCCATCTTCTCACACGCGATATCGGTCTCGAAACGCATATTCAGGATGTCGTGAATGTTCTTGAATACGAAGATTTGCGTGATGTAATTTTGGTAGGACACAGTTACGGCGCGACAGTTGTCACTGTCGTTGCGGATCGAGCGCGTGAGCGTGTGTCTCATCTTGTGATTGTAGATGGATCGCAACCCCTGCCCGGTCAATCCATGATGGGTTCATGGGGCAGGGACGATCCAAAGGCAGTTGAAGACCTGGATCGTTACGTTCAAGCAACCGGCGACGGCTGGCTGGTCATACCGATGGATCCTCGCGAGTTTGGCGTGACCGACGAAGACGACATCCGCTGGCTTGAGGAAAAGGATACGCCTCATCCCTACAAAACATTTCAAGACCCGGCGCAATATGATTTGGAGCGTGTTAATTCCATTCCACAAACGATCATCGTCTGCATCGGAGATCAGCCGCCTCCTGCCGAACCTCCCGCATGGACGAGTGGCAGACGTTTTCGCACGGTTGCATCTGGTCATGGAGTCAACGTGATCGCGCCGAAAGAACTGACCGAGTTACTGTTTGAAATCGTTGGCAGTCCCTAGTAGTAAAAATCCACCTGGTATTAATTGAGGAATTGATCCATGCAATTTGAACAAGTCATCCAGTCCGGTTCGTTTGCGCTTTCGGAAGGATCGATCTATGAGCGTCTGCGTCGAAATCCCGCAGTCGAATTTGATCCTTACTTGTATCACGCCACGCTGATTTACAAGCCTGCGTATGCACTAGTCCTTGCACAGGTTCACCGTGAGTATCTTGAGGTAGGGCAAAAGTATCAACTTCCTATGTTCGCGTTGACCGATACCTGGCGCGCAAACCAGGAACGGATCCGGCAATCTGACTATCGTGATAGCAAAGTGAATCAGGATAATGCGCGTTTTATCACGGAAATTCGCGCCAGTTATGGAACAGGCGCATCTCCCATTTTTATCGGCGGTTTGACCGGACCACGCGGCGACGCTTATACACCCGAAGAAGCGCTGCCCACCCTTGAAGCGGAGTCCTTCCACATGCCTCAAATGGAGGCGCTCGCCGAAGGTCAGGTGGATTTTTTATATGCAGCAACCCTCCCGGCATTATCCGAGGCGCAAGGGATCGCAAAGGCAATGGCAAAACAGGGTTTGCCTTATATGCTGAGTTTTGTTATCCGCAAAGATGGCACGTTGCTGGACGGAACGTCACTGGCTCGAGCAATTGACACTATCGATCAAAATATATCCAAACCACCAACAGGATATGCAGTCAACTGTGTATATCCGACAGTGTTCAACGACGGATTAGCAGCGCTTGAGAATCAAAGTCCTGGATTCAGTAAACGCATCGTGAGTTTCCAAGCCAACACGTCTGCCAAGGATCCCAAAGATTTGGATGGCTCACAGGAATTGATCACCGAGAAGCCGGAAATCCTGGCTGATCTGATGTTACAGGCGCACCAACGCTTCCACGTCCCATTTTTTGGCGGTTGTTGTGGTACGGATACAAGTCACATCGAATATCTCGCAAGAACCTACAAGGAAACTATGAACTGACTTGCCTTCCAACCGAAACATGAGAAAGGTGTCTCCTATGTCGGAACCAATCGTTTTCATCAGTCATTTCAAAGTCAAGGATGGCAATCTCGACGGCTTGAAGCAACACGCCCAAATGATGGTCGAACACATACAGGCAAATAAACCCGGCACGGTTGCTTTCCTCCAATATCTCAATGAGGAAGAAACGGAGTTGAGCATCGTCCACGTTTTCCCGGATGCAGAGGCATATGACCGCCATCTGGAAGGAGTCGGCGAAAGGGCGAAGGGTGCATTCGAGTTCATCGAACCAAGTCGTCGTGAGTTGTACGGAATGCCCAGCACTCAGGCGCTGGCGATGTCGAGACCACCGCATGGGTCCAGGATGGAATTCCATCACAAGCCACAGTGTATGGGTGGGTACCTGCGCTTCAAGCCGAGAGAATAAGAGTCAGAGCAAAATACCGCTTTTTGTGATAGGCGAGCTATGCCAAACCAACTCCTGCCTGAAAAACTTCGGCGCCGTTTTCAAGTCAACACTGTCGATGAGATGTGGCACAAGTATCTTATCGAGGGCAACGTCAGGACGAAGCACTGGCGTCATCTATATGGAATGCTTCCATCCAATCCGCGTTGTGTGGTTTGCAATACTCCCTTCGAAGGTATCGGCAGTGTGCTCCTGCGTGTGATTCGTGGGACTCTCGGTCGAAAATCGGTGAAGAATCCCCGATACTGCACGGGTTGTCATTTTTTTACAACCCAATTCCCGGGTGGCGCGGAGATCGAGTTGACCATGCTGTTCGTGGATGTGCGCGGCTCAACGACGATTGCCGAGACCATGCATGCCACTGAGTTCAGCCACTTGATGAACCGCTTCTATGAAGCCACGATCAATAGCCTCGTTCAGGCGGACGCGTTCATTGACAAACTGGTGGGAGATGAGGTCACGGCATTATTTATCCCCGGTTATGCTGGCAAGGAACATGCAAAGCGTGCCGTGCAAGCCGGAGGCGACCTGCTGCGAGTCACAGGGTATGGCAAGTCTGGTGGTCCATGGATTCCAATTGGAGTTGGAATTCACACCGGTATCGCCTGGGTAGGATCCATTGCCGGGGCGAGCGGGAGTGCGGCTGATTTCACAGCGTTGGGAGACAATGTGAACATCGCCGCGCGCCTCGCTTCCAAAGCCGGGGCAGGTGAGGTGTTGATCAGCGACTCGACCTATGCCGCGTCCGGTTTGGATTTGGGCGGGTTGGAACAGAGACCGCTTGAATTGAAGGGCAAGAGTGAACCAACGGGCGTGCGTGTGCTGCGCGTATCGGGGAATGAAGGGAAAAAGCCATGAACAGACGACCAATGTGGATTGTGGCAGTATCGATCGCTTTGACAATGCTGGTGTTATTCATCACACGCTCCCGATCGCCATATCTGCCGACCACTTATAACGGAATATCGCTCCCAACACCTGCGCCAGTTGGTGATGCGCAACTGCCTCCCCTTTGGCTTATCATTCAGGGCAAGGCAATCGGTGGGACATTGCAAGGCTCTCACCTTTCCGATGGGCGCGTAATCGAGTCAGATGTAGATATGCTCCTGCAAACCGGTGAACTCGCCGCCGCCGCAGTCCGGGCGGACGAGCCAATCGTCCTCATCGGCACAAATTCGATCACAGGGATTCAAGCAAAGATCGTGAACGATGCCCCACGCGGCTCGGACGCGCAAAGCCTCAGCGTGGATGGAAAAATGGAGGGCGAAACAGCTGTCTTCACGTTCGAACTGCTTGGTTATTCCGATAATCAATTCCTGCGCGTGACTCTCCATTTCACAGAGGGGAGTATCTCAGGGATTGCGACGTATGTATGGCACTTGATCCCAACGACAGGAAATGCATCATCCTCGCCAACGCCTGTTTCGTCCGTCGGATCCCTGTCTCCCTGTGACGTTCTCCCCGCTCCCGCTTCAACACCGCCTGTCCTGCCAACTCCACATCCCGATCTCATCTATCTCAGAAGCCCGGAAGAAATGACCCGAGAGGCTGACCTGATCATCCTGGGAACAGTTTCCGATCCTTCCATCAGTCATTTTGACCCGCCGTTTGGAAATTCCAAAACAGGCGCTTTGATTGTTACCGACACCGCAGTGCAGGTCGAATGTGTGTTAAAAGGCGTTTCACCTGATGCAACGATCATGGTTCGCACCGAGGGAGGATGTGTCGGCGAAGAATGTATGGAGGTCAGCCACGGCGCTCAAATTCAGTTGGGTCAGCGAGCGATCATGTTTCTCTTAGATAAGGGGCTGGACTTCCTCACAGTGCGAAACCCTGATGGCGTCTATGAAGTCCAGGCGGAGTATATGTACTACACGTTTGGCGACTATCTTGACCTGGCAGGCGACCGCATCGTTTCGGATTATTACAACCTTTCTGTCGCAGAGTTGCTTGCGACCATTCAGAGCAATATTCGCTGATGTTCCGAAAGGAGTATCCAAATGAAGAAAAAACTTCTGTTGGCGTTCGTTGTAGTGATTTTGCTGCCATTGGCGTTTACCCTGTGGACGAATGGCTTGTTCTCACCCTCTTTGCTGCGAATTGAAAATCAAGGCTCCAGCGACCTGCAAGATTTGACTGTAATATTTCCGAAGGGGAGGGTGGCATTCGGCGATGTGCCCGCCGGTCAGATCGGCGGCTACCGGCTTGTGTTTGGTGGAGTGTATCGCTATGCCGCTTACGAGTTCACCGTGGACGAAAAGGACTTCACTCAGCCTGTAACTGATTGGGTTGGAGAATTGCCGCTTTTGCCCGGCAGCTATATTTACGTGTTAAGTTGGGAGCCTGCCAACAACGTGTGGATTGAACTGCTGGAAATCCGTTGAGGCTGACCGAAAAACCTCCAGCCGTCACGCTTTGCTTACGGGCGTACCGTTTGAGCAAAGGAACAGCCAACAGGTTTCTATTTTGAAAGGAGACATGCCATGAAATTCCTCGTTTTTGCAAAATATCGTACTGGAGAACATCCTCCCGAAAGTGCTGAATTATTTCAGCAGACGAAAGACTGGATCAGCGCCCGGCTGGCAGATGGGACGATGGATTGTGTTTACAATCTTCCTGCTGGAGGCGGTGTAGTGATCCTCAATGTCGATTCTCATGAAGTGCTGACAGAGATTCTCAGCACATATCCTCTTCAGGCCTGGAGTGGGTATGAAGTGCATCCCCTGTCCGATTTCAAACAAGTTTTCGACCTGGCGATCAAGGCCTTCGGCGGATAAAGGAGCGGAACACGCGGCTGATTTAATAGAGCGCCCATTCTGTGTGTTCGCAAAGGGACCTCTTCGGCGCGCCAAGTGCGCTCATTCCAAGAGTGCCGAGAAAGGAATTCAATCATGGCAGAAATTGCGACTCTCAACGGTGTAGATATTCGCTTCGAAATCCATGGGGAAGGTATTCCCATTGTATACACACCTGGCGGTTCTTATCTTCTCGAGGAAGGCCGGCCGCTGGCTGAGAGGTTGAAGGACCACGGCTACAAAGTGCTGCTCTGGGAACGCCCCAATACAGGCGAGTCGGGGCTTTTCTTCGAAGGCGGTGACCTCTTCCAACTCTGGGCTGACAAACTGCGCGAACTACTCCACTATAACGGGTTCTCGCCTGCATTTGTGGCTGGGGCTTCTGGAGGCGGCCTTGGCTCACTGCGTCTTGCATACCACTATCCAATGGAAGTCAACGGCCTCATCTTCCTCGCGCCGCCGACCGATGACAAAGGTTTCTGGAATTTCATCATACAAAACACATTTCTGGCATCGGCTGAGATCGCAGAGTACGATGGGATGTCCGCAGTCCTCGATGCCGAGCTTGGAGCCGGGGACTTGTTTAATTGGAAGGACCAATGCCAGCGATCTTCACAGAAGAGGCAGCAATTCCTGTCCATGGACCCCTTAATCTTCAGCAAGGTTATGAGAACATGGGCCCGCTCGTTGACAACGAACGAACATCCTCACCTGGCCGGATTGAGCGATGGACAACTTGCCGCGATCACCATCCCCACCCTTATTTTTTCTGGAACGACCGAGGACCATCCGCGACGTATGGCTGAGGAGTTGCATAAGAAACTGGCAGCATCCGAACTTGTGATAACGACAGAGTATTACGCGGAGACGCTGGACCAGGTCCGTCAGGAGAGCGAGGAGAAAGGCAG
This sequence comes from uncultured Anaerolinea sp., assembly GCA_964489725.1. Classification (GTDB taxonomy): domain Bacteria; phylum Chloroflexota; class Anaerolineae; order Anaerolineales; family Villigracilaceae; genus Defluviilinea. The sequence continues at coordinate 22,214 of CAZBAX010000018.1, read as the reverse complement.
TGGATATTTTGATGCGATGTTTGCAGGCAGGATAGATGAGTTTGTGCGATCCATACTGTAGAACCCGATGAATACTCGCAGGTCAATTTGCAAAGGATATCGCAAATGAAAACAAACCTGTGTTTCTTGACGGTCTTCATACTTCTGGTGGCGTGTGTCCCAGCTGTTACTGAACCATCAACGCTTCCCACAATTACCGCTGCACCGACCCAAATTCCCGCGACACCGACCACGGTTGCATCTGCGAATCCGGAAGCTTTCTCAGAATGCCCGCTTCCAGCTAACGAAGGAACGGCCGGGAAGCTGCGTCTCGTATATGTGACCAATGGAAATCTCTGGCTTTTGGATGAGGGCAGGGAACCAGTCTTAATGATGGACAGCGGTGATGTCGAACAGGTTATGCTCTCACCCGATGGATCGAAGATCGTTCTTGCGCGGCAGCGAGATGCCGACACAGTCGAAATATGGGTTGTGGATTCATCAGGATGGCGCAATCTGTCCGGGGATCAAAACATCCCTGGAAGCGTTGAATTTATTTCGTTTTCCGATGATGCGCAATTCGTTGCCTTTGAAAACGGAGAACTCTGGGCAGCCGACGTCATGAACGCAAGAGTCTTCCGCCTGGTGAGTCAGGAGGTCTTGCGTGCACAGGCAGAGGTACCGAGTGACTTTCCGGTCTCCCCTGATTTTGTCACATGGATTCCGGGCACACACCAACTGACCTTCACACCCATACATGGATATCCGCCTGACCTGGGAGGAGATGCGATACCATTCCCTGATCCGGTGCTCATCGTCGATGCTGGCACAGGAGAGCAAAGTCTCTTGTTCCCCAAGACTGAAGGTGGCTACATTACTTTTTCACCAGATGGCAAGACTATGGTCATTGCCAATGCAAACCAACTCAGGCTATCCCGTGTGGAGGAACCAGGCAGACCTCGAACCATTATCAACTACACGACAATTTGTGAACTCGACTGCTTTATCGCCCAGCCAGCCTGGATGCCTGATTCATCTTCCTTCCTGCTCGAACTCCCATCAGAAGGGATGAATCCCGATAATTTCTTGAACGGGTTTGAAGAGCCATTCACGATATGGTCGGTGTCTAAAGATGGAAGCATTATTACGAAACTGGGGGAATTCTTTCGCCTCCCTGGCACCTTTTCCATCTCGCCGGATCGGAAACGAGTGGCGTACTTTCGCCGGGAGATTACCAGGAATTTGCACATTGCCAACGCGGACGGCTCTGAAGATATTCCCTACGCTTCCAATCAGGATTGGGCATTTCATGGATGGGCTCCTGACTCTCAGCATTTTGCTTATCAAGCTTATCAGGATACACTCGTGATGTATGGAGATATTTGCGGTGAGCCAAACCCTCTGACAAACATGGTTGCTATAGAATTTATTGGCTGGTTGGACGGAACTCGTTTTCTCATGCTCGCAGGTCGCTCTGGAGCTTGGGAGCTTTATTTGGGCGTAGCGGGTGGGAAAAACACCAAGCTGGTGGAATTCGGATCATCTATTATCTACGATCATATCGTGATGCCTGAGTAGTTCGCGACACCCGCGATACAATCGGTGTCCGCGTGATGCGCAATGAATGGAAGGAATACCAGATGACAATCAAAGTAGATCCCGAGAACAACGAACCGCGCGCCCTGTTCGCTCTGGCAGATTTCAATGCTCGGCGCGTGCTGGAAATTGGTTGAGGCGATGGTCGCCTGACCTGGCGTTACGCGGACAGAGCCGCGCACGTCACGGCAATTGATCCTTTCGAGGAGAGCATTGCACGGCTGGGACCAGTGAGGTAACAGCATATCAAAAAAGGAGAAATCATGGACGCCGATTCAATTGCAGCATTCTGGGATCCGATCACCAAGGCCGGCAATAAGACCGCCATGATCCATGCCGGATTAGAACTCCAAATCTGGGCAAAGATAGCCGTAGGACATCGCACCGCGCACGACCTCGCCGGACATGAGGGTTGGGATCCGACCGGCACGCGCGCCTTGCTTGACGCGCTGTTTGCGATCGGCTTATTGGAGAAGGATGAAGCGGGTTATCAACTTGCACTCATCGCAGAGCAGACCCTCTTGCCGGGCAGTTCAGCCTATGAAGGCGGCGCGTTGTTGCTGGAATGGGTCACGCTCGGTCATTCACAATTGGCGCAAGCCATCCGCACCGGCAAACATCCAGTGATCTCGGATCTGACAAGTGAAGGTGAAGCCGCCTCGTGGGCATCTTTTTCAGCCACTCACGGTTTTCGCGCGCCTGACCTGATCGTGCCGCAATGGTTTTGGTCGCTCGTGGATTCCTTCTGGGACGCGACGGGAATCAGGGTGCGCGACGGGTTGCGCGTGCTGGATGTGGGTAGCGGACCGGGCGTTGTCTCAATGGCGCTGGCGAGGCAGAATCCTGGCGCCCAGGTCACATTGTTGGATCGCCAGCCCGGACTCGACCTTGCCCGCGCGGTCGCTGAGAAACTTGGCTTGAGCCAGCAACTCACAATGCTGGTTGGCGACATGCGCGCGTTAGACTATGGCAGAAGCCAATTCGATGTGGTCTTGTTCTCCTATTGTTTGATGTTCTTCAGCCCCGAAGAGCATGTCAATCTATTGCGTAAGGCGCACGCCGCGCTTGTGCCAGGCGGGAAGCTCGTACTGAGTCAATACATTGCCGACGATGCTCGACGTAAACGCAAGGGCGCCCTCCGCAATGCTCTGTGGATTTACGCCTCTACCGCGCAAGGCGACGCGTACACAACCTCGGAATGTCTGGACTTTGTTGAGCAAGCGGGATTTGTCAATGCGATAGAGAAGGAGTGGCTGGTGGAAGAGGAAGTGCACGCGTTTATCGTGGCAACAAAACCATGATTCCAAAATTCGGCCTTTCAATTTACTTTTATCACACGCACCGACACCAGCTCCCTGACCCCCTTCAACTCGAGCAACCGGTTTTCCAAACTTTCGACATGTAGATTTCCAGATTTCACGGAATCTTCACTGATCAGAATCTCTCCCGCCGCGGCTTTGGAGGAGAGACGCGCGCATAACGTCGGGGCGATTCCCAACACGGCAATTTCCGTGACTCCCTCCGCCGCACCGATTGCCCCTACGTATGCTGTGCCTGTGTGGACTCCCGCGCCGACGGAAATCCACGGTTCACTTCCTGACCCATGACCTGTCACCCGTAAAAGTTCAATTGCCGCATCAAGCGCGGCTTTCGCATGATTCTTTCCCACAAATCGCGGAACGAACAAACCGATTACCTGATCGCCTATCAACCGATTCACCATTGCGTTATGTTCGACCAGAACCCTGCTTGTTTCTTTGAAGAAACGATTGATGATATCTCTGAACCCGGTCGAACCCAGCGATTCCGCCAGCGGAGTCGAATCGCGCACGTCGGCGAAGATCATCGTCAATTCCACCTCCGTGCCAAGTTCGTACTGGCGCGCCGATTTTTCACAGGAGACGCATAGTTTGGGACTGAAACTGGAGGGAGCGGAACCCATAGGACGAAACATGTGCCCCCAGAAGCCAGTCATGGGTTTTCCACACTCATGGCAATGAAGTTCGCTTGGGAAAATCCAATTGAATTTATACTGGAAGTCGAAGAAACCCCGATAGATTTTGAGTTCATCCGGAAAAGGCGCATGCCACTCCCCGGTCAAATAGAAATACCAAGTCTCTTTGAAGAACTTCTTGTCTACGAAGAACTCAAGAATTTTGTTGCCGGAACTCTTGCTCATGCCTGCCTCATCACTAAAACAGGACTGTCAATCTTCTTTTAAGATTTTACTACCACATATCGTCTATCGGACAGACCAAGGCATGGGAAAAGAGTGATAAGATTCGCCTCAAGCAGATGTTACAGGAAAGCGAGTTGCCATGAACACAAAAACCCATTGGGAACATATCTACGAAACCAAATCCCCAACTCAGGTCAGTTGGTATCAGGAACACGCCCACCTTTCCCTGCAACTTCTTCAAAATTCTGGAATCCAAAAAACGGCTCAGATCATCGATATTGGAGGTGGTGCTTCAACGTTCGTCGATGATTTGGCTGCTGCGGGGTTTCAACATATCACCGTCCTGGATGTTTCGGCAACTGCATTAGAGCTTGCGCAACGGCGTCTTGGCTCGCGCTCAGAGGATATCAATTGGATCGAGGCTGACATTACACAGGCAGATTTACCTGCGCAAAGCTACGATCTTTGGCATGATCGGGCTGTCTTTCATTTCCTTACACAGGCGGAAGACCGCCAACGGTATGTTCAGGCAGTGCACCGCTCGGTCAAACAGGGTGGGCACGTGATTGTTGCGACCTTCGCCTCTGACGGCCCAGAACAATGCAGTGGATTGGATGTGGTACGCTACAGCCCCGAAAGTCTGCATAATGAATTTGGTCAGGGTTTTGAAGTGGTACAAAGCACTCATGAAACACACCATACTCCCTTTGCAACCGAGCAAAAGTTCATCTATTGTTATTGTCGCAAGTATTAGGAATAGCCAAAGGGAATTTGAAATCTGTTCGGAGCGTCGTTCCCAGCCCATTCGCTCGGAACTATAGGTGTAACAATGAAACCAGATGGCAATTGGCTCCAGAACTGGATCGAGCGCATGCTGCCACGTGTAGCCCGCATTGGTTCAGATCCTCACGATGATGATGATATCCGGCTGCAAAAATCGCTGTTAGTAATTTGCGCCGTTCTGTTTATGATCGCGGGTTGGGCATGGGGATTGCTGTACTACTTCTTCCGCGAGCCGGTCGCAGGATTGATCCCATTTTCTTACGGGATCTTTTCGCTTCTCAGCATTTTCTACTTTGCGCGAACGCGCCAGTATGCCTTCTTCCGTTTTAGTCAACTTCTATTGATTCTGCTTCTGCCGTTCCTGCTCATGGTAACATTGGGGGGCTTCGTCAACGGCAGTGCTGTTGTCCTGTGGGCATTGATCTGCCCCTTAGGAGCGTTACTTTTCGATAATCCGCGCCATGCCTTGCGCTGGTTCCTTGCCTTTATGGGTCTCGTTATTTTGAGTGGGATTTTGCAGCCCTATGTACGTCTTACAAATCATCTCTCGCAGACCGTCATCATCTTTTTCTTTGTGATTAACCTGTTCGGTGTCAGTTCCCTTGTATTCCTGATGGTGTCTTATTTCGTCGGACAGAAGAACATGTTTCAGGAGAAATCGGAAACACTGCTACTGAACATTCTGCCAAAAGAGATCGCTGCCATTCTAAAAAATGAGAGTCGCACGATTGCCGATCACTATGAAGAAGCCAGCGTCCTGTTTGCCGATATGGTGGGGTTTACGCCGCTCTCGGCGCGATTGCCTCCCGTGGAAATGGTCGAACTCTTAAATGAAGTATTCTCTTACTTCGACTCGCTGCTGGACAAATACGGTGTAGAAAAGATTCGCACAATTGGTGACAGTTATATGGTAGCTTCCGGTGTTCCGCGGGGCCGCCCGGATCACGCCGCAGCATTGGTGTACATGGCACTGGAGATGCGCGATTATGTTGCCGAACATGAGTTTTGCAATGGCCATCGTGTCAGTTTTCGAATCGGAATCAATTCGGGTTCCATGATCGCAGGCGTGATTGGGCGCCGTAAATTTGTCTATGATGTGTGGGGAGATGCGGTCAATGTCGCCAGTCGCATGGAGTCCCATGGTCTCGGTGGTGCGGTGCAGATCACGCAGACGACCTATGAATTAATCAATAACGAATTTGTTTGCGAGCCGCGTGGCACTGTGAACGTGAAAGGCAAAGGGGAAATGGATGTGTGGCTGGTGGTAGCGGCCAAGGAAATCACTCAGAAGTAGCAAATGCACTTCTATAAGGAGTTTATTTACCCATACCTTGTGGATGCACTTGGTGATCCGCCTCCCATCCGAAACATTCGTCAGCAGATCATTCCTCACGCGCAAGGGACAGTTCTCGAGATCGGCGCGGGTTCCGGTGCGAATTTCAGTCATTACGATCCGACAAAGGTAAACAAGCTTTATGCGCTTGAACCGAATCCGGGAATGATCCGACTCGCTGAACGAAAGCGACGCGTGACCAAACGGGATGTTGAATTTCTTGACCTTCCTGGCGAGCGCATCCCTTTGGAAGATGCCACCATCGATACGGTCGTCAGCACATTCACTTTATGTACGATCTCAGAAATCGCAGATGCAATTCGGGAGATCGCACGTGTCTTAAAATCTGACGGCAGACTGATCTTCTTTGAACTGGGACTCTCGCCCGACCCTGCCGTCCAATGCTGGCAAGAGCGGTTGGAGCCAGTTCACCGGTGGATCTTTCAAGGCCTGTACCTGACGCGGGATATTCCTGCTTTACTCATCAAAGGAGATTTTCAGATCGAAGAAATGCAAGCGGGATATATTGCCTCATTTCCGAAATCGTCGACGTATTGCTGGTGGGGGATTGCCCTCCGGCGTTAAGACAGATCAGCTCACGGCACGGGAACGGCCATGCGAGTATCAGTACTCACCACACCATTCACACTGCGCAGAGCAACAACGGTGTCACCAAGTGACTCCAGAGTATCTTTTTCAACATACGCGATGCAATCGATGGGGCCCATCAAGAGGTGAGCTTGCTTCACTCCCGCGACGGCACGAATAGATGCCATGACTTTACGTGGGTCCTTTGCATTCATTTGTACGAGGATATAAGCGGCTGTCATGTTTAATCTCCTTTTTCCAAACTGATTTCAATCTGCTGCTGAAAGGTTCCCTGTCCTGGCGAACGATTCGAAGAAGGGATCCGGTTGTCTAATAAGCTTTTCTCAGGCTCACCAAGCTATACCCTTCCTAAATCGCAGCCATGGTTTCTCAGTAGAACTTGTTGTAGTTTTCGCGATTTTTTCCTCTCACCATCGAGGAAGCATTATCAAGCATGGAGCGGTACCGAGACGGTCTCCCGCTCCATGCTCTTAATCCAGGACCCGATCACGACTCTAGTTCTGCAGAGAAATGCTCACAGGAACCGGATTGCGGATGATGTCCAACACTGGCGATGTTTTCTGAACGTAATTGCACAGCTCCACGATTTTCTCGTGTGGGGCATTGCTCTTTACCTGATAGGTCAGGCGGATGCCTCCATAACCGGGGCGAACCTTGTCAGAAAGCCCCAGGAAGGCGCGCAGGTCCAGGTCTCCTTCCATATCGAATTTCAGGCTTTCGATCTCGATCCCCTGTGCAGCCGCGTTATAAATAAACCCCACAGCCAGGCACGATGCCAGTGCGTGCAAAATGGCTTCCACCGCGTTCGGGCCGGCATTGGCACTCAGCAAGACCGGAGGCTCATCTCCTTCCAGCACGAACGGTTTTGTGCGCGAGGCATCTTCCTGACCGGCGCCATAAAATCCCTGGATAAAGGTGCGGGAATGGCCACCTTCCAGCCATTCATTGTGGGCCCGAAATTGGAAACGAGCCAGATCGGGATTCTGCTGGATGGCGTTAACCGTAGCCACGAGTTGGTCTACATTTACACCATTGAGCAGGGTTGGAGTTTGGGTATTCATGGTTTGATTTCCTTTCTTCGCCTGATAAAACAGATTGTTGATACTTTCCAAGCATAAGCAAAAGGAGACTTAATGTCTCCACTCGAAAGAATGGAAAGGAGAATGGAAAAAGCAAACCAGGTATGGTAGGATGGCTCAAGCCGACACTGTGTTTATGAGTCTCATCCCCTGAGAAAGCTGTTATGGAAGATAAAGAGCCGTTACAGACTCCGATGAACAAACGCGAGCGGGAGATCTTAGAGCGATTGGCAACCGGTTTATCTGATCAGCAGATCGCCGATGAGCTGTTCCTGAGCCTTCACACTATCAAGTGGTACAACCGACAGATTTTTAACAAGCTGGGCGTCAGCGGCCGGACGCAGGCCGTCACAACAGCAAGAGCACTCGGACTCTTCGACGCGAACGATCCCCTTACTCCTCTGGATCCACCACCGCCCGTGGAACGCCGGAAGGTGGACCATCGCGTCTCCTTCACGACAAGTTTCGATGGCACTCGCCTCGCGTTTGCGATTGCCGGGAACGGACCACCGTTGGTCAAGGTCGGCAATTACATGGGTCACGTGGAATATGATTGGGACAGCCCGGTCTGGGCACATTGGCTGGAGGAATTGACACGCGGCCACACACTCATCTACTACGACGAACGCGGCTCAGGACTATCCGATTGGAATGCGGATGACGTCTCCTTCGAAGCATGGGTGCACGATCTCGAAGCAGTGGTCGAGGCCGCCGGACTTCAGCGATTCCCACTCTTTGCAATGTCGCAGGCGGGTGCCGTTGCCGTGGCGTATGCTGCCCGCCATCCAGACAAGGTCTCCCGTCTGATTGTGCATGGCGCTTATGCGCGGGGTTGGTTGAAGCGAGACCTAACCGAGGAGCAGATTGAAGAAGAGCAGTTGATGATCAGCTTGATGCGGGTTGGATGGGGACGCGACAACCCTGCCTTTCGGCAGGTGTTCGCGATGCAGCTGTTTCCCGACGCGACCGCCGAACATATACGTGCTCTGGAAGAGCAGATGCGCCTTTCGGTTTCTCCGAAAAATGCGGTGCGACTCGAAAGCGAAATGCATCATATCGACGTTCGCGATCTCGCACGTCAGATCACAGTCCCGACCCTGGTCTTGCATTCACGTGAAGATGAAGCGGTTCCCTTTGAAGAGGGACGCCTGCTAGCTTCCCTAATTCCGAAGGCCCAATTTGTCGCGCTGGAAAGTAAGAATCATATCTTGACCAAAGAGGAAGCCGCCTGGCCGAAATTCGTGGCAGCCGTGCGCGGTTTTCTGGGCGAAGATGATAAGTAGCAGAATCCATCCTGTCAGTGCGTTATTTTTTTGTTTGCTGGCTGAAGGGTAACTGATCCTACATCGATACCCTCGACAAGGAATGCACTGCTCCCACAGTTGAATCGATGATCAAGCTTTTATAGACCTTTCCCATTTGTTCTGGCGCAGGCTTCATCTTATTTTCCAGCCACCACTCGATCAACGCCAGCAGGGAGGTGGCAATGTGATTCGAAGTGAGAGCAACTGTCAATGGATTGCCGGAATTCGCCAAAGGGAGACAGGATTTTTGAAAAATAGCTGCGATGTTCCTGATGACATTCTTCCGAACACGTGTCACGCTTTGACTCTTGAGCAAAATGCGGAACAGATCGGCTTTTTGCTCGATGTATGCAAAGATCAGCATCCCCTCTGTTTCAAGGGCAGACGTTTCAGATTGCTGCGCCAGAGTCTCGATATGAGCCATCAGCTCGGCCAGTCCTTCCTCCAAAACCTCCATCAATAGCTGATCAAGTCCCTGCGGGAAGTGTCTGTAAAACGTGATGTAGGCCACTTCGGCACGTTCGGTGATCTCCCTGATCGAAATGGAAGCGTAATCCTTTTCCAGAATCAGGGAAACCAGCGCGTCACGTAACAGACGGCGTGTGCGCTTGACGCGCGGGTCAATGTTCAAAGGGGATGATTTTCGAGGCATGGTTTTCCACTTTTACTTCGACAGGCTCAGTACAAGTGTTACAAAATGCGGCTTTCTATAACTTTTGTTATATCAACGCCAGATTCGAAATTGACTTGTTCACCAGGCGGACTACAATGCGAACAATGTTACACCGTATAACAAAAAGGAGCAATCATGAAAACGATCACAACCCGCGAAGGAAAAACCTGCCAACCGCGCCGCATCCCTCAGAACGCAAAGATGACGTCCACGCAACTGCAAAGCGCCTACGATGAAATCGCCGATCACTATGAGAAGAGGACCTGGTTCGACCAGCACATCCTTGGCGTGGCACGTCTGAGAAAGAAACTACTTTCAAAAGCCAACGGAAATATCCTGGAGGTGGCATGCGGAACGGGACAAAACCTGCCGCTTTTCGCGCCCAACAGCAACATTACAGCCGTGGACTTAAGCCCAAGGATGCTCGAGGTTGCCCGCGAGAATGCCATCAAACATGGGCTAAACGCAGACTTCGCCGTGATGGATGCGGAGAAACTCGAATTCCCCAATGGAAGTTTTGACACAGTAGTCTCCACCCTGTCGACGTGCACCTTTCCCAACCCAGTGAAGGCGCTACAGGAAATGAAACGCGTCTGCCGACCCGATGGACTGATCCTGCTTCTGGAGCATGGTCATAGCAGTGTGCCGTGGCTTGCAGGGCTGCAGGATCGTAATGAATACCGGCATTATCAGGATCATGCAGGGTGCCGCTGGAATCAGGATCCGTTGGACCTGGTTCAATCAGCAGGCATCAAGGTGTTGAAAAGTAGACGAGCTGTATTGGGTATTTTCCATTCGATCGAAGCAACACCGTAATTACCCGTCATTGCGAGGAGCCGCGCCTTAGCGCCACGACGAAGCAATCTCCTATTATCAGGAGATTGCTTCGCAACTTGCGCTCGCAATGACATGTACAACAAGGAGTCACCATGACAACATCATCTGAACGTCGCCATGATCTCGATTGGCTGCGCGTGCTGGGCGTGCTTTTGCTCATTCCCTTTCACGTGGCGCTGATCTTTGTGCTCGACCCGTACACCATTATGTACATTCGGGATTCGGCCCACAGCCGCGTGCTGGCAGAAGTCACAGGGTTCGTACATATGTGGCACATGCCGATGCTGTTTATGATCTCTGGCGCAGCGACGTATTTTGCACTTGGCCATCGCTCGGCAGGCGGATATATCCGTGAACGATTCTCCAGATTGTTCATCCCACTTATGTTTGGCCTATTGACCTTTGTCCCGTTCACGATCTATGTTCAGCATAGCGAGACAATTTCATTACGAGAGGGCTATGCTGGTTTCTTCCAAATTGACTTGAATCAATTGGATGGCATGAATGGAACATTTACGCCCGCTCATCTATGGTTCATCCTGTATCTGTTTATCTTTTCGCTGGCCGGGCTGCCCATCTTTCAATGGCTGCGGTCAGAAAAAGGTCGAAGGGTAACTCAACGATTGGGCACAGCGATCCAAACTCCCCTGAGTCTGACCGTGCTGGGGATCCCATTGACACTCGCCGCCGCGACGGGAATCCTTGGGGCTATGAATCCGCTGTATTACTTCCTGGTCTTCCTTTTCGGGTTTGTCTTTGCCAGTGATGTGCGTTTTCAAACATCTGTTGATCGGTTGACATGGGTTGCGCTGGCCTATGGCATCGGTGTAGCTGCGATCAATATTATTTTCCCAATCCAGGATGTTGCACCCTGGACACCGCAATGGATCGTGCTAGGCCTGACCTATCAATGGGGACGCTGGATGTTGACACTCGCCGTACTTGGGCTGGGACATCGGTTCCTGAACGGCAGCAGCAACCTGTTGAAATACGCAAGCGAGGCAGCGATGCCGTTCTACCTGCTGCACATGACGTTCAGTGTGGTGACAGGATATTTTGTGATACAACTTGAAGCGCCTGTTGCCATCAAGTATCCCTTGATCGTTTTGGCAGCGACCGGCTTAACCATCGTTGCCTATGAACTGGTGCGGCGTTGGAACCTAACGCGTTGGCTCTTCGGAATGAAGGTTGCTCGTGCAATCTCAGTGGATCGCTCGGTCAGACGAATGGTTTGAAAGAGAATAGAAAAATGGAGAGCAGAGATTCATTGTACTCTTTTCATTTTGGATCGGCTCTTGTATTCGGATGATTTCTGTCTATAATTTACAGAGTGCCATACTATGCACTTTGTGCGCAATACAGATATCAGCCTGGCGGCGGCACACAGAGTGAGACAAGCGGCAATTCGAAGGAGATAGCAATGGCTCTTGTGATGGACCCAGCGGGGGATGAAATCCGGGCATTGAAAAAGACCGCGAACTGGCGAGGCAAACGCGTCCTCGAAGTAGGCTGTGGGGACGGACGGTTAACCTTGCGGCTTGCCAGATTCGGGGTGAAAAAAATTTTTGCGTTGGATCCAGATCGGGAATCCATCCAAGTGGCGCGCGGGCGGCTTCCCGAAAAGTATAGGGATATCGTCACCTATCGCGTCGGAAGTGCCGAACATATCAAGCAAAAGGACTCACAATTCGACATCGTTATCTTTTCGTGGGTGCTCTGATGAGTAGCGCATGAGGGCATGGTCCATGCCCTGAAGGAAGCACATCGGGTGCTCACGGCAAATGGAATATTGCTCGACGTACGTCCCGCCGCGAAACATCGCCGCGCCGGAGTCGGTCAGGGGGAAGGTTGGCGAGAGGTGGGCGCGCTGCGCGAGGACTTCGGAGATGACCGTGCTTCCGATCGCGCCGTCAGGCAGGTGCTGAGCGAAGGGCTTTTTCGCATGGAATCCCGGATCGAATTCGATCTCGATCGCGTCATGGACACCTTGCAGGATTTTCGGGCCTGGCTCGATGACTTCTCGACCGAGAAACTTCCCACCTACGATCGGTTGTATCGGAAGGTGGAGCGTGCCCGGGCCGCTGAACCGGAAGGCACTCGAATCACGGTGCGCGGTCCGTTGAAAATTGCTGTGCTGCGAAAAATAGCACGCCACCGCTGACAGGGATTTCCACCTGGATGAAAGCTGTAATACTTCCTTAATAATATCTGGCGGCGATATGTTGTCATAGTAGGTGAAAAACCTTACAGAAGGAGCAATCATATGGAAAAGAATTTGATGACCGCGACACTGGCTGGGGGATGTTTCTGGTGTCTCGAAGCAGTTTTCGATCAGGTCAAGGGCGTTCATGGCGTGGAATCCGGGTATGCTGGCGGGCACATGCAGAACCCGTCTTATCGCGAGGTATGCAACGGTAACACTGGACATGCTGAAGTAGTGCAGGTCCATTATGACCCGAATGTGGTCTCGTACGAAGACTTATTGAATATCTTCTTCGGTATTCATGACCCCACCACCTTAAACCGTCAGGGCGCGGATGTTGGTACACAATACCGCTCGGCGATCCTTTACCATACCGACGAGCAGAAGAACATCGCCGAGAAGTTTATCAAGGATCTGGAAATGCAGAAGATTTTTGACCATCCCATCGTTACCGAAGTGGTGCCCTTGGATCAGTTCTACATGGCAGAGGAGTATCACCAGGAATACTTCGCGAAGAATCCCTACCAGCCCTATTGTATGGCGGTAGTCTCGCCCAAGGTCTCAAAATTCCGCAAGCACTTTCTGGATTTGTTGAAGAAGGAAGTAGCTTAAAATAAAACTTCGGAAGTCCTCTAGACTTCCGAAGTTTTGTTATACTACCAGTCGCTGTATGAACGAAACCCGGATTCCCACTTTCTTCATTCGTGACGTCCCCATCTACGGGGACACGATCCTCGCGCCCATGGACGGTTACTCCGACTGGCCGTTCCGGTCGATTTGCCGCGCTTTGGGGTCGGCGATGAGCTATACCGAGTTCGTCAAAGTGGAGAAGATCCTCAGCCGCTCGAAGGAACCTGCCAAGCGATTGTATTTCGAGGAAGTCGAACGCCCGATCACATTTCAGATCTACGGTGATGACCCGGACCTGATCCTGAAAGCCGCGTTGATCGTGGAGAAAAAGAATCCCGATATCATCGATATCAATATGGGCTGCCCGGCCAAATCGATTGCAGACCGCGGCGCTGGTGTGGGGATGATGCCGACTCCGTTGAAGATCGCGCGTACGTTTCGGACGCTGGTGAAAACGCTGCGAGTGCCGGTCACTGGCAAGATCCGCTTGGGATGGGACGGCAATAAGAATTACAAGCTGATCGCCCGCATCGTGGAAGAGGAAGGCGGTTCGCTGATCGCGATCCATGGTCGCACCAAGGAACAACGCTATGCTGGTGAGGCAAATTGGGATGCGGTCGCAGAGGTCAAGTCACTGGTCAGGATCCCGGTGATCGGCTCGGGCGATGTGAAGACCGTTGCCGACATCCAAAGAATGAAGCAACACACGAACTGCGACGCGGTCATGATCGGGCGCGCCGCGATCGCCAATCCATGGATCTTTATGGGGCTGGACCGCGAGCAGGTGTCAGCTGAGCTGCTGCATCAAACTGTCCGTGAACATTTGCAGAAGAGCATCCAATTCTATGGCGAAGAGGACGGGCAGCGGCTGTTCCGCAAATACGCGGTGCAATATCTTCTGCTGCGTACGCTTGACCGCGAGTCGAGAAAAGAAATTTTGAAGGAACGACCATCGGGGGAGTTTCTGGAAATGTTGAACCAGATCTATGCGGTGACCGCGCAAGCAATTTAGAACATAAATTCTGATATACTGGACCTCACCCTCACCCCGCCCTCTCCCTCAGGGAGAGGGGGAGGATTTGAAATGGCGAAAACACATACACGTTTTGTCTGTCAGGAATGTGGACGCGTAGCTGCGTCTTACATGGGAAAGTGCCCGCAGTGCGGCTCGTTCAACAGCATGGTGGAGGAAGTGATCCACGATGAACCTGTGACGAAAAATACTGCGGTTCGCGGACTCACGGGTCGGTCTGCTCCGCGTTCGATCGGCGACGTCTCCTCTGATTCCGAAGACCGCATCAAGGTGCCCATTGAAGAGTTTGCGCGCGTACTGGGCGGCGGCATTGTGCCCGGCTCCATCGTGCTGGTCGGCGGTGATCCCGGTATCGGCAAGTCCACGCTGATGCTGCAGATGGCGATGGAAATGGCAGCGGTCAAACGTGTGCTGTATGTTTCGGGGGAAGAATCAGAACGCCAGATCAAAATGCGCGCCACGCGATTGACCGCGAACGGTGATGGGAAAAGTGCAGTACCCCTGCCGAAGGATCTGTTGCTGGTCACGGAAACCAACCTTGAGATCATCCTCAATCACGTCAACGAAATAAAACCTGACCTGTTGATCGTCGACTCGATCCAGACCGTGTATCTTTCGAGCATGGATTCGTCTGCTGGCTCGGTCAGCCAGGTGCGCGAGTGTTCATCGCAATTGCGCGAACTGGCCAAGACCAGCGGGATCTCCGTCTTTGTGATTGGGCATGTCACCAAGGAAGGGACCATTGCAGGTCCGCGTGTGTTGGAACATGTGGTGGATACCGTCCTCTATCTCGAAGGGGATCGCTTCCAGGCGTATCGTTTGCTGCGCTCGGTAAAGAATCGCTTCGGTGCGACCTCCGAAGTGGGCGTATTCGAAATGCGCGAAAAGGGACTCGCCGAAGTAACGAATCCATCCGAGGCATTTCTAGCCGAACGCATGATCAACGCGGCAGGCTCTGCCATCGCTGTGACGATGGAAGGCACACGCCCCATCCTCGTTGAAATTCAGGGACTGACGTCTCCCACACAATTTGGCAACGCGCGCAGAACAGCCAACGGCGTGGATTTCAATCGCCTGTTATTGATCGCCGCAGTGTTGACGCGGCGTGCAGGGTTGAAACTCTCAGAGCAGGATATTTTTGTGAATGTGGTGGGCGGTCTTCAAATTGACGAACCCGCTGCCGATCTGGCAGTAGCAGCTGCCATTGCTTCGTCCTGGAGGGATATTTCCGTCAAGGCAGATGCGGTGCTGATCGGTGAGATCGGTCTTGCGGGTGAATTACGCATGCCCAGTCAGATGCCAGCGCGCTTGCGTGAAGCGCAGAAGCTCGGGTTCAAAATTGCCATTGTGCCAAAAGCGATCCGGATGGGCGAAGGCTATCCAAAAGGGATCGAGATCATCGAAGTGCGATCCGTCACACAAGCGCTGGATGCGGCGTTTGCCCAGCGTGAAATGCCGAAGGGAAGAAAAGTGGTGGAGGCGTAAAACCCTTCGCACTCACCCCAACCCCTCTCTCACCGGGAGAGGGGAATTTTGTTCTGCAACCGATCTTTATCTCCTTCGTATGAACCACAGAAGGAGAACCCCCATGAACGTACGTATTATTTCAACAATTCTGATCCTCTCACTCGCCTCCGTGGCTTGTGGGTTCAGCGTGTCGCTGCCCGACATGCCCGAGGCCGGGCCACAGGTCACAGAGTCTATAACGGTCACGGCTCCGGAGGAGAAAGAGGCGCACTTGTCGCTGTCGTTCGGCGCGGGCAAGCTGACTGTATCGCCTGGCGCGAAAAGTCTCGTAGATGGCACGATCGTGTATAACGTGGAAGATCTGAAACCCGAGATCATCGAGAATGGAAACGAGATCGAGCTGCGTCAGGGTGATTTCAAGAACCTGCCGCCATTCCAGGACATGAAGAATGAATGGGACCTCAAGCTTGGCAGTATGCCGATGGATCTGGTCATCTCTGCCGGCGCGTACGATGGAACCATCGAACTCGGTGGGTTGTCACTCAAGAGTCTTGAAGTGAACGATGGCGCCTCGAACGTGGACCTTTCGTTCTCTGAGCCCAATCTGGTGGAGATGTCCATTCTGCGCTATGCGACTGGCGCTTCAGACGTGACCCTGACCGGCCTCGCCAACGCGAATTTTTCCACGCTGACGTTTTCCGGCGGCGCTGGCAATTACACGCTCGACTTTAGCGGTGAACTGCAGCAGGACGCGGTGGCGACGATCGACTCAGGGTTTGGAAACCTGTCGTTGCTTGTTCCCGAAGGTGTGAACGCCAAAGTGACGGTGGAAGGCGCGGCCGTGAATATCAACCACGGCTCCGGCTGGTCGCAAAGCGGGCAGAACTACACTCAGGAAGGCGAGGGTTTTGCTCTCACCATCATAGTCAGGATGGCAGCTGGAAACCTTTTGATCGATGATTAATTTGTATACACCGTCCTGATGTCACTCTTGAAACCGATTGCATAGAACAGGAAGCGAACACGTCATGGGGTTAATACCCCATTTCCTATCATATATTTGGCGTAAAAGGTCACAAATCATCCGTGACACCTATCACTTGTAGACTTGTCTTGTCAAAAATAAAATCGTCTATAGAGACAGGGATTGTCTATTTTCGAAAGAAGGCTATCATGCAAATCACAAGACAGGCTGACTATGCAGTTCGGGCGGTATTACATCTGGCACGCATGGGAAGTAACGATAGAGCAGCCACGAGCACAGTTGCCAGGGAACAAAACATCCCACCTTCGTTCCTGGCGAAGATCATCTCGCAACTTTCGATTGCCGGGCTTCTGCATACTTCGCGGGGTGCACGCGGCGGCGTAACGCTTGCCCGCGACCCAAGCGACATCTCGCTGCTTGAGGTGGTGGAGGCCATCGACGGGCCGATCCAGCTGAACGAATGTGTTGGCAACGAGGGCTCGTGCACCTTCGATGAGAGTTGCCCGATCAAACCGGTATGGTGCGATGCCCAGGAAGAACTGGTAAACCGGCTCAGGTCTACCAATTTCGCAGATATGCTAACCAAAGCATAAGCAGGCAGGATTCTCGTGTTACTCCCGGCACAAAACGGTCGGGAGTTTTTTTATCAGGTGGAATGTGAAGCATATAAAACGCAGACCCCAAATGTTTTAGTGGGCGATCGGCAGCAAATCGATCATGAAGAGTGAACTTCTTCGTCAACTATGCCAGGGAGAAAAAATGAAGCCAATGAAAAAAACTGCAATCGTGTGGGTTGTTGTCATGATCCTGACACTCACGGCTCTTGCCTGTTCGGGCGCGGCGGATATTCCGAATCTATTCGCTACGGAAACCCCAACACCCACCATGACGTTTACGCCCAGCCCAACGTTCACCCCGAGCCCAACTGCCACTGTCACACAAACGCCGTCGCCAACGCCCGCTCCAAGTGGGTCGGTCACGGAGGAGCAACCAGATGGTTCGACGATCTTCACCGATTATGACAATCAGTTCCGTGTAGTACTCCCTGAGGATTGGTTGATCATTCCATTCAATAAAGATGAATATACAGAGGTGATCAACGAGCTTGGAAAGGAAAACCCACAGCTTGCACAGGCAGCCGAGGCATTTCAGAACATGGATCCGGATCTCTTCAGGCTGCTGGCGTTCAATAAAAATCCAGACTATGTGCTGGATACGTATGTATCAAACCTGAATATCACGTCCATCCCGGACCCACTCATGTCTTCCATGCCACTGGCCTTCGTGACAGGTGCATTGGAGGATGAATTTACCAAATCTGGATATAAGGTTCTAACCAGCGGTGTGAATGAGCTCGACAATTCCCATGGGGTGGAAGTTGAATACATCGATATCGAGCAGAAAATCAACGGGATCAAAACCATGCAGCGTGTGATCGTATTTCAGTCTGATGACAGCCTGTGCGTAATCACGATCACTTCGCTGCCACAATTTTCGAAGGATGTTTTTGCAGCCGGGGACGCCATTGCAGCATCGATTGAATTGTTGAAGTAACGCTCATTGTCCAACGCAATGAGATTATTTGCGATCGTGGAGGGCATCATGAAACGCGACAATTCAAAGAAAATGGTGGGCATGCTTATTCTGCTGCTGGCAGCACTTGCCTGTGTACTGCCGGGGCAGACCATCCAGACCGGACCGATCACAAATCCCGGTGGTCTCCAGACGGCCATCGTGGGCACCGCCTGGGCAGCCGAGACGCAGACGCAGCAGGCACACGTTAGCATTATGCCAACATCCATTCCTGCGGACACATCCACACCGACAGCGAAAGTGTCCAGCGTGAGAACATGCCTGGAGTACCTCGAGGATGGTTCGACAAGATTTACCGACTATGTGGCGGGTGTGCAGATCGTATTCCCGGCCCATTGGCTGGTTGTCCGTGTAGGCGAACAGGAATTTTATGACGCCGGGGGGAAACCGGAAACACAGAATCCCCGGTTTCTGGATGTTTTTACGTCGATGCAAAACCTGGATCCAAAAGTCTTTCGCATGACCGCGCTTGATACTCGCCCAGATCGTCTCCTGTACAATGACATTACGCGGCTGGATGTGGTTTTTGATGAGGGCGATAGGCGGACCTTGAAAGAACTCAGAGCGGACCAAATTGCCCATCATCCACCGTATAAAGGCTATAAGCTATTATCTTCGCAAACCTTTAAAACCGCTCAGGGACTCGAAGCCTTGAACATGGAGACCAGAGCAAAGACGAGTAATGGAGCCAGCGTAACAGGGTTTGCCTATCAGAGAAGAATCCTTTTCAAAGTGCCAGGCGGGAGCATGGCTTTGGATTTGCATATCGTGATGGATAAAAAAGACCTTACGATGCCGGACTTCGATCAAGTGCTCAATAGCATTATTCTTATCATTCCTTGACCACAATCAGGTACAAGATGATATATCCCTTGCGGCGTATAATTGCTGCAAGGGATATCATCACGGAGGACGCTATGAACCGAAATCTGTTACTTCCGTTCCTGAGTGCATCTGTTCTTCTGCTTGCGACCCTTGCCTGTGCTCTGCCAGGCCAGCCCACGCCTGTTGCAGATTCTTTGATAATCGAGACCGCCATCGCCGGAACAGCACAAGCCGCCTCTGAGCAGACTGCTGTGGCACTGCTCTCCACCGCAACGCCCACAACGCCAGTAGGTCCAACCGGGACACTCATCGAGCAACTTCCGGATGGGACCACTCGATACACGGACTATGATGCTCGCTTCGAAGTGACATACCCGGCCGGATGGCTGGCAGTTCGCCCGAACGCGGAGGAGTTTAACGCTGCACTGACCGGTCAAGCCACCGTCAACTCCATGCTTCATGATCAAATGACGGCTGACCAGGCCGAATATGAAGCCAACCGTGACAAGCTTTATGCATATATACTGCACCCCGAGATCCAGCCAAACGTCATGTTCGGATTCTCCAAACTGACATGGGATCCGGCAGATTCAGCGATGCTCGACAATGCCAATATGGGCGAGCTCGTGCGCGGTCTTGAATCCCAATCGTCTATTGCTGGTTTTCGCGTCGACATAGCCCAGATCCATGATGAAACGAATACGCGAGTGGTTGAGGTCGCCGGGCGTTGGACACTCGATGCGGGGACGCCAGATGCCGTTCCGTTTTACTCCATATTCTATTTTTTCAAACCGACACAATCTTCGACCGTCCGGATCACCATCTCATTCGTTCAGGATTATCAGGATGAATTTGCGCCGGATGTGAGATCCATCATGGACTCCATCAAGATCATCGAACCATAACACGTATATTCCTCGCGGTCGCAATTTGTGACCGCGGGCATTATATAATTATCGGGAGTTTTCAACTCTACAAGTACCGCAACGATCCAACGACGCAGGGTAGCTTTGATTGTCTGAAACAAGACGATTCAGCGTTGCCCTGCAAATCCATGTGGTTGCGGCACAAGGAGACTGTATCATGTCTGGACCCAGAGTTGTCCGCGCTCCGAGGGGCACCGATCTCACCTGTAAGAACTGGCTCAGTGAAGCCGCATACCGCATGATCCAAAATAATCTCGATCCTGAGGTAGCTGAGAAACCGGAGGATCTCGTCGTCTACGGCGGACGCGGCAAGGCAGCGCGTTCATGGGATGCGTTCGATGCCATTCTCGAATCGCTCAAGAATCTCGAGGAGGAGGAAACGCTGCTCGTGCAATCCGGGAAACCGGTGGTCGTGTTCAGGAGCCACAAAGACGCGCCGAAAGTCCTGATCGCCAACTCGAACATTGTGCCTCACTGGGCGACCTGGGAACACTTCGATGATCTCGCCAAAAAGGGACTCATCATGTACGGGCAGATGACGGCCGGTTCATGGATCTACATCGGCACACAGGGGATTTTGCAGGGCACCTACGAAACCTTCGGCGCTCTGGCCAGGCTCAAAGGCTGGGGATCGCTCAAAGGGAAGTTCGTGCTGACGGCCGGGCTCGGCGGGATGGGCGGCGCGCAGCCGCTTTCGATCACCATGAACGAAGGTGTGGGTCTTATCGTGGAAGTAGACCCGGAACGCGCCGAACGCCGCCGTGCGATCGGCTATGTAGATATGGTGGTGGATTCTCTCGAAGAAGCAATGACTCTCGTGGAAGAGTTCAAGAAGGATCAGGTCGCCAAATCCATCGGGCTCATTGGCAACGCGGCCGATATTTATCACGAGCTTGCCGAACGTGGTGTCATTCCTGATGTGGTAACAGACCAGACCTCCGCGCATGAGGCCTTGTTCTATGTGCCATCCGGTTTATCGGTGACCGCCGCGGATGAATTAAGAAAATCCGATCCAGAGAAATATAAGAAGCTGGCAATGGACTCCATGTCGAAGCATGTACAGGCGATGCTGGCCTTCCAGCGTGCGGGCGCGGAAGTCTTCGATTATGGAAACAACATCCGCCAGCAGGCTTATAACAACGGTGTGAGCGATGCATTCGAGTTTCCAGGGTTTGTACCTGCGTACATTCGTCCCTTGTTCTGCGAAGGCAAAGGACCGTTCCGCTGGGTGGCGTTATCAGGCGATAAGGA
The DNA here is from genome assembly GCA_964489725.1 of uncultured Anaerolinea sp. Classification (GTDB taxonomy): domain Bacteria; phylum Chloroflexota; class Anaerolineae; order Anaerolineales; family Villigracilaceae; genus Defluviilinea. The sequence continues at coordinate 929 of CAZBAX010000018.1, read as the reverse complement.
GGATATTTATGAAACAGATCGTGCCATTATGGAGCTATTCCCCGAAGACGACCACCTCAAGCGCTGGTTGAAGATGGCGCGTGAGAAAGTTCCGTTCCAGGGATTGCCGGCCCGCATCTGCTGGCTTGGCTATGGGGAACGCGTCAAAGCAGGGCTGAAGTTCAATGAATTGGTTGCCAGTGGAAAAGTGAAAGCCCCAATAGTGATCGGGCGCGACCACTTGGACTCGGGTTCTGTTGCATCGCCAAACCGCGAGACCGAATCGATGAAAGATGGCTCGGATGCAATTTCCGATTGGGCGATCCTGAATGCGCTGATCAACGCGGTCGGCGGCGCGACGTGGGTCTCGTTCCACCACGGCGGCGGCGTGGGCATGGGATATTCGCAGCACGCCGGCCAGGTCATCGTCGCGGATGGAACGCCGGAAGCGGCCCGGCGGCTGGAGCGAGTCCTGACAACGGACCCAGGCATGGGCGTCGTCCGACACGCCGACGCGGGGTATGAGATCGCCGTTGAGGCGGCGAAACGTCATGGCATCAAGATGCCGATGTTGAAGTAATCTCCATCTCCGTCATTGCGAGCCGCTGGTCGAGTAGTGGTGCCGTTCGTTGGCACCACGTATCGAGACCCGGCGAAGCAATCTTACTATGAAATTTCCTGTATAAAATTGTAAATGGGATTGTGTCGCCATGGCGACGCTTCGTCGTGGCACTTGAGGCGCCACTCCGCGCAACACTTGCGCCTCACTGCGTTCGTTGCAGTGCAGGTGTGACGGGAATTTATTTAGAGTGATTAATAACTAGTCACCTGACAGTTTGCTCATAGAGGGCATAGAGGCAGGGAAAAAGGAAGGGAGTGAAGTAGGCGACGGTCAATGAAGCGCAAGCCGATTTGAAAGAGGCTCAAGTCACGACGATCTTTGCGATCCA
>CAZBAX010000017.1:0-95770 GCA_964489725.1 uncultured Anaerolinea sp. | reverse complement strand
TTCCTTTTTCCCTGCCTCTTTGCCCTCTATGAGCAAACTGTCAGGTGCCTAGGAAACTTTTATCTTTTGTACTCATCCCATTTTGTATGAGGTCCATCAAGCAGAATTCGAAGGTTATTCAGGATATTTCTTCCCAAAATTCCCATGGGACGATCAATCAACAAATACTCGCCTGCAAATTTCTTTCCGAGAACAAAGAGTTCCAATTTGGCCACCTTCAATCGTTTGATCTCGCCATCGAAAGCTTGAATTTCAATTTCAGCGCCGCGTTCAATGGATACTCCTAGTTGTTCCACGGCGGTCGATGATAATACTGTGGCATCGGCGCCAGTATCTATCAGCATCGGCACATCAGACAACAAAACGCCAGTTGCTGGATTACGAAGGGTCACGTAAGCAACTGGCGCAGGTGGTTCGAAATTTTCAGCGTCGTAGTCGGGCATTTGGCTTTTCCTCTGTGACCGTCATTTTGAGTCGGGCCGCATCCGCGCGATTAGCCAGGCGCGGCGATAAAATCTGAACCGTTTTTTTCTTATCGGTTTTCAGTTCCGGCACAATTACATACACTTTTGCATTTTCAGGCAAGTTCACCCCTTCCTGTAAACGAATTTTTCCTTTTTCAACAACACCTTCATAGGTTGTAACAGCCATAAAACACCTCTTTCATACAGCTATTTTCATACCATTATACTCTTCTCAACACGAGCATCGTCAGGTCATCGGCGGGAGGCATATCCTGCACAAAATCGAGCAGAGATTTTTCGACCACATCCAATAAATCAGAGGCGGAATAGCACGAGCTGCAATCGATCGCCTCCAGCAGCCGGTCTTCGCCATAAAATACATTTTCAGCATTGAAGGACTCGGTCAGGCCGTCGGTGTAGAGGAACAGGCTGTCGCCGCTTTCAAACTGGATCGTGCATTGTTCGACTGTCTGGCTGGCAATCACACCCAGGGCAATGGCCGTGCGGGTCAATCGTTCTACCTCGCCGCTTTGCTTTACCCACAGCGGCGGGTTGTGGCCCGCATTGACGTAGGTGAGTTCCTTCCGTTCGATATCCAGCACAGCATAGACCGCGGTGACGAACATGCCCTGACGCGTATCGGGGATGAGCAGATCATTGACACGGCTCATTGCCTCGGCGGGAGAGTCAGAATCGATCACGGCGGCCCGCACAAGGGTCCGTGTGAGCGCCATGAAGAGCGCAGCCGGGACTCCCTTATCGGCCACATCCGCGATGAACAGTCCCAATTTTCCGTCAGGCAGTTCGAAGACATCATAGAAGTCACCTCCCACCTGCCGGGCGGTCTTCCAGCGTGCGGCCAGCTCCCAGCCATCCAATTGCGGCAGGGTCTCCGGGATGAACGTCTGCTGGATTTGGCGTGCCAGTTGTACTTCGGTCTCAAGACGTTCGCGCACGACCATCTCTTTTTGAAGCATATCATTCTGAATGGCGAGTGCGGCCTGCTGTGCAATACCGGTGATGATCTCCAATCGGCGCGAGCGGAAGCGCAATCCGCCGGCCGATTCTTCGATGAGGATCACGCCATAGAGATCGTTCTTGACTGCGATGGGCACCGCAAACAGCAGGGCCGCCGGGTTCCCCAGATTCACATCCTGGTTGGGGTCCACAGCGAGCCATGCATTCAAGCCGCGCTGATCGGGTAGTTCGCATACCATCAGACCTGTAGCGCCGCGACAGGAATCGAGAAACGCAAATTCGCCCGAGGCAAACGAACGATTCCAGAATTGGTTCTCATCTTCATCGCTCAGTCCGTACTGCTGCGAGGGGCGATAGAGTTCGCGCTCGGCATCCCATTGATACAGGGCCGCCCGCTGGACACCCACCAGGATCGGCATGATGCGGATGATGGTACCCAGCATTTCATCCAGGTCATTGAGGCTGACAATTGCCTGCGCGACCTGCAACAGGGCTGCAGATGCATAGGCTTGCTCTTGCGCCGAATCATAGAGCCGGGCATTCTCGATCGCAACCGCGGCATAACTTGCAAAGGTGGTGGTCATCGTCTGTGCTTCGTGTCCATAGCGACCGGGGGTACTGTGTGAAAGCGTAATGACTCCCAGGTTCTGGTCTCCCACACGCAGCGGCACGGCCAGCCCGGAATAGTCCTGATCGAAGCCAGCAACGATGCCGGTAATCCACCTGGGATCGCTGGATTTTCGTATGAGAGGATGCTCTGAATACAGGGCATTCAGGAGAGACTCATAGGCGCCGGGTTCGGAATATAAGGTTTGTTCAAGGAGGTCTTCATCACAGTTGTGACAGGCGGCAAGATATAACTCATCCTCTTCGAGCAGCCAGATCGCAGAAATATCCACCGGCAGGTTGCGATCCAATTCCGCGAGAATGGCTTCGAGCACATCGTCCACGCTGGCATCGGCAGAGACCAGGCCGGCAACCTCACGCAAACTGTCGCCCACCTGCCGCCGCCACTGTTCGGACCGATACAGATCGGCATTATGGATGGCGGTGGCGATGTTGTCGGCAACCGTTTCAAAGATCACGCGGTCTTCGTCTGTAAATGCATTGGTATCGTGTGATTGAATATCCAACACGCCTACTACCGTGTCATCATACAGAAGCGGCACGCACAATTCTGAATTTGTATCTTCAGGCGGCAACGGTGAAGGACGATAACGCTCATCTTTCTTTACATCGTTTGCAAGGATGGTCCTGCCTGCGCGTGCCACCCAGGGAATGATCCCCTGTGAATCATCCAGCGAGAGGGTATACCCGGCAAGGTCCAGACTGCGTGCGCCGCTGCCGGCCTGGTACTGGATCAGCCGGCGATTGGGATGCACCGTAAACAAATGGATATACGGGTACCCAAAGCGGTCATGGATGAGCGATGCGACGCTCCTCATCAACTTGTGAAGTTCCAGCGAGGAACTTACACTTTTGCTGACCTCGGCGATCAGGGTCAACTGGTCGGCGCGGCGCTGCACAGCCGTAAAGAGATGAGCACCCTCAACGGCTCGGGCAATCGTATCGGCCAACGCTTCGAGGATCAGCAGGTCATTTGGATGAAAGGCACGCGGCTGGTCGTTTTGGACGTCGATCACACCCAAGACACGATCTCCCATCTTGAGCGGGATAACCACTTCGGAGCGGGTCTCTGGCAGGACATCGATGAAGCGGTAACGCGGGTCGCTGTGCACATCCTCGACCAGGATGCGTTCTCCCGACGCCGCGGCCTGACCGATCAACCCCTGCCCCATCTGCACTTCCAGCGGGAGCTGTTTGCGGCGCTTGCGCGATCCATCCTTTTTCAGGATCTTCGGCATGGCGCTGGCACGGAACTGCAGCGCCGTGGAATCACTGCGCAATGTAAAGATCGCAACATAATAGTAGTGGAATGTTTTTTGGATCAGTTCTGTCACGCGCTGGGCAAGCTCATCCACGTTCATGACGTTGGCGATCTGGGCGCTGACTTCGCGTACCAGGTTCAACTGGTTCAAGCGGAAGCGCTCCACCGCCATGCGATGCGAGGCGATCAGGCTCACCGCCACGATGCCGGCCAGGCCCGCCAGCAGATCGAGCTCTGCCGGAGTAAAAGCCGGTCCTTTGGGACGGTTGACCTGCAGGGCTCCCAGTTTCATCCCCTGATCTTCGAGCGGGACCGCGGCCCAGGTGCCGCGTGAGGCGCTTTCCATCGTGCGATGCCCTTTGGTCCGCACATCGCCGGCTTTGATGGCGCGCAGCATTCCATCGAATTGTGGTTGTTCGGGGAAAAGGTCTTCTTCCAAAAGGTTGGGCAGGCGGAAGAGATGTTCCTGAAGCCAAAGCTCTGCCTGGCCCTTCATCAAACGTGAAGTAACGGCAACGATGTGGTCACGTTGCGCCAGGAGTGAGTGCGCGCTGACGATCTTCTCCCCCAGGCTGGCGACTTCGCGCCAATCTGCTGAAAGAAGTGAACGCGGGTTGGCTTTCATGACAGACTACCTCTTGCGTTTGATCATTGTGAGTACGTTGCTCTTGTCGAGGCGAGGTTCGTACTGAACTTCATCCATTAATTTACGCATGAGATAGATGCCCAGCCCGCCGATCTTACGATTCGAAAGATCGGCCTTGAGATCTGGCATGGGAATTGTGGAGGGATCGAACGGGACCCCATAATCGATCAGGGTGATTTTAATGGTATCGGCTTCCATGCCACAGGATATATCGAGCACACCGTCTTTAATGTCTTCGTACGCATGTTCGATGATGTTGGAAGCAGCTTCATCGGTGGCCAACTGGATGTTATAGATATCCTTTTCGCCAAAGCCACCGTTGCGCGCGATATCCCCCACAAACTCACGTATCTCATCGAGAAATTCAAACTTCGCGGCGAAACGGATCGATTGCATAGAATCAATTAAAAAGCCGCCTTAGCAGCAAATGACATAAGGCGGCATCCTTCCATTATAGATTTTCCGCTTGTCTCACGCCTGTTTCACAGGTGTAAACTAAACTTTTTGAACTAGATTGCAGGCTAAGATTCAAATTTTGAGTTTACTAAATTATGCGGCACTGTGTAAGATTCAACCCGGCGACGCCCTTAGAAATGGCCGACAGCCAGCAGTGAGTCGTCAAAGGTTTTGAAGAGCTCGGTGAAACCAGCCAGTTCCAGGGCCTCATGGATTCGTTCCGGGACAGCAGCCAACACAACCTCGCCGCGATTGTAGCGTTTGGAGTTCCGCTGAGCGGCCAGGAGCGCACGAAAACCCGCACTGGACATGTATTCCAAATCTGCCATGTTCACAACCAGCTTATATTTGCCTCCGTCGTTTGCATTTTCGAGCGCCTGGGCAAGTTGAGGTGCTGTTGCACTGTCTACACGCCCCTTGATCGTGATCATATCGCAATGCTTGAATTCTTGAACCGTGATCTCCATATAACATCCTCCAGGTTGAATGTACGGTCTACCGCTGGCGGGATTATATCAGAGAAAGTCTTCTCTACAGCCGGTGTCTTCATGCAGCAGGCGTGCATTGCGCCAGCGACCCCTTTAGGGCAATCGCATCTAATTTGTGACTCAATCGCCTTTGAATCGTGTTTGTCAATGCAGAAAACCCTGCAATGCATTTGATCAGACACAAGCGGCCTTTCCCTCACCCCAATTTTGATGAATTTTTGCCGGGACGACTTCCCCCTCTCCCGCTGGGAGAGGGCAGGGTGAGGGTTTTTCGCGGTGATGTAATTACTTTGGGTACAAGTGTCACTTATTGATTGAATTTAGATGCGATTGCGCCAGCGACCCCTTACTTTTGTTAGGCGGCAGACTCGACGGGAATGCTATACTCAGATTACCGTTTGTCTCATTATTAAGTAAACTTTACACATGAATTCGCAGGCTAAAATTCAAAGATAAAGTTTAGGAAATTATGCGGCACTTTGTAAAAATACCGAACTTCACCGATGCAAAAGAGACGATCACAGCCCGGCTGATTTTCCTCACAGCCATGGGGCTTGCAGCAGGTTCGATCCTCTTTTTGATCGTTGCTGCCACAGTGCTGCCCCAGCTATTGCCGCGGGCTGTTGGGCTTGCGGCCATCATCTTTCCCCTTTGCCTGATCGTGTTGTGGCTTGTCCGTGCATCGAGACTGGAACTGGCCGGAAACTTCATGCTATCAATGATCTGGATCGCCACTACCGTGGGGACCATTACGGCTGGCGGTGTGGCGGCCCCCATTTTTATGGGGTACTTATTTGTCATCATATTGAGTGGATTGATCACAAGACGCGCCACAGGGATGGCGCTCACCATACTTACCGTTGTCACAGCGATTTTGATCGCCGTTGCAGAAATGCAGGGCAAACTGCCGGAGACCGTCTCGTACTCTCCGGTGGAACGCATGAGCGTCTACTCCTTTTTCATAGTGATGATCCTTGCCCTTCAGATCATCAACTCCATTAACACAAATGAATTAATTCAAAACGCGAAGAAGAGCCAGACCAGGTACAAAAAGCTGCTGGAAAGTATTCCCGCCATCTCTTACATTAACGCAAATGATGAAATTGGGCGCACCGAGTATGTGAGTCCGCAAGTGGAGCAGTTACTGGGCTATTCGCAGGAGGAGTTTCACCGGGAAAGGGTGCTCTGGAAAAATATTCTTCATCCTGAGGATCGGGAGCGCGTGCTCCAGGAAAGCATCCTTGCGGTGCAAACCGGAAAACCGTTTCAACTGGAGTATCGTTTACTGACCAAAACGAACAGCATCATATGGGTCCATGATTATGCGATTCTGGTCCGCGACGATGAGTCTGCCCCGATGTATTGGCTGGGGATCTGGACCGATATCACAGCGCGAAAGCAGTCTGAGGAGGAGCAGGCCGCCCTGATCGGCATCATGACGAAACGCACCATCCAGTTGCAGACCGCAACCGAAGTTTCGCGGGCAGTGACATCCATTTTGGATATCGATATCTTACTGCCAACCGTGGCCGAACTCATCCGCAGCCACTTCGATTATTACTATGTTGGCATTTTTCTCGTAGACGAGACAAGAGAATGGGCGGTCTTGCGGGCAGCCACCGGCGACATGGGAGCGCAGATGATCGAACAGGGGCATCGTCTGCCGGTGGGCGCCTCTTCGATGATCGGCTGGTGCCTGTTGCATAGAACAGCCCGCATCGCCCTCGACGTTGGAGTGGATGCTGTGCAGTTCAGGAATCCTCTCCTGCCCCTGACGCGTTCCGAGATGGCGCTGCCTCTCGTCACACACGGCGAGCTCATTGGTGGAATGACGATCCAATCGGTCCTTCCGGCTGCTTTCTCGCGAGTCGACATCACATCGCTTCAAAGCCTGGCAGACCAGGTGGCAAATGCCATCCAAAATGCACGCCTATTCAGCGAGCGCGCGGCCTTGATCAATGAACTGGAGGGGCGCAACGCCGAACTCGAACGGTTTACGTATACTGTTTCGCATGACCTGCGCTCGCCATTGGTCACGATTCACGGCTTTCTTGGATACTTGCGCAGCCATGCCTCCAGAAACGAATTTGCGAAATTTGACAAGGATATGAACCGCATCGTCAATGCCGTCGACCGGATGCAGACACTGTTGAATGACCTGCTTGAACTCTCACGAGTGGGGCGCACCAGCAATTCACCAACCGACGTACCGTTTGGAGCAATCGTCACAGAAACGCTCAACCTGCTCAACGCGCAACTGGTCGCAGGCAGGACCAACGTCGTCATCGATCCAGACTTGCCGGTGGTACGCGGTGACTCTACACGCCTCATCGAGGTCATGCAAAACCTGATCAGTAATGCGATCAAGTTCATGGGCGCTCAAAGCGATCCGCAGGTCGAGGTCGGATATGCCGGGCCGGATAAAGACGGCAAGGCCCTCCTGTTTGTGCGCGACAATGGAGTTGGGATCGAAAGCCAATACCATGAACGGATCTTCGGTCTCTTTAACAGGCTTGACCCGGCCATCGAAGGAACGGGGGTCGGGTTAACACTCGTGAAACGCATCATCGAGATGCATGGTGGACGTATATGGGTGGAGTCAGTTCGGGGCAGCGGAGCAACATTTTTCTTCACCCTGCCGCTGGTTTCCTGAATGATAAGGATTTGTAACTTTTTCAGGTAGCGCCGAAACGTTGAAATAAGGTTAAAATGAAAGCAACCACGCCACAAGGAGCGACACATGATCGGTGAACCTATCCTCGTTATGCTCGTGGAAGACAATGTCGACCACGCCGAACTGGTCATACGTACGTTGGAGGAACACCGCATTGCAAACCGAGTGCGACACTTCCTGGATGGGCAATCGGCGTTGGATTATCTATTCCAACGCGGTGACTATACCAACGCCACAGACAACGCTCGTCCGCATGTGATTCTGTTGGACCTGCGGTTGCCACGCGTGGACGGGATCGACGTGCTCAAGACGATCAAAGAGGATGAACACTTGAAAACGATCCCTGTTGTTGTATTAACCACGTCAGAGGCGGAAAAGGATGTGGCCAAGGCGTACTATAACCATGCCAACAGCTACCTTGTCAAACCTGTGGGGTTCGATGAATTCAAGAGGCTGATGGATGACCTTGGGTTTTATTGGTTAAGCTGGAACACCAACCCTGATCCACGCGATTAGGTACAGAAACATCGCAGCTTCGCCAGGCCCGTCAGGAAAATGCCCAACATGATGGATGATCGCATCCATATTCTCTTGATCGAAGATGACCCTGCCCACGCGGAATTGATTCAACGCGCCTTTGAAGATTCGCGGCAAGACAGCGCTGGCTCGCAAGTGCAGCTTGTGGTAACGCACACATTGAATGAAGCGCGTGAATACCTCCACAGCCATAAACCCATCCTGATCATTGCAGACTGGCGGCTGCCCGACGGCGATAGCAAGACCGTGCTGGAGGAACAGGAAGCGCTCAAGACACCTGTCATTATCATGACCAGCTACGGGAGTGAACGGAACGCGGTGGAGGCCATGAAGTCCGGCGCCCTCGATTACATTATCAAGTCATCCGAGTCGATGATGGATATGCCTCACATTGCCGAACGGGCGATCGAGCGCTGGCAGACCCAGGTCACGCTGGCCGAACGCGACCGTCAGTTCCGCCTGTTGGCGGAGAACTCATCCGATATCATTTCCCTTCACGATAATGACGGTATATTCCTATACGTTTCGCCTGCCTGCCAGGCAATTATTGGGTACGACCCTGAAGATCTTATCGGCCGGGATGTGATCGCGCTTGTGCATCCTGATGATACCAAGGATCTTCTCGAACTCTTCCGATCCACCCGGGTCGATGATCCGACGATGGCCATTCCGTACCGTGCCCGGCACAAGAACGGCGAGTATATCTGGCTGGAGACCACGGCCCGAGTCATCTATGGGCAGGACCATCATGCGGTCGAGATCCAGGCCTCCTCGCGCGATATTACGGAACGCAAACAGGTTCAGGTAGCCTTACAACGCGCACATGCCGATCTTCAGGATGCGTACGATAAGACAATCGAAGGCTGGGTACTGGCGCTTGACCTGCGCGACCGTGAAACAGAGGGACATACCCAGCGTGTGACCGAGATGACGCTCAAACTGGCCCGCGAATTAGGCTGCACGGAGGAAGAGATCGTCCACATCCGACGCGGCGCGTTGCTGCATGATATCGGCAAAATGGGTGTTCCAGATAAGCTGTTGCACAAGCCAGGTCCGTTAGCCGATGATGAGTGGCTGGAGATGCGCAAGCATCCCGATTACGCATATCAAATGCTCTCCAGGATCAGTTATCTGCACCAGGCCTTGATCATCCCGTACTACCACCATGAGCGCTGGGATGGAAGCGGCTATCCACACAAACTGGCAGGCGAAGACATTCCATTGTTTGCACGCCTCTTCGCGGTGGTGGACGTTTGGGATGCGCTCTCCAGCGATCGTCCGTATCGCAAGCGTATGCCGCCGAAAGATGTGGTGGAGTACCTGCAGAAGGAAGCGGGTCGATTGTTCGATCCCTTCATCGTCGAAAAATTTCTGCAATTGGTGCAAATAAAATAAACCGTCCCGCCGGTGGCTACTGGCGGGACGGTTTGTTCATCCACGGTACCCTTCACGGTCACACACCTGCCCCAGCACCGCCCCGAGGGCAAGTGTGTGACCGGGGGCATTAGATATTACTCGGCGGTCACACTGACCAGCACAGCTCGAATCACTACCCGCTTCTTATAGGTGTCTGTCTTCTCATCGTATTCCTTGCATGTAACAAGTGTGAGCCAGGGCTTATCCTCGTGCTTCATGACCGATGTGTCATTCGGCGCCACGATCTTATTTTCGCGCACTTCGAACGTGTACTTCTGCCCGTAAGCATGGATCACGATCTTGTCGCCGTATCGAAGCTTGCTCAAATTTACGAACGGACCCGGCAAACCGTTAGCGTCATAGACATGAGCCGTTAGCACACTATTGCCGTTCCAGGACGGGAAGGCGGTTCCTTCCAGCCATCCGGCCTGATTCAACAGCCAGGTGACGTCCCATGTCCCTTGCTTTTTCGGAACACCCACAACCGGAATGTTAAGGTTGAGCGATGGGATATCCAGCGTGGTACCACCGGTCTGCGCGTAGAGCACAGGTTGTCTGTCGCTAAGATCGGTGACGACATTTGGCGCAAAGCCTGTATCTGGTAACGATGGCGTGACCACGGTCGCAGACGAACTGACGCGATAGTCGTTGATCGTCTGGCTTGGCGGGTCATAGCGGCGCTCGGTGGAAAACACATTGTGCGAGGACTGCGGCACAAGCGGCGGGTTCGGGTCGATCGGGATGCTGGACCATTCCAGGAAGGCGGTGTTCACGACCGGGCTTGGACCCACAAAACGGGCCTGGAACGTGACCGTGGCCGTTTCGCCAACAGGGAAGAAGGACCAGAACACATTCAACTGTGTTCCAGTGATTGTCACGGTGGCCGCGGGAAGCCCGGCGGAACCATTCACGACAACGGAACCTGGAACCAGTGCCAGACCGGCGGGAATGTTATCGGTCATCAGCACATCATAAGCGGGTGCTGTGCTTTGGTTTGTATGGCTGATGTCGATCGTGAAGTCCACCAGGCTGCCAAGCGCGGCGGTGCTCGGATTAACGTTCTTTACGATACCTAAGTCTGGCTCCACAATATCGACACCCGTTGCCGCGCCGGAGAGCGTGCCCCCTTCCCATTGCCACTCGACCGCATTGTTCAGACCGGTCAGGCCATCGACATTGTCGTCGATATCCAAAACCACAACCTGGTAATTGACGACGAGGGTTTGGGTGGAGAGGCTGTTATTTTGCACTGTGCCAAAACTGAAGGTGACACGTCGACCGGCCTCTTCACTATTGGGATCGATATCGGTGACCGGTTCCGCCTGGACCGTCAGCGCGCTCGACGTAGTACATGGGTTTTGCCCGAGTACCAGGCTGCCCGAGGAGATAGGCGTGGCTGGGTCGCAGTCTATGAACGCAAGCCCATGGTCGAGAACATCTACGGCTCTGAGATTGTTGATCGTGCCGACAGGTATATCGATCTGTATACTATAGGTAAGGATCTCGCCAATTAATACATTGGGGTTTGTAGAGCCGGCCTGATTACTATTGGTAAATGTCTTAACATTCGTGTTGGCGAGGGTATCGGTATCGGTGTCATCAGACTCAAGCGGGGTTCCACCGGTATTCGTGCCGTCATCTTCCACGTGAACTGTGTTGGCAAAGGAGGTAATTCCACCCAAACTGGCAAGATCTGCCACTCTGAGTTGAAGCGTGAAGGAAGTGGATGCACCTGAGGCCAGGCTAAAGGGCGGCCATGTAACCTGCCCGGCTAACTCTGTTCCTCCCCCGCTTGCCGCGACAAAGGACATACCCGCAGGAATGGTATCTGTCAATTGGATGCCGGTCAGGTTCGCCGCGCCATTGTTGGTGACTGTGATGGTATATGTCGTCGTAAAGCTTGGCGCGACAATGTTAACGCCATCGTCTTTCGTTACCACGAGTGAAGCCTGTTCATCTCTGTCTGAAGCCGTATTATCCGGCGGATTGAGATCGGTCATACCAGTGGGAGGTGTGACCGTAACATCGTTGACGAGATCCCCTGTGGCCGAAGCACTAATCTGAGCCGTAACGTTGTAGGTCACGCTGGCAAGCTGCGGCAGGTCAAGCGAATCAGTGAAGGTAGCCGGGTTGCTGGCGTCGTCGGTACAGTTGTAAGCACCAGGCGTTCCGGGCGCGCACGTCCACGTCCACGAGGTGATCTGGGCCGGACGTGCATCGCTGACTGTCATACCATTCGCATCGGCTGGGCCCTTGTTCGTGACCGTGATCACGTAATTGAGCGCCCCACCGGCGAGATAGTAGATCTGGTTGTCGGTCTTGGTTACGGTCAGATCGATCTGGGGAGCGTTGGTGACACCAAAATCAACACGCGTCTCGGTGGTGAGTCCGGCTGCATGATTGAACGATTCTTCAAACGCTGGAGTCAGGGTGACAGGCAGAGATTGAATATAGCCGCCCAGCCCAAGCAATCCATTTGCCTCGGAACCGTTATCATCTGAATTAGTAGTAACAGTGTCGGCATCTGGTGCAGGCTCGTAGGCGCTCAGCGGAAGTGGTCCGGTGCTGGAGCGATAGTCGCGCAGGACTCCTCCTGGGTTGAAGTTGGAGGCCGGCAGCCGCACGATGTAGTCACCGGCGGGCAGCCCGCCGAACGTATACAAACCACCGCCAGCTGTGATAGTCGTAGCGAGCAGGGCACTGTCATCACCGGAGCGAAGTTGAACCGGCACGCCATTAATACCCACCTCAGCGCCATCGAGCAAGCCGCTGTTGTCCAGGTCATTCCAGGTGATGTCGCCGAGGGTCATGGTATAGAAGCCGAAATCGACGGTCATGTTGGCCTGGGTATCGGGCTGTCCCTGATTGCCTCCATCCAGATCCAGCTCACCGAATGGTTCAGCATTCGTAGCGGGACCCAGCGTAACAGTCGTAGAGATGACCGCGCCGTTCAAAGCTCCCGCGCTCTGGAGAGTGCCATTGTCATCAGAATCAATATCTGTATTGGCGGAGGCAGCTGCAGTTTCGGAAACTGTACCATTTGCAGCGCGGGATGTACCCGACGACCAGTAGCCGTTCAGTATGCCGCCGAAATTGCTGGCGGGGATCGATACGACGTAATCGCCATCTTCCAGGTTGTTGAATAAGTAGTAGCCGCCATTCACTGTCGTTTGTGTCGCCAGAATGGTGCCCAGGTCACTGGCAGCGTACAGGTTTACGGTCACACCGTCGATGCCTACTTCAGCGCCATTGATCGTGCTGCTGTTATCTGTGTCGAACCAGACCCGGTTGCCAAGTGCGAAGACGGGAATAAAGCCAAAGTCGAGGCTGGGGTTGGCGGTAGACCCCGTCAGGTTGTTCACGGTATTGGATGTCTGCACCAGGCCCGGGGTGAGCGTGACCGGGTTCGAGGAAACGGTTCCGCCTCCCGCACCAACGCCATTGTCATTGTTGTCCGTATTGGTCGTCGGGTTTGTCGAATCGGCCGCAGCGAATGTATCTGTGCTGCTGGCTGACCCAGTAGGCGTGGTCACACGGACGATGTAATCACCCTGAGCAAGGCCAGGGAAGTTATACAGCCCGCCACCCGCTGTGATCGTGGAGGCAAGTTGTGTTGAGCCATTGCCGGACCAAAGTTCCACATTCACGCCGTCGATGCCCACTTCGCCGCCGTTGAATGCGCCATTCTTATCGGTATCACTCCAGACCCGGTTCCCCAGGCTCATTGTGTAGAAGCCGAAGTCAACCGTCATATTGGCGCGGCCGTCTGCCTGGTTACCCTGACCTACTCCGCCTTCGAGGTCAGTTTCGCCGATGGGTTCCGTATCACCGCTTGGACCCAGCGTGACCGATGAAGAGATCACCGCGCCGCTCAAGGTACCTGCCGTTTGCAGTGTGCCATTGTCGTCGGAGTCTATATCTGTGTTTGCAAGCGCAGCAACTGTTTCGCTGGATACGCCCGCACTACTAATCGTCGTAGCAGAAGACCAGTATCCGTTTAGAACGCCGGCAAAGTTACTTGCAGCGATCGAGACAACGTAGTTGCCAGGATAGAGATCATCGAAGAGGTAATAACCACCATTCGAGGTGGTATCGGTTCCCAGAATGGTTGTGAGATCACTGGCTGCGTACAAGTTCACAACCACTCCATCGATACCCACTTCGACGCCGTTGATCGTGCTGCTGTTATCGGTATCGAACCAGACGCGGTTACCAAGGGCATACTTCTGCGTAAATCCAAAGTCGGCAGTGAAGTTGACATTGGCATCGGCAAGCGTGCCGGTGTAACTGGTTTGATCATCGGTGATGGGCTCAGCTCCGGGAGTCAGGGTGTAGTCGATGCTGCGGATGCCGTTGGTGGATAGGTTATTGTCATCGATGCCGTTCTCGTCGGCGTTTTCATCAGAGGTTTCGTCGGTACCGTTGCCAACCGACGAGTAATAGGTTTCAAGTTGACCACCCGCCTGGAATTCCGTTGCGGGAATGAAGGTGTAGTACGTTCCCGGGTAGAGCAGGTCGAACTGGTAGTGACCACTTGCATCGGTGACTGTGCTCGATACAAATGTGCCGGTGGACGTGTACAGCTCTACGGTGACGTTACCCACGCCCACTTCGCCACCGTCGATGATGCCATTATTGGAAATGCCTCCACCCGCGCCGTCGTCCAACCAGACGCGGTTGCCGATCGCGACCTGACCTACGAATCCAAAGTCTACAGTGGGGTTGCTCATGGTGCCAGTCGCCTGAGTGACGACATTGTTGTTCAATGCACCGGTGGAACCGGGCGTTAGTGTAGCGACACCAGAGGAAACAAGACCACTTGCGAGTCCAATACCGTTATCGT
Organism: uncultured Anaerolinea sp.; assembly: GCA_964489725.1. GTDB lineage: Bacteria > Chloroflexota > Anaerolineae > Anaerolineales > Villigracilaceae > Defluviilinea. The sequence continues at coordinate 81,380 of CAZBAX010000017.1, read as the reverse complement.
TGTTGTCCGCGTTCGTATCGGGCGCAGCAGTATCGGCGGGATTGAAGGTATCGACCGTGCTGGCCGTCCCGGTGGGACTCGTTGTTTTCACAATGTACTGTCCCTGGGGCAGGGCCGTAAACAGATAGTTGCCACCCGCGTTTGTAACCATGCCGCCTGCGGCATCATCGGCGGTGCCAAGGATCCCATCGGGCCCGACGTTTATCTCAGTGGTGCCATTCGAGGCAAACAGTTGAACGACTGCACCGGGCAGGACTGTATCGGGCGCGCCATCGTAGTTACCGTTGCCATTGTTATCCAGATAAACAAGATTCCCGATCTCAACTCGATAGAAACCAAAATCCACGGTCATATTGGCCTGGGCGTCGGCTTGTCCCTGCCCGCCGCTCAGATCCGTTTCGCCGGTTGGTTCAGAGATGGTGGTCGGGCCGAGTGTGACAACCGATGAAGCCACTCTTCCGGCTGCTCGTGTTCCATTATCATCTGAATCAAGATCCGTATTGGCAAGCGCGGCGGTCGTTTCGCTAATGACGCCCGTACCATCCATGCTGGTAGCGGATGACCAATAGCCTGTAAGAAGTCCGGCACCACTGAAATTGCCAGCCGGTAGGACAACCATGTAATCGCCCGCCGGGAGGTTGTTGAATCGATAGTAGCCACCTCCAGCTGTGGGCATGCCACCGGGGGCATCGTCTGCCGTGTACAAAAGGCCATCGGGGCCCACGTTGATCTCGGTGAGACCATCCGATGCAAAGAGTTGCACAGTGACGCCATCGACGCCAACTTCACCTGCATTGATGGCGCTATTGTTGTCCGTATCGAACCAAACGCGGTTGCCGAGCGCGAAAACCGGAATGAAACCGAAGTCAACTGTGAGGTTGCTGTTGATATCGGATTCCTCCCAACGTCCACGCGAAAGTGGACCGTCCCAGCCGGTGGGGCTAAAGAGAAGGTTGGCTGGCGCACCAGGATCCGCTTGTCCGCTCAACTCGGTTTCACCAGTCGGTTCGCTGGAGAGGGATAGAGTGATTGTTCCGCTTCGAACACCGCCTGTGCTCGGAACTGTGCCAACATTGAGTCCGTTGTCGTCGCGGTCAGTGTTGGGTGTATAGGGATTCCCTGCCACACCGGTAGTTTCTGTACCGGTCGGCGTGCTGGTGTTGTATCCCACCAGAGGTCCAGCGCCTGTAAAGTTCGAGGCAGGAAGTACGACAACATAGGAACCAGCTGCCAGATCGTCGAACAGGTAATAGCCGCCTGCATCGGTGGTATCGAAAGCCAGCAAGGCGCCATCGGGGACGCCATCTGTGTTGGCATCGCCATAGAGTTCGACGCGCACGTTCGCAACCGGCAGCTCGCCACCATCCATGATACCGTTGTTATATATCCCGCCGCCGGTACCATCATCGCGGAAGACGCGGTTGCCAAGACTCATGGGAATGAAGAAACCGAAGTCGATCGCCAGATGGCTGTTGTTATCGTTCTCGCCAAACCGTCCGCGCGATAGGGGTCCGTCAGCGGCCGTTGGGTTGAAGCCAAGCGTGCTGGCGGTATCTGAACTGAGCGTGCCCGGGCCATCGTCATCAGTCGGCGCGCCGGCGGTCATGTTGATGGTGGTCGAAAGGATGCCATGGGGTGAGGCTACCGGGTCGGCGCGGTTGAGCCGGTCGATGCCGTGATCGTTTTCATTGACAGCAATGGCGCTGTTACCCCGGCTACTGTTATAACCCTCCAGTAAACCGCCAGCCGCAAAGTTGGCCCGATCTACACCGACAACATAGCGGTTAGGTGGTAGGTTATCGAACAGATAAAAACCACCGGCGTCGGTGAGATCGAATGCGAGCCAATCGTCTGTGCGGTCGCCGATCACACCCAGGTCATCGGGCTGGCTATCGGCATTGGCATCCAGATACAGGCTGACGCGCACGCCGGTGGGGACAGCAACTTCGCCAGCATCCAGGACAATGTCATTATCCGCGTCGATCCATAAGCGGTTACCGATACTGCGCGGCACACGGACAAAACCAAAGTCCATTGTCAGGTTGCTGTCGCTATCGTCCTGCCCGTAGTTGCCGCGATTCTGTGGACCGTATATGCCGCTGGTGTTGATATCGATCTCGTTCGCCGGTGTGAGCGGCTCGCCGTTATACGACATCACGATCTGCGAACTGGAAATTCCTGTGGTGGCGGGGGTGGGGAGGTCGATGCCGTTATCGTCAGTATCCTCGGAGTCGTCAGCCGGCGGGGTCGTTTGATTTGCAGTGGAACTGCTAAAGTAATTCCGGAGCGGGGCGCCTACCGCAAAATTCGAGGCAGGAATGTGAATGTAGTAATTGCTGGCCGGCTGCAGGCGGTCGAACAAGTAGTAACCTGTCGCATCCGTGGTGGTGAAGTACATGAACGTATCGGGAGTTGCGCCAGTCACCTGCAGGCCGGCTGTCCCGTTGGTATCGCGCCAAAGCTCCACGCGGACATTATTAACGCCCAGCTCTGTGCCATCCTGTAGTCCGTTGTTGTAACCCGTACGGAATGGCGTCGTGCCCGCGCCCTCATCGATCCAGACGCGATTCCCCAGACTCATCGGAGGAATGAAGCCGAAATCGATCGTGATGTTGCTGGTGGCATCGGTCTCGCCAAAACGGCCGATCGAAGATGGCCCGTCCCAGCCGGTCGGGTTATATGTCATATTGGCCGGCGCGCCAGGGTCAGCTTCACCGCTCAGGAACGTTTCGCCGAGCGGTTCCGGAACGCCGCGCGTCAATACGACAACCCCGCTGAACACGCCGCTCGTTTCGGGGAAATTGGCGTTGATACCATTATCGTCGTTATCGATGTCTGATGTGGCCGTGCCGCCATTGACCCCCACGGTCTCTGTGCCTGTGGGTTGACTGCTGTACCAACCGGCCAATGGCTGTCCTGTGGCGAAATTGGCAGGAGCGATCTCAACGTAATAGGGACCCGGATCGAGATTATCGAACAGGTAAAAACCGTTGCCGTCGGTGAGGTCGGTACGGATCATCTCTGCTGGTTCAGGGATTCCGTCGCCATCGCCATCTCGATAGAGCCTTACGAGCGCGCCCACCACCGGTGGCTCTGTTGTCTGTCGGATACCATCATTGCGCAAGGAATAGTTATAGACACCGGGCGCCGTCTCACCATTGTCCTTCCAAGCATGGTTGCCGATGCTGAAGGGGATATCCGTCCCGCCGAAGAATCCGAAGTCAAGGGTCAGGTCGCTGCTATCGTCTCGTTCGCCGTTGACGCCGCGTCGTTCGCCGGGCAGACCGTCGCGGTCATTGGATGAGAGGTCCGCTTCGGCGGTAGGCTCAGTGCTCGGTTGCAATGTGAAGCTATAGCTAAAGACCTCCAGCCCGGGAGTGACCGGGTCGATACCATCATCCGCACTATCGACGACATTCGACGTGGGAGTGGTGTATGTAAGATTGGGAGGCGTACCGGTGCTGCTGCGCAGACTTTCCAGCGGCTGCCCCACCGCAAAGTTGCTGGCCGGGACACCGATGATATAGCGATTGTTGTTCGCAACAACCGTATCGTATGGAATATTGCTGAACAGGTAGTAACCGTTGACGTCTGTCAGCGTTGTGCCGATCGCGGGACCATCCGCGACACCATCGTTATTTGCATCGCGGTACAGGTTCACCGTCACGCCCGCAATGCCGGGGTTCGTATCATCCGGTGGATTGATCGTGCCGCTGTTGTCGGCGTCGCGCCAGACGCGGTTACCTACGCTCATGCGTTCCGGGACCGTGATGCCCACTTTGCGCGGCTCAGACGCCAGCAGGTCTTGAACGGTGACAGCCGCGGTCGGGTCTGAATCATAGGAGCCTACATGTGCGAATGAGTTCCATGCGATCTCATGCGACAGCGCGTCGTTTGCATCGAAGCCGGCCGGCAGCGCATCGGTGGGAATATACATCGGCACGCCGAAGCGCACCTCCGAGGTTGTGGAGGCCGGTTGGATGAGCGCGCCTGAGTTCAGGCGGATACGATACGAGCGCGCTGATGTGGACCAGGTGGTCGTCCAGGTGTCGTTGCAACCTGCTGGCACAAATGTTCCCGCGGGTTGATCGAACACCTCTGGGCGGCAGGGATTGGTCGTATCGTTGTATTCGATCGTGAAGTTTGCGCTGGTGAGTCCCGGGCCGCTGATAAATTCAACCGGACCACGCAGGGTCGGGCGAAACTCAGAATCGCGCGCCGTCGATTGCAGAACGCCGCCCGAGCCTGTATCGCCCACATACGGAAGGATATCGTACAGCGCATAACTCAACATTGGCACATTGCCATCGTTGAAGATGCGCAGGTTGTATTCGAAATCATCCAGTGTAGTACTGGCGGGTGGTGGAGCAAATTGGCCAGGGCTAAGCGCGCCCTCAGGGAATGCCTGTGAGATACAAGGGTAGCGAGTAAAGGGGTTGGCGCCACCGCCTGCCAAACCGGTTGTACCACCGTTGGGACATGACGCGTCGGGCAGGAAGGTCGTTGCGAGAACCACCTGGCTGTTGTCGGCGTTCGTACTGCGGATCCATTTCTCGCCGCGCAATGCTGCCGAACGTTCCACCACATAGGTATCGGGCGCCTGACAGGCAGGATCTGTGGGATCGCCATCGCCGTCCACATCCCCATTGGCAGCATCGTTCACCTGAGTCCCGATTTCACAGAGTGCATCGACGGAATCAGTAACTGCGTACAGATCGTTGGTGTAGGTATTTGGCGCCTGCCCGCGCGGGACACGTGCAAAGAATTCAACAGTTAAGAATCGACTTCCCAATGTCAATGGATTGATCGTGAGAGCTGGGCTGGGAGTATTCCACGCCCATGTCAACACCTGCCCCGCCTGGCTGAATGTGGGCTGCTGACCAGCGGGCAGAGCAACACCATCGAGGCGCGCGGTCCCATTGCGCACAAATATGAAATCAGCCGCCGCGGGAAGCGTATCCTGAATCGTGGGGTTGACGAGGGCTGTCGATGAACGCTCGGTGACCTCCACAGTGATCGTGTAGCGCAGTGTATCGCCCGGCAGGATCGTGCCATCCGCCGTAAAACTGTTGATGTTCGGATCGCTGAGATCGTCCCACGCCTGCCCAGGCGTTTCATTCTTGGAAACGCGCAGACTCACGTAGGTACCCTGCACCGTCAGCGGCTCGATATCGCACGGATCGGTGACGGGAGTCCCGGCGCTGCTCGTGCGTGTGACTTGCAGACAATTATTGTAGGTCGCGCCAGCAACCGCGGCCGGGAGGGGCGCGCCTGACGGCGGATCGGCTACCGTTGCCACAGCGCGCGGCGTCACGCGGATCTCAGGGTTGGTCGTGAAAGACCAGGTATACGGCAGTCCCGACTGGGTAAACGTGAAGGGCGCCGTCCCATCCGGATCGTATTCAAACCGCCAGCGCACATTTGTGATGTTGGTCACCGGCGCGTTAAGCGTTACTGCGCTGTTGTAACTCACTGGCTGCCCGGGGAAGGCGGTGTAGCTGCTGCCATTATTTGTAGAATACTCCACGTGCGCCCGAACATGCTCGAACGCCTGGGACCATTCGCCGCTGGTAACGGTGGTCACCTGCAATTCGGCTGGAAGATTGTCGACCAGGATCAGGTTGTTCGATGGGAAGTTAGTCGCGTTGGTATTCAGCCCAAGCACAAACCGGCCAGTACCCGAGAAACCAATCGGATCGCCTGTATCGTTCTTGCTGTACGAGGGCACTTCAACGATCGGATCGATGGGATGATTGATCGGATCCGTGCCAACGCCCACAGGCCCGATCGTCCCGCCAGTTGAATCGCTGTACACGCCATCGGCGCTGGCCGTGTTGGTCACATTGTCACCAATGTTAAAAGGTGGACTGTTGTAGCGGATGGTCACATAACGCGTCAGGCAGTTCGGAGGATAGAGGGGACCTGCAAAAAGCGGCCAGGTTACGACACTGCCCGCCAGCGTTCCTCCATCACTTGCAGAAACGAAGGTCGCCCCGGCTGGCAGATTGTCTGTGAGCGTGATATTGCGCAGCGGCACATTGCCCTGACCCGGCGGGGGCGTGGTCGGGCAGAGGCGGATCTGGTAGGTCACGTCGGTATTGACGGTGGGATTAATAAGCGGGCTCGATAAGGTCTTGGTCATGCCCCAACTGGGAGTCACTGTGCCAATGGTGATCGGAGGTGCGCTGGCCGGATTCGTGTTTTCCCAAATGCCCGGACCGGTGGGAGCGATCCGTCCATTCACTGTATTATTGATCGTCGCGGGGAGCGGACGCAGATCGTAGTCCACCTGCACTGCGATGACCGCATCATACTGCGAACCATCCAGCAGGTTATTGTCATCTTTTGTAATGGTGATGGTGCGCGTGCCTGCATTGTAAGCGATGCTGAAACCGGCGGGCACCGACGAAGCCGGAGGTGGCTGGTAGATCAGCCCGGGCGCCAGCACATCCGTGATCTCCATCGGACCACATGGCGTGGTTAGATTGCTGCACGCAAAATGGATTCGATATCGGATCACATCGCCAACCTGGGCAGTGGTAACACCACCTTCGATTGTTTTTGTGAGGGTCAGGTCTGTTCCGGCGGCCTGTACAAGCGAGACAGGCATTTGTGCCAGCAATACCCCCAGCAGGAAAAGCAGTGTGAAAAAATATGACAGACTGGGCAACGATCTCTTGCGCGGGATGAAACGACGATGCATGAGTTCCTCCAGGGAACAATAAAGAATGAATTTCAGCCACCCAAAAAAAGTATGAGGTTGGCTTGTAGAGACGCTACTTGATCTACAGTACCTTTTGATCGCCCAGATAATTAAAGACCCGGCCTGACGGCCGGGTTCGCTACTAGCTCACCAACATCCCTACCAGCCTTTCAATAAAGGAGGTGAAGCGACCATCTTGAGACATTGGATCAACGCATCCGTGAAGTATCACCCGAAGGTACTAGATTAATTCGATTGTATATCTTGGAATTTGCGCAGTCAATCATTTACAAATACACTTTTGTTAGGCGCAGGAAACATAACTTCTTGTGTGCGCGCGTCATCGATTTGACAGCCCCCTTCACTTCGATTATGCTTGCGACCGTCCGGGCAGGCCCGGCGCGGCAGAGCCTTCCAAATCCCGCCAGGGTCGAAAGACAGCAACGGTACGGCAGTGTCTCTGGGTGCCGCCGGTCACCTGCTCGGATATTTTTCTCATGAGATCGAACCGCTTCCGCTGGCTATTCCTCCTGCTCGCCCTTGTCACCGGCATCGGGCTGGGACTTGCCTACGGCTGGTACATCGATCCGGTCGATTACTTCGATCTCACCCCCGACACGTTAAGCCAAGACTATAAAGCTGATTATGTGCTCATGACCGCCGAAGCCTACCGCCTCGAACAGGACCCCGGGCTGGCGGCCCGCCGATTGGCCATTTTCGGGGCTCAATCGCCCTCTGCCATCGCCGCAAATGGGTTGGAGTACGCGCGGGCCAATAGCTTCAGCGATGAAGATATCGCCCTGATACAGGAACTCGTAACCGCCCTGCAGGCCTGGAGCGGCATTCAATGAGACGCGTGCCCTGGGATATCATGCTGGCGCTTCTCGCGGGTTTGGGGCTGGGTCTTCTCTATGCCTGGCTCCTTGCGCCTTTGCCAGTCACCAATGCCGGCCCGCTGGCCCTGCACTCCGACTTTAAAGAGAGTTATCGTTCTGCGATCGCCGCGTCGTATGCAGCCACGGGCAACTTAGCGCGCGCAAAGGCCCGGCTCGCGCTGCTCGGTGACCCCGACCCAATCGACTCCTTGAACGCCCAGGCCCAACGAATGCTGGCAAATAGTGAAACGATCGCAGGAGCAGATGAAGTGGCCGCGCTGGCACTTGCCCTGCAGGATGGACCAGGTGAAATTCGAACGACCGAACCGACACAAGTAGTCGAGGAAATCGATGTGACTTTTACAGAGACGCTCCCCCCTCCATCATCTGAGAGTCCGAGTGCGATCACGGATACGCCAGAGTTGATCGCAACGGAGGCGACAATTCTGCCCGCAACGCCGCGCCCCACACAGACTCCGCCGCCAACGTTGGGCGCTCCCTTCACATTGACCGCACAGGACAGCATCTGCGACACAAATCTTCCTGATGGACTCTTGCAGGTGCTGGTGCTGAATTCCAACCGCAGACAAATGCCCGGCATGGAAATCGTCATCACCTGGGAAGGCGGAGGCGAGCAATTCTTCACCGGCCTCAAGCCCGAGCTGGGCAATGGGTATGCCGATTACAGTATGACACCCAACATAATCTACACCGTCCAGATCGCGTCCGGCAGTGACGTTGCCGCCGGACTCACACCGCCCACCTGCCAATCGCCCAGCGGTGAGTCTTTCTTCGGGGGAATCAAACTGACATTCCAACAGCCATAAGTAATTAGATGTGCGATGTAAGTCAGGGACCGTAGCGCGACATTTTGCAGATTAACAATTAAATCCGACATAACAAGGACGCTTCGACTCACCTGCACTTGCAGGCAGGTACAAGTGTCGCTCTTTGCTCGCGTTTCTCCTCCCTGAGCGGAGAGAGCAGCGTTGTTTGCGACGAACGTAGCCGACACTTGCACCGCACTGCGTTCGATGCAGTGCAGGTGAGGGCGCTCCGCTCAGCGAGGAAGTTTGTTGTTAGATTAATTTCTAAAACTTCAATATGTCGCTCGCGGTTTTGGCAACAAACATGGCATTGACGAGACCATGGTCTCGCGCTACAGTGATTCGGCTGTAAATTCATTTACCGCTTGTCTCACGCCTGTTTCACAGGTGCAACTAAACTTTATAGATCAGTCCGCAGGCAAAAGTTCAAGCATAAAGTTTAGGAAATTATGCGGCACTCTGTAAAAACAAACTCGCCCCGAAAAAAATAACTTTCGAGGCGAGTCATATTTTCAAGTCGAGGGCTACGGCATCGGATTGCTGTTGGCCCAATCATTGCCGAGCCTGATCTCCACATCTACACTGGACGTGGGATCGGGGCTGATCACGATCTGCGCGCTGGCATCGATCCCGAAGACAGCCTGGAAAAACTTTAGCGTGTACAACTTCGGTGAATACAGGATGACCGTGGTCCGATCGTAGGCGCGGTCTGCGGTGCCCACTTCTGCCACCTGAACACCCTGGGTTAGTAAATAATTTCCTGTGGCAGTATCCAACCCTGGAGAGAATGAACCGTTCAAGATGCGTACGCGCGCCGCATCTGCCTGCATCAGGGCAGTGGGATCACCCGCTGCGGCCAGTGGACTCAACGCGCCGCCGGAGGTAAAGATCTCATCGCGCAGCACACGGATCCTGTCTGGCATGGGCTTCATAATGCTGGCGTCCTGACCACCCAGGATTACATTATCCAGTGTCACCATGGTGTAATCGATGACACCCTTTTTGATGCTTTCCACGGGAATATCCTTGGCCAGAACACCTAACTGAAGGGCCGTCTCAAAAGGCATATTCGTCTTGATACCTGCAGAGAACTCTTCATAGAATTGTTGAGCCTTACCAAGCAGAACCGGGAAATTTTCAGGCTTGAGCACCTGGTTACGAATCCCGAGGATCACTTTTTGCTGTCGTTCGGCGCGTGCAATATCACCTTCCTTGTCCTTGCGGAAGCGCGCATATGCCAGCGCTTCCTCCCCGTTGAGGTGACGTATACCGCAACAAGTCAGTTTGATCTTGTCTTTGCCGGCGCCCACCGGATCGAGCCTGAGATCCTCGGTATTGTGAACGTCGATTCCACCGATCAAATTGATAAATTCAACGAACGTATAGAAATCGATCTGAGCGTAATACTGAACCGGCACGCCGATGAACTGTTCGACCGTTTTACGCGCCAACTCCGGCCCGCCGCCGGGGAGCTTGCTGCCTTCCCCCGAGGAATAGGCGGTGTTGATACGGCTATAACCGAACCCGGGAATGTTCACCCACATATCGCGCGGAATGGAAAGCATGCCGGCCGTCTTGGTCAATGGATCGATCGTGAGCAGGATCATCGAATCGGAACGCGGCGCTCCCTCTCCTGCGACCCAGTCGCGATAATCAAGCCCGATCAGCAATACTGTAATCCGGCTGGCGCCATCCCAGGCAGGCGGCAGGTCGCTATCGGGGATCGTGATCGGAGGAGGCAATTCATCCACAGCCGGAGCAATGGGTGTTCCCTGTTCGTTGATGGTGGGACCGCTAAGACCCGCAGTTACCGTTCCACAATTGGAGGTCGGTTCGCCGGGCAGTTGCGTGATCGTCCAGCACGTGATGATATTGCGCACGAACACATAGGTAGCAACGGTGATCCCGATCGCAATGACCCAAAAGATGATTTGTCCTGCTTTGATGTTTTTGAGAAAGTTGTTCATAAAGGTTTTATGTATATCATATCCAATCCGAGTCGTTCCAGGCCTTCTTTCGCCCAGTGCTGAAGTAGGGCAGAATCTTCCTGCATCACCTGCATCATGATGGGGATGGCGCGGTGATCGCGGATCTCTGCCAGGGCGCGCAATGCATGGATACGCTGTGACTGCGGGCCTTGTTTTACAGCGTCGATCAGGGATGGGACGGCCGCGCTGCCGATCTTGACCAGCGCGTTTGCGGCCAGGCTGCCCACCATCGAATCGTCATCGCTCAGCGCGCCGATCAAAGGCTGTAGCGCGCTTTCGTCCGGTTTGATGGCCAACCCAAGCGCCGCACACTGACGTACTTCCGGGGCGGGATCGTTCAGAAACGGGGCCAGCCATCGGCTTTGGCAATGAGGCGAGGAGGCAAGCACGCGCAGCGCCCACCAACGCGAGTCCACTTCGGGCGAGCGCGTTAGATCCAATAGTGCCGGAACCGCCTCCGCATCCATCCAAAGAAGGAGGGGGACGGCCGCTTCGGCGCGGCTCTCGTCGCCGCTGGTCAGGTCGGCCAACAGGTCTTGCAGATTGGGCACGTTACTTGGCAGGAGGCGGAATGGGCAGATCGTTTTCTGACGTGCCGATCCACTTGTCCCCTTCTTCGATCAACATGACCGGGATATCATCCACTACAGGATATTTGCGTCCGCAATCGTTGCACACAAACCATGCCGATTTGTGAAATTTCAATTCGCCGCCGGTGGTGCGTACGCAGTGGGGACAGCGCAGTATTTCGATCAGGGTTTCACTAACCATTCATTCTCCGTTTCTTTCGTGCAGAAAATTTTATCATGCCTATATTGCTCCCTGCGCCGTCCTCGGCGCAGGTTTTATCCAGGTAGAGCCGCCTTGTACCGCTGAGCGGCATCTGCGAGACGGCGGCGAGAGCTTGGATAAAGTTTAAGACGAAGGACGCCTGCACAAATTCTTTTCACTGGCCAGCTTCTCAGGGTTCTTCGAATCCGGCCCATATTGACAGATCGCCTGCCAGGGTTGGTAATGCGTGGTGAACTGATCCTGGAAATACACCACGCCATCTTTCATGACCGTGCGCGTCACAGTCACGTCTGCGCCGTTTGCGGCCCAATCCACCTGCTTCATCTCATTCTTGCGCAGCTCAGGGTTCTCTTCGAACGTGGCCGGCGGCGCCGGTACTACATCGGTAATGCCGGTGGTATCCCATGTAACCGTGCGGCCATCCTTCGTGGAATAAAGTTTCCACGTCAGCGACGAACTGCCCATATAGGTTTCCATCAGGATCCAATAGGGCGTGTCATTTGTAAACTTGAAATCGACCAGCGGGAAGTACACAGTGGCGTCCAGGCCTGCCAGGCGCGCATCGGATCCACCGCTGGGACCCTGTTCATAATATCCAACGCGATAAGCATGTGGAGAACGTTCGACGACCGGGTAGCCTGCGTTGAACACCGCCCGGAACAACGTGGTGCTCACCTGGCACACACCGCCGCCGACGCCCTTGATGGTGCGCCCGCCATAGATGATGAGCGCCTCTGCAAAGCCGTTATCGAGACTCACATCGCCCATCGTGGCGCCCATCGAAAACGTTTCGCCGGGAGCCACCAACACGCCATGAAAACGAGCTGCAGCAGCTTCGATGTTTTGAATTCGTTCCGCGCTGGAACCAAAAAAATAAGATGTCTCGGCGTGGACCAATTCAGTGATGCCAAGCTCCTGCCCGGTAGCAGATGCAGGGACCTTGGGCTGCGTTTCGTTGACGACCAGTGAAACCGTATGCTCGCCGCGCAGTAACGCTTCGTTGATCGCACGGATGCTGGCTTCGATCTCCAGCGCCCGTCCCACTTTCGATTCACCCATCACATCCAGCTGGCGGGTCTCATCGTTGAAGATAAACTTCGCGTCTTCAGCCTGACGATCCACATTCGTCTTGATGGGGAGGAGCATATCGCGCAGTCCCTTTTGATTCAGCACAACCTGCACGCTATTGTCGACGCGTTCCACGCCAAGCATGTTGGCGATGATCTCCTGGGTGTAGATGTACGGTCCCGGGTCGCCTTGGGCCGCATTGGGGATGACGAGTGTAAGTGGCTGGCTCAGAATCTGACGCGCCGACTCAGACGCCGCGCTGACATCCAGGATCTGCGGCTGGGTCTCCTGCACGACGAGCGGCACTTCGCCATCGGCAAAGGTCTGCAGCTGCGCGCCGAGATAGATCAGCGTCGCTTCCATTTTCAGCTCGCGGCCCACCTGTCCCGCGGAGGCGACCACGTTCGTCCCCTCCAGCACAAGACTGGCTTCGGTCAGCGGCTGGTTGATCTGCGTGGCAATTTGATTCAAATACTGGAACGCGACGCGCTGGTCGAAGATGATCACTGGAGGCACTTCGACTCCCGATCCTCCCGCACGCACCTGCCCTGCCAACGCCCCGAACAAGCCGCCATTTCTTCCTAAATCATAAGCAGTGCGCGCCGAGGAGGATGGATCGAAGACCATGCCGAGCTGGGCGGGAGTTGCCACCCAGGCCTTTTCGCCATCGCGAAAGAGGATCTGTCCTGTGATGGGATACGACAACGTCTGGCTCAATTTCACTGCCGCGTCGGAGGGAGTCAGGCCAGAGAGGTCCACGCCTGCGACCGAGACGCCCGGGAAGATGCGGCCTGCATAGATCAGCTGGTAGCCGACCGTCCATGTGATCAACAGCGCCAGAAATAATACAAAACCGCTCACCAACGCGGCAACGACTTGCGGGAATACAGGGGTTCTTTGATAGGGATAAGAAACTGTGGCCATTTTTATAGGTTGTCTTAATTTCTAGCCGTCACACTTGCACCTGACGCACACCGTCCCGGCGGTTCTGAGCCGGGGAGTGCAGGTGTTGCGAGGAGGGTGTTGAGACGCAAAAGCGTCGAAATCCCGACGAAGCAATCTCACTTACGGTATATAGAGAAGAAATTCTACAAGTGATTGCTTCGCTCCGCTCGCAATGACGGGTTAGGAGGAGAGTTGGAAAAAGATTAGTCATTACTGGTTTATCTTGTGGAAAATTATACCTTGTTGAATTTCGGAAACTTAACGCAGAATGAGTGAATCAATTTTATGTAAGATTGCTTCGCAATGACGAAGCTTACATTGGAATAGGACGAGGGAGTTGCTCTACTTGTTCCAACCCAAATGAAGCCCAGGGATCAACATTGGTGTTGCAGCACGATACTCTTCATACTCCTGTCCAAACGCACGTACAAGCTTGCGTTCTTCGAAAATGATTCCCACAAAGACGTAGATGGTCAGGGCTGCATATAGAATGAACGAGTTCAGTGACATGTTGGGAGAAAGCCAAAAGAAGGACAATGTGAATGTATACAACGGATGACGGACATAGCGGTACAGTCCGCTGGTGATCAATCGGCCGGGCTTTTCCTCTTCAACTAATTGGCGAAGCCCTGCAAACGAAAGGATGTCTGTCTGCGAGACCGCTACAAAGAGAAGCACGATGGACACCACTTGCCCCACCCGCATGATGACGTTGAACGGCGCCGGCACCTGATAGAGAGGCGTATCGGGCAGTGTCAGCATGAGATACAGAGCTGGGAGAATGCTGACCACTGCAATGATATTGTAGAACAGGCGATAGAATTTCATCGCTCCAGCGCCAAAGGTGCGGTGCAGCAAATCGTAGACCGCGGTCGAGGCAAGTACTGAATGCAGGACGCCCCAGAGGATAAGGGCAAGAATCAATGAGAACATATAATCCCTTGTTATTCCTGTCATTGCGAGGAGCGGAGCGACGAAGCAATCTCCTTGTAATTGAAGATTGCTGTTTGTGAGGAGATTGTGTCGCCACGGCGCCACGCGACGCTTCGGTCTCCATCCTTCGACTGCGCTCTGCTCCGCTCCGGACGGAAACCTCGCAATGACGGAGATCACTCTGGCCCAAACGCAGGCAATTCCATCATGCCTGTGTTGGTCTTGATACTGTAATACGGCATCCACGCAACGCCGAACATATTGACGAACACATCGGTCTTCTTTGGCGCGACGATCACTTCGCTGGTCTGCCCCACGACCTGTCCCCACTTCTCATTGAGTTCGTTCACCACTTCTTCGCGCCGCCTTGTAAGCTCTTTTAATTGACGGTTGAACTCGTCGATCGCAGTGAGTGATTCTTCGACATCTGATTTGGCTTGCTCAGTCATGCGACGTTTGGTCAATGAGGAAGACAATCGCGATGCTTTTCGTCTCCCGCCAAACAGCCCCGTGATATTCTCAAGATGGGTGCCGGCTTCTTCGATCTTGCGGTTTGCAAGTTCTGCTTCATCTTCACGCAGCTCGCGTTCTTCACGCGCAAGTTTATCTTCCAGTGTTTTGATCTGGCGATCGATGGTCCCGGTTCTTTTGGCGATCTCGGCATCGCGTGCCTCTCGGGCTGCCTCGGCGCAGGCTGTCATGAACTCTGCCTGGCTCACATCGGGCCCGGCGAACACTTTCAATGCCTGGTTGGCACGTGCTTTGACGGAGGATGTTCGATAGACCCAGTCGGTGAAGTCCTTTTGCAGGGAGGTCATCAACTTGGTGTCGTTCAACGGCGAGTCGATCGTGCCGAAGCGCGCCGATGCAACCGACGTGGTATCGATGTTATCGAGCGAGGGTCCGCTGTAAAGGTAATCTTCCCAGCGGATCGAGCCGCGCTTTTCGAGCGTGCTCACCAGCGCGGTGCGGACGATCTCACTATCCACGCCGAGCTTGCGATCCAGAATGCGCACATGGGCCGATGCCAGCAGCGACGGGCGATAGACCACGCCTTCGATCATCACTTCAGAAGGCATGATCTGTTGCGCGGCGGAGAATGCTTCTGGCAAACTGTAATTCTGGGGCAGGAAGTATTCCTTGATCCAGGCGGGGATCGGCGGTTTTGTGATGCTGCCATCGACGGGAATACCTGGCGGGACCGCGCGCGGGAGTGGAGCCGTCGCCATAACGGTGGCAGGATGCAGGTCCGCGATGGAGGCGGCGGGACTCGTTGCTGTGACCGCTTTGCTCGGACGCGTGTCCTCCACATCCATGACTGTATCGGTGACTGTCGCGCCCGCCAATCGGTTCAACGCGGGGATCTGGGAGCGGGTCAGCGGTCCTGCCAGGAAGTTCATCGCCCAGCGCGTTTGGAAAAGCGCCGGCTGTTTGGCATGGACGTTGTGCAGGACGAAGACGCGCTTGCCCAGCGAAGAGATCAGTTTGTCAAAGATATTGCGCGACACTCCACCGGCCGCGCTTTCGAGTCCGTCGAGCAGACGATTCTTATCCTGCTCGGTCTGGAGTTTTCCGATAAACCACGTGCCCGCGTTCGAAAGCGCTTTGTAATCCACATCGACCGGGTTTTGCGTGGCAAGTAACAAACCCAGACCAAAGGCGCGGGCACTTTTCAACATACGCAGCAACGGCTGCTTGGAGGGTGGGTTGCGCTGTGGAGGCATGTACCCGTAAATCTCATCCATGTATAAGAGAGCCCGCAGCGATGTGGAGCCGCTTTGTGTACGCATCCACGACTCGACCGCCGAAAGTAACAGCGTGACGAAGAACATGCGCTCGGCATCCGACAAATGCGCCAGATAAAAGATGTTATGACGCGGACGCCCATCTTCGCTGTACAACATTTTCTGAATATCGAGTGACTGGCCTTCTCGCCAGGTCTCGAAGGCCGGCGCGGCCAGGATGTTGTTCAAGACCATCGCCAGTTCCATGCGGTCTTTGGCAGGGAAGAATGTATCCACAGGGAAGGCGCCGAGTTTCTCGAACGGCGGCGTCTGTGTTTGCAGGATCAATTCAGACAGCTCGACGTCCTTGCCCTGGCTCCAGGCGCTCTCGAAAATATTGGCAAGCAAGATATGTTCGCGCGTCCGCAGCGGGTCGATATCTTCATAGCCCACCAGCCCCAATAACGCGGTAACGGTGCTCGAGATCTTTTCTCGCAGCGTCTCCCGGTTTTCCTTCCACGCCAGCGATGGCGCGGCAAGAGATGACAACACGCTGACCGGGATTCCCGAATCGGAACCCGGTGTGTAGACAGCAAATTGAGCTGCGTTCTTGAGAGCCAGCAGACGTTCCGGCGTGATGCCCCACTCCTCCAAACCTGCGCGCCAGGAAGTGGACGCGTCCATCGCCACTTGATCGAGTGCTTTACCGGCGCGCCTAGCCACCTCCGGGTCGATCCACGGCTGGAAGTCCTGCGGCGCGAGATCGGGGAAATGCAGCAGCAGATTCGTGAGGTCGCCTTTGGGGTCGATGATGATCGCGGGAATTCCCTGCAGCGCAGCTTCCTCCAGCAATGCAATACATAGACCTGTCTTACCTGAACCGGTCATGCCGGTGACGACCGCGTGCGTGGTCAGATCGGCAGGATCGTAAAACACTGATTCGGTTGTAGTTGTCTTTTTGATGGGATCGTAGGCGCGTCCGAGATAAAAACGGGAGTCGGTCATAAGTCAATCTCTCCAAAACGACTCCCCTCTCCCCGTGGGAGAGGGGCTGGGGGTGAGGGTCATTTAGAACGAACGTGCTAGGTACCAAATGTACTCGATTTTGAAGCTTCTTACAAGGAAAGGAATTCAGGGGAGTATCCAACCTCAGAAACACTATCTCATCCTCCACGAGACACAGCGTACCTGCCGGTAAGCGCATGGCGCCTCGCGCCACTCAGGGTGACATTTAATTTTGTCCTCGAAGTTAGGCTGGATATTCCCTAACCGATGCTATACTCATTACCGAATGCACATGCCGGCGAGCAGGAATTAGTGCAGAAACCGACAACAGTGAATGCGGCATGTATGGGTCAAGAGGTACGCAGGAATGATTAGCCAGCCCTTTTTCATACCGGCCATTATTTTTCTGGTGGCGGCACTTCCGTTAATTCTTGCACTCATTCCACCGAACCGCATCTACGGTGTTCGCACACCTGAGACATTGAATGATCCACAGCTTTGGTACCAGGTCAATTGATATGGCGGCTGGGCGTTGCTGGTATCCAGCCTGTTCTATCTGGTGGTCGCGGCGGTCTTCCCAAGTGTCGTTGCAGTAGAGACGTTGTTTGGGCGTTGGCTTGTCCATCTGGGTGCTTTCGCTGGCCCTCTCATTAGCAGCCTGGTTTTGACCCGAAACTCTATAAAACACAAGTAGCGATCGAACTCAGGACGAGCCATAACAAAACTGCGGAGGTTGAGCCTCCGCAGTTTTATCAGTCATCCTCGTTATCGTTATCGTTATCATCATCATTGTTGTTATTATCGTCGTTGTCGTCGCCACCTCCCCCACTTCCGCTGTGACCGTTATCATCGTCATCGTCGTTGCTATTATCATCACTGCCGTTATCATTGCCATCAGTATTGGAGTCATTCTCCTGATCGTCTGAACCCGAATCGCCTCCGCCGGAATTGCCTTCGAGGAACTCGATCTTCGTTACGATGAACACACCGTCGCTATTGAAGTAACCTTCCACCTTGACCTGCCTGCCATCGGCCGGATCACCCCTGACCTCAGCGCCAGAGATATTCATCGGCTGACCGTCGACGACTACGATATTTCCATTGATCGAATCGACCGTCCCTTCGAGCGAGACTGCCTCCGGTTCAAAATTCGAGTTATCGTTCGACTCGGTTTCGGGCGATTCATTTCCCGAGCCTGGGCCTGCGTTCTCCTCATTGGATTCATTTTCATTGCCCTCATTGCCCTGCTCGAACTCCGACGCATTGTCATCTACATCGGGCAGCGGGACTCCCACATCGAGCAGATCCACGCGTTCTGCGAGCACGGTCCAATCCCCTTGGGTCACACCGCGCACACGGATCGCGTCGCCTTCCGCGACCAATCCGTCGGGCAAGTCGGTTTGAGCGGAGATCACGACCTCGATCGTGGAGACCAGCCACAGGTCCTCGTCTTGACGCGTGACCCGGCCAACAAAATCCACTTTCGCGGAACGTCCCTCTCTGAACAGCTCCGACAGTTCCTCGAGCCGTTCATTCTCGTGCTCCACTTCAAGTGCTTCACGGGCCCGCACGTCGAAGGTGAACAGGACGTTGACATTCTCCCATGTGCGCTTAACCGGATACAGGTTATCGCCCGGCACGGTCGTCGAGGCGGCGCGAACGAGCCCAGTGCTGCCGATAAAGAGCATCGTGATCACCGCCAGAGAGACCAGGGTGCGCCTGATCGAGACAGACCAAAATCCGTACCAGGGCTTCGCTTTTGCTTCCCGTAACTGCGAAGCATGTCCGAGCACCCTGGCGCGGTTGCGTCGCACCACATCCGGGGATGGACTGGGAACGGCGGCGTTTTTTGCTTTCAGGGCGCTTTCCAGGATGGGACGCAGTTCCTGCGTGAACTCAGGGTAACGCAGGAGGATGGCGTCAACCTCCGCGCCGTTTTCAATTTCCTGCAAACAAATCTCTAAAGCATCGTATACGTTATTCATAGCTCACCTCCCCAACCTGCCGCTGGAGGGAAGCCAGGGCACGGAATTGGAGAGCTTTTACAGCATTAATATTTTTCTTCATCAGCGCAGCCGTCTCTTCGATCGAGTACCCCTGACCAAATCGAAGCGCAAGGACATGCTGTTGTTCCTCGGTGAGTTGGGCAATGGCGCCCAATACCAGCCGGTTTTGTTCGCGCGAGTCGATCTCGGCATGGACGGTTGGTCCGTGGTCTGCCATCGACTCTGATAATTCCTGCACCGGGCGGCGATAGTGCCGGCGATGATGATCGTTGACTGCATTGGAGGCGGTAGCGATCAGCCAGCCGCGCAGGTTGGTCTGCGGTCCGTGTTTCTTTTGGGCGGCATCCAATAGACGCACGAAGACATCACTGGCGATATCTTCCGCCGTGGATTCGTCGCTAAGGCGATAACGCACATAGCGAAAAATTTCTGGAAAATAGTTGTCGTAGATGGCTCCTATGGCTTGCGAATCAAGGCTTTGCAAGCCATCCAGAGCGCGCTGTTCATTAAAATCGATCATGATATGCGCGGCCCCCCGCGTGGGAAAAATAGGTAGAAATCTCGTCTCTCGCAGTTGGAGTATATCACTCAAGCAGACCAGTCTGACAACTTGCAAGCCAGCACAAAAGGCAGGGGGCATTGTTTCCAGCTTCCTCAAATCAAATGTCGTTGAATCCGTGGAGAAGTTACGGGCTGTAACAAGAAACCTCGCGTGAGTCGCGGGAGACACTTTCTCCCTGCGCCGTCCCCGGCGCAGGATTTGCATAATAAACGCCGCCGAGAACGGCGGCGTAAGCGAATCCGTATTTAAACGGAGCTTTCAGGAAAAACCAATTTGCCTAAACAGTCGGGTTATCCAACCGCACGCCATGCCCGCGCACAGTGGAAATATATTGGTGTGTCGGGTCGAGCGCTGCCAGACGGTCCCGCAAACGACGGATCAACGCGTCGAGCGCCTGGTCAGAAACGCCCGCGGCCTGCTCATCGCCCCACACGGTGGACACCAGATCCTGCCGGCTGACGACTTGTCCCTGGCTTTCGTACAGCAGCCAGAGCATCTTGAACTGCTGGGCTGAAAGAGGCGGCACAAGCTGCTGCTGGTTCACCCACACGCGGCGCGATTTCTGGTCCATCATCAGGCGGCCAGGATGACCCGCGCCCTCCAGTAATGGCATGGTCGCATCGGAGGTCAAAAAGATGAACTGTTGCGCCAGAGCCACCGAAAGCAGGTCGCCATCCTGCAGCACGACAGGAGCAGTCAGCGGAACGCCATTGTGATGGGTGCCATTCTTGCTGCCCAGGTCCTCGAGGATCACCCCTTCCGGGGTCGGCGTCAGGCGCGCGTGATAGCGCGAGATCTGACGATCCACCACCACTACATCACATGAGGATTCGCGTCCTAACACCAGGGTTTGACTTAACTGCCAGCGTTGACCTTTTAACGGTCCCTCCTGGGCAATCAACAAAGGATAATCTTCAGACTGATTTTTCATGACATCTCATGCAGAAGCGTTATTCCAAAAGCAGCAAGGCGAGTATACAACGTGAGCCATAATTTACTTTGGTCCGCCTGCAGGCATCTAAAGGGAGTAAAGTCAATTATGAGACAAGCGGTATAATAGCATAAACAGGCATTTCTGTGCAGGACAACGCCGAAACAAGCCTCACAGAACATGCAATCGAAGATGCAATCGAATCTGTATCCGCAAAAAGGAGAAGTGTGCTCCCACCCCTCAAAAACGGGGAGGTGTTACGCAGTCGTTACAAGATCCTGGAGCGCATCGGGCAGGGTGGCATGGGGTCCATCTACCTGGCCGACGATACGCGTTTAAAGGGTCGTCAGTGTGCGTTAAAGGAAGTTGAATACGACCGTGCCCTCCCGGAAAACATAAGAGACGAAGCCCGCGATCAATTCCTGCGCGAGGCCACTGTTCTTGCGCGTCTCGACCATCCCAACCTGCCAAAGGTCTCCGATTTCTTTTCGAATGGTCCACGCGATTATCTTGTCATGGATTACATCCCCGGCAAGGATCTGCGCGCCCTGTTGATGGAGGCCCGCCGCAGCAAAACATTCCTGAAGGAAAAGGATGTGCTCGCCTGGGCCGAACAGATCGCCAACGCACTGTCCTTCCTGCACATGCAGGACCCGCCCATCGTCCATCGCGATCTCAAACCAAGCAACCTGAAGCTCATGCCGCACGGCCTGATCAAGCTTGTGGACTTTGGTTTAGTCAAGATCCTTGCGCCGGAAGAGGTCACCATCACAATCATTCAGGGGCAGGGCACCGCGCTCTACACACCACTGGAACAATACGGTGGAAGCGATGTGCACACCGACATTCGCTCCGATATCTATTCGTTTGGCGCCACTCTCTATCACCTGCTCACGAATGAGTCCCCGGCAGATGCGCGCAAACGCTTCCTGCAGCCGGCAAGCCTGGTCCCGTTGCGAGAGATCAACCCTGCTATTTCTGCGCGTACCGAGAAGGCCGTGTTATGGTCCATGTCGCTGCATCCCGATGAACGTCCGCATACGATCGATGATTTTCGTCAGGCGCTGCTGGGTCAGCGCGAAACTCCCACGCTGCCTCTGCCTGTGCGGCGGGTCTCGCAGCCGCCCGTCGTCGATTATCTGACGCACCCACCCGAAGCGACACTGGCCTGGAGTGCGACCGTGCTGCTGCTCATCAGCCTTCTGGCGACGTTGACACGTTAGTCCAAAGCATCCACAGCAAGGCTGCGACAATCCCCAGAATTTCCCCTGCAAATGTCAGCACCAAAACGCCGAAGGCCCCCGCATCGTTGGCGATCCATTCGGACGCGCCGGGAAGTCCCAGCGCCAGATAGTTATATCCCAACAGCCCACCGATAAATACACACAACGCCCAGCGCAATCCCCAGCGTGGAGAGGAGATTCTGCTCACGGCCCAATAGGTAAGCACGGCGCCGCCAAACAGCGCCAGCAACACCAGCAGCCATACACCGATGCGCGGATGCCCTTCACGCGAGATCAGGTCATTTTCAGGAGGCAGGGTCACCGTTGCGGTTGGAGGGATCGGCGTTACGGTAATCATTGGGACAACAACCGTAACTGCCGCGCCCTGATTCGAAGCGTCAAATTGCAGCGCCTCTGAGAGCACCGCCGGTTCGCTGATGGCACTGATCTCCACTTGGCCTGGCTTGTCAATGGCAAAGGAGGCCCGCGCCAAACCATCTGTTGTGACCGCGCTGATCTGTTGCAGGCTTTGGCCGCTATCATCACGCGTAGACATGGTGAACTGCACCACGGTTCCATCGGGCACAATATGCTGGTTATGGTCATACACCGGACCGGCCCGGACAGAGATCGTATCGCCGATCTTATAAAGCGGGATGGCCGTAGGCTCCACCGTAAGAGGTGTCGATTCCGCCGCAGGCGTGGACGTGGGCGTAACAATCCCTTCATCCAGCGCGAGCGGAATCACCTGAGCCGGATCGGGCGATGTCGCTGTAATCAGGTCATAGCCAACGGTGGAGACAGGCGAGGCTCCCTGCAAGGCAAGCTGTTGAAACAACAAGCGCGCAGCCACTTCGATAAAGGCCGGCTGCTTGCTATACAGTGCATAGTAGGCGGTCAATTTGGAAATGTCGGTGGCGTCCAGATAATGCGGAGCCGTGAACGAGAACAGGATCACATTTTTGTTACGGATCAGGTTCGGGCGTTCGGAGAAGAAGCGCCGCAGCAGTTCGATCTGTCCACTGCGAACGTCCACCAGCGAGATGACGATCCAATTGGCGCGTTCGAGCGAAGGCTCGATGTTCTCCTTGGTCTCGCCGGTCAACATCAATTCCAATTCAGTTAACGGATAATTGGTCAACCGGGTGGTGAAGATCTGTGCGCTGCCGGCGGGGCCGTACAATCGCTCGACTGTCTCTTTCAGTGCATCGGCTGTCATGGCACTTTGCAGGGCGCAGCTGCTGCACTGCTGATACGTGGCCGTATCGGTCAGGAAGACGATCCGATCGTTCTGGTTGGGTGGGGCCGGTAAAAGTGTGCTCAACTCCTGCTGGTCCGGGCTGACCAGGGTTGCTGAACTGCGCGCCACTTCGAATGTCACTTCCTGCGATGTTCCGATCCCCATCAAATCACTTTCGGGCGGCAGCACGTCTGCCGGCGAGAACGTCTCATACATGCGGAACTTCTGCGTCAGGATTCGGGTCACGGCTGCATCGACCAGCTGCGCAAACGCCGAGTCGTTGTTGTATTCCTGTGTGAAGAAATCCAGGATGTTCAATGTGGCGGCATAGCTATCCAGTTCCTGCTCCTGAGAGGAGATGTCGCCCAGGTACAAGAGGTCATTGCCCGCCAGGAATGCATCGCGCGCCACCAGGCGTGCTGAATAATTCTCACCGCCCTGCGAATAGAAATCGCGCAAGGCCTGGCTCCCCAATGCATCGCTGACGATCAAGCCACCGTTCGTACGCCAGGCGGCGAACTCAGGCAATTGAATGATCATAGCCAGCGCGGACGCATCCAAACTTACCGGGCGGGTCGTGGCGCGGATGTTCCCCTGAAACCCCTGATAACGGATATGTGACACCAGCAAACCATCAGCATTGCTGGTCAGCTCAGTCGAATTGGTTACATTGAAGAATGGGAACAGCTCGATCTGTTTCAACTGTTCCAGCGCTTTTCGAACGGTGGCTACCACTTCATCAGGTGAGCGGTCAGAACTCCCGCGCCCCGGAAAATGTTTTGCAATCACTGTCATGCGGCCGTCGCTGCCAGTATGCAGGCCAGAAATATAGGACTGTCCCATGCGCCCCACCCAGAATGGGTCCCCGCCGAACGAGCGCGTACCCAGGTCGATTTGTGCTGAAGGGTTCGGCGACTCCACCACATCGAGAGAAGGTCCAAGAAATAAATTGAAACCCAGCGCACTTAACTCTTCCCCCAACACCGAGCCAACCTGTTGCGCCAGTTCTGTTTTCCACGTGGCGCCGATCGCCATGGCGCCGGGTAACGGAGTCAACCCGCTCAGGATCTGGTCATATGGCGCGCCGTCACCCTCCTGTGAAATGCCGATAAACAACGGAATGAGAGCAGTATTCGGGTTTGGTATCGGGGTCGGCGTTTCAGGAGCGGGCGTTTCCACCGCTGGCTCCAGTTCATTCGTCTGCAGTTGTTCGATCAGTTGGTGTGCAGCCGTGATCGTATCGGGGTTATCAAGAAAATTGTCATTCTCAGAGAGCAGGATCACGCCACCCACATGCTGATTTGCGATCAGGTCATAGATCTGCGATTCAGGTCCGGTATTGGTGCCGCGAAATGTGACCAGGAATAACTGTCCCACTCGTTCCTCGGGAGTCATCGTCGCCAGCAGGGCCTGGGCCTTTGTCAGTGGCGATTCAGGCTGGGCCAGCGCGGCAGGCACGGGAACGAGCAAAGAAGCGATGGAGATCACCACCAGAGCCAGTTGGAGGAAATGACGCCCGCCTCTCCTCCACGCTGTGAATTGACGTCCGTTTAATGGAGCGGTCGTTCGCCTCATTTTGTTTCCGCCCGCACGCGTACCGCCAGCGCTGGATCGTCTGTAAAGAGTCCATCCACGCCCCAGCCAAACAAGCGCCGCATATCCTGCTCGGCATTCACGGTCCATACATGCAGGCGGCGATTTAAGCGGTGGACACGCGCAACCTGCTGCTGTGACATATCCTTCAACGCGGGATGCAGCGCCTGATACTTTCCGAAAGCAAAGCCGAACGAGCGCGCCCATGTTCCAAGCAAACCAGGATACGCCAATAGGCCGCAGGGAACATCAGGCAGAAAGCTTCTCGCCTTCGACAGATTGGAAGCAAAGAAGGAGGAGAACAGGATATGTTTCTGTACCTTATGTTTCTTGACCAGCATACAGACCGTCTCCACGAGTTGGTCGCCTGGCGTCGTGTAATTGGTCAACTCGACGTTGATCAACGTCCGTTTGCCAATGGATGCAAAGACCTCGTCGAGGGTAGGGATTTTTTCGCTGCGAAAGGATGGCGAGAACGAGCTGCCCGCGTCCAGAACGCGCAGCTCTGACAATTTCAAGTCTCTGACATACCCGTGCCCATCCGTGGTGCGATCCACAGTCGCGTCGTGATGCACCACTACCTGTCCATCGGCTGACAGCTTCACGTCGAGTTCGAGCGCATCTGCTTGTTGTGTGAGCGCCAACTCGAACGCGGCCAGCGTATTTTCGGGCGCATGGGCAGATGCTCCGCGATGTGCAAAGATGACAGGGCGAGGGAGTGATTCAAGCATAATAAATAATGACACGGATGGCGCGTGATGATTCGGCGATGCGCAATCCGTGCCAGATTATACCCTTCATTAAAAATGTGACAGTCACCTTCAGGGTGACTGTCACATTGAGCAGTTCTGCTCCACGGCGGTCTGAGACCGCCGTGCTTAACTGGGAGCCCGAAGGGGCACAGCTCCTTCGAGAGCCACCTACTAAATATCAACAAAATATGCCAGAGCAGCGCGGTCTAGCATTTCACGAGACATCACGGGCGGCACCGACAAGTAACTGGCAATATCCAGGATCTGATCGCACAAGTCGCGCGGGTGGGAGGCGCGCAGTTTGCGGTTGCGCTTGATATACCATTCCTGCAATAAATATGCCAGACCCTGGTCGCTGTATTCCACCTTTTTGCTGGCAGCCACGCGCTTGAAGATCTCGCGGTACTCTTCATACGACGGGTCACCGATCTCGATCTTGTGGCGCAGACGCCGAAGGAAGGCTTCGTCTACGAGGTCTTTTGGCGGCAGATTGGTGGAGAACACGATCAACACATCAAACGGGACCTCGACCTTGCGTCCGTTATGAAGCGTGAGAAAGTCGACCCGGTTTTCGAGTGGAACGATCCAGCGGTTGAGCAAGTCACGCGGCCTCACCTGCTGACGTCCAAAGTCGTCGATCAGTAAGATGCCGCCGTTGGCTTTGACCTGGAATGGCGCCTCATAGAATTTATGCACCTCATCGTAGACCAGGTCGAGACCTTCGAGAGTCAACTCACCACCCACCACAATGAACGGGCGGCGGATCTTCACCCAGCGCGGGTCACGCCGCTGACTGGTGCGCAGGTTTCCAGTGCCGCCGTTGCCTGTGGCTGATTCTGCATCGGGGGCCAGCGTATGGCTCACCTGATCGTAGACCTTGATCACCTGGCCATCGAGATACAACGCATACGGAATATACATGGCCTGGGTCAACACCAGATTGCCGAACGCACGCGCCACACTGGTCTTCCCGTTGCCGGGAGGTCCATACATAAAAATGGATGTACCCGAATTGAGCGCCGGTCCCAGCCGCTGGAATGTGGACTCTGACATGACCATTTGCGACAGGATCTGGCGCATCATGCGTGATGTCACCGACATGCGACCGGTTTTCTGGCGGCGGATCGCTTCGTTGTAGACTTCGAACGGAACCGGCGCCGGGCCGGCATATTGACTGCGTTCGAGCGCCTCACGCGCACGCGTGACGCCCGCACTGGTGATGCCATAGGTATAAGCGCCTTCTCCCAGCCCACCCTGTGACGACTTGACTTCGATCAGCTTCTCGCGCTTGAGCGCCTCGAGGATCAGGTCTGTAATACCGGCAAACGGCAAGGCGATCAATTCGGCGATCTTGAAGCCGCTCATGTACCCCTGTGAATAGAGAATTTTCAACGCCAGGTCCTGTAACCACAAAGCAGAAAGGCCCGTATCATCCACAGTGTTGATCGGCGGTGGCGTAAATTGTGTGGCTGTACCGGCTGGTCTTCCAAGCGGACTGGACATACTACCTCCCAATAAGGGATGCTTCAAAATTTTTTCAGTAGTGCCTTCAAATTATACTGCTTCTTATCCTATTCTCTGCTTCCACTTGATTGCATCTACATGTAAGGCAGCTAACATTTCAGAAAGTTCTTGATAATGGATTACAGCACTCGCTGATGGCATCGTGCATTCTACAGACAGCGCAATTTGTGACCGCGCTGTGTATAATTCGAGCCTATGAACCTATCTGTTGTGATCCCTGTCTATAACGAAGTAAACAATATCAAGGAAATCATCAAACGGGTGCAAGCCCAGAAGTTAGCCAATGAGATCATCATCGTGGATGATGGCTCATTGGATGGAACGCGCGACATTCTGAAGGGATTGGATGGCAAAAAGAAAGTGCGCGTGATCCTGCACGAACACAATCAGGGTAAGGGTGCTGCAGTCGTCACAGGGATCAAGGCATCAAAAGGCGATATCCTGCTGATCCAGGATGCCGATCTGGAATATGATCCGCGTGACTACCCGCAAATACTTAGGCCCATCGAAGAAGGAATTGCAGACGTTGTGTACGGCTCGCGCTTCCTCGGTGGCGCCCACCGTGTCACCATGTTCTGGCATATGGTCGCCAACAGAATGCTAACCACCATGACCAATATCCTGTACGACACCATCCTCACCGACATGGAAACAGGTTACAAGGCCTTCCGTCGCAGTGTCATCGAGGGGATGACTATTCGCGCAAAACGATTCGACTTTGAGCCAGAGTTCACTGCCAAAATTCTAAAACGTCATCACCGGATTTTTGAAGTGCCGATCATGTTCAATCCGCGCGATTATTCGCAGGGCAAGAAAATCAAACTGAAAGACGCCTTCGAAGCGGTCTGGACGTTATTGAAATATCGATTTATGGATTAATGCAGAATTCATCCAGCAATCAATTCAGCCTGAAACTGCAACAGCAAACCACGGAGTCACGGAGATACGGAGAAAAGCTCTAAAAAAACTCCGTGACTCCGTGTCTTTACACCTGCCCAGGTGGTGCCAGGGTTATCCCCGCCAGAGGACAGTGGTTCAAAAGGGATTACTCGATTTAATTGTAAATCCGTAAAAGCGCCTTCATCTTTATTTTTTCACGGTTACCTTATAGACAAAGGCATAATCGCCGGCTGCGTAATCGGCCATTCCGTCGTTGATCTCCTCATCAAAGGTCGCGACTGCTTCCAGCGTGTACGTGCCCTCCGGCCATTCCGACATCAAAACGACATAGGTCTGGCATGGCATATTATTATTCGGTGATACATTGGCGAAGGCATGAACCGTATCGTTACCAAGTTCCTGGTCGTTGAAATAGACCTTCACCTCAATATGTTCAAAATTCTGCTGCAATGTTTGCTCATCCACAGCGCACCAGCCGTACAGCAGGACGGTAGGCACGTCATCGGCGATCGTCACGGTATAGGTCAGCCTGCCGGGTTTGGATACATCTTCCTCTGAATATCGCTCCGAGGCAAGCGCTTCAAGCGGCAGAACCTGCCCTCCACTCAGCATTTCAATCACCTTATCGGGATCCTTCTCCATGGATGGCATGGGACCTTCCGGCTCGGCGTTTAGAGGGATCATGCCTGGCAACATGCATGACATCAGCAACAGGCCAATCGTGGCGATGAGCAATGCGCGATGTTTTCTCGTGTTCATGAGCTACCTCCTTTGGCAAAGGGAATTATAAACAACTGTATAATCCATGCGATGAACAACTGGCAAACTGAAATTGAATCAGAATTTGAAAAAGCCGCGCAGGCACGCGGACGCGGCAACGAGGGACAGGCCCGCGTCTGTGCGCGCCGCGCCGCGGGAATTGCCATTCGGGAATACCTGACCCGGCGCGGCGTTCGCCCACCAAGCGTGAGCGCCTACGATCTGCTTAATCTGATCAAGGAAGATACGCTTCTTTCCTCCGACCTGCGCCTGATCGCGGACCATCTGACCGTGCGCGTCACTGAGGAATTCAAGCTTCCCGTGGAGGTGGATCTGGTCGAAGAAGCAAAGCAGTTCTGTGAAACGTTATTAAAATAAAACAGCCCGAATGTACCCATCCCATTCAGGCTGTACCCGGTGATAGCTTCTACATCTCTCTGCGATAGAAATAAAAGAACGCCCTTGCGATGGTGATGATCACCAGCAAGCCAGACATCACACCGCCATAGACCACAAACAACCTGTTCCAGTCGCCGATCCGCGAACGCATCTCCCGGGGCTGCGGAAAATGGATCCGGTCGCGCAGTCGCTGTACCAGGTCAGTCGGTGGGGTGACAGGCTTAAGGGTTCCTGCAAGATGAGCTTCCAGCTCGTTCAATCGAGTATCAGATTCGTCCTTCATAATTCTTTCCTGCAAATTTGTTTCAAGACATCGCCTTGCGACCACGACACCTGCGCCCGTGGCAGGTGAGGTTATCTCGCTGCGATCTTTTCTTTACGCCAAACCTTCGCAAAACTGCTGCAATAACACTAACTAATCATTGTCCAGGCTGATGTTTTGGTCACCCAGCTGGTCTCGCAAGGCGAGAAGCGTGCGATGGTACAAACTTTTCACAGCGCCTTCGCTGCGTCCCATGATCGCGCCGATCTCTGCATTCGACATGTTCTCGACGAACTTGAGGATCAGGAGACTCTGTCGCTCTGAGGGCAGGCGCCGGATGAGTCGCAGAAGCGCATCCTGTTCCTGCGAAAAAACCAGGTTCCGTTCGGGGTGATCTCCTTTTGATGGCAGGATCGGCACATCGTTGATCGGGATTTCCTGCCTGCGGCTGCGGTCACGGTGCCAGTTGGCGACCAGATTGTGCGCAATACGGTACAACCAGGCAGAGAACGGAACGCCTCGATCGGTGTAGTTCTTGATGTGGTTCATTGCCCGCTGAAATACACGGGCTGTCAGATCCTCCGCGTCGTGGAGATTCCCGGTTCGGTAATATACATAGTTGAAGATGCGGTCTATGTAACGCTCATAGAGTTGACCAAACGCATCACGGTCGCCCTGGGCGGCGCGGGTCAAAACATCTTCTTCGTTGAAATCTGTTTCCGGCACGGTTTGTCCTGTTGCCGGGGTCTATGAAAAATAACCCCGACCGATTTGGGAAGTTGCTGGGAGTATAACATGGCAGCTTGCGAATACATTACAACATAGAAGGCATGTCGTTGCGAGGGCGTAGCCCGAAGCAATCTCCCTGCATCTGGATCAGGCTAAGTAATAGTTGATCTCCAACCGCGAGGAGATTGCTTCGTCGTCGCTCCGCTTCTCCTCGCAACGACATTTCCACATTTACACTCTTCATACATTCGGTTGATATAATAAAGGTTTGCGTAATGCCTGTAGGGCGGGTTTTCAACCCGCCATGTATTGAGCATATTAGCATCGTCACGCTGAAAGCGTGACCTACCGCAATCATTAATGAAACATATGTGCTATAATTGCTGAGTTTCCCGAGGAGAACTATGACGTCCAATTCAATCCGTGTGGTCGGTGCACGCGTTCATAATTTAAAGAACATCACCGTGGAGATCCCGCGCGACAAATTTGTCGTGATCACGGGCTTGTCTGGTTCCGGTAAGTCATCGCTGGCATTCGATACCATTTTCGCAGAGGGACAGCGCAGGTACGTGGAGTCATTATCCGCCTATGCCCGCCAGTTCATTGGGCAAATGGACAAGCCCGATGTGGACTATATCGAAGGGCTTTCCCCCGCCGTCAGCATCGACCAGAAATCGACCTCTCACAATCCCCGTTCGACTGTGGGTACCGTTACCGAAATCTATGACTTTATGCGTCTGTTGTTCGCGCGCGCCGGCATTCCGCACTGCCCGATCTGCGGCCGTGAGGTGGTCAAACAATCGGCGCAGGAGATCGTGGATAAGATCGAAACGCTACCCGATGGAACGCGCTTGCTGATCCTTTCTCCGCTGGTTCGCGCCCGCAAAGGGACGTATCAGGCCGTGTTCGAGGAGATCCGCAAGGCAGGTTTCACCCGCGCCCGCGTCGATGGCACAGTCTATTCGCTGGACGATGATATCAGCCTGGACCGTTATAAACAACACACGATCGAAGCCGTGGTTGACCGTCTGGTGATCTCACAGAATGGCAACAAGGAAGATCGCAGGGCTGCCAGTACACGCCTGACCGATTCTGTGGAAACCGCGCTGAAATTCGGCGAGGGGTATGTCTCTGTGAATCTTGTCGATAAGAAGGAAGACATCAACTTCTCAGAGCACCTGGCTTGCCCCGAGCACGGCACGAGCATCTCAGAGGTGGAACCGCGTACGTTCTCATTTAACACGCCGCAGGGCGCCTGCCAGGATTGCCAGGGGCTTGGGTCGAAGCTGGAGATCGACCCTGAGCGCATCATCCCGGACCGGGACCGGTCGCTGAACGAGGGCGCGATCGCCAGCATGGAGTGGAGCGGGCCCAAGGAAGAAGGCGGGTATTACTGGCAAAGCCTCGAAGGCGCGGCCCGCCTGTACAAGATAGACCTCGATAAACCGGTTTCGGAACTCACCAGGGAACAGGTCGATGTCATTCTGTATGGGACAGGTGATCGCCAAGTGCAGATGACCTACAAGAACTCAAATGGAAATGAGTTCAAGTTCTCGCGTGCCTTCGAGGGCGTGATCACCAACCTGGAACGGCGCTATCGTGAGACCAACTCGGAATACATCCGCGAGAAGATCAGCGAGTTCATGTCGGACCGTCCCTGTCCTTCGTGTGGAGGCAAGCGACTCAACCCGTCCGCATTGGCGGTTACGGTGGATGATGTCAACATCATTACGGTAACATCATGGCCCATTCTGAAGACATTCGAATGGATCAAGAGGATTGGCAGCAAGAATTCGCCGCTCACGTCCAAGCAAAAAGCCATTGCCGAGCGCGTGATCAAAGAGATCAGCGAGCGGCTGACATTCCTGGTCAACGTTGGTCTGGAGTACCTGACCCTCAATCGTTCGGCGGCCACGTTATCGGGCGGTGAGGCACAGCGCATCCGCCTGGCTACGCAGGTCGGTTCCCGGCTCGTCGGCGTGTTGTATGTGCTGGATGAGCCTTCCATTGGTTTGCATCCACGCGATAATGCGCGGCTGCTTAAGACTCTCAAAGGTTTGCGCGATCTTGGTAATACCGTGCTTGTGGTCGAGCATGACGATGAAACCATCCGTGAAGCCGACTGGGTCGTGGACCTGGGTCCTGCGGCCGGCGAACATGGTGGGCGCGTCATCGCCGAGGGAACGCCCAAACAGATTTTGGCGCACCCAAAGTCATTGACGGGGCAGTACTTATCGGGGCGCAAGCAGGTCGAGATCCCGGAGGAGAGGCGGGAGGGAAACGGCAAGTCGCTGCGAATCGTCGGTGCGTCCGCGAACAACTTGAAGGGCATCAACGTCAGCATCCCGCTCGGCGAACTGGTCTGCATCACTGGCGTATCGGGCTCGGGCAAGTCCACGTTGATGAGCGACATCCTGTACAACGCGTTGGCATCCAAG
This sequence comes from uncultured Anaerolinea sp., assembly GCA_964489725.1. Lineage (GTDB taxonomy): Bacteria > Chloroflexota > Anaerolineae > Anaerolineales > Villigracilaceae > Defluviilinea. The sequence continues at coordinate 49,202 of CAZBAX010000017.1, read as the reverse complement.
CTAATGGGCGCCCGGACCACGGCCTCTGAGCATGAACGCATCGAAGGCGTGGAGCATCTCGACAAGATCATCAACATCGACCAATCCCCCATTGGGCGCACGCCGCGCTCGAACCCCGGCACGTATACCGGGCTGTTCGACGAGATCCGCAAACTATTCGCGGAACTTCCCGAAAGCAAGATGCGCGGTTACAAGCCAGGGCGCTTCTCGTTCAACGTCCATGGCGGACGCTGCGAAGCCTGCCAGGGACAGGGCGAGCTGCGTATCGAAATGCAGTTCCTGCCAGATGTATATGTCCCTTGTGATGTGTGCCATGGCAAGCGCTTCAATCGCGAGACGCTGCAAGTGTTGTTCCGCGAGAAATATTCCATTTCCGATGTGCTCGATATGACGGTGGACCATGCATTGGAGGAGTTTAAGAATTATCCGCCGATGCAAAATAAGCTAAAGTTGTTACAGGAAGTGGGTCTTGGATATATTCGCGTCGGGCAACCTGCCACGACTCTCTCGGGTGGTGAAGCGCAGCGTGTGAAGCTTTCGAAAGAGCTTTCCCGCCGTGCCACCGGGCGTACGCTGTATGTGCTCGATGAACCATCGGTGGGTCTACACGCAGCCGATGTCCACAAGCTGATCGAGGTCTTGCAGCGGCTTGTGGATGCGGGCAACTCCGTGTTGATCATCGAACACAATCTCGATATCATCAAGGTCGCAGACTGGCTCATCGACCTGGGACCTGAAGGCGGCGATCGTGGTGGAGAGTTGCTCGCTGAAGGCACTCCCGAGCAGGTGATGAAGATCAAGGGGTCATACACGGGGCAGTTTTTGAAGGCACATTTGAGTCAGTAAGAAGTAAAAAGTAAAGAAGTAGACAAGCAGGCAGGTAAACAGGTACAAGGAACCTGTTTACCTGTTTTCTCGTCTATCTGTCTACCTTTGCGTATCCACAAATCAGCCGTTCCAAACCCGTTTTTTTCAGGTAGAATTATTTTTACTGTTGGGAGGGATCAGGATCTCCAGGTCTCTTCTGCTGAAAAGGATAAAACATGCTGAATCGAAATCCATCAAATTCATCGAATGTGATCAACTCCTATCGAAAACGTAGGATGCAAAAAGGTCCATTCCTCATGTACGGGGCGATCGCGCTGGTCGTGATCGGGCTGATCCTGTTGATCGTGTGGCTGGCAAGCCCGGGAAGATTCATTGGCAACATGCTTGCTACTGAAACCCCTACCCCAACACTTACGTTCACACCTACCAGCACCATCACACCCTCGATTACACCGACAATCACGATCACACCCACCATTACGATCACGTTCACACCTACAGGCGATCAAAACTACATCATTCAGGAAGGCGATTCGCTTGAATCGATCGCTCAAAAATTTAACCTGGGCACGGATGGCAGCCAGATTCTCTATTTTGCCAACCAGGAAGCCATGGAAACGAATGGCGGCGTAATTTTCGTCGGTCAATCTCTCATCATTCCTCCGGCTGGCAGCGTACTTCCCACCACGACCCCCATCCCGGCAGACCTGCCGCGCGGCCGGTTGATCGAGTACCGCGTTCTGCCCGGTGATACGCTGGCTGGAATTGCCGCCAAGTTCAACAGCATTGCCGACAATATTATCGAACAGAACAGTATCGAAAATGCCAACGCCCTGTCAGTTGGACAGATCCTTCAAATCCCTGTCAACCTGGTGACCGCGACCGCGACGCTTCCATCCACGTCCACGCCCGTGACGCCCACTGTGGCGGGACAGGCAGCTACAGCCACCCTGGCACCCACCACCGCCGCTTCTGGACCCACCGCAACAACGAGTGCCGCTCAATGTGCTGTGCAGGAAAACGCAGGATACGTGACCCAACTGCAAACGCTCATCAACAATGAGCGCGGCGCAGCGGGACTTCCCCCGCTTACAGTCAATGCTCAGCTGGCCAATGTTGCAAAAGCTCACGCCCAGGACATGGCCTGCAACGATTATTTCAGTCATATCGGGCTGAATGGATCCACACCACAGCAACGTGTTACCGCTGCCGGAATCAGCGCATCGACTGTAGTGGAAGTGATCTATGCTGCTCCCAATTCGACCCCTCAACAGGCAATCGACTGGTGGAAGGCGCACGCAGAAGATGCCGCAGCGATCCGGACTGCGAATACCAGCATGATCGGTATCTCCTATGTCACCTCAAGTCAAAGTTTGTTCGGCGGCTACTTCGTGGTCGTCATGGCAAACCCGTAAGCCACTTGCTCACGCCGCCGTCTCGCAGATGCCGCGCCGCGGTACAAGGCGGCGTGATCCTGGTAAACCCTGCGCCGTCCCCGGCGCAGGGAGCACACTCAAATCATAAAATTGCTGGACAAATCGAATAGGCTCATGTAAAATACATCGCCATCAACAAGAAAGGCTCCTGCCCATGCGGGACCTGCGGCAAGAAATTTTTCGGAGGAAGACCTTGGCTAATATCAAGTCACAAATCAAACGAAACCGTCAGAACGAAAAGCGTCGTATCAACAACCGCAATGTGCGCGGCGCCGCTCGTACTGCCGTCAACCAGGCTCGCGCTGCTTTCGACGAAGGGGCTCCTGAAACAAAGGAAGCCGTTTTGAAGGCGATCAGTGCCATCGATAAGGCTGCTGAAAAAGGCGTGATCCACAGGAACAACGCTGCCCGTCGCAAGGGTCGCCTGATGAAGAAACTCGCTTCCTTCAAGCCCGGCGAAGCAGCGGCTTCCAAGAAGACCAGCAGGAAGTCGAAGTAGTTCTGAAGACAGTTGTGAGAGCGGGAGTCGCGAGACTCCCGCTTTTGTTTATAACCCCCTCCCCAACCCTCCCCTAAATTGGGGGAGGGGGTTGATATAATCAAATCATTCACAGGGTCGCTTCGCCAATGTTTGAACAAGAACAAAAACTCATCGAAGAAACGATCAAATCGTTTTGCGCGGCGAATGATATTGCACTCGCCGAACTAAAATGGCAGCCCATTCCTTTTTCAGGCGAATGGGGTGTGTCCACGTCTTTCTTTCAGACCGCGGCGAATGAAGCGCGTTCCGGCAAAGGAAACCCCGCAGAAAACATGCGGGGCTATAGCAAGATCCCCGTGCCGCAACGCGCCCAGGAACTGGCCGAACAGGTCAGGGAGATCCTTCGGCTAGCCGCTCAGGACGGAAACGTACCCGGTATCAGCCACATCGAGGCGGTGAAGGGATATCTCAATCTCTATTTCACGACCTCCGAATATGCCCGCCGGGTGGTGGATGAAGTGCTGGCGTCCAAAACAGACTTTGGACGCGGCCAGAAAAAGACCGAGCGCGTCATGGTGGAGTATGCCCAGCCCAACACGCATCACTCCTTCCACATTGGACATGCACGAACCACGCTGCTCGGCGAATCGCTGGCGCGTATTGTGGAATTCGCCGGCTTCGATACCATCCGCGCAACGTACCCTGGTGATATTGGACTGGGTGTCATCACCGTTGTCTGGGCATACGACAAGTTTTACAAGGGCAAGGAACCGCAAGGAATCCACGAGCGCGGGCAATGGCTGGCGAAAATCTATGCAGAAGCCACGGCTCTTCTCGAACCCAAAGAGAATGAAACGCCGGAACAGAAGGCTCAGCGCGAAGCCTATGACGCTGAACGTCGCGAAATGTATCGCAAGTGGGACGCGCACGATCCATACGTGCGCGAGCTATGGCAGCTCACACGGGAGTGGAGTCTGGAAGAATTCCGTGACATCCTGCATATGTTGGATGTCAACATGGACGTCTGGTTCTATGAGTCAGAAGTTGACGAGCCGTCGAAAGTCATTGTGGAGGAACTGATCCAGAAAGGCATTGCGGTAGACGAACGCCCCAGCGGTCCTGTCATCGTCAAGATCGATGAGAAGCTTGGGTTGGCCAAGGAAAAATACCGCACGATGGTCATCCTGCGCAGTGACGGAACTTCACTGTATTCGACAAAGGACCTGGCGCTGGCAAAGCAGAAGTTCGAACAGTATCACGTGGATCGCTCCGTCTATGTGGTGGATTTCCGGCAGAGTCTGCATTTCCAGCAGGTATTCAAGATTTTGGAGTTATGGGGTTTCCCACAGGCGGCAAAATGTTACCACCTGTCGTATGGATACGTGACATTGCCGGAGGGGGCCATGTCGGCACGGCGCGGTCGGGTGGTACTTTTCAAAGATGTGGCAGACGAGGCGATCAAACGTGTCCTGGCATTGGAAACGGAACGAAGCGGGAATATCCGCGAGGACGAACGCAAGAAGATCGCCGAACAAATCGGTCTCGGCGCGCTAACCTACTCCATCCTTTCGGTAGATAACAACAAAGACATTGTTTTCGATGTCAACGAAGCATTGTCGTTTGACGGGCGAACCGGCCCATACATTCAGAATGCGCATGTACGAGCGAACTCGATTCTGAAGAAAGCTGGGCAAAAAATAGAAAGTGGAAGAGTGGAAAGTGACTTTCCACTTTCCACTCTTGCCCTGAGCAGCGCCGAAGGGTTCCAATACGATCTGACAAAACACGAGATCGAGCTGATCGAACAGATCTCGCGCTTCCCGAACGCGGTCCAGCAGGCGGCCAACGAATACCGTCCGTTGGTGATGGCAGCCTACGCCTATGACCTGGCGAACGCCTTCCATTCGTTCTATCACGCCGTGCCCGTATTGCAGAGCGAAGATGAGAACCAGAAAGCCGCGCGTCTGAGGCTGGTGGAAGCGGCAAAGCAAACGCTCGCAAATTCCCTGCGTTTGCTCGACATTCAAGCGCCAGATGTGATGTAGACTGTAACTATGTAAGCAAACGTACGTCAAGCAGACTGAACACGATGAGATGTTTAGTCTGCTTTTTCGTTTCAAATCCTTCTTACAGGTGCACATCGTAGAGAATGATCCCACAAGTTTTCAATGAAACCGACATACTGGAGGAAGTGCTGGTCTGGGGTGAGCCAGGATGTGAGGCACTGTTGGGGCAACTTCTGCCCAAGACCCGCAGCCTATTCTTCAGCTTCTATGAAGTTCCGCAGGCGCGCGTCGAGTTCCGCCGGATGCAGGCGCTGATCGAGGGCGAAGGCGTGACCGTCACGCGCGCCAAGGATGCGGTGGCACAGATGCTAAGAAATCAGGAAGTCAACAATGCGCCGTCCAGCATTCGGGAACTTAAATCAGAATTACTTTCAAGAGCAGATGAGCTTTACGAGTTACATCGTGAACATAAGATCCGGGAATTGGAGCGAGAGGGCATTCGTCACGATGTCGATGATATCTATGCCCAGGTCAAAAAGGATCTGTCGGTCATCCTCGAAGAAGATGCCGATACGTATGGTGAGAGCGCCGCGGTACGACTCAACCATGTCTTGAGCCTTTCGCATCCCCTGCCACTCGCCAACATCTTCTATGGGCGCGACCAAACGCAGGCATTGACCCACAAGATCCTCCTGTCTTCCTTGCGCTGGGATATCCGCCGGCCCGAGGTGAACATATTTAAAGAAGCTCTGATGGAACTTGGCTATCATGAGTCCCTTGTACCTGTAGAAAGGGGCACCATCGAAGGCGGTGATCTCGCGATCCTGGGTGATACCTGTTTTATTGGCGTGGGCGCGCGTACCAGTTACTCGGCCGCGAAGGACGTCTGTCGCAAGATCGGTCCCCTGCTTGCCAGTAAGGGGATCCAAATCGTTGCTGTGATCAACAAGCGGCATGAAGAGGAAGCAGCGAATTATGGTGCACCGACCGATGAGCACATGCACATCATGCATCTCGATATGTTCTGGATTCCGCTTGCCGACAACCTGGTGATGGCGTATGGTGAGGAAGTGGACCAGCGCAGCGTGGTCCGCATGACGCACAATAGTAACCAGCTGATCACCGAAGAGATGGGAAGCCTGCGCGTCTTTCTTGCGGCAAAGGGAATTGACATCATCAATGTCACCCGCGAAGAGCAGGAGAACTTCGCTACGAATTTGCTCAACATGGGGAACCAGACCTTGATGGTCTCGCTCTCGCGCAATAAACGCGTCATCGCAGAACTCGAATCACGCGGCTATCGAATCCTCAACGCAGAAATCACGAAACTGGTCAACGGATATGGCGCGGTCCACTGTCTCACGGCGCCTGTCCGCAGGAAGCGCACATCCGTGGCCCGAAGTTAAAAGTGTCATGGCAAAGTCAGGCAATACGTTATCTGTACTAACGGCCTGAAATCTTTTTTAATTGGGGGAATACGCCATACTGGGTAAAACGCTGCGACTCAAAACCAATCCCGGGTCAAAGCGGACAGTGTCCCCAATGTGGCAATAGCAGGAGCAAAACCGATGGCGATCAAAACTCTTATCATGGGCGCTGCGGGACGTGATTTCCACAATTTCAATACGTTCTTCCGCGGCAACAAGGATTACGAGGTCGTAGCCTTCACGGCGACCCAGATCCCCGATATCGAGGGACGCGTCTATCCCCGGGAACTGGCGGGTGACCTGTACCCGGGCGGAATCCCCATCCGGGCCGAAGAGGAACTGGTTGATCTCATCAAGCAGCATGGCGTGGAACAGGTCGTGTTTGCGTACAGCGATGTACCTCATGAGTACATCATGCACAAGGCAAGCATCGTCAATGCCGCCGGTGCAGACTTCCGTCTGATGGGCACAAAGTACACCCAGGTCAAATCGACCAAGCCCGTCGTTTCGGTCTGCGCCGTTCGGACAGGATCAGGCAAGAGCCAGACAACGAGGCGGGTATCGCTCATCCTCCGAGAGATGGGGTACAAAGTCGCCGCGATCCGCCACCCGATGCCGTATGGAAACCTGGTCGCACAGGAAGTGCAGCGCTTCGCCGATTACGATGACCTCGACGAGCATCAGACCACGATCGAAGAGCGCGAGGAATACGAACCGCACATCGATAACGGCGTGATCGTCTATGCCGGTGTGGATTATGAAAAGATCCTGCGCCAGGCAGAGCAGGAAGTGGACATCGTGCTATGGGACGGTGGCAACAATGACTTCCCGTTCTATGTTTCGGATCTGCAGATCGTCGTCGCCGACCCGCATCGACCGGGACACGAGTCCTCGTATCACCCTGGTGAGACGAACGTGAGACTCGCGGATGTGTTTGTGATCAACAAAGTGGATACCGCCGATCCCGAGAGCGTGATCAAAGTTCGTGAGTCGCTGCGTAAACTAAACCCGAAGGCGATCATGATCGAAGGCGCTTCCCCACTCTTCGTGGACGATCCTGAAGCGATCCGCGGCAAACGCGTTCTCGTCGTGGAAGACGGCCCGACCCTCACGCACGGTGAAATGGCCTACGGCGCCGGTTATGTTGCAGCCCGCCGCTTTGGCGCGAAAGAGATCGTGGATCCACGTCCGTTCGCGGTGAAATCCATCGCGGCCACGTATCAAAAGTACCCGAAGACCGGACCCATCCTGCCGGCCATGGGATATGGCGATGCACAGATGAAGGATCTTGAAGAGACTATTAACAAGTCTGACGTGGATCTGGTCGTGATCGGAACACCGATCGATCTGACGCGCGTCATCAAGATCAATAAGCCATACCAGCGCGTGCGCTACGAACTACAGGAGATCGGTCAGCCCACGTTGCAGGATATATTGATGAAAAAGTTTGGTATGAAGAAGTAGACAAAAAAGGCGTACACAAGGGCGTCCCTCATGACCAGTTGTCCGGTCAAATGAGCAGGACGCCTTTGCATTTTTATCGACACAACAGCCGACAGCTTTGCAAGTAAATCCATCCATGCAAAGGGGGAACCGTATAATCAGTAGATCGCGAAGTAACCTGGAAAAGCCCGAAAATAGGGTGGGGACGTACGCCCTCACCCTATTTTCGGGGAACTTTTGAGCATTTATACACCCTTCGTGAAGTACTGATAATGAGATAAAGTCTGCGGGATTAAATTCACAAGCAAGACCCATGAAAACAAAAAAGAAAAACCATCGCTTATGTATTGTTTTGCTGATTCTAACAGCAACCTCCGTCCCGCTTCAGGCCTGTGCGAAAGAACTCCTTCCAACCACGACACAAATACCACCTGCCTCAGATACCCTAACTCTCTATAACTGGATCGATTACATGCCGCAGTCGGTCATGGAGGCATTTACAGAGGAATATGGAATAAAGATCAATTACGTGTATTACGAGTCCCAGGAGGAAGCTGTAGACAATATTCGTGCGGGCAAAGAGTACGATCTGGTCGTGCTTCCTCCGGAGCTGATCCCGGCGTTGATCGAAGATGAAAGCCTTGCCAGGATCGACTACCGCAATGTTTTGAATTTTAAGAACACTTGTCCCAGTTTTCGTGATTTGGCTTTTGATCCTGGAAACCAGTATTCTATTCCTTTTCACTGGGGGACTACAGGTCTGCTCTATCGAACGGATTTGGTGCAAAAACCGGTTCTCGAATGGGCTGATCTATGGGACCCCGAATTTGCGGGAAGGGTTGGGATATGGCCGATTTCCCGGGCGGTCATTCCCATTACGCTCAAGTCGCTTGGGTATCCAGCCAATTCCGAAGACCCTGCCCAACTGCAGGAAGCCCTGGAAAGGATGCTCACGCTGCGCCAAAACTCTTTGCTGGTTTCGAATGACAATAGCAGTATCGTTCCCATGCTCGCCGAAGGAAAGGCGGTCATCGGTTTCGGCTGGGCATACGACGCGTTAATGGTCCAAGACCTGCCCATCGAGTATGTCATTCCCAAAGAGGGCAGCATTTTATGGAGCGATCATTTTGTCATCCCCGCCGCCAGCCGGAACAAACGAGGCGCCGAACTGTTTCTCGATTTTATTCTGCGCCCGGAAATCAGCGGTCAGATCATCAATGAAAGTTTTTATCCGATGGCAAACGACGCGGCAAGCCCGTTCGTTACCCCCGACATCTTAAACAACCCGATCGTCTATCCGCCGCAGGAAGTGATCAAACATTCCGAATTGACGCTTGCGCTCAGTCCTGAAGGACTCAAACTGTACGACGAAATCTGGCAGCAATTTCTAAATGCCGGTTCGCCGTAGAATGATCCAAACGACGAGGCAATGGCGAGGTTAAATGTCTTCGATCCGCTTTCATAAGTCGCTGCGGGCACGCATCATGGCATTCCTCGGCGGGCTTTTCCTTTTTCTGTTTGTCTTCGTTGTGGCGGCCATCCTGATCTTCGTATGTGCAACCGAACGTGAGGCATGGCGCGAGCGTCAGAGCGAAGCTGCTGAAAATGCATCCCATCTGGTCGCGGAGTACCTTCAGCAAAATGAAAATATCCTGGTCTGGCTGGATAAATACGGATTCGAGGAAATCCAGAAAAATCCTGATTTCCTGCCGGAGGTTTTAAAAGACAATCCTGCCTTTTTGGAAATCACCTATGTGGACGAGGGCGGTACTCCTCATTACGGCGTTGCGAAAGACCAGCCCATGCTGGCGAACCAATTTACGATTCTGCAATCAGAATGGTTCCGCGTGGCAAGTTCCGGGCAAAAGTATTATTCGCACGTCCAGACCTCCTCACTGAACAAGTCATACATTATCTTTGCCATGCCTTCACAACACGGGGGAGCGTTCGTCGCTCAAATCAAAATGGATGCCTTGTGGGAAAAAGTGGAGCAGATCCATTTCGGCAAGACGGGCAGCGTGTATGTTGTCAACCAAAACGGGCAGGTAATTGCCCACCCGGATCGTCAAATCGTTCTGGCAAATCAAAACATCGGGGACACAACCTTATTTAAAACCATCACTCAATCCCCCGGACGAATATGGATCGGCAACTCCGTCAACTTTGACGGCGTGAACGTCGTCAGCGTTTCGATGCCGATCGAATCCACCGAATGGATCGTCATCTCCGAATTGCCGCAGAAGGAAGCATACGCTGTCAGCCTCCGGGCATCAACTTTAATCCCGACAGTGGTTATTCTGCTGATCGCTGTGGTTACAGTTATGTTCAGGAGGGTGTTAATCACTTCGATCATACAGCCGTTGAATCTCCTGCGGCAGGGCGCAGACCAGATCAGGCAGGGTAATTTGGGCTTTCGAATTGCGTCTGCGAGCAGGGACGAGTTTGGCGAGGTCATGGCAGTGTTCAATGACATGGCGGCCAGTCTGGAGGAACAGCAGGACAACCTGCAAAAAGCAATTGCCTATGAATATGAATCACGACGGGCGCGCGAACTGGATATCCTGTTGCGAGCCTCCGAAGCCACATCGGCCTCCCTGGATCTCGATACGGTTCTGCACACCCTGGCATCGAATCTGCTGGAGATCAGCGGCTTCGAAAGTTGCTTTATTTCGGAATGGGATCAGGCGGCCAACACCGTTATGGGACGCGTCGATCATTCCAGGACTTTTTGGCGCGAGGACAAAAGAGATATTTACTTCCTGAGCGAGTTCCCCCGCTCCGCCAGCGTCTTGGAAACAGGAGTTCCGGTCATGTTGCAGGGCGATTTTGAAGCCGAGGAGAAGCAATGGATGGATGAATTAAGAAGAACGGCGATCATCATCCTGGCCTTGCAGGCGAATGGAGAAACTATCGGACTGGTCGAACTAGCAACCACCAGGAAAGGTTATCGATTCGACCCGCAGGTTTTGCCTGCCTGTCAGGAAATCCTGATGGATGCCGCACCTTCGCTTGCCGCGCCGTTATCGGCAAACGATCCTAAAAAGTTGTTCGAGATAGAGGAAAGGCTGCTTAGGGTAAGCCGGGCGGAGGTCTGTTCCTTGGCTGAATGGGACAAACCCGGCAATCGGGTCCTCACTCTGGCGGTGTCCACAAACATAACCTGGCCGGCGGGCCAGGGCGCCCGCTTCAAGTTTGATCTGGAAACCTGGCGGCAGGCGCTCGAGCAGGGCAAGACGATCACCTTTGTGCGCTCCGAAAACAACACCATCAAGGCGGATGTATTCGACGGGGAAGTGACCACGGATGTGGAATCGCTGATTGTCTTTCCTTTGCAAAGAGGGGAGGAACGCATCGGCGTGATCGAGCTGAATGATTTCAACCATAGGATCCAGGTCTCGCCCGAGCAAATCGCGCTGCTGCGCACTCTGGCAGATAAAGCCAGTTACTCCATCGAAAACGCGCGGTTGTTCGCACAAACACAGCAATTGTTAATGACCGATCATTTGACCGAACTGTTCAACATGCGGTACTTTCTTGATTTCGCCGCTCACGAATTTGAACGCATCCAGCGTTACGAGAGGACCGCCTCGGTTGCGATGGTGGACCTAGATCATTTTAAAACTATAAACGATACCCACGGTCATGCCATGGGCGACGTGATATTGCGCGAAATTGCCGGACGGATTAAAAGCTCAGTGCGCACCGTGGATATCGTCGCCCGTTACGGAGGCGAGGAGTTCGTTGTGTTGATGCTGGAAGCGGGCACGCAGGAAGCGCATCAGATCGCCGAAAGGGTGCGGCAGGTTGTAGCGGAACACCCCGTTCATCATAACGGGGTGAGAATTACAACAACAGTCAGTGTGGGGGTAGCCGAAATAAACAGAAGTATCAAAAGCATGGACGCATTAATCAACCATGCGGACCAGGCATTATACAAGGCAAAAGCCAATGGAAGAAACCGCGTGGAAGTCTTCCACACAACGGATAATCCTGCGTCATAGCATTTGTCGGCTGTACAGCATCTGTCGAATCCGTCACGGCCACGTACGCCAACTATCCAAACACCGGACCCATCCTGCCGGCGATGGGATATGGCGAAGCACAGGTGAAAGACCCTGAAGACACGATCAAACAAATCGGAAGAAGTACAGAAGGAAATGGGTAAACAGGTATACAGGCAGACAGGTAAAAGGAGTCGGGCAATTGCTCGACTCTTTTGTTACTCTGCTTTAGGCCACACGCAAGGCACGCATCAACACATTACGCCGGTGCGGACGCGCACGATGTTCAAAGACATAAATTCCCTGCCAGGTTCCAAGGGACAAGTTTCCATCGTCGATCGGAATTGTGAGACTCGTATCCGTCAGCATGGAACGGATGTGAGAGGTGGCATCGTCAGGGCCTTCGAGATCGTGGGTGTACCAGTCATCTTTCTCAGGAGCGAGCCGCTCCATGAATGTTTCCAGATCAGCTCGTGCAGTCGGGTCCCAGTTTTCGCTCATTACCAAGGAAGCGCTTGTGTGCGGGAGGAACAGAAAACACATGCCGTCGTGCAGGTCCCATTCGCGCAGCTGCTTGCGAATATGATCTGTGATATCGTGAAGCCCTTTGCCGTGTGTGGAAATTTCGAGTGTGGTTTTATACCAGTTCATTTGGGCGGGATTTTATCATGACCCCATTCCTCGTCGGTCTACAGCGCCGTCACGTCCAAACAGTATCAACAACATGTTTTAAGAACGCTTCAAATGTACTGTAAAGGTGGTGCCCGCATCGAGAACGCTCTCCACTTCGATCGTGCCACCCAATTCCTCGACAATCGACTTGACAATATATAAACCGATTCCGCTGCCCGGAATTTCGGCGATCGTCACGTTTTTGGCGCGGTAGAAACGCTCGAACAGGTGCGGCAGCGATTCCCTGGGAATCCCAACACCATGGTCGCTGACACGGACACTCACCGATTCCTCGTCGGCGCGGACAGCGATCCTCACAGCAGTTTCCGGCGGCGAGAATTTGACTGCATTATTGATCAGGTTGATGAAGACCTGTTGCAGCCCACTCTTATCACCGAGAATCGACAACGGGCCCTCCGCGGCGTCCAATTGAAGAGCAACTCCGCGTTTATTGGCAATGGCTTTTACCGCCATCAACGACTCCTCCAACACGGGACGAATATCCATCGGGCCGATGTCCAGCTTCATCATACCGTTCTCAAGCCTGCCAGCGATCAATAGGCGGTCGATCAGGATCTTCTGCCGGTTAAGTTCGCTCTTCAGTGTGCGCCAGTATTCGTCCAACTCTTCGGTTGTGCCGCCTTCCTGGATCAATTCAGACATCAGGATCGCGGCCGTGAGGGGTGTGCGTAATTCGTGCGAGGCGCGATTAATGAAGTCTGATTTCATTTCGTTGAGCTTGGCCTGTTCGGTGATATCGCGGATCACGATCAGGGCTTCGATGGAACTGATGGGATGCAACCTGGACTCAAAGGTGTGCTGGCTATGTGGCAGACGGAAGCTTTCCAGGGTGGATGGCGAAGTAAATGTGGTCTGATTGGACGCTCCCACGATCTTTTGCACAATTTCCGGCGGCCAGATATGCGATAGTTTTTTTCCTGTGATTTTATCGCGGTGGATATACAGCGGATGTTCGACGTTTGCGCTGTAATCGAGAATCAACTCGTTAATATCGATGCGGATCAGCAGGTCGGGCAGCGCATCGAGAATAATGCGGTTACGCGGCTCGTTGAGGCGGATCGTTTCCTCATAGCGATTCCGCTGCAGGGCAGAACCGATCAGGTTGGCAGCGGTCTGGGCCGCGTCGTATTCAGAGCTCGACCAGGTAAGCGCAGGACCATCGTCGAAGAATCCCAAATAGCTCCAGGTGCCAAGATTCCCGTCAATCGGCATGGCAACAAACGCCAGCGTGGAAGAGGGCACGTTCCCGTTACTCGATTTGCAATACGAAAAATATCCGTTGCTGGTATCGAATAATTCCGGGATATATGGTTTTGTGATGTCAGGAATATCGAAATCACTCCTGCCAGATTTATCCCACCGGTAACAGACATTGATCTGCAAGCTTGCAGAAAAGGTATTGACTTCAAAAATTGCACACGAGCGAACACTCATCACTTTCCCAAGCGCTTCCAGTACCTCGGGAATGCGGCTGTCGATGCTGGATGTGCGCAGCAGCCTGACCGTTACGTCTGCGATCACAGACAAGATTTGGGTCTGCCGTTTCGAAACCGCTTCTGCATGTTTTCGTGCGGAAATATCACGTCCAATACTTTGGATATAGGCCGGTTCCCCCATTTCATTGTAGACCACCGCTGTGCTGATCTCCACCGGCAGCAGCGAGCCATCCTTGCGTTTCAGGATACGCTCAAAGAGATTGGACCGTTCCTCGATCAGGGATTCATTTCCCAGTGCTTCATCCTGAGTCATCACGTCACTAACAGGCATGCCGATCAACTCGTCTTCATCGTAACCCAGCAGACTTAATGCCTGTTGATTGGCAGCCAGATAACAAAAATCGAGTCCAATTATGAAGACGCACTCGCCTGTCTGCTCGAACAAAGCACGATAGTGCAGATCCTCGCCCCACTGCCTGCGCGAGTTATGGTTCAAGATCTGATCGACGGTGGACCCGGACCGCGGGACCGAGGCTTCATCCATAGCAGATATCGTCAGGGCCTATATTCGGAAGGACAGCCTGCACCCGGCAGACATTGTGTTCGTCAAGGACAGAGACAGTCCCGCCGAGGCTTTGGAAGATCGACCGTGCAATGAACAATCCCACGCCCAGGCCCTCATGCTCGCGGCTGTCACCCTGGCTGCCCTGATAATAGCGCTCGAATACTTTTTCACGCAGCTCGGCGGGGATGGAGGAGCCTTCGTTGTCAACGGTGATGACTGCGCCGCCCTGCGCATCCTTGTCGATCACCAGCTTCACATTCGCTCCATCTGGACAAAACTTGAAGGCATTATCCAGAAGATGAATGATGGCATGCGTAAATTCGCGGCGCGGTGCGGCGATCTCGCCCTGCCCATTCAGCTCATACACGAATTGCAAGCCTTTGTCTTTGTAGCGTTCGAGCCTTTTTTGGATGGGAACCAGAATATGATCCTTATCATCGATATACTGCCGGATGCAATTGAGGTCGCCATGATCGATATTGGTCAATAGGATGAAATCGGTCACCAGCGACTGCAGGCGATCCACGTTGGAAAGCGCCATGTGGATGAAACGCGCTTGTTCCTCAGCAGCTTCAAAGCGATTGTTCAGGATCAGTTCCAGCGGCATGACGATGTTGGTAAGCGGCGTGCGCATCTCATGGTGGAAGTTCTGCAGGATCTCGCTCTTGAGTTTCTCCATATCCTGCGTAACAGTTTCACGCATCTCATCACGGCCGCGCGCCTGCTCCATTTGCACGCGCCGCAGCACGGCTTCCATGCGAGCGAGCAACTCTTCAGTGTCGAAGGGTTTCGTAATGTAATCGTCGGCGCCATCCCGAATCCCATTGACGCGGTCATCGAGGCCGGTACGGGCCGTCAGAAAGATAAATGGGATGGAAGCAAGCAGTGGATCGCGCGCCATCATTTTGCGTAACTCGAAGCCATTCGGCGGCGGCATCATCACATCTGAGACGATCAGGTCTGGTAGAAAATCTCTGGCCTTCTGCATACCGTCCAGCCCGTCACATGCAGTGACCACATCATACCCGCGGCGTTTGATCATCGCGGCCAGGCCGGTCCGCAGCGCCGGTTCGTCATCGATTATAAGAATTGTAGATGGGTCAGTATCCATGATCATTCCTCGAAACTGGTTTGCAGGCTTTGGGTGGTACCCGCAGATTTCCCGACGATCTTCGGGTTGTTGTTCACGAACATGAAGTAAATGTTGGCCAGTGCAAGCAGGTCACCGGAGTTGAGCACACAACGGTCGATCTTTTTCCCATTGACAAAGGTTCCGCTCGTGGAGTTCTTATCGACCAGGATGTAGGTGTCGTTCTCGAACAGGATCTCAGCATGAAAACGTGAGAGGTATTCCTCGTGAAACACAATATCATTACCAAGCTGACGCCCGAGAGTCGTCACCTTTTTTACAAGCGGAATCATCTGCTTATTGACGATTAAAAATACACCCGGCTGGTAGGCGGGGGAGTCATTGGGGGGCCTGTTTTCGGTCATACAGAACTTTTATTATGAGCGAAATTGTCTGCACATAGTGGTTTCCCCCCATTCGTGTCCGATTCATGGCAGGTAAAACAAAATAGTAAGGGTTATTCCTCCTTTCTCTTTCGAAATCCTGCTACGCCTGCCACCAACACGGAAAAACTGATGATTAGAGCTACAACAACCAGCTTGTTGGCTCCCAGAGATTGCGTCAAGATCGACATTTCATGCGGCGCGGATGTGGATGTCTGCGCAGGAGTCATTGTCCATGCGGGTGTTGCCGTTGCCAATTGAGTTCCCGACGCAGCAAATGTCTCCGTATGAGGCGCGGGTTGCGTGGCATCCTTTTGAACGAGTAATTTCCAACCCGGCACCACCGTATCATCGACGAGACCGTTCAGCCGCTTCAATTGTTCGATGGTGGTACCATACTGGATGGCAATGCTCCATAACGTCTGTCCATATTGCACTTCGTGGACCACATCGCCATCTGGACGCGCCGTGCTGAGTGCCACGGGGATCGAATATTCTGCCAGCCCTCCCATTTCGGCGTTTTGCGTTGCCCGGCCTGTGCAGACAGTTTGTGCATCCGCAGCCTGGGTCAGATGCACCTCGGCGCCCCACTGCATTTTGCCAGATGGTGTTTGTAAGGCCGTGACGATCACCATATAGATCTGGTCGCCAACCGCTACTGCCGCACCGATATGACTTCTATGCTCAGAAAGCATCGTGTCGCTGTGGAGTTGATCGCTAAGCCAGAAATCAACGGCCTGCTGGACAGTGCTTGCTGCCACCCAATCCTCCGAACGATAACCATCCTGCGAGAGGTCGCCCCAGAGCGTGAAACCCCGTATCAGCAGTAATTGCCCCAACGTCATATTGCAGGGACGGTAGTGTCCTGCGGCACCATCCGTGACGGCGAGTGCATTCGCCGTTTGCGCGGCGACTTCCATCAGCGCCGGGTGGACCGCCAGGCCAGGCAGCCCGTTACGCGCCCGCAGATCATTGACCGCGTTGATCATGTCTATGGGGTAGATCGCAGAAGGCTCCGGAGTGCGTTCTTCCAATGTGGCCGTGGGCATGGCACTCTCCTCCTGTAACGGAGGCAGGTTGTGATGGTCGGCGAAGACGCGTGCTGATGGCAGGGTCAACGCGAATAGTGTGAGGGCAATTGTCAGCGCAGAGAAACGACGGTGCATGTGGAATTCCCAATATTGTATTGCTGTCGAAGCCTTGCGAAGGTTATGCCGAATGAACTTACGGCCTTCAAGACCACCTTCGCAGGGCTATCCAATCTTGGAATTAAACTCCCAATATAAGTATGTTGCACGAAAACGCTACAAGTAACAGGCAAATTCTGATCCGCCTGGCACACCCGTTATCCCCTCAGGAGCAAACTATAATACAATACTATTGCTAAGACGGCGTATCGCGTGATCCGCGCTACCCAATCTGATCATAACATTAAGGAGCCTCTGGCTATGACCACGTTTGCACCCACGATTTCAGAACGAACCTTCCCCAAGGTTTCATCGAGAGTACGCGATGTATTTCTCGTCATCGCTGGCAGCCTGTTGATCGCAGCGCTTGCACAACTTGAGATTCTATTACCGTTCACACCCGTTCCCATCACCGGGCAAACCTTCGGCGTGCTGCTGATAGGCGCGGCGCTTGGTTCGAAGCGCGGCGTAGCTGCGTTGTTGCTCTATATCACCGAAGGCGCGCTTGGTCTTCCCTTCTTTGCCGGCGGCGCGAGCGGATTTGGAATCTTAACCGGCGCGACGGCGGGCTACCTGGTGGGCTTCGTCGCCGCCGCGTATGTGATCGGTCTGCTCGCCGAACGCGGACTCGAACGCAGCGTGCGCACATCCATCCTCCCATTTTTGGCCGGCACGATCGTGATTTACCTCTGTGGCGTTGCATGGCTTGCCGTGCTGCTCGGCGGACTCGGCAAGGCAATTGTGGCGGGCGTGCTGCCATTTTTGGTTGGCGACGCGATCAAGCTGGTCGCGGCGGCATTGGTCTTACCTGCCGCGTGGAAATTGGTGAAATAAGGATGTTCACAGACCGGGTAGAAATTCAGGTCAAATCTGGAAAAGGCGGCGATGGCATGGTGCATTTCCGCCGTGAAAAGTATGTGCCCCAGGGCGGCCCCGATGGCGGCGACGGCGGTAAAGGCGGCGATTTGGTCTTCGAAGTAAAGTCCACGCTCAACACGCTTTCCGCGTTTCGCCAAAACCAGAAGTTTCGCGCCGAAGATGGCGTGAAGGGCGGACCTTCGCAGATGTCTGGCCGTTACGGCAATGACCTGGTGCTGTATATTCCTCCGGGAACTGTGCTTTTCGACGCGCAGACCGGCGAGTTGATCGGCGACCTGACCGAACCCGGCCAGCGACTGGTCGTATGCAAAGGCGGGCGCGGTGGGCGCGGCAATCAACACTTTGCGACGTCGCGCAACCAGACGCCGCGCACCGCGGAAAGAGGAGCGCCTGCTGAGGAGAGACGCATCAAGCTGGAACTGAAGCTGATCGCCGATATCGGCCTGATCGGCATCCCGAACGCGGGCAAATCGACTCTGCTCTCGGTGCTGACGAACGCGCGCCCCAAGATCGCCTCGTATCCGTTCACTACGCTGGAACCGAATCTTGGTGTGGCAAACATCGACGACGATACAACGGTCGTACTGGCAGATATTCCCGGACTCATCGAAGGCGCTTCACAGGGCGCCGGGTTGGGGCATGATTTCCTGCGTCATATTCAGCGAACCCGCGTACTCGTTCACATCTTGGATGGGCTTTCGGAAGACCCGGTTGCCGATTACAGTCAGATCAATTCGGAGTTGTCGCTGTTCGATCCAAATCTGGCGAAGAAGCCGCAGATCGTCGCGCTGAACAAGATCGACCAGCCCGACGTGCAGGCGAAGCTCGCAGACATTCAAAAAAAGTTCAGAAAACTCAAAGTAGAGCTGATGACCATCTCGGCGTTGGCCCGCACGAATACGCGTGAGCTATTGGTGCAGGCCCATCAAAAGCTCGAACAGGCTCCGCCCATGGACGCCGGCGAATTACCGCTGCCTGTGTACAAGCCGAAGGAAGACCCGCGTGAATTCGAAGTGATCCATGAAGGAGAAAACGAGTGGCGCGTGACGGGCATCGCGATCGAACGCGCCGCCAAGATGACCTACTGGCAGCACGACGGTTCGGTGCGCCGCTTCCAGAAGATCATGGAAACGCTCGGGATTGAGGATGCTCTTCGCAAAGCCGGTGTGCAGGAAGGCGATACCGTCTCGATCGGCGAGTTCGAATTGGAATGGCAGGATTAAAGATGAATCGGTCGCGGCAGCGTACACTAGTGATTCTGTTGATCGGTCTTGGACTGTTGATCGTTGGAGTCTTCGGGCTGCGCACTCTTTACGCGTTGCGCGAATTTCGCGGGCATCGCCCACCACCGCCGTTTGCTGTGGAACAAGCCCAGGATGCAGAAACTGATGTCGAATTGATCCGTGACTGGATGACGATTCCATTTATCGCCCGGATGTACCGCGTCCCACCGCCGGTCCTGTTTAAGGCGCTCCAGATCCCCAGAGACAAATCTAATGAAGAGAAAAGTCTCCAGCAGCTGAACGAGGAATATTTTCCTGAGCAGCCGAATCATGTCATCACGCTCGTAAAGGCAACAATCCAGGCCAACATCGCCGCGCCCACCGCCATGCCGGTGGATACTGTGGTTGCGCCAGCGACAGTTGTCCCCTGACATGTCCGATTTTTTACTGACACAAGTCATCAATCACGGCGCCCCCATCTTTGCACTCATCCTGTTTGTCGCTGCGCTTGGCGCTCCACTGCCGGCATCCCTTCTGGTGATTGCGGTGGGTGCGTTTTCACAGCAGGGTATTCTGAAGTGGTATGAAGCCGCGCTGCTCGGGCTGATCGGTGTCGTGCTCGGGGATGTGTTGAGTTTCAGCATCGGGTATTTTGCAAAGGATTGGCTGGATGCACGCTTTGGTCACTCTCGCAACTGGAAAAGCGCCCGGGACGCCTTCGATTCGCGCGCCGGGCTGGCCATTTACCTGACCCGATTCCTCATCACGGCCCTGGCCGTTCCCACCAACCTGATCGCCGGGGGAAGCGGAATCCAGTTCCGCAGGTTCCTGACCTATGACATGCTCGGCGAGCTTACATGGATCGTTCTCTACGGAGGTCTCGGCTATTGGTTTGGAACCCAATGGGAAGTGGTCAGCGATTTCATCAGTAACTTTGGCGGATTCCTGCTGGGCGTTGTGTTGTTAGGTGGCGGACTCTGGCTCGGAATCCGCCAGCTCCGAAAGCGAAATTTATCAGAGGATAGTATTTGACTTGCAAATGCCACCTGCTGTTCAGGAATTTTTTTATCTGCTACTATCCTGCGGGCGCGATGTCTTTGTCTTACATGCTCCCTGCGCCGTCCCCGGCGCAGGTGTTACGATGTAATCGCCGCCGGGGACGGCGGCGTGAGCAAGTTTTACACCAAGCACTGGGTTAAGGCACATTCAAAACTTGTTGTCTCATTTTTCCATCGAGCAGGATTATCTCATTGGAAAGACCCAAGCCAATGGACGAGTCCCTGTGGCAGAAACGTATTTCAAGCCAAATGAAGCTCAGTAAGAGCCGATCAGATGAATCGTTTGAGAGCACGTTCCAGGAATATTGGAACGCCATCCATCGTCTGCTTACGCGCATGGTCATCGACCCTGCCGAAGCAGAAGACCTGGCGCTGGAAACCTTCTATCGTCTCTATCAATATCGCCCATCACAATACGAAACGCTGCACGTGCGCGGCTGGTTGTACAAAGTGGCAACCAACCTTGGACTGCAATCCATCCGCAGCTGGAAACGCCGGGAGCAGTACGAAACGTATGCCGGCAGAGACGCCCTCATCGAAGCTCACGACGATCAGCCACAGAAAATCTTCGCGGAAAAAGAAGACCGACAGTACGTTCGCATGGCGCTTGGGCAGATGAATTCACGACAGGCCGAATTGCTGGTCATGCGCCATTCAGGCATGGCGTACAAGGAGATCGCTGCAGCGCTCAACCTGTCGCCCACCTCGATCGGTCCATTGTTATTACGCGCTGAACGTGAATTCGAAAAATGCTACCGCACGCTCGTGCAGGAGGAAGACAGATGAAAAATCATCTCAACGACGGACAACTGCGGGCGGCGCTGGATGGCGAACTGGATTCAGATGAACTGAAACATCTTGACTCCTGCCAGCAATGCCAGTCGCGGAAAAATGTGATCGAGGCGCAGGTCCGCCCGACCGCGGATCGCCTGCGTTTTCTTTCCTCCCCGGCACAGGAGACGGGTCTTTCCACAGCGTCTGCCTGGAATAAATTCAACAATGAGAAACTTGCTCAAAAGGAGACCAGTATGTTCAGAAAGCTATTTGCTTCCCCGCTTGCAAAATATGGCGCGTCCGTCGCGCTCGTGATCGCTCTCATCCTCGCCTTCCCCTCCACTCGCGCTTTGGCGGGTGAATTGCTCAACCTGTTCCGCGTCCAACGAGTGACTGTTGTTCCGGTCGACTTTACTGGGCTGAAGCAGCTGGATAATGAAAGCGGACCAGACGTCAGTCAACTATTCGCTGACTCCGTTACAATGAAAGATGAACCCGGCGATGCTGTAACTGCAGCTACCGTGGATGAAGCGAGCCAGCTTGCAGGCTTCAGCGTCCGCGCCCCAGAGAGCTTGACTCCCTCACGGATTAGCGTGATGGATGGCGCTTCCTTCTCCCTGACGATCGACCGCGACAAAGCCCAGGCGCTTCTCGATGAAGCCGGGCGTGGTGACCTCGTTCTGCCGGAAGATGTGGATGGCGCCGATGTATCCGTCAATATTCCATCCAGTGTAAGCATCGCGTATGGAACCTGTCCCGAACCGAGCAATGACAGTGAAGAAGAACGAGAGATGCAGCGAGAGACCGAGACCCACGGTCCGCGCCAGGAGTTCTATGCAGACTGTATCATCTTTGCCCAACTCCCCAGCCCTGAAGTCTCTGCACCGGCCAGCCTCGATATTGCCAAACTGGCCCAGATCGGTTTGGAATTCTCAGGCATGAGTTCCGAGGAAGCCGCAGAGTTCACCAGTACGGTGGACTGGACCTCCACGCTGGTCGTACCGATCCCTCGGGATGCGGCATCCTCTCAGCAAGTACAGGTCGATGGTGTGACCGGCGCTCTGATCGAACGCACGGTGGAGGATGGCGACGATGCTCCACGTTTTGCACTCTTCTGGGTCAAGGATGGCATCATTTACACGATCGGCGGCTTTGGCGGCAACCTACAGACAGCGCTTGAGATCGCAAATTCGCTGCCATAATACACTTACCCGTCATTGCGAGGAGTGGCGCCTTTCGCGCCACGACGAAGCAATCTTACGTATGCTGACCGCCAATAAGATTGCTTCGTCGGGCGCGCTTCGTTTACGCCTCCGGCTCGCGCTGAGCGGAGCCGGAGGCGTAGACGAAGCGCGAGCCTCCTCGCAATGACGGAATGGAAATTAACCTATTGTGACTGACGCAATCGAAACAAGCCAATTAAGAAAAGTATTCGGCGATTATGCCGCTGTCAAAGGCCTCACCCTGCAGGTTCGGCAGGGTGAGGTGTTTGGCTTTCTCGGGCCCAACGGCGCAGGCAAGACCACATCCATGAAAATGTTATTGGGATTGATCGCCCCCACCTCTGGCGAAGCATCTCTGCTCGGCCAACCCATCGGACAACAGGAGTCCATGCGGCGCGTCGGTTTTTTGCCGGAGCATTTCCGCTTTCAAGAATGGCTGACCGCCGATGAATTCCTGTTGCTGCACGGACAGCTGCTGGGAATGCAGAAAGATGATCTACAACAGCGCCGCAGTGAATTGTTGGAACGTGTGGGGCTTACTCCATTTCGCAGGAAACAATTACGCACATTTTCGAAAGGAATGCTGCAACGCGTCGGGCTGGCACAAGCGTTGATAAACCGGCCGGCACTCGTCTTTCTGGATGAGCCGACATCAGGACTCGACCCGGTCGGCCGCCGCCTGGTGCGAGACGTGATTCGCGAGGTCCGCGCCCAGGGAACATCCGTCTTCCTGAATTCTCATTTGTTGAGCGAGATCGAAGTGACATGCGACCGCGTCGCCTTTATCCAGCATGGAGAGGTGGTACGCGTGCTCGAACTGGCATCTTTATCCAGCGACCAGACCAGTGTCACGATCCGGGTTGCCAACCTGGCAGCTGAGTCATTGCAGGGGCTTGCACAATGGGGACGCGAAATTCAGATGGATGGGGAGTTCGTGCACATGATCATCCCAAGTGACACGGTCCTGCCAGAGGTGACGCGTTATCTGGTCTCGCAGAACGCGGAGGTGTATTCGATCACACCGAACCGAATGTCACTGGAGGATATCTTCATCGAAACGGTCGGCAAGGACGGTGGTCTATGAGCGCTATTTTGATCATCGCCCGGCTGACTTTCCGCGAAGCGATACGCCGGCGCATCATGCTGGCTGGGCTGGTATTGGGGATTGCCTTTGTGATCCTCTATTCGATCGGTACCCACTTCATTTTCAGACAGATCGCAAGAGAAGCGCCACTAAATCTGCCCAGCCAAATGGCCGCAGATATTATGATTGCAGAATCCACGAATACATTTATGATGATGGGGCTGTATGCTGCCACGTTTCTTTCGATCGCAATGGCAGCGCTGCTGGGGGCAGACACGCTGGCGGGAGAGATCAATTCCGGCACGATTCAGACGATCGCGACCAAACCCATCCGGCGGGCAGATATTGTGCTGGGAAAATGGCTCGGCTTTGCAGAGTTGCTTGGTTTATATGTACTCCTGCTATGCGGCGGTATTGTCGTCAGCACGTTCATCCGGACGGGACATCTTCCTCAGAACTTTTTGCTGGGCTTGGGGCTCATCTACATGGAGTCCATCCTGATCATGACGATCACAGTGATGCTCTCGTCAGCCTTTCCGGCACTGGCGACCGGTGGCATAGTGTTTGGGCTGTACGGTCTTGCGTTCATTGCAGGTTGGGTCGAGCAGTTTGGCGCAATATTCCAAAACGATACGGCCATCAAAGTTGGAATTATTACCAGCCTGATCATCCCGAGCGAAACGCTGTGGAAGCGAGCCGCATTCGAGATGCAAACTCCGCTAACTGGTACATTCGGTTCACCCTTTTCCACAACCTCCGTTCCCAGCCCATTGATGATGGGCTATGCATTGCTTTATCTGGTTGTTGTCCTGGCGATCGCCGTGCGCATTTTTCAGGCGCGTGACTTGTAGACAAATCATCTCAAAATACCATGTCACTCTCCCGAAGGGACACCGCTTCGGGACGGTGTGAGGGAGTGGCGCCTTGGCGCCACGACCGAAGAGCCTCGTACTTTCGCATTCAGAGATCCTTCGCTACGCTCAGGATGACAAATTTGAGATAAGTTGAATAAATCCCTGAGATACACTCTCAGGGATTTTTGCTTGATTACTTCCAGTTGTCCGCTTTGGCGATCCTCTCCCCTAATGGCGGATGTGAGTAGAACAGCCACACCACCCATTTCTCGGGATCCACTTCTCCCAGATTCTGATTCGCCAATCTTGTAAACGCGGACGCGAACGCTTCCGTCTTGCCCGTGGACTGCAACGCGTAATCATCTGCCATGTTCTCGCGCCAGCGTGAGATCGCGTTATCGATCGGCATTGTGATGAGACCATACGCCCCGAAGATCAGGCTGAGCGCAGGAAACGCAGCGACATCGGCGGGACCGGTAAAGCCGAAATAGCCGATTGCCCAGTTCAGGGCCAACGACGCGATGAACAAGCTAAGCGTCGTCGAAAGCGTGCCGAACGCGATCAGGAAAGGAATATCGCGGTGGACGTGATGTCCCAGTTCATGCGCAAGCACCGTTTCAATCTCATCGGTTGAAAATTCATTGATGAGTGTATCGCCCAGCACAATCCGACGCGTGTTACCGATCCCCGTCAACGCGGCGTTGGCGGCTTTCGTGCGTTTCGACATGTCGTACTTGAACACGCCGCGCACTTTCGTGTTTGCACGTTTTGCCAGTGCAATCAGTCGATCGGCAAGTTCCTTGTGTTCTTCATCGAGAGGAACGTATTTGTTGAACAGCGGCATGATCAGAACCGGCGCAAGGTTGGAAAGCAACACGGTAAACGCCAGCATTCCACCGGCTGCCCACAGCCACCACAGATCGCCCGTGGCGCGCAGGGCCAGGTAAAGCAGTTCGAGCAAAAGCAGGCCAAGCGGTGCACCGATGGCGAGTCCCTTGAGTTGATCGATGATCCAGTCTTTGAGAGTCTGGTTCGATTGGCCAAAACGATGCGGCAGGACAAATCCGCTGTAGTAGCCGAGGGGCAGGTTAATGATCGAGTAAATCCCCCCGAAGATAGCAACGAAGAGGGCAACCAATATCCATTGATTATCTGTAAATGAGCTTAGCCAATCGCGCAAGGATGTCGCCCAGCCGAGGAACAACCACAGCAGCGCGTACACGGCGCTGAAGATCGTATCCACCAGCCATAAGCGTCGTCGGATGCGGGCATATTCTTTTGCTTGTTTTTGTTTTTCAGGATCAAGAGTTGTCATAGGTTCCTTTTTCATGTCGTTGCGAGCACTTCGGTAAACTCAGTGTAAACTCCGCGAAGCAATCTCCTCATAATACGGATGACACTTGATACCGGGAGATTGCTTCGTCGTGTTTTCGACACTATCGTGTCTCAACCACTCCTCGCAACGACATGATTCTTACTTCACCATCTCACCAGCCAGCAGCGCTAGAATCTCTTCCGTCTTCATCACCCTGCCGTACGACTCCAACGCGGCGAGAAATGCCTTGTGGACATGCTCGGAAGGGACGACAGTATCACCATATTTTAGATCACGCGTGGCACAGGCATCTGCCGCGACGATCACTTCGAAGCCCAGGTCAGAAGCAGCCCGGGCGGTGGCATCCACGCACATGTGGGTCATCATGCCGCAGATTACCACGCGGTCCGCTTGCCAGCTGTGCAGGAGCTCGAGCAGGTTTGTATTCAGGAACGAATTTGGCTCATGCTTGTAAACGATCGGCTCGCCTTCGAAATGCGCCACCGAGTCATGGATATCGGTACCGCGGTCGCCCGAGATAAAGAATGTCGCGTCCGGTTCTTTCGAAATATGCTGAATGTGGACGTGGAGTCCATTGTGTTCGCGGAAGCACTGCAAGAGCTGGTATGCCTTGTGCGCGGCTTCCAGCGGATTCACAAGCGGATACTTGCCGCCGGGAAAATAATCTTTTTGCACGTCAATAATGAGCAGGGCTGTTTTCATCGTCTCTCCAGTTCCCTGAAGTATAGCCGAAGTCTGGGCAACAAATAAAGGGACCGGAGCCCTCATGGCGCTTCGGTCCCTCGTTTCTTCTGGGCTCCAGCAGGGGCTCAGCCCCTTTTAGAGCGTAGGTGGGTGCTATATCACATCGTTCGGTGTTGACTTTTTCTGAACTGCCTTATTCACGAAATCGACCGCGACCGACGAAGCAATCGAAACGCTTTGATCGCCGCCGACGATCATCGCATTGATACCGATTACCTCACCCAACGCATTGACGAGCGGTCCGCCAGAATTACCGGGAGCAAGCGGCGCGTCTGAGCGGACGATGGGCAGAGTCTCGCCGCGTCGATTCTGCGCGCTGACCAGGGCGCTGACGATGCCGCGCGTGACAGTGTTTCGCTGCCCCCATGGGTGTCCGAAGGCAAAGACCATCTCGCCGACGCGCGGCGAAACCGAAGCAGGCCGGAGCGGAGTCAGACCCGCCGCGTCGATGGAGAGCAATGCCAGGTCCACATCCGGGTCACGTGCTACGAGTCGCGCCTCGTACTCGCGGTCATCCTGCAAGAGTACGATCGGCGTACGACGTCCCACGACGTGATTGTTGGTCAGGATCAGCCCATTCGAATCCCAGACGATGCCGGAACCTGCGCCAAAGCGGTGACCGCGCACTACGACCAGCGAAGGCAACACCTGCTGGACGAGTTCATGGATCACCTGTGTAAATGTGCCGTTGAAGTTCATCTTATCTCTCACCGATCAGGACGCTCAATGTGTGAGGCTGCCCGCCGCGCAGAATCTCGATCGGCGTCGCTTTGCCCACTACGTCACCATTGAGGCGTGCAAACAATTCATCATGATGCAGCACGGGGTTTCCCGCCACTGCCAACAAAATATCTCCAACGATGAAACCGCCTTTGGATGCAGGGCTGTTATTCTCGACACTCATCACCAACAGACCAGTGGACTGTTTGCGTTTCAATGCATCCTGGGCGGCAGAGGAAAGATCCACCGTTTGACTGCGGATACCGAGATAGCCGCGCTTGATCTGCCCATGTTTCGACAAAGTATCCGCAATGTTCCAGGCGATGTCGGCGGGAATCGTGATCGCCGATCCGTTCGAAAGGCCAGATGTGTTCAAGCCAAGGATCGTCCCATCGGCTCCAACCAGCGGTCCGCCGGAAAAGCCGGGGTACGAAATGCTATCGGTACGAATGTAACGATCGAGCAACCCTCCGCGCGAAGTCCGCACGGGACCAGCGATCGCGCTGACGGTTCCCAGGCTGGCTTCGACCCCATCCCGTGATGGACGCGCCAATGCCAGGGCGATCTGCCCAAGCCGAGCGGGACTTTTTGTTACCTCTGCTACAGCATCAACAGCACGCTCAAGTTTTAGAACTGCGAGATCAGAACCCCCATCACGCCCGGCGAGCTTCCCCTGAACTTCGGTTCCATCCGCAAGCACCACAGAAAGGTCTTCCTCCCGTTCGATGACATGTTCTGCCGTAAGTATCAGATCCTTGGCGAAAATGATCCCGCTGGCAGGCATACGCCGTCGGGCGTTGACCAGCACGGTCGATTTGCCGGCGCGTTCGGCGGCATCGGCCAAAGCATCAGAAAGTTCTACCAATACAGTTTTGCTCATAAAGCACTCCTTGTGGTTGGTAGTATAGTGTTGACGCTCTCTCCGCGTATCGCCGAATCGACTAGTTTTTATACTGGAAGAAAGGGGAGGGCGAAAGTAGGGAAGGGCAGCTGCCCTTCCCTACTTTCGCCCAAAATCAGCCGGGTTCTCGCCCCACTCGGGTGTGTCCCACTTTAAGACCGCGTCATCATCAAGTTCGTTTTCCGCGAGCCAGTTCTCGGCGCTGTGGATCAATGTGAAAATGATCGTGTTCTTGCCGGTATGCTTCAATTTGGTTTTGCACTGCCCTGTATAGACCCACGAGATTCCGTTCTCAGAGTCGGAATAAATAGGAAGTTTTTTCTTTTGCTTTGCCAGCCATGTCAGGGCATGGACGATGGCGAGAAATTCTCCAACATTATTCGTGCCGTCAGGATACGGGCCGGCGCGAAAAATCTCCCTACCTGACTCGGTATCCACGCCGCGATATTCCATCCTACCCGGTGAACCGTTGCAGGCCGCGTCCACACTGATGGATGGAAGGAGCGGCCGTTCCTCGGCCTCTGTCCATTTTCCCAAAGAGGATGATTTTCCTTTGTACGCCTCATACCGGGACCGAAAAGCGGACTCCGCTTCTTTGAGCGAGCCAAACGCCTTGAACTCGGCGCCGACAAATCCCTTTACCTGCTGTTCACACTCCGCCCATGAGGTATAGATGCCGGGCTTGCGTCCCTTCCAGACTACGTAGAATTTTTGTTTGGGCATCGATGGTGATCTTATGATTACTCGGCATCCTGCCAGCCAGTTTCCTCGACCGCCATAAAAATATCTGTGGCAGATATAATCCCGATCAATGCACCGCTTTCGTCGGCGATGGGCAGGTGATGGATACGCCGTTCCTGCATGACCTGAGAGCACTGCATCAGCGTCCAGTCGGGGTTACCGGTGACGATAGGACCCGACATGATCTCACGAACAGTTGTTTCAGCAGGATTGCGCCCGGCGGCTGCAATCTTGTCACGAATATCTGTAGAGGTAACAATTCCATATGTCGGGTTCTTTTCCGACATCGACACGACCACGCTGTGGATCTTGCGGCGGCGCATCAGAGTCAGCGCGTACTTCACACTCGAATCAGGGTCAACGACAACAACGGGTTTTGACATCCAATCACGAACGGTGTTTGGCATTCTCTCCTCCAATAAAATTTGCTCGATATCAGACAGATCGGGCATATCGGCCAGATCGGACAGATGCGAGACCTGTCCCTACCGTTATTTTACAACCAATTGGACTGAATCCATTGCGAATAAGGAACCATCAGCCGCGCTGACATCCTGGATTTCAATCGTGACGACAGCGCCTGAGATGATGCTGCCCATTGCGATCGTTTCATCAAAGGTACCGGGCGCGCCCAGATCGGGTGCATCGACCGCCACGGCACCGCGCGAAAGTTCAACGCCAGCGCCATCCTTGATGCTATACGTTAAATTATTTTCGAACGGCGCAATGGCTACACTGCCTTTAATTTGAACCGTACTGAATATCTCGGTCCCATTGGCAGGAGATTCGATGGTGATCGTGCGCGGTCTGCCATCGGGAGTAAATGTTGTGTAGTCGCTCTTATCGAGCTGGTCGTTGGCCAGGCGATAATGACGCGTCGTACGCAGCGCTGGGCAGCACATTGGGTCTTCGAACCCATGAATGACCGCATCCAGAAATACTTCACCATTCTCGATCGAGAGCGCGTTCAACTGCGGACGGTCATCCACAACCGATGAGGTCAGAAATGTGGCGGTTCCATTTACATTCCTGTAAATCGCCAGAAATACAAACACACCCGTTCCTCCGAAATTTTCTGAGATCAGCGCGGCGATCTCATCGGAGCCATCTCCATCCAGGTCACCGGCGGCGATAAAGTCTGTAAGCATCACAGAAATATAGTCCGCGCCGCCTGCGGTCCCCTGCTCGAATTTTCCATCCTGCAATTGGACCACCTGCAACGAGTCTGGAACGCCAAGCTGGTATTGTGCGTTACGGATCAACGCCGCGATATCGGGAGGTGCCGTCGGCGCCGCGGGAGTGGCCGTCGCTTCGGTCGCACCTGGGGTTGCTATAACGGGAGCCGTCGACGTCGGCGCCTGAACGGGTCTGCATCCCATGAGAAGACTCACGAGCAACAAGATCAGGGTATAACGGGAAACCAAGTTGCACCTCCATCAGACGTCCGATATAGTGAACGATGATTTGTCGTGGGGTCGAGCGTGATCACCCAGCCCGACATGGTATTGACGAATTCCATATAGGCAAATGTTTCACCGAAGAGGATATCCGGCGCGACGGTGACCCACGTGCGCGCCGCATCGCGCGTAACGTAGAACTGCTCACCGTCATACACGATCGCTTCCTCGTCTGAAAGAAATTCCGTTTCCCCCGCGCCGTTGATGATGGTGGGCATAAGAGTCCAGGTATCCCCGGAGTCGCTGGTGACGTAAAGCGCAGTCTGTGTTGACTCAGCTGACAAGCGCACGGCGATAAATCCGTGCCGTGCAGAGATGAGCTTCATCTGTCCATCGTCGATGCCAAGCTCGAAATTCTGCGCGCCGTCGGGCAGTGGCAAAGCGACCCGAGTCCAGTGGCGCCCGCCTTCGTCTGTGCGATAGAGATAGACTTCGCCAGGGGCATAGACCACACCGCTTACCCAGGCAGTGTTCGTGTCCAGGGCGACGATATCAGATTTGATCCCACTGAGCGGAAGTGAATCCAGTGCATTCGGCTGGTTGGGATCGTTGGTATAGGTTTGTTCCCAGGTGACACCGCCATCGGTGGTCTGGAAAACAGCCACTGCATTGGAACCCGCACCCACACCCAGATCGGCGAGCATCCAGCCATTTTCTTCATCCAGAAAATAAATGTCGCCTCGGCTGAATGGAACGGCGGAGCCTTTCCATGTGAGTCCGCCGTCGGTGGTTCGATAGAGAAACCCGCTGTTGGGATAATTCGAAAAATCGGGTTTTTGCATCCAGGCGTGTTCAGCGTCCAGGGCGAAGAGGTCCACGCCAAAGCCGGTCTCTTCGATCGCAGGCGGCGTGACGTTGTACCACGTGACCCCGCCATCGTTGGTGCGTACGATGTCCGTATCGCTCACGCCCCAGCCGTCCAGTTCGTTGAACATGTCCAATGCGATCAGCGCCGGCGATTCCACCAGGGCTGCTTCGATCTCAGCCGCAACTGGTGTGTCAGCATATGGCGCAAGCGTTGATGTCGCGCCGTTCGTATTTTGTGAGCAGGCGGAAATTATCAGAACAAGCAGCAGCAAACACAATAGAGGTTTTGCCATATCTATTTCGATCTTTCCAGGTGAATTTCCATAGACCATCTCAATGTAAACGTTGAAAGCACCTCATCAAATTCCATCATCGTGCCAGCATCGGAGCAGGGCTAAATAATTTCAACCGCCTGCACGCTCTCTCCTTGAGAGATTAACGATAATCGAAGGGAAGCCGTTCTCTTCTACTTATCACTTTCTCTGCCCGTCAAATGCAGCTCATACTATAGCTATGAACCACGGAGACACAGAGTCACGGAGTTCCTATTAATATTTTTCTCAGTGTCTTCGTGTCTCAGTGGTTCAAAACTAAACCTTTAACCAAGCCACTCTACAATAGTCGCTTCGCCCTGACCGACGCCTACACAGAGTGTGGCTAACCCATATTTGACATTGCCACGCAAACGCATCTCATGGACGAGAGTTGTTACCAGGCGCGCACCTGAACAGCCCAGCGGATGACCCAGGGCAATTGCGCCGCCATTGACGTTGACGATCTGCGCGTCAACGCCGAGATCTTCGATCACAGCCAGTGACTGTACGGCGAACGCTTCATTGAGTTCGACCAGTCCGATATCTTTCATTTGCAGGCCAGCGCGTTGAAGCGCCTTCCTCGTTGCAGGAACAGGACCGATTCCCATGACGCGCGGCGGCACACCGGCAGAAGCAGATGAGACGATACGCGCCAAAGGTTTCAAGTTCAATTCTTTGGACTTCTCCGCGCTCATAACGAGCAGCGCCGCGGCTCCATCGTTCAACCCCGATGAATTCCCTGCCGTAACTGTTCCACCTTCCTTCGCGAAGGCAGGTTTCAGTTTTGCGAGACCTTCCATTGTTGTATCGCGGCGTGGACGTTCGTCGGTGTCCACGATTTTGGGATCGCCCTTCTTCTGGGGAATCGCAACAGGAAGGATTTCTTCCTTGAAGCGTCCCGAGTCAATGGCAGCAATTGCGCATTGATGACTGCGCAAAGAGAACGCATCCTGTTTTTCGCGCGTGATATGCGGCCGTTCTCTGGCGATATTTTCGGCAGTCTCTCCCATCGACTCTGTGCCGTACATTTCCTTCATCTTCGGGTTGGGATAGCGCCAGCCGAGAGCCGTATCATAGGCTGTGAGATTTCCAAATGAAAAGCCTGTCTCCGCTTTCGGAAGCGAGTATGGCGCGCGGCTCATCGATTCGACTCCGCCAGCGACATAGACATCCCCTTCCCCGGCTTTGATGGCACGCGCGGCCTGGTTGATCGCGTTCAGACCAGATGCGCACAATCGATTCACGGTCACACCGGCCACTTCGACAGGTAACCCTGCCAGCAACGCGGACATACGCGCCACGTTGCGATTGTCCTCCCCCGCCTGGTTTGCGCAGCCGAGAAAGACCTCTTCGATCAGCGCCGGGGCAAGCTTGTTGCGCTGGACGATTTCCTTGATAACGAGAGCAGCCATATCGTCGGGCCGAAGCGAAGAGAGAATCCCACCCAGCGATCCGATCGGTGTGCGGATCGCATCTATGATGACAGCGTCAGTCATGTAATCCTCCAATGAAAATTCATGAGATGATTCTACCATCTGGCTTTGCAGGCCATTTCCGGCTTACAGTCTGCCGCATCATGAGGCAAACTCGAATTTCGAACTCAGCCTGCAGTTCAACCAAAAGTTTATTTAATGGCGAGTTGAGCGGTAGAATCATGGAATACCTAAAATGCAAGATTATCATGTCGTTGCGCAGGTATCGTGCTGAGCGGAAAGCGGGTACTCTTCCGGCTTGTAGACGAAGCGAACTCGAAACATCGCGCGGCAAAGCCTCCCCACGGCTGGGTGGCGGCATAATCTCCGCTCGAGAAGAATCATTTCTTTATGAAGGGGTGGCTTCGTCGGGCAGGCTTCGTCTACGCCTCCGGCTCCGCTCAGCGCGATCCCTCCTCGCAACGATATCTACAAGGAGATATTTTGATGAAACCAACTTCTCCCATACAACTCTGGGACCTGTGGTATCCACAAGCCGGCGCCACCGGCGTGGCATTCGCCCGCGGTCGTTTGGATGCAACGAATGTATTGTGGGTCCACGCCGCGCCGCCAATGCTAACCGTGGAAGTGCGAACCGATGATGGCAAACGCATTGCCTATGCCCAGGACCTGCCACAAACGGCAGACCGCCCTATGACACGACTCACGCTGGCAGGTGAACAGATCGGGCGCGAAGATTTGTGGCCAACACACAGCCATATTGGAGAACTGGTGATCCTGCCGGGCGGTGAAGTGGGACAACTGATCCAGTGGTGGAATGCAGATGATGGCAGTGAATGGCGCTGGCAGGTCGAATTTTATAACCATCGATAATCAAAATTGAATGGACAAGTAACGGTGGAAAGGGAGGATTTTCGTACGCCGTCGCCTGTGACGCATGGCACTACTCGCTTTAATGAGAAAAAGACATAATCAGGATGAAAGTTATCAGGTTACTACTTCTCAGATAAGGAGAGCGAATGCCTGCAAAAGGTTGGATCGAAGTCAGCGATACATACTGTAAAGGATGCGAGCTCTGCATCAGTGCATGTCCACAGGAAGTGATGGAGTTGGACATGTCGAGGCTCACCCCCAAAGGCTACCACCCCGCGCACACGTTCAAAGACGGATGCACGGGGTGTGCTATTTGTGCGCTGGTCTGCCCGGATGCCGCGATTACGGTCTATCGCGAAGTAACGAAGGTCGCCGCGGCGGCAGCATAAGTTGAACCCCGAAGGCGCGAAGACTTTTGGAAAGTAGAAAGTGGAAAGAATCCCTTTGTGTTCCTCACCTGCACTGCAACGAACGCAGTGAGGCGCACACTTGCCCCGGGCGCACACTTGCACCGCACGCAAGTGCAGGTGAGTGCCGGGGAGTGTCGTGACCCTTTGTGGCGACGCATTTTCATGGAGAAATAAATGTCCAGAGAATTATGGAAAGGCAATGAAGCCATAGCAGAAGCTGCGGTACGTGCCGGGTTGGAAGCCTACTTTGGCTACCCCATCACCCCGCAGACCGAAATCCTTGAATACCTCTCAAGACGCATGCCTGAGCTCGGCCGTGCCTTCGTGCAGGCCGAATCAGAACTCGGTGCGATCAATATGGTCTATGGCGCAGCCTGCGCGGGCGTGCGGGTGATGTCATCCTCCTCAAGCCCCGGCATGAGTCTGATGCTGGAAGGTGTTTCCTATATCGCGGGGACCGAAGTCCCGGCGGTGCTGGTCAACGTGATGCGCGGCGGGCCGGGCCTTGGCAACATTGCACCTGCACAGGCTGATTACAACCAGGCCGTCCACGGCGGCGGACATGGTGATTACCAGCCCATCGTGCTGGCTCCTGCCTCGGTACAGGAATGCATCGACCTGATGGTCCTCTCGTTTGATCTCGCGGAAAAATACCGTTCGGTGTGCATGATGATCCTGGATGGCTCGCTCGGTCAGATGATGGAGCCTGCAAAACTGCCTGAGATGAGGCCGATCCAGCGCGCAAATTGGGACTGGGCGACAGATGGCCGCATGGGAAAGCGTGAGCGGCGCATCCTGACGTCGATCTATCTTGATCCCGTTGAAGAGGAGAAGATGAATCTCAGGCTTCTCACCCGTTGGAAAACCATCGAACGGAACGAAGTCCGTTATAAGGAATATTTCCTCGACGACGCCGAATACGTGATCATCGGCTTCGGCACAGCGGGACGTGTGGCCCTCTCGGCTGTACGCGCTGCGCGTCAAAAGGGGATCAAGGTCGGGTTGCTGCGGCCGGTCACCGTCAGCCCGTTCCCGTTCGAGGCCATCGAGCAGCTAACCGGACGCGTGAAGGGGTTCCTCGTCACAGAGATGAACGCTGGCCAAATGCTGGAGGATGTCCGTCTCGCGGTGAAGGGACGCGTGCCCGTCGAATTTTACGCTCGCATGGGCGGCGTGGTCCCTCTCCCGGATGAGATCCTGCGCGAGATCGAGCGCATCACATCCACAAAGCTCAGTATGGATGTCCATCCGCGCGACGCCTGGCTCGAACGTATGACGCACGCATAGAGGCAAAAATGACAGAACCCAATTGTCTTGTTTACGAACGACCTGAAGGCTTTACCGAAACACCGACTCACTATTGTCCCGGTTGTACACACGGCGTGGCGCACCGCCTGATCGCAGAAGTGCTCGAAGAAATTGGCGTCATTGACCAAACCATCGGTGTGGCTCCTGTGGGATGCGCGGTGTTCGCATACAACTATTTCAATACCGATTTCGTCGAGGCCCCGCACGGACGTGCCCCCGCGATGGCGACCGGTGTCAAGCGTGTACTGCCTGACCGCATCGTCTTCACCTATCAGGGAGATGGCGATCTTGCGTCGATCGGTATGGGCGAGATCGTCCATGCAGCGGCCCGCGGTGAAAACATCACCGTGATCTTCCTCAACAACGCCAACTACGGCATGACCGGCGGACAGATGGCTCCAACCACATTGCCAGGCATGAAGACTACCTCCTCCCCTAACGGACGCGACGTGGAAACACAGGGCTACCCAATCCGCGTGTCGGAGATGCTGGCCACACTCGACGGCACAGGATATGTGGTACGTCGTTCGCTGCATGACCCCAAGAATATTCGGCTCGCCAAGAAAGCGATACGTATGGCATTCGAAACGCAGGCGCGCGGGCTGGGCTTCTCGATGGTTGAACTGCTCTCCACGTGCCCAACCAACTGGGGCATGACTCCGGTGAACTCATTGAAGTTCATCGACCAGCATATGGTCCCGGCCTATCCGCTTGGCGATTACAAAGTCGCTGCGGGCGTGGCGCAGATCAAGATTTAATGTCACACCTGCACTGCAACGAACGCAGTGAGGTGCAAGTGTTGCGAGCGTTGTTCGCGAAGCAATCTCCTCATATCTTGAGATTGCTTCGTCGCAGCAGACGCTCCTCGCAACGACATGGAGAAAACTATGCAAAAAGAAATTATCATCGCTGGGTTTGGTGGGCAGGGTGTCTTGTTCAGTGGACAAGTTGTCGCGTATGCCGCAATGGACGTTGGCAAGGAAGTGACCTGGATCCCCTCCTACGGACCCGAAATGCGCGGCGGTACCGCCAACTGTACTGTCGTGATCGCCGATGAAGAGATCGGCTCGCCGCTGGTCAAGAATCCTCCGCTGGCAATCGCCTTGAATCTGCCATCTTTTGATAAATGTGAAGAAACGCTTGCCTCCGGCGGGACGTTGATCGTCAACCAATCGATGGTCGATCGCGCCGCAAGACGCACAGACAATAACGTTATCATGGTGCCGTGCAATGAGATTGCGGAGGAGATCGGCGACAAGAAATTGCTCAATATGGTCGCGATCGGCGCGCTGCTGAGCGTGCTGCCTGAAATCACGGTGCAGGATGTTGAGAAGGCATTGGAAGGTCATTTGCCTGCCCGACATAAACATCTTTTGCCGAAGAACTACGAAGCGTTGAAACGAGGCTTTGAGGCAGCGCAGAAAGTACCAGCGTGAAGCAGTAAGCAGTAGCCTGTAATCAGTAGTCAGTCCCCAGTTCAGAAAAACCCGTCTCGTGAGAGGCGGGTTTTTTGTAAGCGCATTGAAATTTACGATAAGGTATGATACGTCTGTCGTTGCGACTCCTTTGCTGATTTAGGCCAACGTTCGGAGTTTCTTATGTTTAATCGTATCCAAGAGTGGATCAAGCCTCCCGTATACGCAGGGGATGAGGACAAAACCCGCGTCGCTGCTCTTCTTAATTCCATCCTATGGTTTTTCATTGCTGCCGCGAGTCTATATGGGATTTTCGCTCCTATTCAGGCAGAAATGATCTCCCGCCGGGCCGTGATCATTCTCCCGCTTGTCGTTATCTTGTTCGTTATCAAACAACTGGTGAACTGGGGGTATATTCGTTTTACCGGCAACCTGGTGGTATTCGTACTCTGGCTGACATTTACCGGCGCGATGATGTTCGGAGCAGATTATCACAATCCTGCCTTTATGGGATTTCTGCTCGTTGTGATCTGCGCCGGACTGCTCCTGAGCTGGCGCGCAGCCATCGGTTGGAGCCTTATCAGCATCCTGACAAACGCGATCATCCTGCGCCTGGAACAAAGCGGTGTTTTGCCTCCATCAGATGCCAGTACGCCGCAGTTTGCCTTTTGGACTGCACAGAGTCTGTATATTGTGGCATCCACGTTCATGCTCAGCCAGACGCTGCGGAAGATCGACGAAGCCCGCTCAAATGCGCAGCGCGAACTGGATGAACGCAAACGTGTCGAGGCGGAACGAGAAAAGATCATTCGCGAACTCGAATCGAAGAATGCCGAACTGGAACGCTTTACCTATACGGTCTCTCACGACCTCAAGAGTCCGCTAATCACGATTGGTGGTTTCATCGGTCTGCTGGAGGAAGATTCTCGCTCGGGCGACTGGTCTCGCTTTGAAGCAGATCTACACCGGATTCGTGAAGCAAAGGACAAAATGCACAGGCTGCTGAATGAGCTGCTGGAGCTCTCGCGTATCGGGCGCCTGATGAACACACCCGTTGTGACGGCGTTTGCAGAGATCGTAAACGATGCACTCGCGCTGACGCACGGTCAGCTCGTGACGGGGAATATCCAGGTTGATGTAGAGCAGAACCTTCCGGCTGTTCGAGGAGATCGTCCGCGGCTGCTGGAGGTGCTTCAGAATTTGATCGATAACGCGGCCAAGTTTATGGGAGGCCAGCCCGATCCCCGCATTGCGATCGGGAGCCGCCAGCAGGGCCACGAAACGGTGTTTTT
Organism: uncultured Anaerolinea sp.; assembly: GCA_964489725.1. GTDB lineage: Bacteria > Chloroflexota > Anaerolineae > Anaerolineales > Villigracilaceae > Defluviilinea. The sequence continues at coordinate 11,341 of CAZBAX010000017.1, read as the reverse complement.
CGTGCGCGATAACGGTATAGGGATCGATCCCGCCTTTCATAACAAGATTTTTGGCCTGTTCGACAAGCTCGATCCCAGGAGCGAAGGTACGGGCGTGGGATTAGCCCTGGTCAAACGCATTGTCGAAGTTCATGGCGGGCGCATTTGGGTGGAATCAGAGGGTAAAGGGATGGGCACGACGATGTGCTTTACACTCCCCGTAGAGCAACAACCGGTGCCTACAGCAGCTTTGCAGACATGAGAGAATCCACACGGCGAGATACCAGTAACCCGAAGCACTAGAAACCCGTCTCATAGGAGACGGGTGCTTTTTCCTACTTACTCATATAATAACGATATGCAGTCGATCCTAAGAAAGCGAGCCGCGAAAATGCCAACCATCGGCGTCCTTGCCGGTGTCCAGATGTATTACGGCACAATTCTAGGAAATTTCGTAGGGCCGCTACAGCATGGCATCTACGCCGCCGCGCAGAAACGCGGCTGCAATCTTCTGATTGCTGGCGGCATGGATAGTTCCTCCTACACGGCTGCTCATCCGGCCTGGCCGATTCCTGAAGCGGGGGTTGACTTCGTACCGGTCGGTCAGTGGAATACGGATGGGCTGATCATCCTCAATCCATTGTTCAGCGAGTCACGCTCCATCTATATACAGGGGCTCATTGCAGACGGGCATCCGATCATATTTACCGCCACCGGTGAGCTCGGACCGACCGTTGCCATCGACAACGCCGGAACGATCCACCAGGCGCTGAAACATTTGATGGAGCATGGTCACAGTCAAATTGCATTTATCGCCGGCTACCCAAACGATGTGACAGGCGATAGCGGACTCCGCATGCGGGCCTTCCAGGAATTTGTGGAGAGGCACGCGCTCGCGTCCGATCCGAAACTGATCGCCTACGGCAGCCACGGGATCGACGGTGGGCGGCAAGCGATGCAACAGATCATCGACTCTGGGATTCCGTTTACAGCCGTGTTGGCCAGCAATGATGAGTCCGCGATTGGGGCCATGGAGATCCTCAAGAACCACGGGTTTCGAATTCCGCAGGATGTGGCCATCATCGGCATCGACGATACCTTCGAAGCGATCACCCAGGTGCCGCCGCTCACTACCTTTCATAGTTCGCCATTCCGCATGGGGTATCAGGCCCTCGAATCACTGCTGGATTACATCGAGGGCAAGCGCGCCTACCTGGAGAACATCACTGTCCCCATGCAGTCCGTCATTCGACAATCCTGTGGCTGTCAGCCCAATACGATCCAGATCGCGTTGGATGACATCGGTTCCGATGCAACGGGAAACAACAAATCGCTCATCGCCGACCGTCTGACCAAAATGCTGGCAGAGACCGCGCTGACAGGAACCCAGCGACTGAGCACGGAGGAGACCCACTCGCGTTGCAGGCACCTGGTGGAGAGTTTCCTCGAGAGTGTGTCTCTTGCGAGTCCCGTTGCTTTTCTCACGTCACTGGAAGAAACCCTCCTGCGGGCCGAAGAACTTGGCGACGATATCTCTGTGTGGAATGCAGTGCTTACCAGGCTGGAACGTGATGCAGATTTGATTCGGGAAATGTTGGGAACGCCGCAACAGGTCCGCCTGCAAAATGAGACCATGTTCGCAGAAGCTCGTACTGTACTCATGCAGCACATGGAGCGTTATCACAGGCACCAGCTCATCCTTCAGAAATGGATCGCCGACCAGGTAGGTCACTTGAACTCGCGTCTGCTTACCGCGCTGGATGAAGCTCAGGTATATGGGATCCTGGCCAGTTATCTGCCTCAGGTCGGGATCAAACATATGGACGTGGCATTCTTCGAAGCAGAGTCCGATCCTGTTGCGTGGTGCAACCTGCGTCAGGTATTGGAGCGTGATATTGAGCTTAGCTTTCCCAGTCGGCAATTTCCACCGCCGGGACTCTACGCTCAACCGTATCAGCTGATCCTTCTCCCCCTCGCAGGTCAGGACTCTTCCCCGGGATTTGTCGTCTTCCATGCCGCCGACATGGAAATTTGCGCCCATATCGTCTGGCAATTGGTGACCTTCCTGAAAGTAGTACGTTTATATCGTGAAGCCACACACGGCCGCCAATTAGCCGAGGAGGCGAATCGTTTGAAAAGCCGCTTCCTCTCCACGGTGAGTCATGAACTTCGCACACCGCTCAACCTGATCGTCGGCTTGAGTGAGCTGCTGCTAAAAAAAGAGAAGGACAATTCATCACAGCCAAACCACGACCTTCGGCGAATCCATGCCAGCGCGCAACATCTCGATGGGCTCATCCGCGACGTGCTGGACCTGGCCCAAAACGATTTCGGCGAACTGAATTTGGCATGTGTACCATTGAATCTGGCAGACGTGCTCCACGTGGTCGCGGCGGTTGGCGAACAACTCGTGCAGGAGAAGGGGCTGGAGTGGCAGGCATCTATTCCACCGGATCTTCCCAGGATCTGGGGCGATCAAACCCGGTTACGACAGATCGTCCTCAACCTGATCAGTAACGCCGTGAAATTCACATCGCAGGGAACCATCGCCTTACGCGTCCAACAGCAGGGCGATGAAATCATCGTCGAGGTCAGCGATACGGGCCTTGGCATTCTGCCCCGCGAACAGAGTGTCATCTTCGATGAGTTTCGCCAATCGGAGCGCACCACAACACTCGGCTATGGCGGCCTAGGGCTGGGACTGGCGATCTGCAAGAGGTTGGTGGATCTCCACGGGGGCAAGATCGGCGTGCGTTCCTCGGGTGAGGAGGGGTCTGGTTCCACATTTTATTTCACACTTCCGATTCTCAGCGACCAACCGCAATCGAACCTTCCCAATGCCCTGCGATCCGATGGCAGGATATTCCTTGTGTCCCAGCCCACCAGCAACCGGGGAAGATTGCAGGAGTATTTGATCCAGCAAGGTTTCGCTGTGGAAGTACAGTCGCTCGCGGAACCGGGAGTGCTTGCGCCTCAATTTCTGGACCATCGACCGGGCGCGCTGATTCTGGAGCAGGGTCCGGGCTTCGAACGCGGCTGGGACCTGATCAAGTCTTTGAGAGAAAATCCAAATACGCGTGATGTGCCCGTTTTGATCTATTCCCTGGACGATATACAAGATGCAGGCTCTGTCCTCGAATTGAACTACATCACAAAACCGTTGAACAATGCAGACCTGATCAAAGCCCTGGAGCGTCAGGGGATCGATAAACGGTCGAACGGGAGCACACCTACGATCCTGATCGTCGATGATGAACCATCCACGGTGGAAATGCATGCGCGCATGATCTCGGCATGGTCACCGGCGAGTAACGTCCTGACAGCAGGGAACGGGCGGGAGGCGTTGCAGATCATCCAGGAAACACATCCAGACCTTGTGCTGCTCGATTTGATGATGCCCGAACTGGATGGTTTTGGCGTGCTAAGCGCGATGCGCGCTGACCCGGGCTGCCGTGACATTCCGGTCATCGTGCTGACAGGGCAGACCTTAACAGTCGAAGACATGACTAAACTCGGAGCAGGTGTGACCAGCGTCCTCAAAAAAGGACTGTTCAGTTCAGCCGAAACAATATCGCAGATCGAGTCAGCGCTCCTGCGCAGTTCTGCTCTTGGAACAGAAGCGCGCCGGGCAGTGCGTAAGGCAATCGTTTATATTCATAGCAACTACATGCAGCCAATTTCTTTGGAAGACACCGCCCGGCATGTAAACATGAGCAAGGAATACCTGGCGCGTTGCTTCCGGCAGGAGCTGGGGGTCACATTGGTCACCTATTTGAATCGGTATCGCGTCGACCAGGCCAAGAAAATGCTGGAACAGGGGGAATCGAACCTGACAGAGATCGCGCTCGAGACTGGCTTCTCGAGCAGCGCCTACTTCAGTCGTGTCTTCCGGCAGGAAGTAGGCATGAGCCCCAGCGACTATAGCAAAGCGTCACATTTCTAACCTAGGCAGGCAACCCAACCGCTGTTTGAACGGTCAATATTTTGTCAGGACTGATTAATATCTTATAAGACATTCCTGTCACCAGAGCCCATACTTAGAGTGGCTCTCTCGCAGCTCTCTATGTGATTCTATAATTTCATTGGCTTGTCATAGGGAAACCGTGAGCCAAACCTCTGCTGGCAGGTTTTGCTGGCAATATGAACAGGAGAGAATGAATATGAAAAAGCCAAGATACGTTGTAGTGATCTCCATCCTTTTGGCCCTCATGATCATGGCTGTGCCGCTGGCCTCGGCAAAATCGCAATCGGCGCTCGATCCCGATACCCAATTCTACGTTCCCCGGCCCAACAAAGGGGCGATCGCGCAAATCAGAGAGCTCGATTCGAGTGGGAATCACGTGGATGCTAATCTCATCCGACAGATGGTGGCCACGCCTCAGGCTGTTTGGTTCACGCAGGGAACGCCTAAGAGTGTGATGCGGGATGTTCGAACGACAGTTCGCAACGCGGCGGCAGGAGGCACAGTCCCTGTGCTGGTTGCATACAATATCCCGTTTCGGGATTGTGCCCAATTTAGCGCCGGCGGCGCTACCACTGTGGCCGAGTACAAAGCCTGGATCGATGGTTTTGCCAAAGGCATCGGAACTGCGGAGGCAGTGGTCATTCTCGAGCCGGATGGGCTGGGAATTATTCCCTGGTACAACCCATTCGCAGACCGCGACACCTGGGTGAGCAATCCGAACTATGAATGGTGCCAGCCCGCCGAGGCAGATCCAGAGACGGCTGCTGCAGACCGCTTCGGGATGTTGAACTATGCTGTACAAAAACTCAAAGAAAATCCTGGAACGAGTGTCTATCTCGACGCCACCCACAGCGGATGGCTGGGCGCCGGCGATGCAGCCGATCGCTTGATCCAGGCTGGGGTCGCGGAAGCAGACGGCTTCTTCCTGAATGTGTCAAACTACGTCCAGAACCCGCAATTGGAGAAGTACGGAACCTGGGTCGCCAAGTGTATTGCCTTTGGGTCGAACCCTGCCTCGTGGGGAATCGGTCACACGGAATGGTGCGCCAGCCAGTACTCCTCACCAGAAGGTCCTGTAGACCCGAACGACTTCAGCACCTGGGTCTATACTGACCAGTGGTACACCAATAACGTCGAGAGCCAGACGTGGTGGTACAGCGAATCGGTCCTCGAGCACTTCGTGATCGATACCAGCCGCAACGGTCAGGGACCCTGGACTCCTACGGCGGTCTATCCCGATCCCATGGTCTGGTGCAACCCGCCTGATCGCGGGCTGGGAGTCCGACCCACTGCCGACACGGGAAACAGCTTGCTGGACGCCTACCTGTGGATCAAGATCCCGGGCGAGTCAGATGGTGAGTGCACACGCGGGCTCGGACCAGCCGGATCGACCGTCGACCCGGAATGGGGACTGATCGATCCTCGGGCCGGCTCATGGTTCCCCGAAATGGCACTGGACCTCGTGCATAACGCCAACCCACCCTTGCCGTAGAAAACATACATCCGCTTCAAGTTCATGACCCGTCTCCATGGAGGCGGGTTTACTTTTTCAGCTCGATCACCATTCGTAATCCGCCTTCAGGCAAATTGTGTGCCTCGATTGACCCATCCTGCGCTTCGATGAGTTGTTTCGCGATGGCGAGGCCCAATCCCGTTCCGCCGGTGGCACGTGAGCGGGATTTGTCCTTGCGCCAGAAGCGGTCAAAAACATAGGGTAGATCTTCCTCTGGAAGCCCCTTGCCATTATCGTTGACCGTGATCTGCACACGATCATCGACGTCCTGTGCAGTCACCCAAACCCTGCTTCCTTCAGGGACATAACGGATCGCGTTGCCAACAAGATTACTGACAACTTGTTCGAATCTTTGAGGATCAATATAGGCAGTCAAATTCCCGCGCTGCTCGTCGAACGATAAGGCGATACTTTTCTCCTGCGCTTCAGCAGAGAACATATCAATCACGCTGTGAATAATCCTGGCCAGATCAACCTCGCGTTTATCGAATGGCAGTTGGCGGGTCTCTACAAGCGTCAGTAAGCGCAGATCGTCTACGAGTCTCTGCATGAGATAGGTTTGTTCCAGGGCCATGGATACCTGAGGTCCGTTCTCGGCATAGATGCCATCGACAATTCCTTCGAGTCGCCCGCGAATGACAGATAGCGGCGTCCGTAGTTCATGCGCGACATCGGCAAGCATCTCGCGGCGTTCGCGGTCACTGCGCTCGAGGGAGGAAGCCATTTCGTTAAAACTCTCCGAAAGACTGCGCAGATCCTGCGGTCCCTTCATTGGGATACGCGTGTTCAATTTTCCACTGGACACTTCACGAGCAGCAAAGATCACGTCGGCGAGTGGATTGACAAACCTGCGCGTCAGTAAAATCGAAACGATCACCAGAAAGGCCGCCAGGACAAACGAAATGATTCCAACCGGTAAGATCACGGCACGCGCTATCCCAAATCGATGCGTGAGGGAAAAGGGGGTGATGACCAGATATCCCACGGCTTGGCCGCTGGCATTCAGATCGAACACCACATCGTTATGCTGAAGCTCATACGGTGAACCAGCCGCTAGAACGGAATCCGGCCGTCGATCAAGGATGACGCGCGATTCGTCATCCAGCAGCAGGACGCTCATCGACTCCAATTGTGGAGTGGAGATAAACAACGACTCGACGCCGTCCCAGTTCGCTTTTGCAAGATAAAAGCCCTCCAATTTGCTTACGAACGGGAAGGGCACGGGAGTGGAGGAAGACGTCAGGAAATAGCCGATGACCAGTGTAAAAAAGGCGAATGACAACAGCAGAACAACAACGAACGCGCGCAGCAGGAGGAACAACAAGCGGGTGCGAATTTGATGGACCGATGAATGCATCTCAAGCCTCAAATTTATAACCCACGCCATGCACGGTGAATATCAATTCATCCGGTTCGAGCTTGTGGCGCAGGTTGCGGATATGGGAATCAATGGCGCGTTCATAACTTTCGAAGGCGACGCCATGCGCGGCGTTCAGCAATTGCGTCCGTGAAAAAATACGACTCGGCTGACTCATCAGCGTTGCCATGATCTCGAACTCGGTGGGGGTCAACGTGACTTCACGCCTCCCCACCTGGACGGTATAGTGGGCCCGGTCCAACGCGACGTTCCCTGCTCTGATCACCTCCACAGTCGAGTCGCCGCTCACGCGGCGCAATACCACTTTAACGCGCGCCACCAGTTCACGCGGACTGAATGGTTTGGTCATGTAATCATCCGCGCCGAGCTCAAGACCGACGAGCTTGTCGGTCTCATCCACGCGTGCTGTGAGCATGATGATCGGAACATTGCTCTCGCGGCGAATGGTGCGGCAGAAATCAAGACCATCCATTTCGGGCATCATCAGATCGAGCACGATGAGATCCGGCTTCTCGCGCCGTGCAGATGAGAGTCCCTGAGCTCCATCTTTGGCAGTGATGACATCATAACCAGATGCCTTGAGATAATCGCGGCAGATCTCTAAGATTTCTGGTTCGTCGTCGATGAGTAGAATCTTCCTGGGCATAATATGATTATATCGATTTAAGTCGGTGGTCGAGTAGCCCCGCACGATTATCGCGGGGCATATCGAGACCACCAAGGCTACTCGTATCGCAACGCCACCATCGGGTGCAGGTTTGCGGCGCGGAAGGCGGGGTAGATCCCAAAGAATACACCGATCAGCAAGGCAAAGAAGAATGCCAGGGCGATCGAATCGGCCGTGATGACCGAGGCGATCAGGCCCGTGGCGGAGAAAAACGTCGCGATCCCCACCCCGAGCAGAATCCCGATGATACCGCCAAGCAGGCTCAACGTTACTGTTTCGATCAGGAACTGCGTGAGGATCTGGTTCTTGGTCGCACCGACGGCTTTCCGAAGGCCGATCTCCTTCGTGCGCTCCGTGACCGAAACCAGCATGATATTCATGATGCCGATGCCGCCCACGAGCAGCGAGATACCGGCAATCGCGCCCAGAAACGTCGTTAGGATTTGCGTAACAGACGTCAACGTACTCAACAAGTCTGCCTGGTTCAAGACATTGAAATCTGCTTCATCGGATGATTTCAGCTCATGAGCGCGGCGCAGCAGGAACTCGATCTGCGCAGAAACTGTATCCATGGCTTCGGTGGACGCTACAGAGACCGAAATGCTGTTGACGATCTTCTTATCGTTATAGGTGGCGGTGTCGCCGAACAATTTGGTGTAGCCGGTCTCCAGCGGAATCAGGACGGCATCGTCGGAGGAGCCAAAGCCTGAGCCTTTGGACTCCAGCACACCAATGATCTCGAACTTGACGCCATTAATGGAAATCGTCTTGCCGACTGGCGACAAGCCACCGAAGAGATCTTCGCTCGCCTGCGAACCCATGACTGCCACCAGTGCATGAGACTTGCCGTCACTTTCGGTGATGAAGCGCCCCTGGGTTACGTCGTACGAATTCGTTTTTTGATACTCGCTGGTAATGCCCTTCACGTTCACATTGAAGCTTTCGGTCCCATATTTTACGAGATACGAGGTTTGGTACATCGGAGCGATCGCGTCGATATTCCCAGCCAGCGAACGCTCGATCAACTGGTAATCTGAATAATACAGGTAACTGGCCTGCTGTGACTGTCCAAGTTGGCGAGGACCCATTTGCCGCCGGCCTGGTGAGACTGTCAATAGATTGGAGCCTGTATTCTGGATCTCACTGGTGATACTGGCCGTCGCGCCTTTACCGATCGAGAGCAATGCAACCACGGTTGCAACGCCGATCACGATTCCCAACATGGTAAGGATCGATCGCATCTTATTGGCACGCAAGGCGCGCAGGGCGATCTTGAGATTTTCTGAAAATAACATTCTAAAACTCCTTTTCGCGCTGAGCGGAGGGCGTGATCGTCGCCCCGTAGTCGAAGCGCGTGCGAGATAGGCTCTATCGTCACCAAAAGTATTCTTGATTCCTAACAGTCCTGTCTGACACGCGCTTCGACTGCGCTCAACGTACACTCGCTCCGCTCAGCGCGGAAGATATACAAATTACAGTACTTCATCCGGTCGTGGCGCACCTGCTTTGATCGGTTGATGATTGACTTCATCCGACACAATGAGCCCATCTGAGAGCTTGATGATTCGATCTGTATGACGCGCCACGTAGGCGTCGTGCGTTACCACGATCACAGTTTGTCCTCCATCCTTGTGCAGGTTCTGGAACAATTCCATGATCTCCACACCGGTTTTACTGTCCAATGCGCCGGTGGGCTCATCGGCGAGCAAAATCGCTGGTTCATTGACCAGGGCCCGGGCAATGGCAACGCGCTGCTGCTGCCCGCCAGAGAGTTCGTTCGGGGCGTGATGCGTCCGATCCCCAAGTCCGACGCGCTCGAGGGCTTTTAGGGCGCGGTCTTTGCGTTCCTTGCCGGAAAAGCCTGCGTAGGTCAACGGCAGCATCACATTTTCCAGAGCGCTGGTGCGCGCCAGAAGATTGAATTGCTGGAAAACAAATCCGATTTTATGCCCACGGATTTCGGCGAGCTTTGAATCATCCATCTTCTCAACCGCTGCACCGTCCAGGCTGTAACTGCCGCCGCTTGGCACATCGAGACACCCAATGATCGACATCAATGTACTCTTGCCTGAGCCGGATGGTCCCATGATCGCCACCATCTCGCCTTTGTCGATGGTGAAACTTGCGCCGTTCAAGGCGCGCACTTCCGTATCGCCCATTTGATACACCTTCGTTAGATCTTGCGCCTGGATCATTACTCACCTCCTGCGAACGGATTTGGAGCGCTAAAGCTGCTGGCATTGTTGACCAGCACACGGTCACCTGCCTGGACATCGCCGGCGACGACCACCATGTCATCCACGATCGCGCCGCTGACCACATCGACGCGCTTTGTTGTCCCATCGTTTTGCACCAGCATCACAAACTCGCCGTTGGCATCATTCTGAATGGTTGTGATCGGCACTGCCAGTGCAGCGGTTACATCGCTGACATGGATCGTGACATTCGCAGTTGTGCCAAGAGGTGTGAACATGGTATTGTCCACTGGATCCAGATCGATGCGAATGGTGTACTTTACGAGTCCTGAAACTTCCTCGCCAACAGGATTGATCGCCGACACCACTCCGGCGAGGGTTGCGGCTGGCAGGGCATCCAGCGTGACAGCAACCGGCTGGCCCGCTGTGACACTTGCCACATCCGACTCGTCCACCTGCGCCTCCACGTAAAGTTGATCCATGTTCGCCGCGTAGAGCGCCGACGCACCCGCGTTGACCAGATCGCCAGACCGACTCTCGACGTACAGAATCTGCCCATCGAACGGCGCGATGATGCTCATCGTATCGACCGTGGACTGCGCGGCATCGACCCTGGCCTGGGCCGCAATAATATCGTCGGCATTGGGTCCATCCTTCAGCCGATCGTATTGATATTGAGCATCTTCCAACTCCGCCGTTTTCAAAGCCAGGTCATTCTCAGCTTCGATGATCCAATCTTCGGGGGCGGGACCCTTGAACGTCTTGGTCTTGTAGAAATACATCCATGAATTACGCTTGGTCTGCAGGATCGCACGCGTTTCGGTCTGTGGGACCTTTTGTGACGTTTGCAGGTACACAAGGTAATCGTCTGCTTTGTCATAAGCTTCCTGTGCATCCTTCAAGGCGATCACCGCCTGCGCCAGCTCTGTATCAGACGAATTCAACAGGTCATCGAGCTCTTTCTGCGCATTGACCAGATCTGCCTGCGCCGAGATAATGCTGGCAGAAACTGTTGTTGTCCGCAGTGTCATCAACACATCGCCTTCTTTGACCTGGTCTCCTGCCTGCACAAAGACATCTTCCACCACGCCGCCGGTATTCCAGGTCAGTGTAGCGGAGGGCTGTGCAGCCAACGTACCGGAAGCTTCAATCGTCTGCGCGACTTCCAGCTCGACTACTTTTTCCTCAGCGCTCACTGCCTGGGCGCTGGCGCCGGCAGGTGAGATCATTCGCGGCGCCAGCGGGATAATCACGATCAACGCGAGGCTCACAAAAATCCAGTTTCGAACGTTTTTATTCTTGAACATTTTGACATCTCCTGATTGTTATTCCCGGATCATAGTGGTCAAATGTGCAGAATTTGTGCAGAAGTCAGGTAGAAATGTGGAAACAGAATTACAACGATGCAAATCAAGGCTGTCGTCGTTAATCCCGTAGAATCGTATTGCAGGCTGGCAGTAAGGAATTTCAGTAAATCACAGGTTTGTCATTCTGAGGAGCCAACGTTCTTCTGGCGACGAAGAATCTCCCGTAATTTGCGCCGAGACTCTTCGTTCGCAACGAACGCTCACTCAGAGTGACATGAGAATCGTGATTTACTGACCTAGATTTTGCCCAAATTAGGCTACAAATCATTGAACCTTAA
>CAZBAX010000016.1:0-96385 GCA_964489725.1 uncultured Anaerolinea sp. | reverse complement strand
TGAGCTGCAGCTCATTTCCCAACACGTTCAACTCACCTTCGGGCACCATCATACTAAAGGTGCGTTCTGCCTGTTCGGCGCGCGACGCAAACTGTTCTCCTACTTCACGCACCAGGCGGATCATGTCCACCGGTTCAAAACTGGATTTCGACTCTGCCGCTTCGATGCGCGATAGCTTGAGCAGGCTCTCCACCATCGTCTCCAGACGCTGGCCTTGTTCCTGGGCCCGCGTTAAGTAGCGGATCCGCTCTGAGGCGTTCTCACCTGCACTCCCCGGCACCGAACCGCCGGGACGGTGTGCGCCAGGTGCAAGTGTCTCATCCCGCGCCAGTTCGATGTTGGCTTGCAGTGCGGTGAGGGGTGTGTGCAGCTCGTGCGCAGCATCCGCCACGAACTCGCGCAGTGTCGAGATTGTCTGCTCCACTTGCTCCGCCATTCCATTGAACGACCTGGCAAGCGATAAAAATTCAAGTTGTTTTTCATTTTGCAGATCGACGCGCACAGATAGATTCCCCTGCTCCATCTGGCGAGTCGCATTCTCAAGCACAAGCACGGGACTCGTCACTCGGCGGCTCATGAACCAGCCCGTCAGCGCGGCGATGGCAATCGCAAATACACTGGCGATCAGCCATGCCAAAGTAACAGAGTCGATCACGTCTGCTCCGTAGCTGGGACCATTCGAAAATTCCAACGTCCCCAGCTTGTTGCCCCCAGAACCGAAAAGGAGAACACTCACGCTCTCTGAAGAACGACGCTTCGGGTCAAATTCAGCTTTCGCCACAAATCCATATCCATATGGTGAGGCGTTTACAGAAAGAATGATGTCGCCAGCATTACCGGGGACAACCTGCTTTTCAAACGGGACCACCTGCGGCAACGGAAAACTTTCATCGTCCTTATAAATAAAGATCGGACCTCTCTCCACAGGCGGGTTCGCCGGCATACTGAACATGACATCACCCGGCACCGGCTGTCCTGCAGAGACGGCTACAACCTGTCTTACATTGGGCACACCAGAATCGGCAAGTACCTTGCCACTGCCATCCAACAGACGGATTTGTGTTTGCGATAGAAAGGACAACCCATCCACCTGGTCTTGAAGCATGCCGTTTGGCAGATCCAATTGCAGGATCTCCGCAATGAGTGGCTGCAAGGTAATTGCATTTCCCTCAAGATATTGGCGTTCCTGGTCCGTGTAATATCCGCGCAGCACCAGCAGCATGAGTGAACCTAATGCCAGAGCCGCGACAAGGGCAACCACTGCATAACTTATCGGCAACCGCCAGCGAATGGAATTTCGATTCATAATAAATACCTTTATGTCGTTGCGAGGAGGGGCAGAGCGACGACGAAGCAATCTCAACGCACCCATCGAGGCTTTTTGGGTGATTCAACGAGATTGTGTCGCCACGGCGACGCCTCGCTCCTTACGGTCGCTCGCAATGACAGATAAATCTAAGGCCATTGGAAGATTACCGGATTGCTGATGAACAACACCTCTGCAATAATTCTATCGCCACTTTGACGTCCCCACACGGTGACGAAGGATTGAGTTGTAAGATCGTCGAGCGAACCTTCCGTAACACTCTGCTGAAGAACTACCTCTTCGCCGGGGTTCGGTTCGGGGAAGTCGGTATTTTCCAGGTAGATGACCGTATCGCTTGTGATCACCACTTCCTTTTGGGGACCGTCTGGTTCCGGCCCGGAAATGGATACTCCTGCCTCTCCACCTTCGCTTTCCACGATAACCCCCTTTCCACCGGCTTCCATAGAAAGTTCTCCGATAATGATGGAGTTATCCTTACGCTCGACGAATAAACCGCGCGCCACGGGCTCGGTGGTTGGTAATTCCGCGGCTGGCGTCACCTGCATAGACACCGACATCATATCGCCTCCTCCCATGGGCATTCCCAATCCAAGGGGACCTATATTCCCATTCAACATTCTCCCTCCAATGAACGCTGCCGCGCCCAGGACTACGACGAGAATACCAAGAACGATAATGGTTTTCCTGTTTTGCATGTTTTGCTCCTTTTACCTTGTTCGTAATACCGATGTAGGGGTGGGCAGCTGCCCACCCCTACATCGGTATTATTTATTCATACCGTAACGCATCGATTGGATCGAGCCGCGCGGCGCGGAAGGCGGGATAGAGACCGAACACGACTCCGATCAGGACGGCTACTCCGAACGCCAGCGGAATACTTCCTGGCAATAACAATGCCACGCCCTGATTCAGTGCCGCCGCCAATGGGATGGCGAGAATGCCGATGACGATTCCCGCCAGTCCGCCACTGGCGCTGATCAAAATTGATTCGAGCAGGAATTGACTCACGATGTCCCTTTGTTTGGCGCCCACGGCCAGGCGAACTCCGATCTCACGCGTCCGTTCGGTGACGCTGACGAGCATGACGTTCATAATGCCAATTCCGCCGACGAGCAGAGAGACAGTAGCCATCGCCGCCAGCAGCAGGGAAAATGTCTGCGCGGCTTCCTGCTGCTGGCCCAGGATATCGTTGCGCGTCAGCATGTCAAAATCATCCTGGTAATTCCCTTCAGCATCCTGTTCGATCTGATGCCGTTCGCGAAGATAATTCGTGATCTGCTCCTTGGCTTCGTCGATGCGATTTGCATCCGTCACATGGACAGTCATGTACACGGAGGGTTCCTCATCATAAAGGGTCTGGATCACCGTACTGATGGGCATCAACAAGCCTTCGTTGGGATCCGAACGGTACCGTTCCTGCACATCTGTGCTTTCCAGTTCAGTGACCACGCCGATGACCTCACAGCGGGTGCGGTCGACCCAGATCGTTTCGCCGATCGGGTTATCGCCCGAGAATAGGTCGACCGCGGTCTGATAGCCAAGCACACAGACCGGTGCGCCCGCGTACACCTCGTCGGTGGTGAAGATGCGTCCGTCGCCGATAAAGTCATCGACGGAGAGCGGAACGCCGGGAGTCCATCCTACCGGCTGAATCTCACCGCTTGAGGCAAGCCCATCCAGCGCATCCGCGGTTGTCCCAATGACATTGATTTCCACAGTATTTTTTCCGAAGCGCGCTTTGATCGTTTTGGAGACAGACATCTCCACGCGTTCCACAAGCGGTACAGCCGTAAGCATCTCGAGACCATCTTCAAAGGTCAGAGTTTTTCCCGTAGCTTGGAATTCGCCGTCCTCCATCGCGAACCGTTGACCGATCTGGATCTGATTCGCGCCGAGTGATTGAAATGTGGCATCCACGGCGGCACGTGCTCCATTTCCGAGCGCGAGCATGGCAATCACCGATGCAACACCGATCACCACGCCCAGCATGGTGAGAACGGCACGCAGTTTGTTCGCAGACACGCTGCGTAAAGCTGTACGCAACAAATCAAGAAACGACATGCGCCCGCTCACTTTCATTTAGAACTCCATCGAGCATGTGATACACGCGTCCTGCGTTGCGCGCAACTTTCATATCATGCGTGACCATGATGATGGTGCGACCTTCTTCATTCAGCTCTCTCAATAAACGCATGATCTCGATCCCGGTCTTGCTATCGAGATTTCCGGTTGGCTCATCGGCAAGGATGACCGCCGGCTGCGTGATCAACGCCCGCGCGATGGCCACGCGCTGACGTTCGCCACCAGATAGCTCCATGGGATTGTGGTCGATACGATGCTCCAACTGGACGCGTGACAGCGCTTCACACGCCCGATTGAATTGCTCCTGCGCCCCAAACTCTCCCTGGCGATACGCAAGTGGCAGTGCAACATTTTCCCAGGCAGAGTATCTCGATAACAGGTTGAAGTTTTGAAAGATGAAGCCAATCCTTCTGCCGCGCAGTTCCGCCAGTTCATCACGCCGCAGAGATGAAACAGGTTTTCCTTCAAGGAAATACTCGCCTGAGGTGGCACGATCCAACAAGCCGATCAGATTCAACAGTGTGGATTTACCGCTTCCCGACGCGCCCATCAATGCAATGAACTCACCCGCATGGACGGTCAGGTTTGCTTCACGTAACGCAGTGACCGTACTTTCGCCCATGGCGTACGTGCGAGTCAATTTCTCTGTGCGGATGACCGGCTCAATCACAATTCGCTCCTTGCGCGTCACGAAAATGCCGCAGGGCAGTATGCGGCGCAAGATCTGCCTCGTAAACACCGCCGCCGAAGAGTGCGGCTTGAGCCAACATTTGTTTCACCGCGTGACTACCTGTTCACCCTCGCTCAGACCAGAGACAATTTCCACGTTCGTATCACCGCGCAAACCGATGGTGATCTCTTTGCTGATCTCCTGTACTCCATCCCACACTTTGACCAGGGTCGTATCGCCGCTGGAGGCGTGTACTACAGCCCGCGGCAGGCACAAGACACCATCGCGGCTTGCAATTGTGATGGCGGTATCGGCAGTCATGCCATCAGCAAGCCCATCGGGGATCGCTTTCAATGTGATATAAATATTGTAGAGAGGGCGATCGCCTTCGATGCGCTCCGGGATGATGCGATCCACTTTGCCCATCACTGTCACATCAGGACGTGCGTCAAAATAGACCTCAACCGTTTGTCCAAGTGTGAGCAGCGGGTAATCTTCTTCTGTGACATTCGCGATGACTTCCAATGCTTTCGGGTCGCCAACAGTGAACAAGGTCGTCTCTCCCTGATATGTTTCTCCAGGCTGCGCGTGGACAGCAAACACCACGCCAGCAAACGGAGCCTTGATCTCCAGGCTTTCTAAAATGGCTTTGGCTGCGTCATATTTGGCCTGGGCAAGGGCAAGCGCTGAGTCGGCGTTGGTCTTATCCTGCTCGCTGGGTTTGCTGGTGTACCAGTTCAAATTGGATTCAAGCCTCACCAACTCTTCTTTTGCCGTCGTCATACTTGCCAGAACTTGCGCCCTGAGTATCGGGTCTTCTGCATGTCTGTAGTTAGTCTCCAACTCATCAACAACATCTTTCTGATTATTGACCTTCTTGCGCAAGTCTTTTATGTAGGCATCGGTCGCGCGTGGATAGTCCAATACGGTTCGATCCTTCTGTGCATCTTCCAGGGCTTCCTGTGCTTCGAGCAAATCTAACTGCGCTTGTGTGCTGGCAACAGGATCCAGTTCCGCCAGCGTCTGCCCGGCTAGGACCTGATCGCCCACCCGAACATTGACCCCCGATAATTTTCCTGTTGTGGGCATGTTCACATCGGCGATATTCACGTTGACGAGATTACCGGGCGCGGTGACCGTCTGCTGCACATCACAAGTTGTCACCGAAACCGTTTGTGGCGCAGGGGTGGGTGTGGGCTCCTGGGTTGTCGAGAAGCCAAAATAGCCCGCCGCGGCAATGACGGCGATCATAAGAAGGAGAAAGAGAATGACGATAGTTCTATTCACAGTGAAACTCCGTATATGGAGTGCAGCGGCTTGCCGCTGAGTATGCAAGAGCAACCTCTTGCACTCCAAAAACTACAGACAAGGATTTGCCTTGTCTGTAATTCTAGAAGTTCGAAGTTTCAACTGAATTGAGATGTGATTAAGATTTCGTAATCCCCGCCGTGTTTTGACGCGGCATTTATATCGCCGTTCAAAAACAGCGACATATTGAACTTTTCCAAATTAGTCGAGCAACAAAATCTTACGGAAAACACCAGAGCTTAACCACTGAGACACGACACTTGCACCGCACTGCGTTTGGTGCAGTGCAGGTGAGCCACTGAGAAAACCAATTAAAAACTCCGTGACTCACATCGTCCCGATGCTCTTTCGGGAGTGTCTCAGTGGTTCAGGATCGAATCCAAGGATTGATGGATTTACCTGTTAATGTGGAAAATGTCGCGTTACTTTGAGAGCCTATACCCAATCCCTGGAACAGTCAGGATCAGCACAGGTCGTTCTGGATTAAATTCGATCTTTTCCCGCAAACGACGAATATGAACATTGACGGTCTTCTCGCTTTCGATATCGGGAGCAAAACCCCAGACGGCCTCGACGATCTGTGCCCGTGATACGGCCTGTCCACGGTGGCGGGCGAGATAGGATAACAGCCTGAACTCGGTGGGCGTCAAATTGAGAGACTCGTCGCCTCGTCGGGCCTGACCGGTCGCGGAATCCAGCACGATATCCTGGATCACCACCTGAGCCGATTCGGCAGAAGAATAATCGCCGTAGACACGTCGAAGTTGCGCGCGAGCCCGCGACACCAACTCGCGCAGGCTGAACGGTTTGGTCATGTAATCGTCAGCGCCCATTTCCAGACCCAGGACTTTATCCAGTTCGTCATGTTGCGCCGTCAGCATAATGATAGGCTGGCGCGATCCCAGATGGCGCAGTTGCCGGCAGAAATCGAAGCCTGAGCCGTCTGGCAGCCGAATATCCAAAACGATCAAATGAGGAGAATGCCTACTGACAAACTCGATCCCCTTGGCACCTGTTGTACACAAGTGTGGCTCAAAGCCATGTGTGCGGAATCCATCCAGCAGACTTTGACCGATGGCAGGATCATCTTCGATGATAAGGATGCGATAGGTATCCATGGGTCAAAATTATAGCATTCGCAGGCAAGATGCCATGTCGGTGCGAGGGTGGCGAACGTCCACCCGAAGCAATCTCCTCTTAAACCGTAACACGCTATCGAAGAGAAATTATCCGCTTACTCGGAGATTGCTTCGTCGCACGCTTCGACTATGTGGCGCCCTAAGCGCCACTCCGCTACCCATTCGGGTACGATGTCAGCGCGGACATCGCCCTGCCTTATAATTCAACCACTCACACTATTCAATAAAGAGCTCAAATGACAGTCATTCAAGTGAATAACTTATCCAAAGTGTTCCATGTCCAGCGCAAAGACCCGGGGTTGGCGGGCGCGGTAAAGGCATTGTTCGTTCCAAAATATGAAGACAAGATCGCCGTCGATGGCATTTCATTTTCAGTGGATGCGGGAGAAATGGTCGGCTATATTGGCGTGAACGGCGCAGGAAAATCGACCACGATCAAAATGCTGACGGGTATCCTGGTACCGTCCAGCGGGAGCGTGCGCGTGCTTGGACGCGATCCACATCGGCAACGCGTGGCGAACGCACAGGAAATCGGCGTGGTGTTCGGTCAGCGTACACAGTTGTGGTGGGATCTGGCGTTCATCGAGTCGCTCAGCCTGGTGGCAAAGATCTATCAGGTGCCGCCAACGCGCTATAAGCAGTTGCTCGAACAATTCTCTGAAACACTGGAACTCAAGGAACTACTCCACGTTCCCATCCGTAACCTGTCACTCGGGCAGAAGATGCGCGCGGAACTGGCCGCCACCCTCATTCATGAGCCGCGTGTGGTCTATCTGGACGAACCCACGATCGGCCTGGACCTGATCGTGAAGGAACGCATCCGTGAATTCATCAAGGAACAAAACCGCGCCGCGGGTACCACCGTCATTCTGACCACGCACGATCTCGGTGATATCGAAGAGCTATGCAAGCGCGTCATCATCATCGACGCGGGCAAAGTTATTTACGATGGCTCGATCGAAACGATCAAGAACCGCTTCGGAAAATACCGCGAGATCACATTCGAGACATTGTCCGCGCCAGAGGAGGCGCCTCTCCACCTGCCCACAGGCGCGGAGATCATCCTCGCCGAGCCGCGCAAGCTCTCGGTCCGGTTTGATCGCACGGCGACCACTGCCAGCGGAGTCGCGGCGGCGTTAATGAATCAGATCGAAGTCAAAGACTTCTCGTTGTCCGAGCCGGACCTGGCGTCCATTATCAAACAGATCTATAGCGGCGCACTGAACGAGGAGCAGATGGCATGATCCCATTTCTAAAGCGCAATGTTTCCATTTACAGCGCGGTCGCAGCGACAGCTGCCAAGACACGGCTCGCCTACAACATGTGGGTTTGGGCAGACTTTGTGGTGACGCTGGTCTCCATGATCGTGTTCGTATATTTCTGGAGCGCGGTATATGCAGGAACATCCACGTTGGGCGGACTGGCACTGTCACAGACCATTACCTATATTTTGTTGGCACGCCTGCTCTCTCCTCTGGTGGAGACGCGCACGATCTTTTTCTTTGGCTTCATGATCCGACAGGGACAGATCGCCGTCGAATTAACGCGTCCGATCGATATGCAACTGCGCATTATGGCAGAAAGCTTTGCAGAGATTTTGGTCTTCTTTGTCCAGCGGCTACCCCTCTTTCTGATCGCCTTTCTGTTCTTCGGGATGCGCCTGCCCACCGACCCGGCGTTGTGGCTGGCATTCACTGTTTCGCTTTTTCTCGGTCAACTGGTGCTCTTTCTATTCGACTGGATGTTCGC
Organism: uncultured Anaerolinea sp.; assembly: GCA_964489725.1. Taxonomy (GTDB): domain Bacteria; phylum Chloroflexota; class Anaerolineae; order Anaerolineales; family Villigracilaceae; genus Defluviilinea. Next base: position 88,110 of record CAZBAX010000016.1, on the reverse strand, counting down.
CTGCCTGGCATTTTATGTCACCGAGACCTGGGGACTGAGCGTGGTGCGCGTCGGCGCGGCTTCGTTCTTCAGCGGTGCGCTGGTGCCGTTAGTAATGATGCCCGACTGGCTGCAAAACCTGGCCGCTGGGCTGCCGTTCGCACAGGCTCTCGCGGTTCCCATTTCGTTCCTAAGCGGGATTTCGACATGGGCAGACGCCCCGCAGATTTGGCTGGTACAGCTCCTCTGGCTGTTGGCCCTGTTCATCCTTTCGCGGGTTGTGTTCAGCATAGCGGTACGGCAAGTAACGGTACAAGGCGGTTAGGATGACTCGCTACCTTTCTCTCTACTGGTATTTCCTGCTCCAGCGCTTCAAGATTCTGATGGAGTATCGACTCAACTTTTTCATCGGCTCGACATCCACGGTGATCCTGCAAGCCGCGTCATTGGCAGCGATCTGGGTGGTGATGCGACAGATCCCGTCGCTCAACGGTTGGAGTTTCTACGAAGTGATCCTGGTCTATGGATTGTTGACGATGGGCGAATCAATCACTCACATGTTCGCGGACAATCTATGGACGGTCGGCTGGAACTACGTGCGCAGTGGTGACTTCGACCGCTTCCTGGTGCGCCCCATTGATCCATTATTCCATTTGCTTGCTGACCGTTTTTGTCATGATGGCATCGGCAATCTCATCACGGGCGCGGTATTAGTTAGAATCTCGATGCAGCAGCTGGATATCGCGCTGACGCCTGTGCGCCTCGTGTACATCATTATCAGTGTCTTAAGCGGCGGACTGATCTTCATCGCCCTCAATCTCATCACTGCCACAAGCGTCTTCTGGATCATGGAGTCGATCCCTGTGACGCAGATGGTCTTCACGATGAATGAGTTCGCAAAGTATCCGCTCAGCATTTATCATAGCAGCATCCGCATCCTGCTGACGTGGATCATCCCCTATGGGTTTGTTTCGTTTTACCCGGCCAGTTACCTGCTCGGGCGAGACGTTGGAAGTCTTGTCTGGCTGAGTCCACTGGTCGCATCCGTGTTTATCTTTATTGCCTACCGTTTCTGGTTGTTCGGTCTACGGCATTACGGCAGCACGGGGTCATGATAGAAAGTGGAAAGTAGGAAGTCCCGCTGTGCGGGGTATCCGAAGGCGCTCAGGAGAAGAAATAAGGAAATGAAACCATCTGAACGCATCCGCCGAGTGATTCAGGCCATGCTTTCCATGCAGCGGCGCGCCTGGGAACAGGGAGTGGCAGCACAGGCCTTGCTGGAGTTGGGCGAGACCGATCTGGCAGTGCTGCTTGCAAAAGATGCCGTTGGCAATCAACGCAAGGACGGGCGGCTGGGACTAAACGAGGGACAGAGTCCGGTTGCCGACCCGGCTGCGAATGGCGAGCCCGTTTTATTTGCGGCACAGGCTACAGGTGACGAGTCACTGCGTGATGCAGCCGAACGGATGCTGGATTTTCTGCTCTACAAAGCCCCGCGAACTCGGGATGGCATTATTTACCATAATTACATCGAAAACATGCTCTGGGTGGATGCAATGTACATGGCGCCCCCGTTTCTGGCTGTCGCCGGTCATCCTGTCGAAGCAGTCAAACAGATCGTTGGCTATCGACAAAAGCTAATGCATCCTGAGAAACATCTGTACTATCACATGTGGGATGAAGACAAACACGAGTTCGAGCGCAGATTGTTTTGGGGTGTGGGGAATGGATGGGCCGCAGCCGGGATCACGCGTGTCATCCGCGCCCTGCCTGAAACGATGAAGGATGACAAGTATCTCCTGAGCGGATTTGTGCGCGAAGTGATCGATGGCTGTCTCATGTATCAACGCGCGGATGGATTGCTCCATGATATCGTCGATGACCCGCAGACATTTGTTGAAACGAATCTGGCGCAGATGCTGAGCTATTCGATCTATCGTGGCGTGCACGGCGAGTGGCTGGAGAGTCGCTACCTTGAAGTCGCAGACAAGATGCGCGAAGCTGTGTATCAAAAAGTGGATTCATTCGGGCTTGTACAGGGCGTTTGTGGCGCACCGAACTTCAATCGTCCCGGCACGGCAACTGAAGGCCAGGCATTTTTCCTGTTGATGGAAGCAGCGTACCGCGATCTGAAACGCTAAGCAGAAATATATCGGTGCACAAGTAGACAGGTATACAAGCAAGTATGAGCCTGTATACCTGTCTACTTATTTACTTGTTTACCTACGTTCTTCACCAGGCGCAAAATAAAAACTCCGAGATGAAAACTTGCTTCACCTCGGAGTTGACTCGTATATCCCAGCTTAAGCAGCAGCCTTCACCTGTTCCGCCGCACCAAAACCGGCTTGCAGCGCCTTGCGATTCATCTCTTCGGTGCCTTTGGGTGCGCGGGCGGCGATGGCTTTTTCAATAGCGCCGCGTGAAACCAAACTCGTCAGCCCCACCAGCACACCAAGAGCCACAGTGTTGGCGGTGATCGCCTTGCCAGTGGTTTCCTGAGCGATGCGCGCTACAGGAATCTTGATACCAGTGAAGTCAGCAGCTGTCTCCACGCGGTCTGCATCGACGATCAGTAAGCCGCCAGCTTTTACCGATTTCGCAAATTTCTTGTAAGCTTCCTGGCTGAGCGCGACCACCACGTCCGCCGACAAGACCTCAGGATGATCGATCTCACCGTCGGAGATGACAACTTCGGACCGGCTCGCGCCGCCGCGTGCCTCGGGCCCATAACTCTGCGTTTGCGTTGCCTGCTTGCCATCATAGATCGCGGCCGCTTCGGCAAGGATAATGCCCGCCAGGATCATGCCCTGCCCCCCCTCCCCCGCCAGACGGATCTCGGTGCGCTTGTCCATGGCGCTGCTAGCGCCACTTCGCTTATCCATTAGTTGCCTCCGTAATTGCGCGGCTTGATGGCATCCTCGTGGATGCGATCCACAAGTGTGTTGTAGACCTTTGTATACTCAGGACGGACTTTTGTATGCAATACCCCACGCACGACCCTGCCGTTCAGTTCCTGTTCTTCTGTGCTGAGCCGATCATACGCGGTTTTGGACATGCTGTTGTCCTTGAGGTTCCGCATCATATCGGCAGCAGTGCCAAGTTTATTGATGCGTCCAAATGTGGTGTGGCAATAACTGACGGCTTCCACAAGGCTGAAGCCTTCATTGGAAATTGCCTGCGCCAGATATTTATCCAGTTCGAGCGCGTGATAAACCGTACTGCGCGCGACATAGGTCGCTCCAGCAGCCGCGGCCAGATCGCAGATTGGGAATGGCGGCTCCACGTTTCCATACGGCGCCGTGGTGGCACGCATATCCAGAGGCGTCGTCGGGCTGTATTGTCCGCCGGTCATGCCGTAAATGGAATTGTTCACCACCAGCGCGGTGATACCGATGTTACGGCGCGCCGCATGGATAAAATGATTCCCGCCGATGGCCAACGCATCGCCGTCGCCCATGATCGCAATGACTTTCATATCGGGGCGTGCGATCTTCAAGCCGGTGGCGAACGCCAGGGCCCGTCCGTGTGTAGTGTGCAGCGTGTTGTAATCCATGTAGACCGGCATGCGGGCCGTGCATCCGATTCCTGCCACCAGCGCCACCTGATCGTTCTGGAGTCCCAGGCTGTCGATGGCACGGATCAACGATCCCATCACCACGCCGATGCCGCATCCTGAACACCAGATGGTGGGGAAGCGTTTGTTCTTGCGCAGGTTCTGGAGCGTGCCACTGGCTTCGAACCAATCCTCCGGCGGGATCTGTCCCTCGTTTGCATCTAATTCATGAACAGAAAGAATATGGTCTGACATCGTTATGCCTCCGCTGCCAATACGACCATTTCGGGCGTTACCATCTCGCCGTTGGCACGATTGACACGTATGACTTTTTTACGTCCGGCAACTCTCTCGACCTCCAGCGCCAATTGACCCAGGTTCATTTCCGGGACGATGATGCGATCAACCGAGTCGCCAAGTTCTTCGACTGCCGCCTCAGGGAAGGGCCAGAGAGTCTGCGCAGTGAACAGGCTCACCTTCTCGCCTTTGGCGCGCAATTCTTTCATGGCGTGCCGGGCCGTCCGCGCAGAGGCGCCGTAACTCAGAATGGCGGTACGCGCCCCAGGCTGATAGTCCATTTGATAGAGCAGGATGTCATCCAGATGATGCTCGAACTTATTGTGGACGCGCTCCAGCCATGCATCGATTTTGTGGAGGTGCTGGGTGGGGTAACCGATTTCATTGTGGAAGAGACCGGTGATGTGGTAGCGGTAGCCGGTCCCGAAATTGGCCATCGGCGGGACGTCACCAGAATCATTACTAAAAGCCTTGTACGTGGAGGGGGACTCTGTTACAAGCCGCTCCACTTTTTCAATGGTGTCGAAGTCAGGAAGCTCGACCGGTTCGCGCATGTGGCCGATGATCTCATCTGTCAACAAAATGACCGGCGTGCGATATTTCTCTGCAAGGTTGAACGCCCTGACCGCCAGCTCGAAAGACTGCGCTACTGAGATGGGGCTGAGCACAATGATCTGGTGGTCGCCGTGTGTACCCCAGCGCGCCTGCATCACATCTCCTTGCGAGGCGGCAGTCGGCTGCCCGGTGGAGGGACCGAGTCGCTGCACATTCACGATCACACACGGGACCTCGGTCATCGCCGCGTAGCCGATGTTTTCCTGCATGAGCGAGAAACCTGGTCCGCTGGTAGCGGTCATCGATTTAAGTCCGCCCACCGACGCGCCGATGATCGCGGCCATGCTGGCAATTTCATCCTCCATCTGGATGAACTTGCCTCCCACTTTGGGAAGTTCACGCGACATCACTTCCGCCACTTCGGTGGAGGGCGTGATCGGATAACCGGCATAAAAACGGCAGCCGGCGGCCAGCGCGCCCATGGCAATCGCCTCGTTACCCTGCATAAGTCGAATCGTCAAGATAGCCTCCTTGAGAACTAGTCGATCTTCTTCACTAGGATCGCCAGGTCAGGACAGTGCGTATCGCAAAAATGACAGGCGGTACATTTTTCCTCGGCAACCACAATCGGGTGATTTCCATTGGGATGCATCGCAAGGACTTTGGTCGGGCAGAACTCGACGCAGATCTGGCAGCCTTTGCACCATGTGGCATAGACGATGACCTTGCCGCGTGGCCCTTTTCGCGCTGCAACAGGAGTGGAATTGACGGCAGAAGATACTTCGGTCATGGCATCCTTTCAGAAAACTTGAATTCCGAATCGATTCAAAAATACGGCAAAATATGTCTTGATTATAGTGAAATGCGGTTCCAGACAATATTGATGAAAATCCCCTATCCACGCGCTGATTGTCAGACAGCGTACACGTCACTTCCAGCCAGTTACACACAGTTCGGCTGGCAAAAAGTAGGGCAATCGCATCTAAATTCAATCAATAAGTGACACTTGTACCCAAAGTAATTACATCACCGCGAAAAACCCTCACCCTGCCCTCTCCCAGCGGGAGAGGGGGAAGTCGTCCCGGCAAAAATTCATCAAAATTGGGGTGAGGGAAAGGCCGCTTGTGTCTGATCAAATGCATTGCAGGGTTTTCTGCATTGACAAACACGATTCAAAGGCGATTGCCCTAGGCAAAAAGCCCACCCACATGCCAGCCTGCTTTGTATGGAGTACAATGGCGGTGTCTGCGGAGGACCGTATGCCGTATAAAGTTTTCTTTGTAGAAGACGAGATCATCGCCCGCGAAGGGATTCGGGATAATGTAGACTGGCACGCCAGTGGGTTTGAATTTTGCGGCGAAGCCAGCGACGGCGAATTGGCGCTGCCTCTCCTGCGCAGCACCCAGCCAGACGTGCTGATCACAGATATCAAGATGCCGTTCATGGATGGGCTCCAACTCAGCCGGATCGTTCGGGAACGGATGCCGTGGGTGAAGATCATTATTCTGAGTGGTCACGATGAATTCGAATATGCACAAAAAGCGATCGGTCTGGGGGTCACAGATTATCTCCTGAAGCCGGTCACCGTACAGAAACTTCAAACAGTCCTGCAAAAATTGAGCGTGCAGCTCGACAAAGAGAAAAAGGATCAAGCTGCCCTGAAAACACTTCAGGAGCAGATGGAAGATAACCACGCCATGCTGCGTGAGAGGCTTTTGTTCAGGCTGGTTGTGGGAGCGGTCTCGCCGGCGGAGGTCGTCGAAAAAGGGCAAACACTGGGGCTCGATTTGATCGCCCGCTATTATCTTGTCGTGATCCTCAAACTAGAGCTGGGCGATCGTACGGAGCAATACGACCATGGCGAGTTCCAGCATCTCCAGCAGATCCTTGCTGAACTGGCCGAAAAGAACCCGGATATTTTCGTGTTGAAACGCGACTGGGGTGACATCATCCTCATCATGAAGGGCAGCACCCGCGAATATCTCGAAGAGGAACGTGACCTGCTGCTGGAAGATATCAGCCAGACCATCGCCAGGACTCGCTACCAACTTACCGTCGGCGTGGGAGGCGCAAAGGAACGGATCGCCGATATTTCCCAATCCTTTATGGACGCACTTGTGCATATACAGAACCCGGTACACATCAGCGGGGTCGGTTTGCACCAATCGCTGGAGCGCAAGGAATTGCTCAAACTGGATAAGAAGGCCGTTGAAGATTATTTACGCTGCGGCAAAAAGGATGAGTTCAATGCATTCTTCGATGCCTACCTGCGGCCGCTGAGCGACACGGCATTGAAATCCACCCTGATCAAAAACTATATCTTCGTCGATGTGATCCTGGCAACTGCCAAGCTGATCAATGAACTGGGCGGCGAGATCGACCAGATTGTCCCGGAGCTTAGCGCCATCGAAACGATCCTCTCCAATGTAAAGACCATGGAGCAATTGCGCGAACAGGCTTATAAGATCTTTTCGATCGGGTTGACGTATCGCGACAGCCAGCCCAACGGCCAGCACGGACACCTGATCCGCCACGCAAAAGAGTATATCGAGCAGCACTATGCCGAGCCGGATCTTTCACTGAACGATGTGGCGGCCCAGGCCAACTTAAGTGCCAGCCATTTCAGCGCCGTCTTCAGCCAGGAAACAGACCAGACCTTCAAGGAATATCTGACCGAGATACGCATACGCAAAGCGAAGGAACTGCTGCGCATGACAACATTGCGCTCGGCCGATATCGCCTATCAGGTCGGGTATAACGATCCGCATTATTTCAGTTCGGTCTTCAAGAAGAAGACTGGCTTGTCACCCATCGAATTTCGATCGCAGGTTTAGTTTTCATGTGCCTACCGTTGTTAACAACAAACCCCGCTACACGGGACAGGTGACACGATGGTGCACAAAGGTTTAAGAATTCCTTCGTGCCCCGTAGTGACCCTTTGTGGTAAAAGGTTTTTTCATACCAGGAGAGCAATGTGACTCAAAAAACCGCAACCACGGGATTCAGGCGGTTTCTCAGCCGGATCAGTGCACAGGCAGATTCGACAGGCAGGTCCCCGCTTCGATACCTGGGCTGGCTGACCGACTTATTCGCCGGCGTGAACTTTTCGATCCGCGCCAAGATCCTGGCATCGCTGTGCATTGTGATCTTCCTCATGGGGGCCACCAATGTGTTCTCCATGCTGCAGGTACTCAGTTACAGCCGCCAATACGATGCCATCATCACCAATATCACCACGGCTAACAGCATCAGCGGCAGCATCAAGCCAGACATCGATAATGAGATGTGGAAGATCGTTTCGGGGAAGGTGACTTTCGCAGAGGGGAAACAATACGAAATCCTGGACAACGTAAACTCCAAAGTAAGCTGGATGATGGAGAACACCGATTCGCCGCGCGCCCATGTCAAACTGGACCTGATCCTGCGGACGTTACAGACGTTGGAGGAGTACGTCGATGAGATGGGCGAACAGATCGCTCATAACAGCACCGCCGCCGAAAATGAAGCCGTGCTGGAGAACATCCGCTTTGCTACTTCTGTCATGGAAGAAGTTGTTCAGAATTATGTTCTGTATGAGGTAAATCGTACTGAGGGGCAGTACCAGGTGATGCGTGAAAGTTATGTGCGCTGGCAGATATTGTCCATCATTCTGATATTCAGCGCAGTGGCATTCTCTGTGATCGCGGCCTGGAGCTTGTCGAAGAGTATTTACACGCCGATCAAGAAATTACACGATGTGACCACTACCATCACAAAGAACGACCTGCAAGCGCTGATGACCAGCGATAACGTGGACGAGATCACCGAATTGGGCATGAGCTTCAACATTATGATCGGGAAGATCAAGGAATTATTGGACTCCAAGATAAAGGAACAGGAAGAACTCAAGAAAGCGGAATTGCGCGCCCTGCAGGCGCAGATCAATCCTCATTTCCTGTACAACACGCTCGATACGATCATCTGGATGGCGGAATCCAAGCAGACCGACGACGTGGTCAAGATCGTCAGTGCACTCTCGAATTTCTTTCGCATCAGTCTCAGCAAAGGCATGGATTGGATCACGATCGGCGAGGAAGTGGAACGCACGCGTAGTTATCTCACCATCCAACAGATGCGCTATCGCGACATCCTCGATTTCCGAATCGAAGTGGATGAGTCTGTCACCGAGTACACAATCTTAAAATTGATCCTCCAGCCACTGGTCGAGAATGCTTTGTATCACGGCATCAAGAACAAGCGCCGGGGAGGCACCATCGTCGTGCGCGCAAAGCGAAAGAGCAATGATGAGCTCCAACTGGAGGTGGAGGACAATGGCATCGGTTTCACCGCTGAGAAACTGGCACAATTGCGCGCCGAGCTGGAAGATGACTCTGGCACGACGCAGCAGGAAAGCGGCTTCGGCATAGGTAATGTCAACAAACGTATCCGCCTGTATTATGGAAAACCCTATGGACTCTCCATCGAAAGCGCCTACAGCACCGGCACGCGCGTGACTCTTGTCATCCCTGCCAAGATGGAGAGAATGCATCAGGAACAGGACCTGGTCAACGGTTCCGTAGAAGAGGCGCTGCCTGAATCTCGCGGAGGCCATGGATGAAGACATCGCGCATCCTGTTTTTCTGTCTGACGCTCGCCTCCCTGCTTGGACTTTTAGCCTGTTCAGCGCCGTCGACTTCAACCTCCCCTGAAGAAGTCTCATCCAGGAAGACGTATGAAGATTTGATCGTCGGCTATGCCCAGTTGGGTGCAGAAAGTGAGTGGCGCGCCGCGAATACGATTTCTGTCAAAGAGACCGCCGAGCAATTGGGTGTGGAACTGCGTTTCCTCGACGCGCAGCAAAAACAGGAAAATCAAATTCTCGCTGTGCGCAAATTTATCGTTCAGAAAGTGGATGTGATTGGCATTTCACCGATCGTCGAAACGGGCTGGGAAGAGGTATTCCAGGAAGCCAGGGATGCTGGCATCCCCATCATTCTGGTGGACCGGCGTGCGGCAGTCCCCGAGGAACTCTACGTGTCTTACCTGGGTTCGGATTTTTTGGAGGAAGGTCGTAGAGCTGCCCGGATTATGTACCGGCTGGTCTATGGCAAGGCAAATATTGTTGAACTGGCCGGTACGATCGATTCTGCCCCTGCAAATGACCGCTATACAGGCTTTCGGGAAATTCTAAAAAATCATCCAGAGATGCATATTATCGATTCGCAATCCGGCGATTTTACCCGCGCAAGAGGCAAGGAAGTAATGGCTGCCTTTTTGCAAAAATATGGCAGGAAAATCACAGCAGTATTTGCTCATAATGATGATATGGCACTGGGCGCCATACAGGCAATCGAAGAGTATGGGCTTAAGCCCGGGGTAGATATCAAGATCGTTTCAGTGGATGCGGCCCGGGGGGCGTTCGAAGCGATGATCGCCGGGAAGTTGAATGCCACCGTGGAATGTAATCCCCTGCTGGGCCCGCAGTTCTTCGAGCTGGCCTTGAAGGTCGTCAACGGCGAGCCAATCCCCAAATGGGTACCGTCCATTGAAACAGTGTTCTTTCCTGAAGATGCGAGTGAAATACTGCCGACGCGAAAATATTAGAACTCCGAGTACCGTCATTGCTTCGTCGTCGCTCCGCTCCTCCTCGCAACACCTGCACTGCGACGAACGTAGTGAGGCGCAAGTGTGACGGAAAAGAACTACCCAAAAAAATTCGACTCAATTCGAAAGAAATTCGCCCCGCCGATGGTGGGGCGAATTTCTTCAATGTCTACATAATGAAAAAACCAACTTCCATCCAAAGGGAAATCATGGATTCTCAAACTCTAACGTTGTAGGCTATGCATGTCTGCGTTGCAGTGCTTGTCAAACTGTCAATTATCCTTTTGGATCATTTATTCTCCTCGATAAAAGAGGACAGGAAGGAGGTGTACAGGTAGAAAGTCATGAAAGCAACTAACAAAGAGGGAAGTGCCCGCTTCTTGATTTGAGCCTCAAAGCAGACACTTCCCGGCGAGAGATGGCCTCTCAACGAAAGGCACCTTCGCGTGCCCTGATTATAGCGTATCCAAAAAAACTTCCTAGTAAACAATTTGATCCTAACAGGAGAGAAGAATATGTTCAAGAAATTAGCCTTCCTGCTCGTAGCCGCAGCCCTGGTCCTGTCCGCTTGTGCTCCCGCAGCGGCACCCACTGAAGCGCCCGCTGCCGAGCCCGAAAAGAAAGTTTGGACGTACAAGGATATGACCATCGGCTTCCTGCAGACCGGTTCTGAGGGTGGATGGCGCGCTGCCAACACTGCCTCCTTCAAGGAAACGGCAACTCAGCTGGGCTTGAACCTCAAGTTCTATGATTCGCAAAATGACCTGGCGAAACAGGTTGCTGGCTTCCAGCAATTCATAGCAGACCCCGAAGTGGATGTGATCGCGATCTCGCCGCTGGAAGCAGCTGGTTGGGAGCAGGTCCTGAAAGATGCGAAAGCGGCTGGCAAGCCCGTCATTCTTTCAGACCGCCGCATTGATGGCAACGAAGACCTGTATGTGACCTTTGTAGGCGCAGACTTCGTGGAAGAAGGCCGCAAAGCTGGCACCGAAATGTGCAAGCTGCTCGAAGGCAGCGAGAAGAAGAACGTCTGGGAACTCGTCGGCAATGTCGGTTCATCGCCTGCTATTGACCGCGGTAAGGGTTTCCGTGAGACAGCCGAAAAATGCGGCATCGTCGTCACCAATAGCCAGACCGGCAACTGGAGTATCGTCGAAGGCAAGCAGGTCACAGAAGCCTGGTTAAAAGAAAGCAAGGATGTCCAGGGCATCTTCGGGCAGAACGATGAAATGGCCTTTGGCGCCATCGAAGCGCTCAAGGAAGCCGGTCTCGTACCCGCTGTGGATGTCAAGATCATTTCTGTCGATGCCACCGCTGGCGCTTTCCAGGCCATGCTCGACGGCACTCTGAACGTGACGGTCGAATGTAATCCCTTGATCGCCCCGCAGGTTTACGAAGCTGCCCTCGCGGCGCTGAATGGCGAGTCCCTGCCCAAATGGATTCCTTCGATTGAAGGTGTATTTTACATGGACGACCCCAATTTGAAGGAAATTGCTGCGGGTCGCAAGTATTAGGAGCAACGTCCGATCTACTGAACTCTATGAGTGCGGTGGATCAGCCGGTTAGGATGAGTGATTGGGAAGCGATATTTTCTATCGCTTCCCAATCTTAAAAAGTTTTTCGTCACAAAGGCAGGCATCATGGCCGAGTCAGATGAATATATCCTGGTAATGGATGGCATCAGCAAAGACTTCCCGGGCGTGCAGGCGCTTGAAAATGTCAGCTTGACACTCAGGAGAGGAGAGATCCTCTGTTTGGTGGGAGAAAACGGCGCGGGAAAATCCACGTTGATGAAGATACTAACGGGGGTGGAGCGCCCTGATTCGGGCAGAATCGTCCTGGATGGCCAGGAAATACAACCGAGATCCACCCAACATGCTCAATCGCTGGGAATCAGCACGGTGTACCAGGAAATCAACCTGTGCACAAATCTCACGGTAGCCGAGAACATTCTTCTGGGACGCGAACCTTATAAAAGGGGCCGCATTGATTGGGTAAAGATGAATGCATTAGCCAGCAGTGCCCTGCATGATTTGTTGGGGGTCAATATTGATGTCACCAAGCAATTGGATTCGTACACAGTGGCGATCCAGCAGATGGTGGCGATCACACGCGCACTTTATCTGGAGTCAGCAAAAATACTCATTTTGGACGAGCCCACCTCCAGCCTGGATGTGAATGAAACGGAACAACTCTTCAAGGTCATGAGGAAGCTCAAAAATCAGGGTGTCGGCATTATTTTTATCACGCACTTTATTGGTCAGGTCTACGAAATTTCCGACCGCATCACGGTCCTGCGGAATGGCAAACTCGTGGGAACCTATGAGACGAGCGCCATCAGCCGTGTTGGACTGATCTCGAAAATGATCGGTCGTAGTCTGGCTGAGTTTGACGAACTGTCAAAGACCAAGCTGGAAAGCAGCAAACACATTCACAGGGAGGCACTGCTACAGGCCAGACAATTTGGTCTGACAGGTACGATGCAGCCCTTCGATCTGGATTTGCACGTGGGGGAAGTGGTTGGCCTGGCGGGACTGCTTGGTTCAGGCCGTACCGAAACTGCCAATCTTTTATTCGGATCTGAGAAAGCCGATACGGGTTCCATTTCGATGAACGGGAACCTGGTCCTGGATTACTCTCCGCTCGGCTCCATCAAGCGCGGCGTGGCACTTTGCCCGGAGGATCGAAAAGCGTGGGGCATCGTGGACGATCTGACGGTCAGGGAAAATATTATTCTAGCCATACAGGCAAGTAAGGGCTGGTTCAAATATTTAAGTTTGCAGGAACAATATGACTTGGCAGACAAATACATAAAACTGCTGAATATTGCCACTCCATCCGCGGACCAGCCTGTGAAAAACCTGAGCGGCGGCAATCAACAAAAAGTCATCCTTGCACGGTGGCTGGCCATCAATCCACAGATCCTGATCCTGGATGAGCCTACACGCGGAATTGACGTGGGGACCAAAGCCGAAATTCAAAAGCTGGTCCTGGTACTGGCAGAGGAAGGCAAGGCATGCGTCTTTATTTCCTCTGAGTTGGAAGAAGTGCTGCGCACCAGTCACCGGGTCGTCGTTCTACGCGAACGAGAGAAAGTCGCCGAGTTTGCGGGCGAGGTGGATGAGAATACGATCATCCACGCGTTTGCAGGGAGTGAAGCATGAGAAGGTCTACCAATCGCACTTTCACCTGGAGAAGATTTACAGAGAACAGGCTCTTTTTCCCTCTTGTTGCCTTATCTCTCATTTTGCTTTTTGATTTTATTTTTATCCCGGGCTTTTTTAACATCGAGAACCGGGATGGCAACCTGCATGGCAGCCTGGTGGACATTCTGCGAAACGGTTCCACCGTGATGCTGCTGGCGATTGGAATGACACTTGTGATCGCCACGGGAGGAGTCGATCTTTCTGTGGGCGCCACCATGGCGATTGCGGCTTCGGTAGCGGGGATTTTGATGAATCCCTCTGCGCTTCGGAATGAAGTCTTTTTTGTCACAGATCCCAATTACACCTTCCAGCCGCTTTGGCTGGTGATCGCGGCAGCCCTGATCGTATCGCTCCTCTGCGGGTTGTGGAACGGACTACTGGTTGCTTACATGAGAATCCAACCCATGGTGGCGACGTTGATTCTAATGATCGCGGGCCGCGGGATCGCACAATTGATCACCAACGGGCTGAGAGTCCAGATCACCTACCGGCCCTATGCATTCATAGGACAAGGCTGGGTTATCCTGCCGTTTTCCTTATATATTGTGGCCATTGTATTTCTCATCACCTGGCTCATGACTCGCAAAACCGCCATCGGAATGTTCATCGAATCGGTGGGTATCAATTTCCGTTCCAGTTATTTCAGCGGTATCGATGAAAAGAAGATCAAGCTGCTGGTGTATACGTTTTGCGGCTTCTGCGCCGGGATTGCAGGGCTGGTGGCCAGTTCAAATGTCAAAACCTCGGATGCCAATAACATTGGTCTCACGACCGAACTGGATGCCATTCTGGCAGTGGTGATCGGCGGGACGGCGATGGCAGGTGGACGCTTTTCGCTGTTGGCGAGCATGGTCGGCGCCCTGGTGATGCAAGCCATTACCCAATCCATGTATGCGATTGGTGTTCCGGCGTTTGCTCTTCAGGCCATCAAGGCAATTGTTGTCGTCTTTGTGATCCTCCTGTATTCGGACCAGGTGAGAGGCTTTGTCCAAAGGGTCAGCGCCCCGAAAAAAGAGGTGTAGCCATGCAGCAGCGGATCAGTCATTTCTTCTCTATAAATCGTAAGTTTGTTCCGTTAATATCCACAGCCTTATTGGCCTTGGTTGCATATGCGATCGGAGCCTATCTTTTTGCTGGCATGCGGAATCCGCAGGTCTTCTTTAACTTGTTCCGAAACAGTTCGTATCTTTTGATCAGCGGTATTGGCATGACGTTTGTGATTCTCACCGGTGGTATTGACCTCTCGGTCAGCGGTGTGGTGGCGCTGACGACTGTCGCCTCTGCCGTATTACTCCGGGAAGGTTGGAATGCCTGGGCAGTCATTCTCCTCATGCTGGCAATGGGAATGAGTCTGGGCGCGATCATGGGAACCTTTATTGTTAAGTTGAAGGTTCAACCGTTTATCGCGACGCTCGCAGGGATGTGGTTTGCGCGAGGCATGTGTTTCTTTATCAGCGACGATGCGGTCCAAATCAGTGATCGAACCTTTAAAATTCTGGGGAAAACAAAGCTCCTGATTCCGGGACTGACAGAGGCTGCCGTCAGCCAGGGGACTCCTGCACCCTATATCGATATCCCAGTCGTGGTTGCGTTCCTGCTTTTGATCGTTGCGGTCTACATCGCCCAATACACACGCTTTGGGCGTACCGTGTATGCCATCGGCGGGAATGAAGGCAGGAATGAACAGTCTGCCCGTTTAATGGGCTTGCCCGTTGATAGAACCAAGTTATTGGTGTATACGTTCAACGGCTTTTGTTCCGCGTTGGCAGGTCTTTCATTTTCTCTGTTTGTCGAATCAGGGCATGGTTTATATGCGCCCGGGCTCGAACTGGAGGTGATCGCTTCCGTGGTGATGGGGGGAACGATGCTGACCGGAGGCGCGGGATATGTGTTCGGCACTCTGTTTGGTGTTCTGGTGCTGGCTGTCACTCAGGTTCTGATCCAGTTCACCGGATCTCTCAGTTCGTGGTGGACAAAAATTGTCATCGGCGTGCTGACGCTCATTTTTATTGGAGTGCAGACCGTGCTGGCAAACCGAAAAAGCGGTCCCCAAAGCGCCCTGGCAAGCCCGGCAGCCATGGCTGTTCGCCGCAAACGGCAGAGGCTCGCCCTGGGTTTTGGGGCGGTTGGGATGCTGGTAGTGGTTGGGCTTTTCACTTCCTCCAGGCTTGGCTGGCTTTCCTCCGCGGAAACACCTGAAGCTGCTCGCTGTGTCATTAAGCCATTTCGTGAGGAAGAAGCTGCAAACCTGATAAAGGATGGCGCGGTCATTGTCTATAACCGCACTGCCGGACCGCTTTGCGTCGATGAGTTGTTCGCAATCTATCCTGATGGACGGGTGGTTGGGAACGATGGCGTCAACACCGTTGAGCAACAGGTGGATCCAGCCGAGGTGGAACAGGCGCTTGCCACGATCAGCGGGGAACACAAATGGTTTACAGACGCCATCTACGGACGATATCTCACTCCCTGCCGGCAATGTTTTGCGCACAATGTCAGTATTTCATATCAGGGGCAGGAAAAGACAGTATCCCAGGTGGATGGTACCGCGAGTATGCCGCTTGGATATACCTTGACCCTGGCCGAGATCCGAGCTTTGCTCCCCGAGATGAATCCGGCTCCATAGCTGGCGTAAAACGCTGGAGCCGAAATGATTTCCGGTGTATCCGGCTTCGTTACTGAAGGAACTTACCTCAAAAGGAGAAGGAAAGATGACTGTTAGAAGGATGCTCATTCCCGTCCTCCTGATCTTTACTTTTTTTACGTTCGCCTGCGTTTATGTCGTGTTGCCTGAAGGTCTGGAAGTTACCGACCTGGGGGAAGGTTCAGAATTTAAAGTCTGGAACGCCATAGTAACAAGTGTGGGCAAGTCGGAAGCGGGAGATTTACACGTCGATATTACGATTCGAAACGATACCGGGGATTGGAGTACGATGCGGGCTGTGGAGGATCAACCAGCTGTGCTCACCACCGGCGATGGAGAGAGCGTGAATTGCGATACCGTTTTTGTCGGCACGGGTGGTCATCGTTTGGCTCCGGGTTTTCAAATGCGTGGTTACACGGTCCTGAACGATGGGGAGCAGGAAACGCAGCTTCTATATGTGGAGTGTAAGGGCGCGACCGCTGATGCTGGATCCACACTCTCGATCGACTATGTCAGTTTTAGCGGTGATCTATACGATTATGAACCGGAGGCAAACAAAGCGGAGGGCGTGTTGGAGTTAAATCTTGACGAGGTGGTTACGGATCTCGTGTACCCGGTTGCGGTACCCGTTGATGGTTTGATTCAGGATACAGAGATCAACATCACTGCGTTAAGCGACAATGTTGTCAATCTCCTCGATGTTCAGCGAACGGACACCGGCTTCCAATTTAATTGGCAAAATTTCAACCCCACGAAATTTCCATTAAAAACCCACATTGGCACCCCGCCGGTCATCGGTTCAGACGGAATCATCTATGGCATATTTGAGTCCCTGGATATCGTGCCGATCCCGCTCACCCCGGCAAATGAAAAAATGGAATGGTCCACGGAGGTGGTAGTCCCACCGGATGTTACAGGCATGTATATTCTGCTTGGTGTGGAGTCGAAAGCCCCCCGGAACTATTCATTCTATGTTCTCGATATCACCGATAAATAGAGTCACGGCTCTCATCATCGCCTGAGACAAGTTCAAAGTATACAATGCCTCTGCCGTATAGGTAGAGGCATTGTATATTATTCGTCATTGCGAGTGGCGCCTGGGGCGCCACGAAACAATCTTATGTAATGTTTGTTCACTAGATTCCGTGAGTGGGATTGCTTCGTCGCGACAAACGCTCCTCGCAATGACGGAAATATGTTTTGAGAAGACTTTTGGTATTCGATTAATTTGGTAAAGTAAACTATGCAGTGATAAACTCGGGGCGCATACGATGCAGGTGGGGATTAAAGATATGCTAAACTCCAATAATAAGAAATGACCGGCTGTCATCCATACAGGCTTGTTTGTGGGCCTATAAACAATGATCAGGAGAACCTATGCAGAAGCAAAATTTGAACGGCACATGGCAATTTCGCCAATGCGGCACAAATGAATGGCTGCCGGCCACGGTCCCTGGCGGTGTCCATACCGACCTGCTCGCGCTCGGCAAGATCCCGGACCCATTCGTAGCGGATAACGAACTCAAGGTGATGTGGGTCGCCGAAAACGACTGGGAATATCGTTATAGTTTTACTGCCGATGCCACGCTGCTCGATGAAGAGAAGGTTGCCCTCGTCTGCGACGGGCTGGATACGATCGCCGATGTCTACCTCAACGGCACCTATCTCGGACATGCCGACAACATGTTTCGCCAGTGGCAATGGGACGTGAAGCGCCTGCTGCGTGATGGCAGTAATGAACTGCACATCGTGTTCGGTTCACCGGTTCGCTTCATCACGGCCAAACAGGCCCAGCTTCCCTTGCAGGGTAGTGTCGATTCTATTCCGGGTGGGCCGCATCTGCGAAAAGCGCCATGTCACTGGGGTTGGGACTGGGGTCCCAAGCTGCCCCCCATTGGCGTTTGGAAAGATATTCGCCTCGAAGGATATTCGGCGCGCTTCGAGGACGTCCACGTGCGGCAGGAGTTGAAAGAGGATATGGCAACTGTCAGCGTCAATGTTATGGTGGAGACACATGTTGACGGTGAGCGTAAGGCATCCATAACGGTGACAGGCCCGAACGGCGAACGATTCGAAGCGGACGAGAAGCTGCTTCCGTTTGTGGAGGGAGAACTCTACTTTGCAGATCTGGCCGTGAAGATCCCCCATCCGCAGCTTTGGTGGCCCCATGGATATGGTGCGCAACCGCTTTATCAGGTTGAGGTCGCTTTGAAGGATGAGAATAATGTCCTTGACGAGCGCAGCTATAAGATCGGGCTGCGCACGATCGAGCTTTGTCAGGACCCCGATCAGTGGGGCAAAGAGTTCACGTTCTACGTCAACGGCGTACGTCTCTTTGCCAAAGGCGCCGATTGGATCCCCGCTGACTCCTTCCCCACCCGCATCACCGAATCGATGCTCGAAGGTTTGCTCAAGAGCGCCGTGGATGCCAACATGAACATGCTGCGCGTCTGGGGCGGTGGCTATTATCCGGAGGGTATGTTCTACGATCTATGTGACCGCTACGGTATTTTGATCTGGCAGGATTTCATGTCCGCCTGCGGCATCTATCCCGCGGACGCAGATTTCTTCGAGAATGTGCGCGTCGAGGCCATCGAAAATGTGCGCCGCCTGCGTCACCATGCCGCGTTGGCGATCTGGTGTGGCAATAACGAAATGGAACAGGGTTGGTGTGACTGGGGCTGGAACAAACCAGATGACCCGCTCAACCAGCGTCTCAAGGATGGCTATGACCGCATGTTCCATCACATGCTGCCTGAATTGTTGGAAGATGAGGATCCCGATCATCCATACTGGCCTAGCTCGGCATCCGCGAACACACCATTCGAGGGAGCCAACAATCAAGTGCAGGGCGACTGCCATTACTGGGACGTGTGGCATGGACGCAAACCGTTCACGGCCTACCGGACGCAGTATCCGCGTTTCATGAGCGAATTCGGTTTCCAGGCGCTACCGCCTCTCAAAACCATCGCGACCTACGCCGATCCCGCCGATTGGAATATGACATCCTTCATCATGGAACATCATCAACGCAGTTGGGTGGGCAACGGTCTGATGATCGCGCAAATGACCGATACCTTCCGTATGCCAAAAGATTTTCCGTCACTCGTATATCTGAGTCTGCTCCTGCAAGCTGAGGGCATTCGTTATGGCGTGGAACACTGGCGGCGCAATCGCGATCGCGTCAGCGGCACGCTCATCTGGCAGTTGAACGATTGCTGGCCGGTCGCCTCCTGGGCATCCCTGGATTACTTCGGACGCTGGAAGGCGCTCCATTATGCAGCCAAGCGTTTCTACGCACCACTGTTGCTTTCTGTTGAGGATGTTGGAAAGAAAATGAATGTCCATGTTACAAGTGACTTGCTCGAGCCAGTGGACATTGTGGTTCGCTGGCGATTGGAAACACTCGATGGTGAAGGGTTGAGTAATGGTGAACAAACATTGCGCGCCATGGCGTTGGCCGATACACACGTTGGTTCTTATGATTTCTCGACCCTTGTTTCCAATGAGAATCTGCGCCATGTGGTCTTTGTGGCCGAAATGTGGCAGGATGAAAAATTGCTTTCGCAAAGTGTTACGCCCTTCGCCGTCAACAAACATCTCGAACTGCGCAAGCCCGGTTTGAAGCTGCAGTCGCGCCTGGAAGGCAAGACGCTATGTGTGGATGTCTCTGCCGAGCATTTGGCGCGTTTTGTGGAACTTTCCATAGATGGCGCAGACGCCGTCTTCAGTGACAACTATTTCGATATCCCAGCAGGTAGGACAATAACAGTGAGCACTCCCCTGCCTGAGAATTGGACTGAAGGCAGTACCGTTCAGGCATGCTCACTGTACGATTCGTTTGCGTAAGTTGTACGATCCTCGGTCGATAAAAACAAAAGGCGTACATACATTGCGCCTTTTGTTTTTCTTATGAACTCTAATCAGTTTCTGGTGTGAAACTCGCTCACGCCGCCGTCCTCGTCGGCGGGGACGCCGCAGGGAGCCTTTGCACCAGGAACCAATTGGTCACTGCTACACCAGCTTCAATTCTTTTGCATACGTAATTGCCTGCACTCTCCCTTTGACATTGAGCTTGGTGTAGATATTGGCCACATGGGTCTTGATCGTGCTTTCAGAGATTGATAACTTCATAGCCATCTCGCGGTTGGAATACCCAGCGTTCATCAGTCGCAGTACTTCCTGTTCGCGCGCGCTGATCGATGCAGACGTGGACAATGCCCCAATCTCAGCCCGACTCAATTGTGCGTCCGTTTTGCCATGCCCCGAAAGTCGCAATAACTCCCTGATGAATGCGTGGGCTTCACTGGTCAAATTCTCTGCCTGGAGAGCCAACGCAAGCAAAGGCGGACAATTGGCGCTGTGATCCAGGAATGGACGGTAGAACTCTTCGGGCGCAGCCAGCCGGATCGCGTCTTTCATCGCGTCTAGCGCCTGATGGATTTTATGTTGATCGAACAATGACTTTGCCAGTAAGACACGCGGGCGCATCACAGGCTCAGGCAGGATTCCGTTTGGATGTTGTGAAATCAGACTGCTCAATTGTGTCTCGGCGGCTTCCGGCTGTTTTTTCAACAACAGAAGTTCAGCCCGCGCCAGTTGTGTCAGACCATGATCTCCACTCTCAGATGCGGCATTCAGGATTTGTTCGGCAGACGACACGTCTCCCATACGAATGTAAGTAAACGCTTCATAGACAAGCAGGTCCTGATCGGTCCACACGCCCGATGGACGGCGAAGGTGCATTTCGCGGATGGATTGGCTGTTCGCGAGAGCTTCAGCGAAATTGCTCTGCATCATTTGCATTTGAATGCGCTGTACTGCGATTTGCACGATCATATTGCTGCTGGTCGGGTTGGGGTCTACTTCGGACGCCTGGGTCAGATATTTTTCTGCGAGTTCAAACTCGTTGCGCTCCAGATAGATCTGGCTTAATGCGGCAAGCGCGATGCTGGCAGGCTCTGGTAATTTTCCGCGTTGAGTTAGGGCCTGTTCCAATATCTGCCGGGCGATCTTCTCACTGCGGCGAAGTTGTCCACTGATGAAGATGCGCCTGGCCAGGACACCTCCTGCCATCAACAATACAAAGAGATTCCGCTGGGCTTGCGCCTTCTGCAATAAGTCCACAATTTCATATTGGCGTGTATCTGCCTGGACGTTGTAAGGCTGTTGGAGCAGCTGCAGCCCGTTGAGTAATTCCCATCTGGCGTCATTTTCACTTCCATCACTCGTGGGCAGCGATGAATCCCCTTCTTCCCAGGCGCGTCGAATTTGCTCGATCTCCACCAGTACATCGTGCTCGTCCTGTGTTTGCTGAGAGCTGGGTTTGCGGATCAAATTCGACTCGATCTGGCCGATAAAACGTTCGATCGTTTGTCTGGGCAAGGCCACCTGGGCCAGGCGCAGATAGACAAAAAGCAACGTTTTATGTTTCTGCACGACCGTGGCCGGCAATTCCTGCAGCCAGCGCAAGAGGCGCGAATCTTCGCCAAACTGTTCCAGTTCGCGCAAGGCCATTTCTTCCATCAGCGCGGCCGCGTCTTCCCAAGCTTCGATGGCCAACAAGTGATAGATCGCATCAGCGGGAGCCCGTGCAGTACGATACCATTGGGCAGCACGCTGGTGGAGTCGCTGCACTTCATCCGGGAAGCGTGACTGCAACAGGCTGCGCAGCATTTCTGAAAACAGATCGTGGTAGCGATACCAACCCTGCTCCTCAAGCCGGAGGATGAATAAACCATCCTGCCAAAGACGCGCCAGCATCTCTTCGCCCCCAGTTTGACCGGTTACGGCATCGCAAAGATCCCCCGTCATATGTTTCAGAATGGACGTTTTGAAGAGGAAGGACTGCACATCCGGGCTGGAGCGCTGTAAAACAGTCTCCATGAAGTACTCGCGCATGTAGATGTGCGCTCCGCTAAACGTATCAACGAACTGCCGCTGACTCTCCTGCTTGCTCAACGCCAGGGCCGTGAGCGTCAGACCAGCGGCCCAGCCTTCTGTGTGTTTGACCAGTTTGGCAAGATCATCATAAGCAAGCACAGGCTCGGTTTGATGCAGCCGCAGGTAGTCGATGCCCTCCTCCAGCGTAAAACGCAGATCATTCGCATTCAACTCGGTTAGAAAGCCTCGTGCTCGCAGATGCCCAAGTGAAAGAGGGGGATTGGTCTGCCCCAAAATCACCAGCTGCATGTGGGATGGTAAATGTTCGATCCAGGCTTGGATCGAATCGTAGATCTCCGTCCGATGAATGTAGTGAAAATCGTCGAGCACCAATCCCAGGTGAGGGTATGTCTCTTGATGCAGCACGATCTCATTTGTTAAACGGGAAACGACCTCGAGATGCTGAACGGGTGATGTAGTGTTGAGATCGGCAGACAACTGCTTACCCAATCCAGCATCCACCGTTTGTAACGCCAGGATCACCGAATGCCAGAAGCGCATGAAGTCATTGTCGTTTTCATCGAGAGATAGCCAGGCAACAGGAACACCACGGCTTTGCTTCCACTCGTTGAGCAAAGTGCTTTTGCCAAATCCGCTGGGGGCGTAGATCACGGTCAGCGGTCGGTTGATCTGGCGCGTCAGGCGCGGCCGGATCACCAATTGACGCGGCAATGCCGGGACGTTGACCTTGGTCAGTGGAAGGAAGGAGGTGTCGATACGCGATTCAATCGTCTCAGCTTTTAGAGATCGGCCTTTGCGTTGTTCGAGCAATATCTGTCCGCTGAGGGAAAGGTTTGCCTGTTCGAGTCGTTCCAAGGTCAACTCGTCCGCTTTGCCAAGATATACCTTGAACAGTTTACCGGCCCGACGGTACGCGTACCAGTAGCCGCCGTTACGTCGCTTTTCACACTGCGCTGCGAAATTTCCCCTCGGGCTTTTGAATGAAAAGTTTTTGGCAGTGGCCAGCCAGGCATACCAGGCTGGCGACCCAACTTCGATGCGTTGTGAACCGATCAACATGGAATTGTCTTTGACGATTGATTTCCTGGCAGCTTTCACAGCCGGCCTCCTCGAAAAGTTACCCAACATTTTCTATTATAGGCTGTTGGGTAACTTTGACAAGTGCATCATCCCCATCATGTTAATTTCCACAGGTTTTCATTACACATCAGGGCAAAAAATCATCCGATTTCCTGATATTCAGCAGGCGAGTTTTGTTCTATGCTGAGATTGTGGATTTCCCTTTGGGCCACGGGATGAAATGTCGGTCCATGGGAACAAATCATCCACTTTCGAGGAACTACGAATTTGGAAGCTATACAGAAGATCAGAACATATCCCAAAATCGGACTTGTTGCACTCGCCTATATCGCCTTTGTCGCTTTGGGCATGCCCGACGGCCTTTTAGGAGTGGCGTGGCCTTCCATCCGCGCCAGTTTTTCCATTCCATTGGACGCGATCGGAATGCTGCTGACGGCGGCCACGGCAGGGTACATGACCTCCAGTTTTTTGAGTGGACCCGTCGTATCGCGTGTTGGTGTCGGCCGTGTTCTGGCAGCGAGCTGTGCGATGACTGGAGTCGCGTTACTCGGCTATACCCTTGTCCCGACATGGTGGATGATGGTTCTTTTAGGTGTGATCGCAGGTTTGGGAGCAGGCGCGATCGACGCCGGTCTGAATACCTATGTCGCGACACACTTCAGTGAAGGACTCATGCAGTGGCTTCATGCCAGTTGGGGCATCGGCATCACCCTGGGTCCGATCATCATGACCGTTGGGTTGACAACCTTGAATTCATGGCATGTGGGCTATCGTGTTGTCGCCGGCTTTCAAGTTGTGTTAGCGGCTTGCTTTGTGCTGACCCTGTCCATGTGGGATCAAAAAGAGACGTCTGTAGAGCAGGAAGAACCGAAGAAGCTGACGGATTACAAAACGCCCATGGGAGAGACCTTACGCCAGCCGCGTGTATGGATAAGCATCTCCTTGTTCTTCTTGTACGTGGGCGCAGAGGCTGCACTCGGCATCTGGACGTACAGTTTATTAACCGAATCACGCGGCATCGACCCAACAATAGCAGGTTTCTGGGCAGGAAGTTATTGGGCAACTTTTACCGTTGGGCGCGTAGTGGCAGGTTTATTTGCCAAACGTGCAGGAGTCAATCTTCTGATCACTGGCGGTTTGGCCGGAGCTTTACTGGGCGCGCTATTGCTGGCCTGGAATCCATCGGATGTCATAAATCTGGTGGCGGTGGCATTGATCGGTTTTTCAATCGCTCCCATTTTCCCGGCGATGATGTCGGGTACCAGCCAACGGGTGGGCGAGCACTTTGCGGCCAACACCATTGGCATGCAAATGGCAGCAACCGGGTTGGCAACCGCGGTGATCCCAGGCCTCATGGGAGTTATCGCTCGCCAGGTTTCGCTCGAGATCATCCCTATCGGTATGGTGGTGATTTTTTCTGGTCTATTCGGTTTATATACGTTGGCTGCCAAAACTGGAGTGAATTCGTAACCACTTTGATGTGGTGAGCACTTTTGTCACAAATCTCACTTAGACAAGAAAAGGAATGAACATGAAAAATATCCAATCCCTCATTCAGCAAATGACTCTCGAAGAAAAGGCTGCATTGTGTACCGGCGCCAGCGCGTGGACCACAACCCCGGTCGAGCGGCTGGGCATCCCTGAAATGATCGTGTCTGATGGGCCGCATGGTGTGCGACGCGTGCCAGACGTCAATGAGATGGCGATCGAAAGTTTGCCCGCCACGTGCTTTCCGACTGCATCCTGTCTCGCGTCCACCTGGGACGTGGACCTGATCTACAAAATGGGCCAGGCTCTTGGCGAGGAATGCATCGCCCTTAACGTCGATGTTTTGCTCGGTCCCGGCGCGAATATGAAACGCTCGCCCCTCGGCGGCCGTAACTTCGAATATTTTTCTGAAGATCCGTTTTTAGCTGGGGAATTGGCGGCCAGCATCATTAACGGCGTGCAGTCGAAAGGTGTGGGCACATCCCTCAAGCATTATGCAGCCAACAACCAGGAATTCCAGCGCTTCAGCATCAGCGCCGAAGTGGACGAACGCACTCTGCGCGAGATCTATCTGCCCGCTTTTGAAAAAGCCGTGAAGAAAGCGCAGCCCTGGACCGTGATGTGCTCCTATAACAAGGTGAACGGCACGTTCGCTTCAGAGCATTATCACCTGTTGACCGAAATCCTGAAGGATGAGTGGGGCTTCGAGGGCCTGGTCGTATCCGATTGGGGCGCCGTGCGCGATCGCGTCGCTGCGTTAAAAGGCGGGTTGGATTGGGAAATGCCCGGCCCGCAGGATCGACGCGTCAAGGCTGTCGTGGAAGCGGTTCGCTCTGGAGAGTTGAATGAAGCTGTTCTCGATGAGTCGGTCCGCCGCATCCTGAACATCGTCTTCCGGGCCAAACAAACGCCCAAGAACGGTACGTTTGACATCGATGCGCATCATGAGCTGGCTCACAAGATCGCCACAGAAGGCATGGTGCTGCTCAAGAATAATGGCTTGCTGCCTCTCAAGGGACACCATCACATCGCCGTGATCGGTCGCTCCGCCGCGAGGGCACACTTCCAGGGCGGCGGCAGCTCCCATATTCATCCGACCAAAGTTGCAGTCCCCTTTAAGGAGTTGCAGGCCCAGGCTGAAGGTGCCGAACTTACGTACGTGGAAGGCTATCCGGCTGACGATTCCTTCCGGCAGGATCTGATCGATCAGGCCGTGACAACCGCCCGGTCTGCTGACGTTGCCCTGCTCTACATCGCTCTGCCAACTTTCAAAGAATCCGAAGGCTACGACCGCATGGATCTCGACCTCACCGCGCAGCAGGTCGCATTGATCAAAGCTGTCTCGAAGGTCCAGCCGAATACGGTCGTCGTGTTGAATAACGGCGCCCCCATCGCCATGAGCGAATGGATCGATGGCGTTGCCGCCGTACTCGAAGGCTGGATGATGGGCCAGGCAGGCGGCATGGCCATTGCCGATGTCCTGTTTGGAAAGGTCAATCCCTCCGGCAAACTGGCTGAGACGTTCCCGCTCAAACTGTCTGACACGCCTTCACATCTCAATTGGCCAGGCGGCGCGGGTGTAGTGCGCTATGGTGAAGGTCTGTTCATCGGCTACCGCTACTACGATGCAAAAGAAATGCCGGTGTTATTCCCATTTGGGTATGGTTTAAGCTATACAAGCTTTGTATACAGCAATGCTCGGGTTTCAGCACAAACATTCAAAGACGTGGAAGGTCTGACTGTCACCGTAGACGTCACCAACACGGGCAGCTTCGCGGGCAAGGAAATTGTCCAGGTGTATGTCCATGATCAAGAGTCCGGATTGGTACGGCCCGAAAAAGAGTTGAAAGGGTTCGCCAAAGTGGAACTGCAGCCGGGCGAGACGAAATCCGTTTCCATCCAGCTCGATTTCCGCGCCTTTGCCTATTACCATCCCGAATACAAACAATGGATCACCGAAGATGGACAGTTCGATATCCTGATCGCCTCTTCTGCTGCCGATATCCGCGAGTCTGTGACGGTGACACTCGAATCGACGCTCAGCCTGCCCTGCATTCTCGATAAGGAATCCACCATCCGGGAGTGGCTGGAAGACCCACGCGGCAAGGTCGCGGTGGGATCGATGTACGCCAGGATCGAAGAGCAGAGCCGTAAGCTGTTCGGCGGCGGCGATGAACGCTACGGCAACGAAAGCACCATAGGCATGGATATCATGGACATGATGAACGATATGCCGCTTGTCAGTGTCTTGCTGTTCCAGCAAAACACGCTGACGATGCCGGCCGAGGAGATCGTGGAGAGCCTGTTGAGGCAGGTCCACAGTATGGATCTGACCCCCGCTGACTAACCATACATAATCAACCGAACTACGACTCACCCCGAGAGATTCTGCTCGGGGTGAATTTGTTTAAGTTGAAGATCTCTTGAACCACTGAGACACTGAGGCACGGAGAAACAATTAAAAGCTCCGTGTCTCACACCGTCCCGATGCTCGTTCGGGAGTGTCTCCGTGGTTAAGCTCTTGCGTTTTCAGCAGGACTTTATTGGTCGATTAAATTGGAAAAGTACAATATGTCGCCCTTGCATAACTCGGATGTCCTGATAAGCGAGAGATTACAGATCAACAATTACACCGAACAATCCAATCTACCTATTTTGAACCATGGAGACATTCACCTTCTCCGGGTGTGGCGCCTGGGTGCCACCAGGAGAGTCACGGAGTTTTTCAAATCATCTGTTCTCAGTGGCTGTGTGTTTCCGTGGTTAATTTCCTTCGTGGTGAATTAAGTCTGCCCAAGAAGAATGCCCTAACCGGAATGGACTAAACACGTGTTACTCCATGCTTTCCCGAATGGTCGTCAGACAACTTACAAACAAAACAAGCGCCAATCTTAAAAAATCGGGCCAGTTCGCGATTCCTGCTTGACTTTTGATTTTGGAGTCTGTACAATGAAGTTAGTTAGTACACTGAACTTACAAAGTTTTGATACTGCTGTGACATCCGTATCTATCTAAAAGGAACTGCCCCTCCATGGAAAAGGCGACCCGTCAGCATACGAAGCAGCACAACCGTGATCTTGTACTACAAACGATTTTTGCCCATGACTCCGTCAGCCGTGCCGAAGTAGCGCGGGTCACCAACCTGACCCGCACCACCGTCTCTGAGATCGTTAGCGGACTTCTCGCAGAGGGCTTGGTGGAAGAGATCGGCCGAGGCGAGTCGATCGGCGGCAAGTCCCCCATTCTGCTGAGTGTGGCAGCCGACTCGCGTTATTTGATCGGCTTGAATCTGGCGCAGGATAAATTCATCGGCGCCATCGTGAACTTGCGTGGGGAAATCAAGGAAATTGCAGAAGTACCCGTCCGCAATAGTAACGGACAAAAAGCACTGGAGCTTGTCTTCCAGTTGATCGACCAGTTATTGAAAAAGAAAATACGTCCCATCGTCGGGATCGGCGTGGGGACGCCAGGCCTGGTGAACACCCGTGAAGGCATTGTGGTGAACGCGGTCAACCTCGATTGGCGCGACCTGCCGCTTGGACAATTGCTCGAAAAGAAATACAAGTTCCCGGTCTCGGTCCTGAACGACAGTCAGGCAACGGCCATCGGGGAGTTTGTCTACGGCGGTCAGCACGAAACCGACGAGAACCTGATTGTCATCAATGTCAAGTATGGTATTGGCTCTGGTATTTTGATCAACGGACGGTTGTTCCAGGGTGACGGCGGCGGCGCGGGGGAAATCGGTCACGTGGTCGTGCAGGAGGATGGCGAATTATGCCGTTGTGGAAAGCGCGGCTGCCTGGAAACCATCTCCAGCGTTCGGGCCGTCCTCAAACACTCAAAAATAACTTCGTTGGATAAGGCCCAGGCTGCATTTGACAGGGGTGATGAAAATGTCCATCGGGCTGTCCGTCATGCAGCCCATTACCTGGGAATTTCGCTTGGCAACTTAATTGGCACGTTAAATATTCAGAAGATCATCCTGACCGGCGACATGACCTGCTTCGGCATCACCTGGCTCGAGTCGGTCGACGCGTCGATGCGCAATGCGGCCATGGAAAGGCTTTCTGAAGATACAAAACTCGAATTGGGCACTCTCGACTATCGCGCCTGCATTCTCGGCGCCTCGGCGTTTTTGATGCTCGATGATTATTCGCTTTTGTTCAGGCAGGATAAGTAATGATGGATTTGTTGGAAGCGATGGTAAAGCCTCCTTTGGATGCAGAGTTTCGTCCCGCCGTGCTGGAGAATCGAAACTTTCAGCACCGCGTCAAGCCGGTGGGTGTACGCGCAGTGATCGGCTTGGCGAGAAGCGATGGTGAATTTTCGCGTTTTGAGACACTCGTGTATCCCGAGGGTCATCCTGATTTTGAGCTCAACTTCCCTTACGTCGAACGTATCGTGAAGTTTTTGGTCTGGCAACGCGGCGGGCATACCGTCTACATCGGTGGGCCGAGCGCAATCGCGGAGCACATTCGCAGTGTGTATTCAGCGAATGGCGCGCGAACGTTCGACGCTCACTTCATGGGGATGCTGGTGTACGAAAAGGAGTTTTCTGTGGTCGGCTGCAGTGCGGATGAAGTGCCCGCTTCGCGCGAGACTGGAAAGCTGCTCGGCCGCAATCTGAAGGGTTACCGCATTGGGTTTGATCTCGGCGCCTCCGACCGCAAAGTGAGCGCCGTGATGGACGGCGAGCCGATCTACAGCGAAGAGGTGATCTGGGAACCGCGCAACAACATGGACCCTGAGTATCACTACCGCGAGGTAATGGCTGCGTTGAAAAGCGCCGCCAGCAAAATGCCGCGCGTCGACGCGATCGGCGGCAGTTCGGCAGGCATCTACGTGGACAATCGCCCCATGGTGGCGTCGCTGTTCCGCGGTATTCCGCAGGAAAAGTTCGCCACGATCAGGAATATGTTCCTGCGTATCCGCGAGGAGATGGGCGTGCCGCTGGAAGTCATCAACGATGGTGACGTGACCGCGCTGGCCGGTTCGATGTCGATTGAAGATAACGGCATTCTGGGAATCGCTCTGGGGTCCAGTGAAGCGGCCGGTTATGTGAATATGCAAGGTCACATCATGGGCTGGTTGAATGAGCTGGCATTTGCGCCGGTGGATTACAACCCGAATGCTCCAGTGGAAGAATGGTCTGGAGATCGAGGCTGCGGCGCATCGTATTTTTCACAGCAATGCGCCTTCAGGCTTGCACCTAAGGCAGGCATCGAAATTCCCGCCGCTGTGACCGATGCCGAGAAGTTGAAATTTGTCCAACAGAAACTGGAAGCAGGCCACCCAGGCGCGCAGAGGATCTGGGAAAGCATGGGCATTTACCTGGGCTATGGCATTGCTCATTACGCAGACTTTTACGATCTCAAGCATGTGCTGATCCTGGGACGCTGCACATCGGGTCGCGGCGGCGATCTTTTGATCGAAGGCGTGAAGAAAGTATTTGCAGCCGAGTTTCCTGAACTGCAAAAGATCGAGCTGCATTTGCCCGATGAAAAGATCCGTCGTGTCGGGCAGTCAGTGGCCGCGGCGAGTCTGCCGGTAGCGTAAGTGCGCTCAGCCGCCGTCCTCGGCGGCGTCTCATGAAAAATATCCTGCGCCGAGGACGGCGCAGGGAGCAGAGAGTTCATGAATTTTCATTTAGACACCGCAGAAATATTCATCCCGGATGGTCAAGTGGAAGAAAAGGGGCTTGCACGCACTACGCATCTTTGCTTTTCTGCGCACCAGGATGACATCGAGATCATGGCAGCGACTCCGATCCTGGATTGCTTTCAACAGAAGGACAAGTGGTTCACCGGTGTGGTCGTGACCGATGGACGCGGCTCGCCGCGTAACGGTTTGTATCAGCATTACAGTGATGATGAAATGCGGCTCGTACGTTTCAAGGAACAGCGCAAAGCTGCGTATGTTGGCGAATTTGCGGCACAGGTCCTGCTGGATTTTCCCAGCAAAGTCGTCAAGGATTCCTCGCGCACGGAACCCGTGGACGATATGCTGGCGATCCTGCGCGCGACCAAACCTCAATTTGTGTATACGCACAATCTCGCAGATAAGCACGAAACGCATGTGGCGGTCGCTCTCAGGGTGATCGAAGCTCTCAGAAAACTGGATCCGGCTGAACGTCCCGAACGAGTCGTGGGCTGTGAAGTCTGGCGCTCGCTGGATTGGATGGTCGATGCCGACAAGGTCACGATGGATCTATCGGATCATGAAAATTTACAGTTGGCCCTGCTGGGTGTGTTCGATTCGCAGATCGCCGGCGGCAAGCGTTACGACCTGGCGTCAATGGGACGCCGCCGGGCGAACGCCACCTATTTTGAATCACATGGGGTGGATCACACAACGGGCCTGTCGTATGGAATGGACCTAACCCTGTTGATGAACGATATCAGTCTCGAGCCGGCCGCTTTCGTCGGCGGGTTCATGCAGCGGTTTGTAAACGATGTGCAGGAACGAGTTGGCAGGATGAGCTAGAGAACCCTTTAAGTTGAATCATCCTCGGAAAGGAGAGAAGGCAGAACAAACTCAACGATTGGATCATAGTGATTTGCACAATCTGTTCCAAATTAACAAAAGGAGAAGAAAGATGCATAAGAAACTGTCTGTTCTGTTGTCCCTGTTGATGATGGCAAGCCTCCTTCTGGCTGCCTGCGCTAGCCCTGCTCCGGTTGAAACAGCCGCTCCTGAGATCATTGAGAAGACTGTCATCCAAACCCAGATCGTGGAAGTGACGCCTCAACCAGGTGCTCATCCGGAAGCTGTGATCGAGAACGTGGAAGAGGGTGCAGAGATCACCCTGTGGACGTTCTGGCTCTCCCCCACGTTTGATGACTACATCAAGAGCACACTCGCCCGCTTCAACGAAGCGTATCCTGGTGTGACGGTTAATTGGGAAGACCACCAGGCTACATTCCAGGATGACCTGCGAAACGCCTTTGCTGCCGGCAATGCCCCGGATGTCATCAACCTGTCCATCTCGGAAGGTTGGGTTAGCGACTACGCCACACAAGGGCTGTTGATGCCGTTGGATGAGGCTGTGCCGCAGGACGTGAAGGATCAATACTTCCCCAACCTGTGGGATCAGCAAGTGGTGGACGGCGCGCACTACCAGTTCCCCTGGTATCAGGGCATCATTGTGAACCTCGTCAATACCAAGCTTCTGACAGATGCAGGTTTGACATCGGAAGACTTCCCGACCAAGATCGAGGAACTCCCCGCATTCTGCCAGACGATCAAAGATAAGACCGGCACGTTGTGCGATATCCGCCTGAGTGTGAACGATCTGCTCGCGCAAATGACCTATGAAGGCGGCGTGGATGTGATCAACGAAGCCGGAACCGAATTCACCTTCGATTCACCCGAAGCCGTGGCCTGGCTCCAGATGTACGTGGACATGGTCAACGCCGGCACAGTGGACAAGACCGTGCTCGTGACCGACCAGGATCGCGTGGGTCTGGACCTGTTCACCTCCGGTCAGGCCGCGTTCTATAACACCGGTCCCAACCTGATCCGCGAAGTGCGCGCTAACAATCCCGCCCTGTATGGCTACCTGGATGTGGTGCCCGCTCCTGTTGGGAAATCTGGTGTTGTAGGAAAAGGCTTGATGGCTCTCTCTGTAAAAGCTGACACCAAGTACCCCAATGCGGCGCTTGCCCTGGCTACCTTCTTCAGCAACCCACAGAGCATGCTTGAGTTCTCCAAGGTCGTCTCGATCTACCCCTCTACCCCGGCTTCCTATGACGACCCGTTCTTCGCGGCCGAACCTGTGGCGATCGAAGATAGCGCCAAGCCGTTTGCCATGGATGCTGTTTCCAAGCTGGCAGACATCGTCCCCACGATACCGCACAAGGCAGAGGTGAATGAGATTGTGCTGCAGGCGGTTCAGCAGGCTCTCTTTAACGGTGTTGACCCGCAGACAGCGCTTAGCGATGCTGTTGCCCAGGCCAATGCGCTCCTGCCGTAATCGAGTTAGTTAGTAGTACTACCAATTCTTTCCCTCCTCGATCGAGGAGGGAAAGAGTTCAAGATGAACCCTTGCTCCGATAAAGGCGCTCATGAACAAGAAGTTTTCCATCACACCTTACCTGTTTCTGCTGCCTGCACTGATCGTCATTTCGGTCTTTGTTTTATACCCGATCGGAGCCGTAGTCTATTACAGTTTCACACAATACAACATTGTGACTCCGCCGGTATGGGTGGGACTTCGAAATTATCAGCAATTATTGCAGGACGACATCTTTTGGCTGTCAGTGAAGCATTCCTTTACGTATCTGCTCGTTACCCCCATCCTGATCATTCTTTCCATTCTGCTTGCCATCGTCGTCAATCGCAAAGTACCTGGCATTGCAGCCTTCCGTGCCCTGTATTTTATCCCGGTCATCAGCGGAAGTATCGCGGTCGGAATTGCGTGGCGGTTAATGTGGGACACAAACGGAATTATCAATGGTCTGCTGGTGTCATCTGGCTGGATCCAGGAGCCGATTCAATGGCTGGCAGAACCGGCATATACCCTCCCGATTGCCATGGCATTGACGGTGTGGCTTGGGCTTGGCTATTACATGATGATCTTTCTTGCCGGGCTGCAGAACATCCCGGAAGAGTTATATGATGCTGCCCTGATCGACGGCTGTAATTCCTGGCAAAAACATTGGTATGTCAGTGTACCGGGTCTGCGTCCGCAGATCACGTTTGTGGCGGTCATTTCCAGTTTGGCCGCGCTGCAGGTCTTCAACGAAATCTTCACGTTGACAGGCGGGCTTGGCGGCATTTTGAACAGCGGTGTGACGATGGTCTTCTACCTGTGGCGAAAAGCCTTCCGGTTGAATCAGGCAGGCATGGCATCTGCCATCGCCATGGTATTGCTTGGCATCACCCTACTCTTCTCCATCGTCAACATGCGCTTGCTGGAGCGCAGCACGGAGCAGGAATGAACGACGAACAATCCCTCCCACTTGAACGTGACACATTCGACCGTTATGTGACGTTCGCCCGCCGCGTAGTAGGAAACATCTTTTTATATTCTGTGCTCCTCTCTGTAGCAGCGCTGACGATCTTCCCCTTCGTCTGGATCCTGTTCACTTCCTTCAAGGGTCCCAATGATCCCATCGTGTCGGTACCGCCTCAGTTGATCCCGCACGATCCTACGTTTGCAAATTACACCAGGGTATGGGCGCAGCTTCCCATCGGGCGCTTTTATATAAACAGCATCGTGGTCTCCATCGGAATCGTGATCCTGAACACATTTTTCTCGGCGCTGGCAGCCTACCCATTGGCCAAGATGAAATTCCGCGGGCGCGAGGCGATCTTCTATGCGCTCCTGGCAACGTTCATCGTCCCGCCGGTGCTAACATCCATTCCCAGTTTTATCCTGGCAGTCAAAGTTTTTCGTTACTACGACCAGCTTTCGTCTGTGATCTTCCCCTATCTGGCCGGTGTGATCAACATCTTCCTGTTACGGCAGGCTTTCAAAGGCGTTCCTGACGATCTGATCGACGCCGGCCGCATCGATGGAGCCAGTGAGTTCCGGATTTGGTGGAGCATCCTTTTACCAGTCATCCGTCCGTCGCTGGCTACAGTAGCGATCATCACGTTCGTGGAACAATGGAATAACTTCTTCTGGCCGTCGCTGATGCTGCATACGGATGAACAGATGACCCTGCAAGTCGGTCTTGTGGCGTTGCAAGGCGCTTTCCTGAACGATGCACGCGGCATCGCGGCCGGTGTGGTCATGACCATCGTACCCATGATCATCTTCTTTGTTGCCTTACAGCGTCAATTCATTCAAGGTCTTACCGGCGCTGTCAAAGGATAGTATGAGTATCGAGAGAACGATCGGACAAAAGCTGCTCTTTGCATTTCAGGGCAAAGAGGAGCTTTCGCCTGAAATCATAGACGCTTTCAAGTCCTATCATCCGAGCGGGATTTCCTATTTTCGCGGCCTCAACCTGGAATCGGCCGCGCAGATCAAGACGCTGAGCGCTTCGCTTCAGGATCTGGCGCGCGAACTCGGTCTCCCGCCTCTATTGATCGCGACCGATCAGGAGGGCGGTCAGCTTATGGCGTTTGGTGACGGCACACCACTGCCCGGCAACATGGCACTTGGCGCCACGCGTTCGCCTGCACTTGCCAGGAAAGCGGGTGAAGTGCTGGGGCGCGAGTTGGCAGCGCTCGGCATCAATGTCAATTATGCGCCGTGTGCGGATGTAAATATCAACCCGCAGAATCCTGTCGTGGGCGTGCGTTCATTCGGTGAGGACCCAACGTTGGTGGGCGAACTGGCTGCTGCGATGATCAAAGGGATTCAATCCCAGGGCGTTGCGGCGACGGTCAAACATTTTCCGGGTCACGGTGACACCGCCAGCGATTCACATCATGGACTTGGGACGGTTCCCCATTCCCGTGATCGACTCGACGCCGTAGAGTTGCCTCCATTTCGCGCCGCGCTGCGAGCCGATGCCAAACTGGTGATGACCGCGCACCTCGCGATTCCATCCATCGACGGCGAAAACCCGCCGCCTGCCACGCTATCTTCAAATATTCTCAAAGGACTTTTGCGCCGTGACCTTGGCTTTGACGGCGTTGTCATCACCGATGCGATGGACATGCACGCCATCCGCCAGGGCGAGCTGCTGCGCGAAGATTCTCTGCGTGCTGCTCAAGCCGGCGCGGATCTGCTGCTTATGACCAGCGATCCACAAGACCAGAGACGCGCGTATGAGTCCTTGCTCCACGGCGCACAAAACGGTCAATTGGCAATGGATGAGCTGCAAGCTTCGGTGGGCAGAATTACCCGTTTGAAGAACTGGCTGGCAGAACATAAGACTGCTCCTGACCTAAGCGTAATTCAATGCGCCGAGCACATGCACGTGGCAAACGAGATTGCAGAGAAGTCTATTACGCTGGTTCGAGATGCGCAAAAGTATTTGCCTATCAAACTCGAAGCAGAAAAACGGATCGCTGTCATCATACCTGTTCCGAAAGATCTCACACCAGCAGATACATCCTCTTACATCCAGCCCAGGCTTGCAGAGTGCATTCGTCAGCATCATGCACCGACGGACGAGTTCAAGATATCTCTTTCACCGGGCGCGCAGGAGAGTGAATCGCTGCTGGAACAAGCGCGTAATTATGATCTGATCGTGATGGGTACGATCAATGCCTTTGCAGAAGAAAAACAAGCTGAACTTGTCTGTCAACTGCTGAAGCTGGATACACCCGTGGTCATCGTGGCCATGCGCCTGCCCTATGACCTGGCAGCCTTTCCTCAAGCTTCGACATATCTCTGTACCTACAGCATCCTTGAGCCGTCCATGCGGGCGGCTGCGAATGCAATGTTTGGCTTCGGGGAGATGACAGGTCGTTTACCGGTGACCATTCCCGGCTTAGAATGAAGCGCTGATAATTTCAGGGGATAGCAAAGCCTTGCGAAGGTTTCGTCCGAGCAGGAGAATTCGCCCCTGCAACCTTCGCAAGGCTGCTTATTACTATTCGAATTACATACTGTAAAGCATGTTAGAATTTTGCCTCAATCTACCGTCGTACGCGGTGAGACTCTTTATCCTGTTTTATGAATACTGGTTTGAATGTATTGGAGGACTTGTCCATGTCTCAAGCGAGAGAACGGGTAGTGGTAACGGGGATGGGCGTTGCGAGCCCATTGGGCTGCAACCTGACTCAGTTCTGGAATGGGCTGGTGAAAGGGGAGTCTGCTGTAGGAGTATTGGATCCTACGGTCTTTCCTGATCTGCCACTCAAGATTGGAGCAGCGGTATGGGGGTACGATGAAAGTCAATACTTCGATAGCAAGGAAGCGCGTCGCATGAGTCGCTCGTCGCAACTTGGATTGGTCGCGGCAGGGCAGGCAATTTCAGAAGCCAAGCTGGAAAAAGGCGGTGTTGATTTTCAGGATATCGGAGTCCTGGTTGGCAGCTGCATCGGTGGCTATAGTGGAGCCGATCAATACTATAAAACGTATTATGCAGGCGGACGTCTTAGCCCATTTACGATCCCAAATTCCATGAATATCGCACCGGGAGCCAATATATCGATCAAGTATGGCTTTCAGGGTCCATTACTCAGTGTGGACGCGGCCTGTTCCACTGCGGCACATTCCATCGGATACGCGTTCCATATGATCCGCAGTGGCATGCTGCAAGCAGCGATCACAGGCGCAGCAGACAGTCCGTTTTCACCGGTTGTCGTTGGTGGCTGGCTGGCGCTTCATGCTGTTTCCAGCCTCGTCGATCCGCCGGGTGAAGCATGTCGACCGTTTAGCGCCGATCGAGATGGTATGGTACTGGGCGAAGGAGCTGGAATCCTGGTGCTGGAAGCAGAAAGCCACGCGCTTCGACGCGGCGCTCCCATTTTGGCAGAGATCAAAGGCTATGGCGCCAGCGCAGACAGCAGTCACCTAACGCAGCCATCCCAAATTGGTCCTGCCCTCGCGATGCGACGAGCCTTATCGGATGCCGAATTGACCGCGGGTGATATCGACTACATCAACGCGCATGCCACCGGCACCGAGTGGAACGATAAGACCGAAACGAAAGCCATCAAGGAAGTCTTCGGGCAGCGTGCCTATGAGATTCCGGTCGTTGGAAACAAAGCGGCCCTCGGACATTCGATCGCAGGCAGCGGCGCGCTCGAGTTGATCGGATGTATCCTCTCGCTGCGCGACCAGATCGTGCCACCGACGATCAATTACAAAGTCCCCGATCCGGAATGCGATCTGGACTACGTTACCGAAGGCAGTCGAAAGCTGCAGCTGCAAAACATCATGAGTAATTCTTTTGCGTTTGGGGGAAGCAACGCCGTCTTGATCGTTGGAAAATACGAACCGGCACAGTGATTCCTCATCCTCTCATGTCGAACAAAAATTTAACTGCAGTGCTGGTCTTCCTGCTCACGACCAGTTTTTACATATTCACACTTTCCCCGTCTCTCGCCTGGGGCGATGGCGTGCGGCTGCAGAGTGAAGCCATCAGCGGTGAATCGTTTGTCCTGGCAGAGATGAGCCCAGACGAGTTTACGCCAGACGCATTTCCGTTTTCCAAAGTGGGCGTGACCGCCTGGGATCATCCACTCTATATTGTCCTGGGATATACACTGACAAGAGCCTTGCCATTTGTTGATTCCTTATGGCTCGTCAACTTCATTTCGGCCATCTTTGGATCAGCGTCTGTCATGCTGGTGTTTCTGCTTTGTTATCGATTCACAAATTCTCTGTGGGCCTCTGTGTATGCCGCGCTCGCACTGGCAGTCTCACATACATTCTGGTGGCACTCGTCCACACCCGAAGTGTATACACTGTTCGTATTCCTATTGCTGTTGAGCATTTATTTTTTCGATCGTTTTGAAAGAACGGGCAAGTATTCGGCATTGACGTTCAGTGCGTTCTCTTTCGGGCTGGCGATGAGCGATCATATTCTTGCTGTGCTGGCGTTGCCAGCTCTGCTACTTTACTTTTTATTGTCGCGAAAATTTTCAGGCTTGCCCATACGAGAATGGAATAAGTACATCCCTCCAGCGGTCGGTTTTTTCAGTGGCTTTTCGCTGTACATCCTGCAATTCGTTCGTCTCTCCCAGGAGATTGAAATCAGCACGATCGCAAGTTCCGCCGCGGGTTCGACATTTCTGAACGGGCTGGGTGCATTCTCCCCGAGCGTCATTGCAGAGAGTTTCTTCACTTATTTTCTATTTCTAACATTGCAATTCGGTCCACTTGGGATCATGCTGGGAATCATGGGCTTTCGCAACGTTTTTCGGGAACCCGATCTAACGTCTCGAAAGATCGCTGCACTGTATGCCGTATACACACTCTTCGGGATTTTCTACCGGGTGACCGATCAATTTGCCTTCTTTATGACGTCGCATGTGTTCTTTGCGTGGATGATGGCGATCGGGGCGCATCATCTGTTTTCTGTACTTAAGGAAAGGCAGCGCCTCGTTCCAAGCCTGATCCTGGTCCTCACCATTGTGGTGACTCCTCCCCTTTACCGGGCACTGCCGCGCCTTGCCAACCAGTATGGCTTTGGAGATGAAGTCCTTCGCATCCCACAAATCGGCACAGGACTCCGCGATGGGCTCGCCTATTACATTGATCCAAACAAACGCGGCGACTTCGCTGCATACAAGTTCGGAGAACAAACCATCAAAGAACTTGCACCCAACGCCGTTGTGATCGCTGAATGGTATACAGACACAGATGAATATTTCGTCCTGCGCCACTTTCACAAAGTTATGGGGATGCGGCCCGATGTGACCATTTACGGCTGGGCTACTGAGGATCCATTTTCGTTTGATCCGCAGCTCGTGCTGGATGTAGTCGAAGAAACGTTTCCTGAACGCCCCGTTTACCTGGCATCGTTGAGCGATCGGTTTTATTCTGCATCAACGTTGATCGAAGCGTACTGCATTGTTCCCGAAAACAACTTATATCTTCTCTATCTAAGGGCAAATGATCGCCAACAGTGCCTAGAGATGGACTCCATGACCCAATGAATGATCTTGCACAGTTTTAGTCATACCGCGAGCGTGCGTAGCGTCTCACCTTTTGGCAAGAGCGACATATTGAAGGTTTCCAAATTAATCGAGCAATAAAGCCTTGTTGAAAACGCCAGAGCTTAACCACGGAGACACGAAGGCACGGAGAAAAACAATTCAAAACTCCGTGACTCAGTGTCTCCGTGGTTCAGAATCGAATCTTAGGATTACACGGTTTAATTGTTAATCTGCAAAATGTCGCATTACGGAAGCCAGCACTATTTGTTTTTGAGAGAATAATTTTCTGATCGAATGCTATCGCACAACGTTGACTTTTAGCTCACCGAAGCCGCCACAATCGAGAGCTTCGCTGCCCGAAAAGACAAAGCGGATCCACTGCCCGACGACATTTGGAGTCGCGTGAATATCGGGGTCTGGAGTTCCCGGCAGGCTGAAGCTCTCTTCGAAGACCAGGTTATCCTGCGCATCGTATACCTGCACAGTGGCCCATTCAAAGCCATAGCCAGTGCGGAAATCGACAACCTGATTCTCACGGTTTGAGATCAAGTCTATTGAGGCAATGAAGTCTTCCTGAACGCCCGTCCATACGTACGTGGAAGTGCCATCGGCATCGGGACCGGCGGAGAACCACGAAGTCGAGAGATCGTTATCGATGCCCAGAGTAGCCGGGAATGTCGAGTCATAGATCGAGGATGCTTCCACACTGCCTTCGGAGGCGATCTCTGCATTGGGCACAACGGGAGTGGGGCTGGCCAACACCAACGGTGTAGGCGGCGCTCCGGCAGGAAGCATCGTCTCATTAACGTTATTCAGGGCGGCATCCAGGTCGGCTTCGCTTTTGGCGTCATAGTATACGCCACCGGCCGCATCTGCTATTCGCTTCAGTTGCGCGGCGGTTTGTGCGTTCACATCCAGCCCGATGACATGGATCGCAAAATCGATCCCGAGTTCACGCAGATATGTCACCGCCGTACTGGGGTCTTCGCCGCAGGTCTCCTCACCGTCGCTGATCAACACGATGAAATTCCTACGCCCGGGTTCGAACGTGAAATCATTCGCTGCTTGCTGAATCGAGCCCGACATGGGAGTCATTCCCAACGCCTGCATACTCGGCAGCCAGTCGATAATTGCCTGAGCGTTGTTTGCCCCGATAGGTACGATCAACTCGATATCCTCGCAGCTTTCCGCTTCCCTTCCCTGGTACGGAACGCGATGCCCATAGACGCGCAGCCCCACCTGTGTATTGGGCGGCAGCGCATTTAGGCGAGCGGTCAGCACATCCTGTGCAACTTGCAGACGCGTCTTGCCGTCCATCGTTTGCAGCATACTGCCGGATGCATCCAGGATATATTCGATATAGGTGGAGCTAAGCCCCACGGGAACAAATGCTGTGGGAAGGTCCTCAACGACCGCGGTTTCTGATGGTAACAGGGGTGGCAGCGTGGCAGTAACAGTCGGCGATACGACCGGTCTCAGCAGGTCCGGAATGATCCCGGAAGCAAAGCCGCCAATGATACCGACACACAAACATAGGGCCAGTAATCCGGCACCAACGCCCAGCATTTTAGGAACAGCGGATTTCTGCGGCGGCGCAGCGGGGAGACGCGACGGGTAGTCCACAGCAGCTTGAGCGGGACCAGTTCCCGGCTGCGAAGGAGGCGTACTGCGCGGCTCCACATACGTCTCGAGGGGCCGTTCCAGCACCGTCCCCATCGGCTCCATCACAGTCCGGTCTGCGGGGCGCGCTCCAGGATCGGTGATCACCTGCGCCAACTCAGTTGCTGTCTGATATCTTTTGCCGCGGTCCTTATCGAGAGCCTTACGAATGACAGTGTCATACTTCGCAGGCAGATCAGGGCGGCGCTCCAGGAGTGTGGGTACGGGCTGCATAATGTGCGCCATGGCCACACCCATCGGCGTATCTGCCTTGTAAGGCAGTTCGCCGGTCAGCGCCTGGAAGAGCACCACCCCGAGCGAATAAATGTCGCAGCGACCGTCGATATTCTTGTCACCCTGGGCCTGTTCGGGAGCCATGTACTCAGGCGTGCCGATGATGCCTGTACCTGTAAATGCCACCGAGCTTTCGGTTAGTTTCGCAATACCAAAATCAGAGAGATATGCAGAGCCGTGTGAATCGAACAGGATGTTGCCCGGTTTGATATCCCGATGAATGATGCCGCGGCTGTGAGCATAATCGAGGGCCGCGCCAACGCGCTGGAGAACGGCGCTGATCTCACCAATCGGGAGCGGACCCTGCTTGAGTCGGTCTGCCAGCGAGCCGCCAGACATATAGCGCATGACGATAAAGGGTTGTTCCTCATGTTCGCCAAAATCGTAGACGGGCACGATCGCTTCCTGTTCGAGGGTGGCGATCATTTCTGCTTCATGCTGGAAGCGCGTGCGGAACTGGGGATCGAATGTAAATTGTTTCGGTAAAACCTTTATGGCAACCTGGCGCTTGATATAGGGGTCGCGTGCAAGATATACAATCGCCATTCCCCCTCGCCCCAATTCCTGAATGACTTCGTATCTACCAATATTCATTGGATACTCTCCAACCAGGCCTTGCCTCTCACGTGCAAAGAAAAATCCGATAAAAAAGCACTAGCCCTGAATTTGAAAATTATCCCACGAGATGGCGAGATTATACACCCTGCTAAATCAGCGGCACGATGTCATGCATCGCCCCGCAGGCGCGTGCTGGCATTCCAGCGCGAAAGCACTGGTCGTGAAATAACATCCCACGCCTGGCGGATCAATTCCTTTGCGAGGATGGCAGATCCGAGCAGCAATGAGTGAGGCTCTTGATTCTCCACTCCCTCGGGAAACATCTTTTGCAACTCCGCGAACACGGCTTCATCGCGAACACCCAACACCATCTCACAGGAGGTCGGCAGCCAGAGCCATTTGAACCCCTGAGTCTCCGCCACGCGCAAACACGGCACGATGCCCGGCAGCCAGAAATCATGCCAGACGAAGATCGTCTGTTCATGGGTGAAGGGCAGGATGCCATGAAAATCATGCGTTACATGAGGGTGACCATGATTCGCATCGATGAACACCAGGTCATGCCGGTCTGTCTCGATCACCCGCGATGTATCGTTCGGTGACTGTCCTCTTTTATTCTTCAGGAGTTCGAGTTCAAGTTTGTCGGCAAGTTGACGGGCGATCTGGGCACAGGCCTTACCTCTTCCCTCCACCTCGCTGTCCAGCGTGACCACACTCCTGCCCCCATGCTGACGCATCATATCGGCGATGTAGCAGGAGGAAAACCCGAATGCATTTCCAATAATGAACGTATGTTCCGGACGAAAGCACTCGATCAACCTGCCGAATACGGCGCACTCATCCTCCCCAATGCTGACCGGGAACAGGGTACCGGTCAGTACACGATGCGGACCACCGGCATTGATCAAGCCGCGCGGCCAAACCAGTGATGTTTCAGCTATTTCATTCAAGGCATTCACGACGCGATGCAGGCTGTCAGTCATTAATAGCGCTCCTCGTTGCAGGCGATAAAAGTCCGGCTTTCACAAAATACTTCACATAGGTTTCGACCAGTTCCCTCGTGACCGTAGGAACCTGGATGGAGGAGCCTTCCAAACCGGCAAGCGTGTTCGAGAGATCGAGGCGCGGCAGGCTGAGTCGCTCGGTCCCGATCCGATTGATCAACGGCAGAAAGGCGTGGAAGGACTCTTCGGGGAATTGTTTGGCAAGGTTGTAATAATCCATCTTCCACTGTGCGAAGGGAATTTGTTTGATCGGCACGCCCATCGAATTCATCATCGCGAAGACTTCGGTGAAATTCGATTGCTTTAGAGTCGAGAGATGGAATGTTTTTCCGAACGACTCGGGTTTGCTTGAAAGATGCAGGATCGCATCACTCACAAAATCGACAGGCACAATGCCGCCCATCACTTCCACATTGGGCACTGAGCCAAGTTTGAAAACCGCGCGCACTAAACTATAGGTCATGTCGCTGGTGTTCAGGATTCCTGAGCGATGATCGCCGAGGATGTTATCCGGTCGATAGATGGTCATGGGTACACCACGCTGTACGGCTGCCCGAAGTAAACCCTCTGCCACCCATTTGCTTTGCCCGTATCCACCGAAGGGGACGCCAACTGCCTCAAGATCTGCATCTTCGTAGCACAAACCACCTTCTCGCAAATCGCCTTTCATGAAAACGGAGAGCGACGATACAAAGTGGACCGGCTTCAACTTCCTCATACTTGCCAGATGCAGAACTTCATGAGTGCTGTCTACGTTGACAGGTTTAAGCGCCTGATACGGATACACAAAGTTCACCATCGCGCCGTTGTGATAGATCACGTCCACTTCGTCAGCCAGCAGCTCATATTGCTGCACAGAGAGACCAAAGCGAGCGCCAGCCAAATTGCCGAGCAGAATTCGAATGCGCGGAATGAAATCCTGATTCCACAGTTCGTAATATTCGAGATTCTTCCTGATCCTTTGAAGCCCCTCATTTTCACTATTGGCTCGAACCAGGCAATGGACCGTGGCGCGAGTTCTATTCAGTAAGCCACTGAGCAGATAGGCGCCCAGGAATCCCGTGGCGCCGGTGAGCAGCACATGTTTTGGTGCCGCGATGTGGCGGTAACTTGGTTCGTTCTGGCCGATGGCAGCATCGATCACCACATCGCGTTTCAGTTCATCCAGCGTGATTGTATTGAAAAGCCGTTCGTCCAAGATCGGTGAAGCGCGAACCTCCTGAATGGATTTGGCAAGGCCTGCGACCGTGGGCGTTTCGAACAGGCGCACCAGCGGAAGTTTCACCTGGAAGTGTTCCTGCAATTGAAAGACCAGACGCGTAGCGATCAGTGAATTTCCACCGATATCGAAGAAATTATCGTGGACGCCGACGCGCTCCAAGTCGAGGACTTCAGCGCAGATCTCGGCAATTGCCTGTTCGTCTGCTGTGCGCGGGGCCACATATTCGGTTCTTGCAGCAAGGGTCTGCTTCGACACTTCCGGCAGCGCGCGACGATCCACTTTGCCATTGGGGGTTAATGGAAGCGCGTCGAGAGTCACGAACGCAGACGGGATCATATACTCAGGCAGAGTTTGGCGCAGGAATTCTCGCAGTTGACCCGGATGCAGTTCTTTCGAAGCCTCGGCCGGCACCACATAAGCGACCAGGGTCGCGTCTGACGATTTATCCGTCCGCGCTACAACGACAGCCTGCCGGACCGAGGGATGCCCGGCGAGGGCAACTTCCACTTCGCCGGTCTCGATGCGGAAGCCGCGTACCTTCACCTGATGATCGCTGCGACCCAGGAATTCGATATTTCCATCGGCTCGATAACGTGCAATATCCCCCGTTTTGTAAATTAAGGAAGCTGAGTTAAAGGGATTCGGGATGAACTTGTCGGCGGTTAACTCGGCGCGATTTAAATAGCCGCGGCTGAGGCCATCACCACCGATGTACAGGTCACCGATCACGCCGATGGGAACAGGTTGCAGATGGGCATCCAAAATATGGACCTGCGTATTGGCGATCGGCTTACCAATTGGAATTGCGGTTGCATCTGCATGTCCAGATTTTTCCACACGATAGAGCGTTGACCAGATCGTAGTCTCCGTCGGACCGTAGAGGTTCCAGAGTTCACTTCCGCGTTGCAGTAATTGATCGGCGAGATCAGCAGGCAATGCTTCACCGCCACACAGGATCTTCAAGTCTGGTTTCCTCTGCCAGCCCGCATCGAGCAACATACGCCACGTGGCTGGAGTGGCCTGCATCACAGTAGCACCGCAGCGCTCCATTTCCTTCATCAACAAATACGGGTCGGCAGCCGTTTCGCGGTCCGCGATGACAACTTTCGCGCCGGTGAGGAGCGGAAGATACAACTCCAACCCAGCGATGTCGAAGGAAAGTGTGGTGACAGCAAGCAAAATGTCATCCGGGGTTAAGCCGGGCTGCTTCTGCATGGATGTGAGGAAGTTGACCAAAGCCCGATGCGGAATCATCACACCTTTTGGCTTACCCGTAGAACCGCTGGTGTACAACACGTACGCAAGACCTTCGCCGGTGTTTTGATTCTTTTTGCGAGCAGTGCGCTTTTTCGAGTCAGATGCTGACT
Source organism: uncultured Anaerolinea sp. (assembly GCA_964489725.1). Taxonomy (GTDB): domain Bacteria; phylum Chloroflexota; class Anaerolineae; order Anaerolineales; family Villigracilaceae; genus Defluviilinea. The sequence continues at coordinate 43,209 of CAZBAX010000016.1, read as the reverse complement.
CGGCGAGTTCATCGAGAAACAGGATCTTTCCTGCGTATTCCGGGAAGAGCGAACGAAGAGAAGCCTGCGTGATCAACACTGGCGCGGAAGAATCAGCCAGCATGAAGGCCAGTCGGTCACGCGGAAACATCGGGTCAAGTGGCACGTATGCGCCGCCAGCCTTGTGGATTCCGATAAGCGCGGCAAGCATTTCGGGTGAGCGTTCGACACACAGGCCAACCAGCGATTCCGATCTGACTCCAAGCTTTTGCAGTGATGCTGCGATCACATTGGCGCGTTCATCCAGCTGACGATATGTCCATTGCTCTTCGCGGAAACTCACAGCAATATTGTCTGGTGTGCGCGCTACCTGTGCTTCGATTAATTGATGCAAGCATAGATCGGGATATTCTGCCTGGGTAGCATTAAGCTCATCGAAGAGAATCCGCTCGGGGTCGGTTAGAAGCGGGATGGTTGATAGAGGACGATCGGGCGCACTTGTGATCCCATCCAACAGATTTTGGAAGTGTCCTGCGAAGCGCGTGATCGTGGAGGGGTCGAACAGGTCCGGGTTATAGATGAAGGCCGCAGACAGGCAATCGTCGGTTTCTGCCATCATTAGGGTGAGATCGAATTGCGAAGGTTGTCGCAGCAGGCTCATCGATTCGACGGTCAGGCTTTCCATCTCGATGCGCCTGCCTGGTATTCCCAGCGCCATCGAATTCAAACCGCGCACCTGTTCGACGTGCGCCTTTTCGAAGATGAACGTCGTTTCAAAGAGCGGCGGCCGGCTTGCATCACGATGCATGAGATGTAATCGCTCTGCCAGCAATGCGGGAGGGAAATCCTGATGGTCGAGGGCGTCGAAGACTGTTTGGCGCACCCGTTCCAGCAACGTGACGAAACTGGGCCCGTCGGAGAAGTCTGCCCGCATCCCAACGGGATTCACGAAATATCCCATCAACCCGGCAAGGTCCGGGTGAGTGCGTCCGGCCATCGCCGAGCCAACGAGAATGTCAGATTGACCGCTGTACCGATGCAGGAGTGTTTGGAACGCAGCCAACAACGTCATGTAAAGAGTCGCATTGCTTGCCGCGGCCAGGTCTTTGAGTTTCTGTGTAAGCACGGGGCTAATGCGCAGATGCTGCGTATCGCCGCGATAGACCTGAATTGGTTTGCGCGGCCGGTCTGCAGGCAGGTCGAGGATGGGCAATTCGCCAGATAACTGCTTGCGCCAGTACTCCCAGTGACGTTCTCCTTCGGCGCCGTTCAGGGCGTCATTTCGCCAATACGTAAAATCTGTGTAAGAGTGGCTGAGGTCGGGAAGGGCTGGAGATGAGCCATTTACCTCGGATGTGTACAACGTCATCAATTCTGAAGCGAACAATGTCATCGACCAGAAGTCGGTAATGATGTGATGGACTGCCAGCAGCAGAACAGTTTCGCCTGCTGATCTCTTGAACAGCACCAGGCGAAATGCCGGTTGCTTTTCAAGATCGAACGATCTAAAGGCATAGTCTTCAAGACAATCCTGTAGCTCATGCTCGGGCCAGCCGGATGAATCTTCCTCCCAAAACGGAACTGGCAGTCGTTCGTGAACCTGCTGCACGGGGGCACCGTCCACTACCTTGAATGTAGTTCGCAGGACCGCGTGTCTTTCCATTAGGGCTGCCAGTGCGCGGCGCATCGCATCACGATCCAGTGCACCGAGCAGGCGGACCGCGCCGGAAACGTTGAACGAGATGCCCTCCGGCATAAGCTGGTCGAGCAGCCACATGGCCTGCTGATTGTGCGTGAGAGGGTGAACTCCTTCTGTTGGGCGCGCGGGGATCGCTGCGATATTGACTACCGGCCCGTCGAGCCGGTCCAGCACCTCATGTGCAAGTCCCGAGATGGTTGGTCCCTGCAGCAAACTGGAAACAGGCAACTGAACTTTCAGCCTGGATTCGAGCGCGTTCTTGAACTCGATCGCCATCAATGAATCGAGTCCCAACGCATCCAGTGGCTGGTCGAGGCGTAATCGGGCCGGGTCCATGCCCAGGACGCGCGCCACCTGTCTTTGGAGAAATTCCTCCAGTACGGGTTGTCGCCGGGACGAGTCTGTTGCCACCAACGCGGCGTGATCGAGATCCGGGACAGGTCCCGGCTTGGGCTGTGGTTTCTTGTGATTCGAACGAGCTGGTGTTTCTGCTGTCTTTTTTTGCTCTGGAGCATGTGCTTTGCCATTGCTCTTTGAAGCAACAGACGGAACGAGGGTGCTGACGTCCTGAATTGAAGTTTTCCTGGGGGCAGTTTCCACCCAATAACGCTGGCGATCAAATGGATAATTCGGAAGCGAGACTTTATGACGCGCATACCCCTGGTCGAAGCCTGTCCAGTCGAGGTCTATACCCTGGGAATAGAGTCTCGCGAGACTGTCCAGAAGCACTTTCCAGTCGTCCTGTCCATGCCGCAGGGATGGCAGCCAGAGCGCTTTGGACTCTGGCAGAGTGCGTTTTCCCATGCTCAGCAGAACCGGTGCGGGTCCGATTTCAATGAAGATGTCAATTCCCGAATTGGCCAGTGCCTGCATTCCAGCGGAGAATTTGACTTCCCGGCGCAGATGATCGCGCCAGTACGCGGCACCTAGAATCTGACCCTCGGTCACGAATTCACCGGTCAGATTCGAAACCAGCGGGATACGCGGCGAATCAAACAGAACTTCGTGAGCTACAGATTCGAACGAATCCAAAATGGGATCCATCAGCGGGGAATGGAACGCATGCGAAACGGTCAACGGTTTCGAAGCAATGCCTCGTTTACTTAACTCATCAAGTACAAGGTGTACTGCTGTCAGCTCGCCGGAAATCACAATGTTGTCAGAGCTGTTCGTGGCAGCAATGGCAAGCCGGTCCTCGTAGGGTTTCAAGGCATCTGCCACTTGTACGGCATCCGCGAAGACCGCGGCCATGCTCCCGGTTTGTGGCAGGGCACCCATAAGCCTGGAGCGTGCGGCAATGTATTTGAGCGCATCCTGCAGCGTGAATACATCCGCAAGACAAGCTGCCACGTACTCGCCGATGCTGTGACCGATCAAAGCATCGGGCTGAATACCCCAGGATAGCCACATCTGCGCCAGTGCATATTCGAAGGAAAAGATGGCCGGCTGCGTAAAGGTCGTTTGATGGATCGTGGGATCACCCTCGGGCGCGAACAGTACATCCAATAGGGGACGGTCCAATAACGGTCGAAGAATTGCCGCGCATTGATCGAGTGCCGCACGGAAAACTGGCTGGGTTTCATACAATCCTTTTCCCATGCCCGCATATTGTGAACCCTGCCCAGTGAAGAGGAACGCGATCTTTGGTCGAGCACCCGGCTTTGACAGGCCAGTTGCGAAGAGCGGTGACTCTGAATTGCCGAGATAATCATCCAGTCCCCTTTTTAACTCGTCCACCGAATCGGCTTGTATCGCCAGGCGGTGTTCGAAAGATGAACGGCCGGTATTTGCCGTGAAGGTAATATCTGCAAGAGTTCGCTTTGTGAGGTCGAGCGTTTCGCCAACGCGATAAGCAAGCTCCTGCAACGCAGGTTCACTTTTTGCTGACAACGCGAGAATGTGTCGTGGACGTTCCATGGTTTCGTCTGATGCGGTACTCTCAATGCGCGGCGCATCTGAGATCACGATATGCGCGTTCGTGCCGCCAAAGCCAAACGAACTAATACCCGCGAAGCGCGGACCCTCACGTGGCTTCCACGGCCGAAGATAGGTCCCGATCTCGATCCGCGAGTCATCCAGCGAAAGGTACGGGTTGATCTCTTTTAGATGAAGATGTGGTGGAATGGCTTCATGCTGCAATGCCAGCACAGACTTGATCAACCCTGCAATTCCCGCAGCAGACTCGAGATGACCGATATTCGTTTTGACCGAGCCGATCAGGACTCTGCTGGCAGATTGGTCTGCATCGAGAACTGCGCGCAGCGACGCGATCTCGATCGGGTCACCGAGCGGCGTGCCGGTGCCATGTGTTTCTACGTAACCGATCTGATGCGGCGCCACCTGCGCTTCTGCCAGCGCCTGACGGATCACATCCTGTTGAGCGAGTCCATTCGGCGCAGTGAGTCCGTTACTGCGCCCATCCTGATTCACAGCCGAGCCGCGAATGAGCGCCAGGATCGTATCGCCGTCGCGCACCGCATCCGAAAGACGTTTGAGAACAACGACTCCGCAGCCTTCGCCGCGTACGTAGCCATCGGCGCTGGCGTCAAAGGTCTTGCAGCGCCCATCAGGAGATAACATGCGCGCTTGTGAGAAGGTGATCGTCAACTCAGGGGTCAGGATGAGATTCACACCTCCTGCCAAAGCGACGTCTGATTCGCCGGTTCGCAGGCTCTGACAAGCAAGGTGCACCGACACGAGAGACGATGAACAAGCCGTGTCGACCGCCATACTGGGGCCGCGCAGGTCGAATACGTACGAAAGTCGATTCGCCGCGATGCTGTGCGCGTTGCCGGTTCCGGCATATGCATCGATCATTTCCGGGTCGTTGAATTGCAGGCGCGAGTAGTCAGAGCTGCTGATCCCGACGAACACACCCGTACGAGACCCAGCCAATGAATGAGGTGCGATAAAGGCATTTTCCAACGCTTCCCAGCTTACCTCCAATAGGAGGCGCTGCTGTGGGTCCATGCGCGCGGCTTCACGCGGGGAGATGCCGAAGAACTGTGGATCAAATAAATCTACGCTATCGAGAAAGCCGCCGAAACGTGTGGTGATCTTTCCGGGGTCAGGATTCTCGGAATGGAATGTATCCACATCCCAGCGATCGGATGGGACCTCGCTGATCGCGTCCACGCCGTTACGCAGCAACTCCCAGAATGCGTCAGAATTCGGCGCACCTGGAAAGCGACAGCTTAATCCGATGATCGCTATCGGTTCCTTCGTGAACGTTGTAGTCACTGGAATCGCGGCAGTAGGTGAAGTTTTCGGCGGAGACTGTTGAGTATCATTCACCAGATAGCTCGCCAACAATTCGATGCTTGGATAATCCCACGCCAGAGTCGGCGAGAGTTTTCGATTGAGGAAAACTTCCAGGTCGCCAGTGAGGCTGACAGCTTGAATGGAACCCAATCCATAATATGTGAACGGCTGGCGCGGATCGATCGAAGACGCGTCCAATTCAAGCACGGCAGCAATACGCGTCACCAGCCAGGATTGAATCGCGTTCGCCCTCACCCTATCCCTTGTCATCCCCGAAGGGGGCTCCCGCTGGGAGAGGGGACTCCCTTCCCCCGCCGGGGGAAGGGTCGGGGATGAGGGCGAAGGTTTGGCATTCCACTGACCGACGACTTCCAGACTATTTTCCAGAAACAAATTTCGGCATGCGCGGCGCTGGATCTTTCCGCTGGACGTTTTGGGAATACTCATCGGCTTGACCAGGACAATCGCAAATACCTGGAGGTCATGTTTTTCCGCCACTGCCTGACGGATCGCGGAAGCGACTTCATTAACATCCGTCTGCCGGCCCTGGCGTGTGACCTCGTACACGATAACGAGTTGTTCCCTGCCGTGATTAGTGATGGAAAACGCCGCGCCCGCACCAGCTTGCAATGCGATATGGGATGACTCTACAGTTAATTCGATATCCTGGGGATAGTGATTGCTGCCGTGAATGATGATCAGATCTTTCAGGCGACCTGTTACGAAGAGTTCTCCGTTGTGAAGGAAGCCTAAATCACCGGTGCGCAGAAAATGACTTTCAGCGCTTCCTGCCAATTCAGCCCGAAAGGTTTTTTGTGTCTCTTCAGGCAATCCCCAATAGCCCTGTGCGACACTGGGTCCAGACACCCAGATTTCCCCCACCTGATCGGAGTCACATTTCTCCAGGGTGTTTGGATTGATGATCACAATTTTCTGATCGATGATCGATCTCCCGCAGTTCACCATCGTGAGCGATCCAGCATCCGCAGGAGAAACCTCGACGACGCGATCCTGCTCGAGGGACTTTCGATCCACTGTGAATGTGCGCGGCTCTCCGGGGCCATCTCCGCCAGAGACAATTAGGGTCGACTCGGCCATGCCAAAGCAAGGGTAGAAGGCAGATTTTCGGAAGCCGCAGCGCGCAAAGGTCCGCGCGAACCGTTCCAACGTCTCAGGGCGAATCGGCTCGGCGCCGCAAAACACCAGCGACAGGGAACTTAAGTCCAACGTATCGATCTGCTCAGGAGAGATTTTATCGACACAAAGATCGAATGCGAAATTGGGCGCGCCGGTGATCGTCGCCTTGTAACGACTGATCGCTTCCAGCCAGCGGAATGGTCGTTGCAGGAACGATACCGGTGACATCAGCGTAGAGTGCCCAGCGAGATATACGGGTTCCAGCATGCCACCGATCAGACCCATATCATGATGGCCTGGCAGCCAAAAGACAGGGACAATGCTCGAGTCGATTTGGAAGCCGCGACGAATCGCTTCCAGGTTATGCATCAGATTGCTATGACTTAACATCACCCCTTTGGGTTGGCTTGTAGAACCGGATGTATATTGAAGAAATGCGATTGTCTCAGAAGAGATGTCTGGCGGACGCCAATCCGTTTCGATCCCAGACGGAATCTGATCGTTGTTCAACCAGTGCAGCGCTGCCAGATCGGGTGCATGTTCAAATCGCTGCTCGATGTTGTGAAGGATCGTCGATGTTGTTAATGCAAAGGATGCCCTGGAATCAGAGACGATCGACTGGATGCGCGGCACTGGACGATTGAGCCGCGGAGGATACGCCGGTACGGCAATGACTCCGGCATACAAACAGCCGAAGAACGCTGCAATGTAATCCAGGCCTGGGGGATATAAAAGCAGCGCCCGTTCTCCACTCGCGCCAAAGCTTTCCAGCCAGGCACCAATGGCACGAGCCCTGCGATCCAGTTCCGAATACGTGACCGTAGCGGGCTCAGAATCGTCGTCGTGGATGAATCGGTATACGAGGCGGTCGGGGTGTTGCGCCACCATCCCACGAAGCAGGTCGATCATGTTTTTAGGCAAATCGGGGGGTGTGAAGTCCAAGAGGGATCAGTGCTCCTTGAAGAAAGCGTACCGAATTTCTCTGAATAATTTTCGAGTTATAACACGAAAGCGCAATTTCAAAATAATCCGTTGGTACGATGTAGTCCGGCAACGGTCTTGGGAGGGAAACGTTTAGGGCAATCGCATTAGGATTTTTTTTCGCTAACACTCGCACTTGGCGCAAGTGCAGGTGTCTTCGCCAATCCTCGCTAATCTTTTCAGGACCATTCGTGAAGATTAGCGCAGATTTCTCTACCGTACATCACGCCATTTTTACCGCTAAGAGCGCAAAGAACGCAAAGATTTAAAGGTTTTCTTAGCGCACTTTGCGGGCTTCGCGGTGAAGATGTACGGTAGCAAAGCGCAGATTAGCGGATTTTTTGAGTGCATTCGCACGCTTGGTCATCCCAGAAAGATTCAAATGCGATTGCCCTAGGGAAACGTTCAACTTGCTTGACATGCTTTCCCAAAAAGGTATAATCTTTTGAATTATTATCAATTTTATCTATATTTATTACCTGAATCAACATGGGGCATTTTGCTCGAACATCTCCTGACTGCCAAGAGATGTTTATATTACGTTGGATACTCGTGCTTAAAAAATGATCGTAAGGTTACTTTGAATGATAGCTTCCGCAAAATAGTGAAAAAACTACACGATACTAAAGTTGCGGTACCTGTCTGTACGTCACATATAAGGAATCCGACTCGTGACCCAATCCAGCAGTTTCAAGCTAACCATACTCAATAGTCAAACCCCAATACCCAGGACCGAATTTGAGCTAAGCAAGGCAGAGATCATTATTGGGCGCGATGAAAACTTTGCAGATGTGACGATTTCGATCCCCGAGGTCTCACGACGACATGCACGCCTGCTCCGCGAAGGCGACGGCTACATGGTGGAGGATCTCGGCAGCAGCAATGGGACGTTTCTCAACGGTCAACAAATTGCCGGACGCACACGCTTGAAATCAGGGGATCAGATCCAGTTGGGGCGGTACGTCACACTGGCGTATGCAGCGCCGATCTCAGAATCGGCAGCCACGGCGTTTCATGCCAGTCCTGCCATTGCCGGGGCCGGAATGCAGACCATCGTCGGTGAAGAACCGCTGCCATCCATGGTCAGCGCGGCTCCGCCACAGCTGATCGTTACGATTGCCGGGGAACGTTCGACAACCCACACCCTGACGGGCGACCACCTAACGATCGGTCGTGCGGATGGTAATGATATCGTGATTGCATCACAAATCGTCTCACGGCAGCATGCACGTCTGCAAAAAGTGAATGGCGGTTATGCATTATCGATTTCTCCCGAAGCAAAGAATCCGTTCCTGTTCGAAGGCCGCCCGCTGGAGGGTGCGCACAAGCTACGTCACGGTGACATACTCAGAATCGATAGTGTCGACCCTGGGATGATGGTTACCATCAACTACAATGCGCCTGGCGAAGCGGCAGTGGGTGTGGAACGTGATATTGTCTTTGGCGAAAAAACCCTGATCCAGATCGGACGAGATCCCTCAAATGATGTAGTGCTGCCGTCGCCGAATGTGTCACGCTTCCATACGCAGGTGGAACGCGTCGGACAGCGATATCGCGTTGAGGATTTGCGCAGCTCAAACGGGACATTCGTCAACGGTGAACGCATCGAAGGCTCGCTGTGGCTCAAGCCCAATGACACCATCCATATCGGACAATTCCGTTTTGTGATGGGCAAGGATCAGCTTGCGCAATATGACGATAGCAAGGGGCTCACGGTCGATGTTGTGGGCCTGAATAAGTGGGTGCGCAAAGATCTCAACATTCTTCAGAATATATCTGTGGCTTTCAAACCCAGAGAGTTCATCGTTGTGGTGGGACAAAGCGGCGGCGGAAAATCAACCTTTGTCGATGCGGTGGCGGGCTATCGCCCGGCAACACCGCCTTCCAAAGTATTCGTCAACGACATCGACATTTACACCCATTTCGATTCCATCCGCAATGAAATTGGATTCGTGCCGCAAAAAGACATCATCCATATGGAGTTGACTGTCTATCAGGCATTGGACTATGCCGCCCAATTGCGTATGCCGCCAGACACCACCAAAGAGGAGCGGCACAGGCGGGTCATGGAAGTCCTGCAGGATCTCGACCTGGTCCATCGGCAGGACGTGCAGATCAGCGGACTAAGCGGTGGACAGCAAAAGCGCGTCTCGATCGGCGTGGAGCTGCTCACCAAGCCCGGGCTTTTCTTCCTCGACGAGCCGACCTCGGGTCTCGACCCCGGGACGGAGACCGCGTTGATGCAGTTGATGCGGCGTCTGGCAGATCAGGGACGTACGATCATCCTGATCACACACGCCACCAAGAACGTGATGCTCGCAGATAAAGTGATCTTCCTGGCACGCGGCGGTTACCTGGCCTGGTTTGGTCCGCCCGATGAAGCTCTCAGCTATTTTGACCAGTATCGCTCCGAACGCGATCGCCGGGCCGCAAAAATAGAATTCGATGAAATCTACGCCATCCTGGATAACCCCAACAACGGCAAAGCCGAAGACTGGGCAAGGCGCTATCGCGAGAGCAAGGCATATCAAAATTATGTCGCCAAGCCGCTTGCGGGAAAGATGGCAGCTGGCAATATACCCACCGTTCCGCAACCCGAAAAGGCTGCCAGGAAGGCAGGCGGTTCAACATCCAGGCGCACCTCCGGCTTGAAGCAATTTTTTGTCTTGTCTGCGCGCAATGTAAAAATACTGACGCGTGATCGCTTCGCGCTCATGCTGATGCTGGTCACCGCGCCGATCGTCAGTTTGTTGGATGTGATCCTGGCCATCCTGCTTGGACGAAATCCGTTCGCTTTCGAGAACGGAAGCATGCCGAACGTGATGATCACGTTGTTCCTAATGACGATCTATGGTGTGATGGTGGGCGGAATCTCGCAAATGCGTGAGATCGTCAAAGAGCAGGATATCTATAAGCGCGAGCGGCTTGTGAACCTTCAGATCCTGCCGTATGTGCTTTCGAAAGTCTGGGTGGCCGCTGCCCTGGCGCTCTATCAGGCGCTGGCCTACACGGTTGTGCATTATCTGGCCTTTGAAATGCCCGGCGGAGTTGTGGAGTTCGTGACGGTGTATATCACAATGGTACTGGCAACGCTGGCCGGCATGATGCTGGGACTCTTCGCCTCGGCACTCGCACCGAACGCCAATTCGGCTCCCCTGCTGGTCATCATGCTCATGCTGCCTCAGATCGTTCTGGCCGGGGCCCTCGTTCCGTTGCCCACATTTGCGTCTGCGCCGACCTCGACGCGCTGGGCATTCGAAGCGTTGATGAGTATCACGGCCACCGGTTCCGATGTAGCTGCGGATGTTTGCTGGGCCCTGCCTAAAGATGTGCGCGAGGCAATGACGATCCAGGACAAGCTGGACAATGGCTGCCGTTGTATGGGACTCAACATGCTGAAGAAAGAGTCTTGCAACTACCCGGGGCTTGGACAATTCTATAACCCATCGATCGATCAAACGCCACCGGTCGAGCCGACACCGCTTGGAGCGCCCCCTCCGGAACCGGTGATCCCGGAACGCCCCGTGCAGCCGGTAGATCAATCTGATAATGTAGCCATGGCAGATTTCTTTGTCCAACTGCAGAAATGGGAAGCAGAGGCGACCCAAATCCAGGAAAACTATAAAAAGGAAATCGAAGCCTATCAGGCCCAATCTGAGGTCTATAAGAACCAGATCATCACCTACCAGCAGGAGCTGATCAATTGGCAGATCGGCCAGGCTTCAGCCGTCACCCCTGCCGAGGCCACGATGGAAGTCTTTCACAGCGGTATCGGCTGGTCATTCGTAGACAAGGAAGATGCGGCTGCGTATTGGGCCAAGATCATTCGCACGTGGATGGTGCAATTGGGCATCATCACCCTTTTGTTTGTCGCCATCCTTTTCCTGCAAAAACGGAAAGATGTGACATAAAACGATGAAGCGAACTTTTCAACCGGTTTTTCTTTTCTGTCTACTGGCCGGCCTGCTGCTGGGTGCTTGTGGAGGATCCATCGACCCGGCCAAACAGGCCACCCTGGATGCGATCAGCGCCTCCGTCCGGGCGACAGGCACGGCGGCCGGGAGCCAGGACCAGAATCCGAATGCTGCACTTGAGACCGCACAGGCAGAGGGAACTCTTCAGGCTCAATCGGTTGCGTCCACGCAGGCAGCCGTTGGGGCATTGAGCGCTGAAGATCAGGCAGCGACCGCCGCGGCAGCAGCGCCCATCCTGGCTGAGCTGTCAAAATATGGAGTGGACCCAGCAGCCGGACGTGTAGGCTGGGTGCACCCGCCGGTCTCACTGGAAGTGGAAGGGTTCATGAAGTTTGATTACGTGAACTACTTCCTGGCCACCCTGGCCAGTGATTTTGTGATCTCTGCCGATATCACGTGGGATGCCATCGGCAGCGCATCCAGCTGTGGCTTTGCGCTGCGTTCCGATGGGAATGAAGACGCGATGAATACCTATCTGGCCACGATCTCACGCGTCGCCAGCGGACACTTCCTGTTTCTCACCATCGCAAAAGGGGAAATGGTGACCGGGCAGGATATTTATTCCTATGGGCGTGACCCGGCCTTCGATTGGCAAAATCAGGCAACCAACAATCTGACCGTTGTCGGGCGCGGCAATACATTATCGATCTATACCAACGGCACGTTTATTGGAGATATCGATCCCAGCGCGCCGCCCGTGATGCCTGGGCTGCCTCCTGAGCCGCAAAAACCAGGCGATACATCAGATGCCGAAGCAATGGCGAGTTACCTGCTGCAAAAGGCCGAGTATGATGTGGTTGTAGAACAGATCAGGGCAAACTACCGCGCCAGACTACGTGCCTTGAAGAATGCCGATACCACCTTCGACCGCGGTTTCATGGCACTGGTGGCATTGAGCCAATCAGGCACCAAAGCCACATGCCAGTTTAACAACGCATGGCTGTGGCTGATCGAATAAGTTTGTTGGCTTCCACAGGGATTCAGTTTATCGAAATTTTTCCTGAAGACAGGGGTAAATGGTACAAACAGACCGCGCGGTTTCCGCCAATTGAACGTATCCCTGCCGGACAGCACGTGAAATTCAAACGCGATCATGATGAATCAACCACAACGTATCTCTGAGGAGAACACGCTTCGTAAACGGGCCTGGGAGGAATTTACCTCGACCGGGAAGCTTGCAGAAGAGGCCCGGTTAAATTCGCTCGTCAGGACTTCGTGGTTACGCTGCAGCTTACGGATGAATCCGAACGGCCAATTGCAGTGGACCTATGCCGGTGACAGTGCGCTCCAAAGCACCCTGAAACAACATAAAACACTGCGAAATATTGCGCGTCCGATCATGGAGGATATTCACGAGTTCCTCGAAGAGTGCCGTGTGACTTTGATCCTCACGGATAGCTCGGGTTGCCTGCTCGAAGCAGTGGGCGAGCCATCGTTGATGATGGAACTGCAAACGATGGGATTTCGTCCGGGGGCCTATCTGGATGAAGGACATCTGGGCACAAATGCAATCGCTGTAACATTGTTCGAAGCCATGCCTTCTCAGATCGTGGGGGCTGAGCATTTCTCGGTCCGCCTGCACAGCCTTAGTTCTGTCGCTGCGCCGATCCATTCGATAGAGGGACATCCTCTGGGGGTGCTGGGGCTGGTGGAACCCGTCGAACAATACACGCACCAATCCTTTGGGGTCGTGGTAGCCGGCGCCCGCGCCATCGAGAATCAACTGCGGGCGGACCTGATTGTGCGTGAGGCAAACGCCAAGACGGCCGAACTGTACGCCACCATGGATTCGATCACCGAGGGTGTGCTGGCATGGTCGAACGATGGGCTTATCATGCATTTGAATGACCGGGCAGGAAAAACCCTGCATCTCTCTCCAACGACCGTGGTCGGCCGGCCAATGTCTGAATTCTTTTCGCTGCCTGAGAATATCGCCCGGGCTGTTGCATTGGGTGAGGAACTGACCGATATAGAGACGGCCTTCGTCGTGGATGGAGTAGCACGCGAATGTCTGGTCAGCTTGCGAATCATTTCTTCGCAGGAAAATTTCCTCATCTATATCATGACCGTGCGACAGATCGAACATGTGCATGAATTGGTGAACCGTCTCGTTGGGGCGCGGGCCCGCCTCACTCTGGATGATATCGTCGGGCATGGCGCGGCTGCGAAGAAGATCCGCAAACAGGCTCTGGTCGCAGCGAATGCGGAAGCGTGCGTGATCCTGACTGGCGAATCGGGAACCGGTAAGAATATTTTGGCGCGTGCCATTCACAACAGTGGCCGGCGTGCCGGCGGACCGTTCCTGGCGATCAACTGCCGTGCCATCCCGCGCGAACTGGCATTGGGAGAATTCCTGGGGTTCGAGGCAGGCGCGTTCAACACAGCAGCATCACTGGGACAGCCGAGCAAGTTTGAACTGGCGCAGGGTGGGACGTTATTCCTGGAAGAGATCGAAACACTTCCCCTGGAGACGCAGGCTGCTCTACAACGCGTCATCGAAATGGGCGATGTGATCCGGCTGGGAGGGAATCGCGTCATTCCGGTGGATGTGCGCATTATCGTCTCCACCACGCACAGCATGGACGAACTCCTCGCGCAGGATTCATTTCGCCACGATTTGCTGCTGCGTCTTAGCTCGTTTGTCATTACCATGGAACCGCTCCGCCAGCGTGCAGAAGACATCCCGCTTCTGGTCGAACACCTCCTGGATAAGCTGACCGTCCAGCTGGGACGTCCCTTGAAAGTTTCCGGCGAGGCTCTGGCGGCCCTGACAGCATATCCGTGGCCTGGGAATATCCGCGAGATCGAGACCGTGATGGAACGGGCGGCGCTTCTGTTCGAGGGTCCACAGATCGAATTGAACAATCTGCCGCCTGCGATCGCCAGGCGCAGCGCCCTGATCAAGGGAAAGGCCGTGGTGCAAGCCATCCAGACATTGGAGGAGGCCGAAAAGTCAGCCATTGTTGCCGCCACCCAGGCAGTAAACGGCAACCTGACCAAAGCCGCGCAAACATTGGGCATTAGCCGCACTACGCTCTGGAGGAAGATGAAAGAACTCGGAATTTCAACGGATAATTCAGGTTAGTGTTTCATTTTGAAACAGACACGGTAAATTTCTGTTACAAAATAGAACAAACTGCATCAAATTTTTGTATTTTTGTCGAGGGAACTGTACCATAAATACATGTTCTCTCTTACTCAACAGCAGGCACAGCAAGCGAAATCTTCACTCCACGTATTCACCGTTGGACGCAGACGTGCGTTCAGCGGTGTTTGTTTAGAAGGAGGGCAAAATTTTCGATTGGCACATTGATCTTTCCCAACCTTTGACGGTTAGTTGTATCCATAATTTATGAGTTTAGAAAGGAAGCGAAAATGGCTGTAAACAAGAATCCCACGGCAAGTCAGAAGTTTGTAGCAGAAGTGATCGGCACGGCGTTCCTGGTCTGGGTCGGACCCGGTTCCATCACCACATTTAGTTTCATTTCGGCCGGAAACCTGCCGTTTACCCTTTCAGACCTGGGCTGGATCGCTCTTGCATTTGCATTCGCCATCGTTGCGATGATCTATACGATCGGTCACATCTCAGGCTGTCACATCAACCCGGCGGTGACACTGGCCATGGCGGTCAGTAAGCGCATGTCCTGGAAGGACGCCACGTCCTATTGGGGCGCGCAATTGATCGGCGCCTTCATCGGAGCCGGCTTGATCGGTTTGTGCTATGGCTTCACCAACGCCGCACAGCTCGGTTATGGAGCTACGGACTTTAGCGAAGCGAACACTGGCTACCTGGTCGCGATTTTGGCAGAGTTGGTCGGCACGTTCTTCCTGCTCTTCGTCATCATGGGCTCGGCAGTGGATGGTCGCGCACCTGGCGGCTTTGCTGGCTTGGCCATTCCGCTGGTAGTCGCAGCTGACATCCTCGTCTTCGGACCTGTCACCAATGTATCGCTGAATCCGTTCCGTTCGGTGGCTCCTGCCGTGCTCCAGGTTCTGTTCGGCGGCGCATACAATATGGCTCATCTGGCCGTATACTTTATTGGACCGTCACTCGGAGCACTACTCGGCGTTTGGGTCTATGACTTCATCACGCGAGAGGAATCCGCGAAGACCAGTGTTGTCCGTGAAGCAGCCAAGGCGGATCGCTGATATTCAGCGCAGAAGGAGAAGACTGTGAAAAAACTTATCAATAAACCCGAAGATGTTGTGCGAGAAGAGTTGGAAGGCATTGCGATTGCCCATGCCGACCTCGTGAAAGTCTGTTATGAACCGAACTATATCTATCGCGCCGATGCACCGCTGAAAGGCAAAGTTGGTGTCATCTCCGGTGGCGGCTCCGGGCACGAACCAATGCACGGCGGATTCGTCGGCATGGGAATGCTGGATGCAGCCTGCCCCGGAGCGGTCTTTACCTCCCCCACACCCGATCAAATGCTCGAGGCGACCAAAGCCGTCAATGGCGGCGCAGGTGTGCTGCACATCGTAAAGAACTATACCGGCGATGTGCTGAACTTTGAAATGGCAGCCGACTTGGCCCGGGCGGATGGCATCGAGGTGGAAGCGGTCGTCACCGATGATGATGTCGCTGTAAAGGACAGCCTATATACCGCTGGCAGACGCGGCGTCGGCGTGACCGTGCTGGCAGAAAAAATCACCGGAGCTGCGGCGGAGCAGCATCGTCCGCTCAAGGATGTCGCTGAGCTGTGCCGCAAAGTCAATGCCAACGGACGCAGCATGGGCATGGCACTTACATCCTGTGTTGTGCCGCAGGCCGGCAAGCCCACCTTTGACCTGCCGGAAGATGAAATGGAGATCGGTATCGGAATCCATGGTGAACCGGGACGGACGCGCATGAAGCTCGGAACCGCGAAAGACATCACGGAAATGCTGGCGAACCCCATCCTGGATGATCTCCCCTTCAAGAAAGGTGACTCCGCGGTGGCGTTTGTCAACGGCATGGGCGGGACGCCCTTGATCGAGTTGTACGTGGTATACAATGAGTTGGCAAAGATCTGTGCCGGTCGCGGTGTGAAGATCGCCCGCAGCCTGGTCGGCTCGTATATCACATCTCTCGAAATGGCTGGCTGTTCCATCACGCTTCTCAAAGTGGATGATGAATTGATCCGCCTTTGGGATGCGCCAGTCAAGACCCCCGCGCTGCGTTGGGGAGTGTAGTATGAGAACCTTGCGAAGGTAAGCTCATTCCAATGAACCTTCGCAAGGTTTTTGAATCAGGAGGCAGGTGGATGAGCGTATCATCTGCCTCCTTCACGTAGTTTCGTCACTGCGAGGAGCGGCGCCACCCGCAGTGATGGATGAGATTGCAAGAAGGATAGACTACGATGACAATTTCCCGGGATCAATTTATTGTTTGGGTCAAAGACTTTGCTGGTCTGATCGCAGAGAAGAAGGAGTATCTAACCGCGCTGGATTCTGCGATCGGCGATGCCGATCACGGCATCAACATGGATCGTGGTTTCCAATCCGTGCTCACCAAACTTCCGGCCTTCGAGAACCAGGATATCGGTTCCATCGCCAGGAACATCGGTATGGTGCTCATCTCGACAGTGGGCGGTGCGAGCGGGCCTCTGTACGGAACGCTGTTCATACAAATCGGCAAGGAGACGACCGGAAAATTGGAATTGACGTTGAACGATTGGATCATCGCCATCGATTCGGCTGTCAACGGCGTCATGATGCGCGGTAAAGCCAACCTGGGCGACAAGACCATGCTCGACACGTTGATCCCGGCGTTGAACACGTTGAAGGAATGTGCGGCGAAGGGCGCGTCGCTCGAGGATGCCTTGCGTGCCGCAGAGAGGACGGCCGAACAGGCCATGTTATCCACAACGCCTCTGGTGGCAAAGAAAGGGCGGGCCAGTTATTTGGGAGAACGCAGTGCCGGCACACAGGACCCAGGTGCAACATCGTCGTATTATCTTTTGAAGACTGCTGCTCATGCATTGTGTAGTCCGGCATAGCATAGTGGGCATTCGTGATGAAGGGAAAATAGAGTGATCGGAATTGTGATCGTTTCACACAGCGCAAAGCTGGCTGAAGGAGTCCTTGAACTGGCACGCAACATGGGCGGCGCTGAACTATTGATTCAAGCCGCGGGCGGCATCAGCACAGACGATGCCGCGCTCGGCACAGACCCCATCCGTATCTTGCAAGCTATCGAGCAGGTATATTCTGATGATGGCGTTCTTGTTTTGATGGATCTCGGCAGTGCCATCCTGAGTTCGGAGATGGCAGTGGATATGCTGCCCGACGATAAGCGTTCAAGAATCTTCTTATGTGAAGCACCTGTCGTGGAAGGAGCGATTGCCGCCGCTGTTCAGGCCCGGATTGGCGGTTCGATCGAGCAGGTGATCAGCGAAGCTCGCGGGGCGCTGACTCCAAAATCGACGCATCTCAACACCGTTGCGGCGGAAAGCAATCCTTCGCAATCGGCGGTATCGTCGGAGCAGAGCATCGTGCTGCAGCTCGCTGTGAACAACACACTGGGACTGCATGCACGACCAGCAGCCCGTGTTGTGCAGGCCGCTGGGAAATTCCCACAGGACAGTATATTTATCCGTAACCTCACCACTGGCCACGGGCCTGTGAATGCAAAAAGCATTAACAGCGTGATCACGCTGGGAGTGAGGCAGGGGCACCAGATCGAGTTGTCTGCTTCCGGTCCGAATGCACGGGCCGCCCTCGATGCGATCAAGGTCCTGGCGGAAGAGAATTTCGGAGATCAGGAACCATCCGCTCCCCCTGCATCCATCGAAACTACACGGATGATGGGTGATGATCCCTCCTGCGTAAGTGGCATACCCGCATCCACCGGGATCGTCATTGCTGAGGCGTTCTTATACCGGCCCGCCCCTCCGGCGATTCCGACGCATCAGACCGAGAACCCGGCTGAGGAGTGGGCGCACCTGCTCGACAGCATTGCCCGGACGCGCGATGAGATCGAAGCGGATCGCAGATCGGCAGCCAGTCGATCGAACGGCAAAAGCGCTGCGATCTTCGAAGCGCATCGCCTGTTCCTCGAGGATGAGGCCTTACTCGGGCCAGCGCGTGAAAAGATCTTTGCCGAAAGGCAGAATGCCGCATTGGCCTGGCAATCGGCAGTGGATAAAGTGGCAGCCAGCTTTCGCGACATAGAAGACACCTACCTTCAAACGCGCGGCAAGGACGTGCAGGATATCGGCAGGCAGGTCCTACTCCATGTGCTGGGCGTGGGTCATATGCAGCCGACCATGCTCAAGCCCGGGATCCTGATCGCACCGGACCTGACGCCCGCGGAGACCTCGCGTTTTGAGCCTGGTTTCATCCTCGGGATTTGCACTGCCTTTGGTGGACCCACTTCACACACGGCGATCCTGGCGCGCGAGCTGGAGATTCCCGCCGTGGTTGGGTTGGGAGACCAGATCCTGACATTGCAGGATGGGCAGCACATCATTTTGGATGGAGAGCGCGGGCAGGTTTACATCGATCCGAATACAGAACTGATCGAAACCTATTCGAAGAAAGCACAGATGATTCGGGTACAGCAGACAACTGCCCGCCTCCAGCAAGCCGCGCCAGCCATTACCCCGGATGGGAAGAGAATTGAAATTGCCGCCAATATTGGTTCGGTGGCAGGCGCCGCGAAAGCAGTTGAGGCAGGGGCAGATGGAGTCGGCTTATTCCGCACTGAGTTTCTATTCCTTAACCGCACGTCCGCGCCCGATGAAGAAGAACAGGTGTACGTCTATCGCGCAGCAGCGCGGGCCCTGGATGGACGACCACTCATCATCCGCACGCTCGATGCCGGCGGGGACAAATTTATTCCCTATCTCAACCTGGCGGCCGAGACCAATCCATTTCTCGGATGGCGGGCGATCCGTTTGTGTCTTGCACAACCAGAGCTGTTCAAGACGCAACTGCGTGCTGTATTGCGTGCTGCTGCAGAATTTCCGATCAGAATTATGTTCCCGATGATTGCCACGCTCGACGAATTGCGCCGCGCCAAAACGTTGCTTGCCGAAGCGAGCCGGGAACTGTCGGCGCGCAATGTACCACATGCAGAAAAAGTGGATACAGGCATCATGGTGGAGATCCCATCGGTGGCTGCGATGGCAGAACAATTCGCTCGTGAAGTGGATTTCTTCAGCGTCGGCACGAACGATCTGACACAATATACGTTCGCCGCAGATCGTACGAATCCGAACGTCGCATCCATTGCGGATGCCTGTCATCCCGCTGTGCTGCGCCAGATCAAGCAGGTTGTCGATGCAGCTCGATCCAATCACGTATGGATAGGCGTGTGTGGTGAACTCGCAGGCGATGCGGAAGCGATTCCCATCCTGCTGGGACTGGGCGTGGACGAGTTAAGTATGTCAGCTCCCTTGATCGGGGCTGCCAAGGAAATTGTGCGCGGCTGGTCCGTCGCGCAGGCAGCCACTCTTGCCGCGAAAGCACTGGAGTTGGATTCTGCAGAAGCAGTTAGAATATTGAGCAGAAAGACAACTTGAGTGTACGAGGATGGATCATGAAATTGAATGGCAAAACGATCGCTACTCTGGTGGCGGAAGGTGTCGAGGATCTCGAGTATTACGTGCCCCTCATGCGTCTACAAGAGGAGGGTGCGACTGTGCTTACGGCCGCAATAGAGTTAAAACCGATCAAGGGCAAAAACGGATTGGTCATCACGCCCGACACCAGGATCGACTCACTTAAAGCTGATGAATTGTTCGCCTTGATCGTGCCCGGCGGCTGGGCTCCTGACAAGTTACGGCGCTATACTGCTGTTACTGATCTCGTGCGCCAAATGGATGCACTGAAAAAACCGATCGCGATCATCTGTCATGGTGGATTGATCGCGATTTCTGCTGGGATTGTAAAAGGTCACCGCGCCACCGGCTCTTTGGGGATCAAGGATGATCTGGTCAACGCCGGCGCGACCTGGGTGGATGAAGCCGCCTTCCGTGACGGGAATCAAGTGTGGGGACGCGTTGTCGCCGATATCCCAGCGTTCTGCCGAGAATTCATACAATTGTTGGAAAGTTATTTGTAGAAGATACAGAACATGGCATGTCGTTGCGAGGGCGATGGACTTTCGCCCGAAGCAATCTCCAGTTAAATGGAAACACCCTGTTGAGTCAATAAGCCTCTTACTGGGAGATTGCTTCGTCGTGGCGCCGAGGGCGCCATTCCTCGCAACGACATCTTTTTTGTGTGATCTGCTCGCTACGCTGAATCCGTTATAATCTTGCACCTATGAACAACTATGTGGCTTTATTGCGCGGTATCAATGTCGGCGGGAATAACATCATCAGGATGACCGACCTGAAGGCCTGTTTCGAATCGCTGGGGCTTCAGGATGTGAGCACTTACATCCAGAGCGGCAATATCATATTCGGCACGAACGAATCCGGCACGGTCAAGTTGACGAACCGGATCGAGTCTGCACTGTCGAAAGCATTCAACTACAAATCGCGTCTGGTGCTGCGCTCAAAGCAACAAATGAAAGCGATTGTTAGCAAGGCACCCACGGGTTTTGGCTCAAAACCAGATACGTATCGTTACGATGTTATTTTCCTGAAAGAGCCTCTTACTGCCGCCAGGGCGATGAAAAGTGTCTCTACCAGGGAAGGCGTGGATGAAGCGTTCGCCGGTCGCGGCGTGCTTTATTTTTCGCGATTGATCAGCAAAGCGACACAAAGCCATCTCACCCGGGTCATAAGTCTGCCAGTGTATCAGGAGATGACCATCCGCAACTGGAATACGACGACGAAGCTATTATCCCTGATGGAAATGAGCGATATAAGTTCCCACTGACCCACAAAAGGATATAAAACACTTTCAGCGAATTGCTGAAAGTGTTTTTTTCAATGAAGCGATCAAGCTTTCTTTTCAGCCAGTTTTTTCTTCCGTTCTGCTAATTGCTCGTTGATCAAGTCGCGTCCCAGCACCTGGTCGATCTGTTCATCGAGGCTGGCAGCGCGGAGCTCTGTGGCGGCGTTGGCCTTATCAAGCCGGGTGTAAATGCTTTGCGCGATCCGGCTAATGTCGGTGTCGCCAGAGCCAGCCAGGTCATCCAGGCTTTTGATCGTCTTGATAACGATTTCCTTGCTCTTGGCCAGTTCGAGCAGCGATTGGAGCTCCGTACGCTGCTGACGCATGGTCGCGAGGCGAGCTTCCAGTTTGGTGCGCGCATCCAGTAGCTTCTGGTATTCTGCTTCCTGGGTGGCGATCTGCTGGCTATAGGTCTCGATCAACTGCAGGGTGCTGTTGAGCTGGCTTTGCGTGGACGCCGCGGCCGTCTCATTGTTGTCGGTCAGGAAAGCGTCGACCGCCCGGTCCAGATCCCTGGATCGCTTCTCGTGCTCGTCCAATCTGCGGCGGATGGACTTGATCTCTGCGCCCACAGTCGCCGCGGCATCAGCCAGATTTTCGAGGTTATCCTCGGCCTGGCGGATATACTGATCAATCACAGCAAGGCTATTAGTTTTGAGGGCCTGGTCAACCAAGGCGTGCAGGTTCGCCGAGATCAGGGTGGAAACTTTATCAAGCAAGGTAGCCATTTTTTCTCCTTTCATGTAATGGCGAATTAACGTTTATCCGGATAATCGAGGGCTTTGCCAGTCAGGGCGGGCCCCAGCATCATCACGATCGCCGCGATGGTACGGCCGGTTTGGGTGATTGCGAACATATCGGCATAACCAACAGAAGCACACGTGGAAATATAATAAAACGAATCAATATAGGTCTGTATTTTGGGATTGACACCTTTTTCGGCCTCAAAGAAGGCCCAGGCGGCTAATCCCAAAAGTTCTACGTTGGCTTCCAGCGGATTGGTATTCACCCAATCCAGAAAGCGCTTTTGGTACTCATCCTTTTGACCGAGCAGTGAAAAAATCTTCTCGCGCAGATCGGCTTGCGAGATGCCCAGCCAGGTTTGCAGCATGTCAAGTTGCGGCACTGGCACAGACTTGGATGATGTCTGGCGCATCTGAGCCACCAGTTGATCCAGCGCTTCTTCTTGGGCAGGTGTCAGAGCCATGTTATTTGTTCCATTCCTGGCGGGCTGAAAGATAGTCCTCGCGATGGGCGATTTGCGCTTCCCAGGCTGCCAATTCCGACTGCAGTTTTTCGGTCTGCCGGGCCAGGCTTTGCTGATCGCCGAGTAATTCCGCCAGGGCTGTCACGCTGCGTTCCCGATCGGTCAGGGCCAGGGCGCGTTGCCGTAGAATAACCAGTTGCTCCTGCTGCCGGTTGACCGCCAGCCGCAAGTCGGCGCTATGTTTTTCTCCAACCCGGACGAGTTCTTCCAATTCATCTGCATGTTGCTGCACAGATTGAAGCTGAGCCAGCTGCTCACGGGCTTGCCCATCCTGCCCGGCTTGAATCGCCGCATCCGAAGCTGCATCCAAACTCTTGATCTTCGTTGCGGCTTCCCGCCGGGCTCGTTCGAGCCGCTTCTGATGGCTGACGGCATTGCCAAGCTCCAGGCGCAGGGTATCCAGCTGGCGCTGAGCTTCATCCAACAGGCTGGTCAAACGTTCAGCCTTGGTTTCACCATCGAGCACCTGGCGAATTTCCATCACCTGTTCTTCACTGAACAAGTCGTTGGCGGCCGCTTTGAGAAACAGACGGATGCGTTCGGACAATTTCATCAGGGGTTTCCTCTACTTTGCCCATTAGTAGGAATGAGCAGGGTAGACAAGTCCGGGTGATTATTTAGTAGTGACCCGCAGATAAACCTCTTCAAAGGGCAGGTCGTTGAGAACGGGTAGGCTATCCAGAGCCTGTTGAGCCTTTGCAATGACCGTCTTCTCTTTCTTCGTGGCCTTTTCGCTCAATGCGATCAGGACCTCACGCACGCTCTGATCCTTGATGGCTTCCAGATCCATCTTCTTTTCGATCATGTCGATCATCTCTGGCATCAACTGCGCGACGTCGGCGTTAGGGTTGGCATCTGGCGTTGCGCCATTGCCATCCGTGATGGACAGCGGCAGCGGTTTGCCCGTAACTTTCTCTACCAACTGTTTGCCCACCTCCTTGACCGGTTCTGGTGTGGCCTTGAGGATTTCACCCAAGCCGTCGGCCGCGGTCACCATACGCAGCAGGGAAGCAGCGGCGTTCGGGTCGCCGATCATCTTGATGTTCATCGAGGCGAGCGCAGAACCTAGCGATTGGGCCTTGGCGACTTCGATACGCACCTGAGCGTCAAGCTGCAGCTTGAGCAATTCCACACGCTGGGCAACCCCATCGAACGCGGCCAGAGCTTCAGCCTTTGCTTTTTCTGCTTCAGCTTCCGCCAGACCTTTCGCACGAACAGCTTCCGCTTCGCGCATGGCAGCTTCGGCTTTGGCCTTCAGAATATCCGCTTCAGCTAAACCGGTAGCAGAAGCAGATGCTTTCGCGGCCTCGGCGCGGAGCTTGGCGGCCTCTACTTCGGCCTGGGCTTGCACACGAGTCGTCTCGGCTTGTTTCAGTGAGGCTTCTGCCTCTGCTGAGGCTGTTTCTTTGAGAGCCTTGGCCTGGGCCTCAGCTTCGCGTTGCTTGCGAAGCGCATCCAGCTCGATCTTGTTCTTCTGCTCGATCATGGCCTTCTGCGCCTCGCGCTCAGCCTCGATGACTTTGATCCTGGCTTCACGGTTGGCCGCTTCGGTTGCCTGGACCGTGGTCACAGCCTGGGCAGCTTCTTCACGCTGGGCAGACACCACCAGGCGATCCTTGTCGGCAGCTTCACGCTTCTTCTGTTCATTGGTCACAGCGATCTGGCGTTGTTGCTCGGCCAATTCGATAGTCTGGCGGCGGGCCACTTCGGTGAACATCACTTCCTGCTGTTTGCGCTCGTTCTGGATGGCGAGCTGCTGGTCACGTTCGATTTCGGCCAACGCCACGGCACGCTCTTTGGATACGCGAGCCATCTCCGATTTCTGGTTTTCTTCATATTCACTGCGCTCGGCAAGGGCCTTTTCCGTGGCCTGGATCGTGCGGATCTCACGTTCCTGGGTAGCTGTGACCAAAGCCAGTTGCCGATCGAGTTCAAGGCGCGAGGTAGCCGCTTCGGTATCGCGTTGTTTAATCTCCACTTCTGCTTTGCGCTCGATATCGTTGCGTTCGCGCAGCGCCTGAGAGATCACCGAGGCATTTGCACGTGCAACCTGCGCTCCGAACACGTCATCGGTTCCGAAGGAACCCTGGCGGGCAGCACGCAAGGTCAGGATCGAAACTGATTCAAGCATCAGACCGTTTTCTTCCAGGTCTGTCTTCAGACGGTTCTGTACTTCCTGGATGAATTTCTCGCGTTCCTGGTGCAGGCTCATGAGCGTAAACGATGCAGCCACGTCACGGAGAGCGCCATCCAGTTTGGCATCGACCAGCTGCTTGACAGCATTCGAGTCAACTTGTTTGCCGCCAATCGTGCGGGCCGCGTCGATAATGCCATCCACCGTCGGGTTGACTTTGATATAGAAGATGGCTTTGATATCGGCATACTGTGGATCTTTCGTCAGCAGCGCGTTGTTTTCGGTGCGCTCAATTTCGATCGCCATCGTACCCAGATCCACCCACGTGATCTCGTGGATGCTTCTGAACACCCAGGCGCCACCATTCATAACGACCTTAGGCGGTGTATTGGGACGAGTACCCAATCCACCCGTGCGGACAAAGGCGCGGTTGGCAGGGGTCTTGACATAGGCCTTCAGGATCGAGAAGAACAGTACCATCCCGATCAGGATCACCGCAGCAATCCCAAAGATGATGTAGATAGCAACAAATTCCATAGGAACCTCCATTGATGTTTACAAGGTTGAGTTTTCCATTGCTTGAGTATTTTTACCGGCGAGTGACAAGATAACGTCGTTGCGCGGCATCGTATGACAAGAGAATGACTGAGTCGCCACGTGCGATAGGTTGTTCATCTTCCGTGGTGGCAAACACGCTGATGAGGGTGCCGCCGTCGTCTCGCAGATGGATCATGCCGTAGCGCTCATCAACAAAAGGACTGATCACGGTCCCGGGCCGGCCGACCAGCGCTTGCGCGCGAGTCGCGGTCGTGCTGACTGGCGGCAAAGCCCGCCCGATAAGACGGCTCACCCGCGAGGTGATCAGGCTGCCGCCTGCCAGGCTAACCAGGAACGTCACCAGCAATAAAAGACCGGGGAAAAATCCCAGAAGTCCTGCGGCGATCCCATTTACGATCCAGCCTAACAGGCCGGTTGTCATTAGGACGATGAGCATTACCACCATTAATGGTGCTTTTCCAATACCAATAAAGGCCAACCAGGAAAAACCTGATGGTGAATCATGACCGGCAACATGCTCCATATCGTGGTCCATATCATGGTCAATATCATGATTGATATCGAGATCAGGCTCATGATGAACGACTAGATCTGTATCTGAATCCGCGTCTGCATCTGTATCCACGTCGCTATCAACATCTACATCAGCATCGGCATGTACATCGACGTCGGCGTCCGCATCCGCGTCTGCGTCGGTATCGCCATCATTGCTGAGTCCCAATATTTGCAGACCGGCCAAAACGATCCCCAGCCCCAACATCAGTGTAAACGGCAGGTTGTACCAGGTAAGCAAAAATGTCCAAAACGATTCAAACATGCAGGCTCCTTGCCCAGCGATGATGCAAGCTTGTACTAGTTGAATTCGGTCGTTTCCGGAACAGTCAACAAGTGGAATGCCAGCGTAGACATTCCGGGTGCTTTGCGCCCGGCCCGGCTGCCGTTCGCCGCGTACTGTTCCAGGATCTCCTGGCAGCGCTCACGTAATTTTTCATCCTGAAAAAATCGTTCCAGCTCTTTTTCACCATCCAGGATTTCCCGCACGCCGAGCTTGTCATATACCTGTCCCATGATCTCGGCGACGAAGTCCGTACTAATGATCAGATCGTCGGCGATCTCACGTTGCGCGAGGTTAAATAGAAGGCCCAGGCGGGCCAGGTCCTTTTCGCGAGCCGTAAAGTTGGCCACAGGCATGGTGCCATCCATGATCAGGGTGTGTTCCGGCAACTCGAGTCGACCGGCAACGATCAATACACCGGGTGTGATCACGAACCGGCCTTTCGCAGCGGCGGCGATGGCAGTTGCCAGGGCATACAGGACTTCGTTTTTGGCGATATAACCACCGCCTTTGGCATCCAGGATACGCTGCAGGATATGCGGCTCAGGGGATGTACAGGTGAACACGATCAGAGGCGGGCGCGGCAGAACACGTGTCATCTGAACGACTTTGGCTGGCCAATTCTCATCGTTGGCCACCTCCGTATCCAGAACCAGAATATCCACATGGGCAGAGGGTGAGCGCAGCGCCTGTTTCAACTCCATCCCAGAGAGACTGCTAAATTCCCCTACCACACGTGTACGCCAGTCACGGCGCAGCAGCATCGACATAAAGTCCCGCGCATAAGGGTCATCTTCGACAATGACAACGTTGAGTTCTTTTTGCATCTTTGTTTGACCTTGTTTGTATTGTAGACGTACAAAGAGAAATACACCCCAGATTATTGGGGGTAGGAACCGGGTAAATCAAGAAAGTATAGGAGATGAGTTATCGAAATTCCCCGCATCCTTCACCAAGAACCTGCAGGTGTGGAATGCCCTTATGATTTGCAACAGTGTTCCCAAGAAAGTCCGTTGATCCTGCCAATTACGCAGGATTTTCACAGGAGATTATATGCGTTCTTGCGTTCTCCAGGATAAGACGAAACTCACTGAATCAGGTGGCTATTCATCTGTTTGGCGATACTGACTTATTTCAAAGAAAACAGGAAAAAGCCCCCACCCAGCTCGTTCTGACAATGCCTGCTGTTGGGAAGGATTTCATCTTATGAAGCGACAAGTGATACATCCGAGGATATCAGGAACGAACGGTCGATCGATCGATCACCTGTTTTTGAAATGAATTTTGCTACCGTACATCTTCACCGCGAAGCCCTCAAAGTGCGCTAAGAAAACCTTTAAATCTTTGCGTTCTTCGCGCTCTTAGCGGTAAAAATGGCGTGATGTACGGTAGAGAAAAATGAATTTCCGTAGTGAACGAGGAGAAATGGTGTTATAGATGGACACTAGGCGGCATTGAATGGTCATCCGACCCATTGCGGACCCCCACAATCTCGGCCATGATCGACATGGCGATCTCCTCCGGTGTGCCTGCGCCCAGCTCAAGACCAATGGGACCATGCAGGCGATCCAACTGCGCTTTCGTGAGTCCTTCCTCAATCAGGCGCTGGCGGCGTTTCGCCTGGGTAGTTTTGCTTCCCAACGCGCCGACGTAAAACGCAGGGCTTGCTAAGGCGATCTTCAAAGCAGGATCGTCGAGCTTGGGATCGTGCGTGAGCATGGCGATGGCAGTGGATCGCGTGATTGGAATTTGTTGAAACGCCTCATCGGGCCATAATGGAATCAGCTGATCGACATTCGGGAATCTGGTCTCGTTGCCAAATGCGCTGCGTGGGTCGATTACAACAGTACGATATCCGAGGGTCTTCGCCAGTGCCATCAATGCAATTGTGATATGAACCCCGCCAACCGCGATCAACGTCGGCGGAGGTAGGATCACATCTGCGAAAATTTCTACGTCTTCGCTCAACATGAGGCGGCGCGATTCGCCTGTTGTAAGGGATTCCTTTGCAATCGATAACGCCCGTGGATTGAGTTGGTCACTGATCGTACCGGTGACGCTGCCATCGTCATGCAGCAACAATTCTTTGCCCAGCAACGCGGCGGGTCCGCGCACGATGCTAATATTGACCGCAGGTCGTTCCTCGACGATCACAGAACGTATGCGCTTGAACATTTCCGGGGCAAGCGGCTGGACAAAAATATCGATGCTGCCTCCACAGGCAAGACCGACTTCCCAGGCAGTTTCATCTGCCACACCAAAATGCAGCAACTGCGGACGATTCGTCTTCAGAACTTCGACTCCGGTATCGAAAACTGCACCTTCGACACATCCCCCGCTGACAGAGCCGGTAATCTTGCCATCGAGCGTCATGGCCATCTTCGCGCCAGCGCGGCGAGGGGATGATCCCCACGTTTGAATGACCGTCGCGAGGGCGATGGAATTATTTTCGCTCGCACCCCAATTCTCGAGATCAGAGAGGATATCACGCATAAATAGCTCCATTTTTACCACGAAGGACACAAAGGGCACTACGGTTTAAAACCTTAAGGTACAAACAACTACCTTTGTGTACTTGGTGTCCTTTGTGTTTAGGGTCTTCTACCTATGATCCAAATCTGCCAATCGATCAGCCAGGTCCTCAAGACTTGCCAGATTATGCACCGGCAGGAAGTGATCGATATGCGGCAAGGCAGCCTGAATGCCGCGCGTCAGTGGCTCGTACTCTGGCGCGCCGAGGAGTGGATTCAACCATATGACGCGGTGACAGTTCCGTTTCAAACGCGCCATCTCGCGGTCGAGGAGTTCCGCGTCGCCGCGATCCCAGCCATCGCTGATAATGAGCACTACCGCGCCGCGCCCGAGGACTCGACGCCCCCATTCGAAGTTGAAATACTTCAGAGACTCGCCGATGCGCGTCCCGCCGGCCCAATCGTTGACGAGTGCACCCACATTTTTCAGAGCCAGGTCCAGGTCACGGATCTGAAGCGGACGCGTGATACGTGTCAGCCGCGTGCTGAAGACGAAGGCCTCCACCGATTGGGTCAGGCTCGCTTTCATCCCATAAACAAAGTGCAGCAGGATACGCGTATAGCGTTCCATCGAACCGCTGATATCAGCGATGATCACGAGCGGACGCGGCTTCTTTTTTGGTACGCGATAGGACCAGCGAAAGATCTCACCGCCGGCACGCAGACTATGTCGCAGCGTGCGACGCAGATCGAGCATTTCTCCTTTACCCGGGTGTCGGCGCCGCGTGCGTCGCTCGCTGATCCTCCAGTGTAAACGCGACATCAACTCTTTGACTGCCGCGGATTCTTCGACGCTCATCTGCGCGAAATCCTTATGACGCAGCACTTCGCGGTCGCTGTAGGTGTGTGTCACTTCGACGATTGTGAGCGGTTCTTTGGATTCAGAATCAGAATCGTCATTGGCGGAAACTTCATCTTTTAGAGGCGGAGGCGTGACTACGGGCTTCGTCGGTCGCCGGCGACGCGAGAGCCCCTGCCACTGGACGTCCCAGCTCTCGGCGGGTTTGCGCCAGAAGAGTTCGAACGCTTCGTCGAAGAGCGGCAGATCGTCGCGCTCGTGGATCAGTAGAGTGCGGGCCGCATAAAAGAAATCGGACTTGTTGCCGATCTCGATATGATCCAACGCACTGACCAGGTCCATCATGCGGCCCGGATTCACGTCCAAACCCAGGCGACGCAGGACGCGCCCAAAGAGCAGCAGGTTTTGCAGGAGCAGACCGCTCACCCCAACTCCGCTTTTACCTGCTCCAGGATCAGACGAGTCTGTTCCCCTCTTATTTTTTCCACATCATCCTGATACTTCAATACCGCACCGAGCGTTTCATCCACAATGATCGGGTCGAGAGCCTCCTGGTCGAGAGCGACCAGCGCCGTCGTCCAATCGAGCGTTTCCGCGACGCCAGGCAATTTATATAGATCCATTTCACGCAGACGTTGAATGAAACCGGTCACCTGCCGCGCCAATTTTTCCGGCGCGTGCGGCAAACGTGCATGGACAATTTCCAATTCCTTTTCGAAGGATGGATAATCGATCCAGTAATAAAGACAGCGGCGCTTCAATGCATCGTGCACCTCACGGGTACGGTTGGATGTGATCACAACCAGCGGAGGATTCGGTGTCGTAATGGTACCGATCTCAGGGATGGTGATCTGAAAATCGGAAAGCACTTCGAGCAGGAACGCTTCGAACTCTTCGTCGCTGCGGTCGAGTTCATCGATCAACAGGACTGGCGGTTTTTCTCGCGATTGTTCGATGGCTTGCAGCAATGGACGGCGTAATAAAAACTCTGGCCCAAATAATTCGGCTTCGTCTGCTTTTTCCCCGCCGGCTTCTGCCAGACGAATGTGCATCATCTGGCGCGTGTAGTTCCATTCATAGACGGCATGATGGACATCGAGACCTTCATAACATTGCAGGCGGATCAAGTCTGTATCCAGCAGTGATGCAAGAACTTTTGCCACTTCGGTCTTGCCAACTCCCGCTTCGCCTTCCAGAAATAGCGGGCGATTGAGTTTCAGCGTAAGGTATAGAGAAGTCGACAGTCCGCGTTCGGCAATGTAATTCCGTTCGCGTAATGCAGATTGAAGCGAGTCAATGGAAGCGAAGTTCAAGGAATCCTCACTACAGGTCTGGTTCTTAAGGACATCTTCGGATCGTACACTTAGTATATTCCCTACCGGACCATTCTGACATTTTGGAAATCCCCATAACACGACGAAGACGCCGGTCGTTTGAATGGGTAGATCGCCCAGGAATATTTCCTGCGGGGAAACACATATTCGTTTCAAGAGTCCAGACGCGCCGATAAACGTTTTGATCGATAACGGCTACGCAGTCAATACCGACTCGCGTATGAGAATAGTACATATTCTAACGTTTTTGCAAGTCGCCTGGAGCATCTGTAGTTTGCACAACTATGAGGCGCGTTAATCACAAATCTGCAAGAAGGCGGATGGTCGCGAATCAGCGCGTGTTATAAGAAGAAACGTTTGTTTTGTAAACGGGTCCAGAGTTTGACCCGTCCCATCGCAGCCTTCGAAATTGCCAAAGGAGTACGTGTCCGATGAATAACAAACAGCATGAAATGGTATTGGAAAAGACTCACATCTCAGGCGTCGAGGAATGGTACTGCCCTGACTGTGGACGGCGTTTTCTGGTACAGTGGCCGCCATCCTATAAGATGGTGGTCCTGGAACAGGGCGAAAAGGATACGCGCCATAATGTCAGCCGACTCAATACGCGGATCATCTCCGATTCTGTACAGCAGGCGGAAGAGCCGGAACTGATCGAGGAATTCCGATTGATGCCGTGGATCCAATGGATGGATAAAGTCGATTTTGCCAGCCGCTGGAATCAAATCCAATAGATATATTGCGCACAATCAATGTACAGCGCACTTTGAGACGTATTACAAGAGTCAATGGAACTGAATTCATACTGCATCTTTGAACCACGGAGTCACTCCCGAAAAGCATCGGGACGATGTGAGGCACGCGGTAAGACTCAAGCTTCGTGACTCCGTGTCTTAATGATCCCCGGTCAGGGGACCGTGGTTAGTATGGGAGACCTTCGATTAATCTCGGAGGTCTCCCATTTTGTTTCTACCGGATTTCTCAACCTCCAGCGCGCTCGGCGGCGAGCATGAGCGCCTGCTTTGCCATCACTTTCGCAAGATGAGCACGATATTCGGCGGAAGCGTATGAGTCTCCAAGCGTGGCATCGATGTCCATCGTATCGACCGCGTCAGAGATATTCGCTTCAGTCGGTTGCATGCCTTTCAAAGCGGACTCTACCGATTTGGCATGCACCGGGTTGGCAGTCGCACCTCCCACCACCACCACAGCGCGCGTGATCCTTCCAGCTTCCAGTCCGATCATTCCCGCGACACCGACAACCGCATAACTCGAAGCAGGATGACGGTGCTTGAGATAGGCGCCGCCCATTCCAGGCATGTTTGCATACGCCGGGAACGTGATCGATGTCAAAACTTCATCACGTTTGAGAGCTGTGGTGAGCAGGTCCTTGAAGAACTTGCGTGCCTCGATCTCGCGCTCGCCTTTGGGACCGGTGATTGTGAGCGTCGCGTCCAGCGCCATCGTGAGTGTGGGATAGTCGGCGGCCGGGTCGGCGTTGGCCAGGCTGCCTCCGATCGTGCCGCGGTTGCGCACCTGCGGGTCAGCGATCAGCGCCGCGGCTTCTGCCAGAATTGGGCAGGCCGCTCTGATCTCCTCCGACGCGGCGACCATGGCGTGTGTGGTCAGCGCGCCGATCCTGACTTCCTTTTTAGTGACCTTGATCCCCTGCAGCGTCTTGATCCGTCCGATATCGACGAGCATCGGTGGATTTGCCACGCGAAGCTTCATCGAGGGGATCAGGCTGTGGCCGCCAGCCAGCAGTCTTGCTCCTTTATTTTTCTCGAGCATTTTCACAGCATCGCTTACCGATGTTGCCCGATAGTAATCCATGGTTGACGAATACATGATCAGCCTCCTTATGCCATCTCGGCGCTTCGCATCGTGCGCCAGACTTTTTCGGGTGTCATCGGCATATCGATATGCCGAACTCCGAGGGGAGATAACGCGTCCACAACGGCGTTGACAACGGCTGGGGTCGAGGCGATGGTCCCCGTCTCACCCACACCTTTGACTCCGAGTGCGTTCGTCGGCGAGGGCGTCTCTGTGCTGTCGAGTTCAAACTTCGGGAAGAAGCTTGCTTTCGGGACGGCGTAATCCATGAGCGAACCGCTGAGCAGCTGACCGTTCTCGTCATACACCGCGCCTTCCCACAACGCCTGGGCGACGCCCTGGGCAATGCCACCCTGGATCTGACCATCCACGATCAATGGATTGATGCGTTTGCCGACATCATCGACCGCCAGATAACGCAGGATCCTGACCTGACCTGTGTCCTTGTCCACTTCAACGGTGCAGATGTGCGTGCCGAACGGATACGTGCACTCCGGCGGATCGTAATAGGTCGTGTCGTCGAGGAACGGCTCCATGCCTGCCGGCAGACTATACGCGAGCGCGGCTGCACCTGCGAGTTCCTGAATCGTCTTGCCCTTATCCGGCGAGCCTTTGACAAACGCTTTGCCGTCTTCAAACGTCATGTCATCGGGTGAGGCTTCCAACAAATGCGCAGCCAGCCGTTTGGCCTTTTCCTTGATCTTCTGCGTGCTGTTGTAAACGGCCATGCCACCCACTGCTGCGCTGCGACTCGCATATGTGCCATAGCCAAACGGTGTGCCCAGCGTATCGCCCAGCTGGACGATGATATCGTCCATGGGGATACCCAGCTCCTGAGAAACGATCTGCGCCATGGTCGTCTCATGGCCCTGACCGTGGGACTGCGTGCCGATGGTCAGGATGACCTTGCCTGTGAGATGGACGCGCAGGTTGGCGCTTTCCCACATCGCCGCGCCCCAACCCTGGCCGCCTGGGCCCACTCCGATCCAGGAAGACGGTGCCGCGCCACAAATCTCGATGTAGGTGGAAAGTCCGATCCCGAGGTAGCGTCCCTGCTTGCGAGCCTGCTCCTGCTCTTTACGGAAGTTCTTGTAATCGATCATTTGCAGGGCTTTGTCGAGAGCTTTGTCATAATCGCCACTGTCGTATTTGAGCCCGGCGAGGAGGTTGTCGGCGGGCGCATACGGGAATTGGTCGGGCTGGATGAAGTTCTTGCGCCGCACCTCAGCCGGATCCATGTTCAACTCGCGCGCCACAAGATCGACGGCGCGCTCGATCACATAGGTTGCTTCGGGCCGTCCTGCGCCGCGATAGGCATCCACCATACCGGTGTTCGTATATGTTCCGATGACGTTGCAGTAGATATGCGGGATCTTATATGCGCCAGAGAGAATGCGCCCATAGAGTGTGGTGGGAACGCCCGGTGCAATCGTGGAAAGAATGCCGCCCAGGTTCGCGAACGTTTTGACCTTGAGCGCGTTGATCACCCCATCTTTGTTCGCGCCGACTTCGATATCTGTAATGTGATCGCGGCCGTGCGTGGTGGCAAGATAATTCTCGCGGCGCGTCTCTGCCCACTTCACAGGCCGGCCGGTCTTTTTGGCCAGCGCGGCCATCAAACAATATTCGGGGTACAGGAAGATCTTCGTTCCGAAGCCGCCTCCCACCTGGGGCGCGATGACGCGCATCTTCGTTTCGGGAATCCCAAAAACAAACGCAGTCATCAACAAACGCATGATGTGCGGCGTCTGTGAGGTCATCCAAACCGTATATTCTTCGGAGGCAGGCAAATACTGGGCGATACAACCGCGCGGTTCCATCGGGTTGGGAATTAGGCGCTGATTGATCAGGCGCTGTTTGACGACAACCTCGGAAGAATGCAGAGCCGAGTCTGTGCCATCTTTATCGCCAACCGACCAATCCATACAGATGTTGTTCGGCGCGTTCTCATGGATCTGCGGCGCGTCGGGAAAGGTAGCCTTCTCTGCATCCACGACCGTCGGCAGCGGCTCATACTCCACTTCGATCAGGTTAAGCGCGTCTTCCGCAATATAGCGATCGTCGGCAACCACTACCGCTACGCCCGCGCCCGTATGTGTGACTCGGTCGATCTCCAACACACGCGGTGTGTTGACATTGTTCTGAATGCGTCCGGCTTCCGCCTGCCATGCGCACGGCAGCGCCGGCAGATCTTTAAAGTCCTGGCCGGTGAACACAGCAATGACACCGGGGAGTTTCTCGGCTTTCTTCGTGTTGATCTTCCTGATCTTCGCGTGTGCATAGGGACTGCGCAGGATGGCGGCGTACGTCATGCCGGTCAGTTGCACATCGTCCAGATATTTGGCTTCACCTGTGATCAGACGCGGATCTTCCTTGCGTTTAATCGCAGCACCTACTACTTTTGTTGACATCGCGTCCTCCTTTCTATGCGCGCACTGCTTCGCGCATCTCTTCGGGCTTTGCTTCTGCGGCAGGCATGGCCTTGGCCGCGTGCTTCACCGCTTCGACGATGTTTTGATAGCCCGTGCACCGGCACAGATTTCCTTCCAGGCCATGCCGGATCTCGGCTTCGGTGGGATGCGGGTTGTTGTTCAACAGGTCCACAACCGTGATGATCATACCCGGCGTGCAGAAACCACATTGAGCACCATGCTTCTCCCAGAAGGCTTCCTGGACGGGGTGCAGCTTGCCGTCTGAGGCCAGACCCTCAATTGTGGTAATACTGCTGCCGTCGGCCTGCACCGCCAGCACCGTGCAGGACTTGACGGCCATGCCATCCATCAACACGGTGCAGGAACCGCATTGGCTGGTGTCGCAGCCAACGTTGGTTCCCGTCAACCCGATTGTCTCGCGCAGGAAATGAGCGAGCAGCAGTCGCGGTTCCACCTGTCGTTCGTAGACCACATCGTTGACGGTGATAGAAACCGTATGTGCCATAACAGCCTCCTCCATTTGGGAATTTGGAATTGAAAAAGCTCCAAGCTGCTGCCGTACTAGCAGTTGGAATCATGCGCTTCAGGAAATTATGCTTGTTGGTTCCGATTCAGCGTATTGGTCTGCGGCCTCCTTCCCAACCTCGCGCGGCATGCCGCGTTCGGGCACATCCTGTAAAAGACCACCATGTCCAAGCCCTACGATATCCGTGCGACGTAGATGGTCACCCGCCAGCAGTCGCGGCAGGATCCAATCGACGATATTGACCTTGCGACTACGTGCGCAGCCCGGCGCCCCTACGACCGGCACATCCCTGATATACGCCAGCATCAACAAATTTCCCGGGTCCACTGGCGCTCCGACCGATTCGACGTGGCCGCCTGCGCGCACAACAGCGCGTGGGACAATGTCATGTGAGTCCATGATGGCGGTTTCACCCGCCAGCACGATCATCTGAATCCCCGCCTCGATCTGCTGCCGAAGCATCTCCGCCAGCGTGGCTTCATCGGCTTCGTCATCCAGGGCGACAAAATCGGTGCGGGCAACAGAAGAACCGAGATGCTCGATCCGTTCGCGCAGTGGCGAAAAGTCCTGGACGAGACGCGCCCGCAACGACGTGGACCCTGACAGAATCAGGCCGACCGACCGAACTGGCAGCGCGTCTACGCGCACGATTGGCTTGCCTCCACCTGAAATGCGTTCCACTTCGCTGACAGTGGATTCTGGTAGTGCATACGGGATGACCTTGATCGTGGCGACGATCTGTCGTGCGTGCACAGGAAAGTGAGACACAATAGTCGCCAACGTCATCCCATCCAACTCATTGATCCGTACCAGGCGTTCTACATCGATTCGCAGGATCCCCATTTCATTGGCAAGTAAATTTGCACGCCCCGAGGCGACGCCTGAGATATGCAGCCCGGGTCCGCCAACCGATTGTGCCACGCGTCGCGCCGCGCTGTTCTCATCCACATCGTCTGGTTCCAGCTCGGCGACATATACGGCGGAACGTCCCAATGCGCGCAAACTGTCGACGTCATCACGGGTCAACGGTTTGCCTTTACGCAGCAAGCGCTTGCCATCTGGCCCGGCAATGTTATGTCCGACTATCTTTCCTTCTGCTTCCGAAAGCGGCACAGCCTGGAATTTCATACGATCATCCGACCCTGGATGCCTTTGCTTCCTGCGTTTCAATGCGCTTGCGGACTTCGTTGTAAAACTGGACTGCGAGTTTTTGCGAGACAGGCACCATCAACCGTGCGGCAAGACTCGCCAGCTGTCCCGCCACGTTGACATCCGCCGTCCAGTGGAGGAGTGTCGAACCATCTGGACCATCTTCGAGTCGCATTTCACTTACGGCATCGGCAACGCTGCCCGTTGCAGAACCGTGCGCCTTGAGTTTGGCGCGATTTGGTTCCTCCAGTTCGAGAATATCCACCTCCCCTGAAAAGCGCGCCTTGACCGAACCCAGCCCGACCGAAACCGTGCCGCGATACTTTTTCATCGGTTCGATCACTTCGATCTTTTCCACACCCGGCGCGCATTGACCGATCTGTTCGGGGTCGGTCATGAAATCCCAGACCTTTTTACGCGGTGCTTGAATTTTTACGTCACCTTTTAGCTGCATTTTGTCTGCCTCATCGTGGAATAGTCTCCTGGCTTGAAATACAAAATGCCTCTGTATCAGAGGCCTAGCGTTCGAACTGCTAACGAACCCATTCTGCATGAGCCGCCACTCAACGCGTAACTCCTATGTGAAAGGAATGTACTCCTCCGGGCTATGAATTTGGTGGGATGGGAGGTTTCTATAGATTCTGATCGATTAGTTGGAATCTGTATATTTGATTGTATAGAATTTGACGGCTGATGTCAAATTTATGAAAGTCTTCACAAGTTCGCTGTGCAGCTCAATGACTATCCGTGCTACTTTCAGCGCACAGATCAATCCAAAAAGCTCGCTGAAGCATAAAACGTGCGGTGGGCAGTCGGCAGCTCACAGGAACTCCATCGATTGAAGCTCTGACAGAGGTACAAACTTCAGGGTATGATCCCTGTAGCCAACCGGCAAAACTGCGCCGGCGAATTTACCGGATATTGCATACGTCGAGCAGTACACGCAGCCAACTTGCATGGAATTGGGGTTGCAGATGATATAGTTATAATCAGCTTTACCATTTTACCTTTACGAGATAGGTTAATTAAAAATGCTGGAAACGATCCAACAATCTGCGATATCACATGATCGCTACCAGGTGGAATTGAAGCTCGATTATCAATTAGACCAGGGGAAAGAAACGCACTATCAGATTTCCACCTACATGTTTGTTCCCAGGAGCCTTGGCATCACAGAAGACAGTTATCCGAAAAACGAACTGTACCGTGATATCAAGAACTATATTCGCATAAAAACGCCGCAAATGAGCCTGCGCGACCTGATCGACGACGATCTCTCGCCGTTAAGCCTGGTACAGCAGGTCATTCACCGGCCCGGCTGGTACCTGGAGGCGGCGCAGAATGAGCAAGTCACCCACGCGCTTCGTCTATTTGGCGCGATGTTCAAAAGCTCGCTGCGTGAACACATCAACCTGGTGGAAAGGCGCATCAAGCTGGCCGCACCAGGGTTGAACATCCATCCGCTGGTTGGAAATCTGATCGATGAATTGATCGTGGAGACTGAAAAGATTGGTGCGCACTACAGAACTTTGTATACCGAGTTCAACATGCCGTATGTCAAAACGGATGTTTTTCTCGCCCATTTGCTGGTGGACGAATACATCAGCCTGCTGATCGAGGAAGGCGCCACAGAGATGTTCAGGGTCGTATCGCAGCACTATGAGGGCGCCAATCAGGTTCACTACTGCAGGCGCTTAAGCGAGATCGTGGAACAAGAAACTGCACACCGCAGCATGCGCGGCTATGATTCTGTTCTCAGGATTAACGATGACAACGAAGTCTATGCCTTCCGGTCGTCAGTGATCAAAAAATACGTCAGTGAGGTGTTGCATCTTTCCATTGAATCTCAACGTGAAGGCAAGGGGATCGAACAGGTGCTGCTTGCCGTGGCTGCCGGGATTGCGATGTTCTTCGCCACCGCGGTGGCATTCTATTTTCAAAGCGTGTACGGCAGCTTCACCTTTCCGGCATTTGTCGCCCTGGTTGTTGGCTACATGTTCAAAGACCGCATCAAGCAGATGGGGCAAACGCTCTTTGCCGGCAAACTGCAGGCCAACCTATTCGACCGCCGGATCCATATCAAGACCCTGGATGGAAAGTACAAACTCGCCACCCTGCGCGAAAAGATCACCTTCATGCGGGAAAGCGATATTTCTCCGGATGTGCGTGCGGCGCGGCAGAAAGATCCGTTCGCCGATCTGGATAACGATCAAAAAGGTGAAACTGTCATCTGCCACACCAAAGACATCATCCTGAATGCCGACCTTTTTCGAAGAGCATTTGCCGGTCTGCCAAAGACCAGCGGACTGAATGATATTATCCGCTATGATATTTATCGCTACCTGCGAAAAATGGATGATCCGGAAGAAGAGACGTTGTTACTGCGCGACGGAAGTTTGGAAGTGGTACACGCGCAAAAGGTGTATCACATCAACGTGGTGTCACAATATTCCTCGGCAAGTTTCAGGAATAAGAAAATATATAAACGCATGCGGCTGGTGCTAAGCAGGCTGGGCATCAAACGGATCGAGCATATTCCCCTCTAGGCAGGACTGCTGCTGAAGTTCAATATGAAAGTTTTCTACTACACGCCCATCTCTCGCAATCGGCGGGAGAGGCTGCGCAACACCGCAAAGGAAACATCCGGGCGTTCCCGTAAGATGCCTTTGAAGGTCTCGCCGTCGATCGCCAATACGCGTACGTCGCTTTGCGTTACCAGAGATGCCGAGCGTGGAGCAGTTTCGATGATCGCCATTTCACCGACAAAATCGCCGGATCCACGTTGCGCAAGCACCTGCTCAACTCCATTCGTGGACCGCACCACGTGTAGAAGTCCCTCAACGATCACGAACATCATATTGCCTTCCTCGCCCTGGTGAAAGATCTCGGTGTTTTGTGGATACCATTCCTCGCGGGCGATCTCAGCCACAAGCTTCAAATCTTCAGGAGAAAGATCCCGGAAGATGGGGATTTCACGCAGTAGCAAAATACGCTCCAGAATCGAAATTGTTTTCAAGGTGTCCATGGATTTCTCCTCGCCAAACTGAATCAACGCACCGAGCGCGGCTTCCCGCAGTAAGGGATCCTCGCCTGCTTTCAATTGCTGAAGTAATGGAATGAACTCCCGCAAGCCAAGTTCAGATGTGGAACGCAGCGCCAACACCCGAAGCCAGGGATCTGTACTTTTTAATAACATTGCAATGACATCAGACGTACTGGAGGACTGGGGTTCTTGCTCCAGTAGTGCTACCACGCTTTTTGCAAGTTTTTGATCGCCAATGGTATCGAGCGCTTCGAGGGCTGCGGCGCGGTTTTCGATATTTGTTCCATTCATGCTTTTGCGGACAAGTTCCATCGTGTGTGCATCGCCAAACAAGCCGACCGTCTTGATCAGCCTTCCTTCACAAAGGGCTGCCTGTACCCGCAGGCATTCACGCAGCAAGCTCGTTGCGGCTCCCGTTGACGGAAGGCTGGCTGACTGGTTACGCAATGTGCGTGCCCGGTTGGTTTCGCGCCTGGCATATTCTCGAAGAGGGAAAAGCGATTCGGGGTTTCCGGGAGCCAGCGCGTCGAGGGCGGAGTCGACAGCAGCGCTTCCTGTTTTAAAAATTTCAAGCACCAGCGCACGGCTTTGGCGGTCGTGTCGACGCAGAGATTCTGCTGCTATCTTACGGACATCTGGATCGACATCGGTTAAATAATTCACCAGCGTTTTGCTGACGGATTCATCCTGCAAACTTCCCAGCGCTGCT
Source organism: uncultured Anaerolinea sp. (assembly GCA_964489725.1). Classification (GTDB taxonomy): domain Bacteria; phylum Chloroflexota; class Anaerolineae; order Anaerolineales; family Villigracilaceae; genus Defluviilinea. The sequence continues at coordinate 3,197 of CAZBAX010000016.1, read as the reverse complement.
ATCGCGGCGCGGCGGATGATCGACGAAGAATTGTCGATGGAGTTCAGGATGGATTGTATGTCGAGCGAAGAATCTACAAACGGCGCAATTTCGCTCACCGTTTCCAGGGCCCACAGGCGCAGGCGGGAATCCTCTGAGTTGAGCCGCGCGGTCAGGCACGATATGACTTGCTCCACTGCACCGAATCTTGCCAGAGTAAGAACAGCCTTCTTCTGAACTGCCAATGACGAGTCGTTCTTCATACGATCTGTGAGCGCTGTAATCAGTTCGGGGGCAGGAGTCACTTCCATTTGTGGCAGCGCAGCCAGGGCTTCTTCCCGCACCTGTTCTTCAGGGTCGTCGAGCAAGGCAAGAACTTCCTGTATCGAAGAGTTGGCGCGCAAGGCTCCCAACGCGGCAACAGTCGCGGCGCGCACGGCAGGCTCGGGGTCGGCCAGCAGCGGCGTTAACGCTGGAGTGGCAGAGTCGATTCGCATCCTTCCCAGCATTTGCACCGCCAGGCGGCGGGTGGTCGCTTTTGAATCCTGTAGCGCTCGCAGGGCGACATCCAGGGCCGCTGCATCACTTTGAAACCCGCTGAACGCAGCGTCTCTTGCGCTAAAGACCTCGATGCGACCCGCTTGCAGGGCATCCACGAGCGCCTGCGCATATGCCTTGCGCATCTGCCAGATCAATGCCGCACATACAAAAGCAATCGCTGTACCCATCAAAAAGATCTGCTGAATGGTAAATGCCCGCTCCGCCACGATCAGAAGGACACCGGAGAGTACAACGCCAATCTGCGAAGGAACGCCGTTATTGAAGGCCAGCACCTGCGCTCGTTTTTGCGATGGGACAACATTGAACAATGCATTCCAGGCCGTGCCCGCGATTCCCGATAGGATCACCAATTGTGCAAAACGTGCAATGCTCGCACCGTTCAGGCTATAAAAGCCCGCGAAAATTGCAAACGAGAAAATATACGTCAGCGGCATGAGAAACACGCCATTGATGATACCGAGTCGCTGGTAAATACGGCTGGCCAGAAAGAGGGATACGAGAAATGTGGCAGCCGTTGTGATGCTATTGAACGAACCAAAGAATCCTGCCACGCCTGCTTCATCAGAAAATGAAGCGGTAACGATTTTGTTGAAAGGAAACGCCAGCGCGAAGAACAATACTGAGAACAGGACCGATGCATACGCGATCAAACGCAGCAGCGCTGACGTTCGCACAAAGTCGAAGCCTGCGCGCAGATCATCCCAAAGTTTCGATTTCGTCGCGGGACCTTTTGCCTTGTGGAAATATCCAGCTGTAATATGGCGGGTAAGGTAGAGCGCAATGCCAAGCAGAGCTGCATATAAAAGAAGCAGGTTGTCTGTGCCTAGCAGGCGGGCGGTCACACCTGTGAGCGCATTGCCGATCACACTGCCGAGAATCCCGGCGCTGGTGAATAACGGAAAAAGCCGTTTCGCCTGTCGAGCATCGCAGACTTCTCCGGCGATGTTCCAGACAAACGTGCCAAGGATCATGCTCACGCCGTTGATGGTCAGCCATAAAACAGGATAGAGGAGAGGAAATGGAAAAAGGATCGCGGCACGTTCCAGAACCAAAAGACCCATAAATGCTGCGATCATCGACGAGAAGAAAATGCTTTTGTTGAATCGTCCCAGGGCGGCAGAATAGGCAAGTGTGGTGATGAAGGTCAAACCTCCCAGGAAAAGATACATATACGGCAGGAAATCCACCCCATAGCGCAGGAGGAACAGCGCGGAGGCAGCATTGTCTCCCATGCCCTGCCCGGCCTGGATGCAGGCGAAGAGCAGCGCCACGAGAATGACCAGGCGACCTTCCTCGAGGCGCACGTTCAGCAGCGACGCAAGACGGTTCCACATTAGAGAGATAATACACCCAGTTTCTGCAAAACCCGATTCTGTCTCCCTTGCTCAAACACTGGAGACGCCTGCCTTACGAACGAATCAACTGCCGGACCCGCGGCTGATTCAGGAACGAATCGCGCAGTCCCACCTCGCGCAGGGATTCGGCCATTTGCTGAACAAGCGTCCGTGCCTGTTGGCGATGTAGTTCTGCTTCCTGATGCTGACCAAGCTCTGCATTGACACCAGCCAGGTCTGCCAGGACGGACACGAGATGAAGATTGCAACCCGATTCGTCGGCCAGCGATCGCGCCTCTGTCAGAATCGAATGTGATTCATCAATTCGTCCCAACCCAAGCAGAGCTTTCGCCTTCCAACGTAACACTTCCGGAATATCCACGCGGGTCAGGGGAACAACCTCATGCAACAAATTCTCAACCAGGCTGAGCGCGGACGTATAATCTCCTCTTGCAATCGCAAGTTCGATATTCGCCAGAGACAGAAAAATGGTATAGCGCGCATAGGGGATCGAGATCGGTTCGAGAACGTGATCGCCTGCCAGCAGCTGCGCGGACTGCACGTCACCCTGCAGCAAGTACATTCGTATTTTCGCGGCTTGTGGAAAGGCCTTCCAGGCGGGCTGCTTCGTCTCCGCGACCCGCAGAGCATCGTCGATCCGGGCCAAACCTGTTTCCAACACACCACAATAGGAATAGACCCAGGCAAGCTCCGAACGCAAACCAATCCCACTGGCAATCAAGCCTGCACGATTCGCAAGCTGAATACTTTGCTCGGCCAGCTGAATACCAGGGCCCAGTTTTCCGGTTTCCAGCAGAACGAACGCCATGAGCATTCGATCATACGACTGCCCCCATAAGTTTTCGATTCTCTCGGTGATCTGCAACGCCTGTCGACTACACTCCAGGGCCAGATCGAATTCAACAGCATTGAGGCGGGCTTCTGCTTCGGAACCAAGGCTGTCGGCCAGCATGACTTCATTCTCCAGCAATCTCCAGAGTTCGCGCGCTTCTTTGATGACAAGATATGCTTTCTCGAATTCTCCGCGGCAGGTGTACAGACGGCATAGATCATTTAGCACGTAGGCGAGTTGTTCGCGGTCATCAGACTGACGGGCCAGGCGAAGTGCGGCCTGCCCGTGCTCCAACGCCTGATCCAGGCGTTTCGAGAACAAATAGTTCAACATCAGATTCCAGCTCAGGCGCGCTTGCGCGGCGCGGTCGCCAATTTCCTGCGAAATCTCCAAAGCCTGAACAAGCAGTGTTTCACTCATTGACGAATCGTGCAGCGGAGTAAAGATCGAATATAACGGGGCCTTTGCCA
>CAZBAX010000015.1:0-100077 GCA_964489725.1 uncultured Anaerolinea sp. | reverse complement strand
CCAGGGCAGCGATCTGCAATTGGAACGAGTCTTCAAGCCACACACCGAACATCAGGTTGACCACTTCGTTGGCGGCGCTCGCCGCCATACCAATGGAGAGCGTGACCAGCACAATTGGCGACATGAAGATCGCTTTGACATTTCCAAAAACGCCATCAGTAGGATGAACCGGTTTCTGTGAATCGGTCAGTGTGAGCAGGATGTAAGCAAAAGCAGCCACCCCCAACAAGCCCATGAATCCAAAGGGCGCAGACCACGTGGACCGCGCAAGGATCCACCCCACAGCCGGAACACCCAAAATAAACGCCAGCGACCAGGCGAATTCCAGGAATCCGATCACTGTGCCGCGTTTTTCGTAAGGGACATGATCCGCAGCGTAAGAAGTGAGCGATGGATAGAAGATCGACTGGGCGAGCAATCCGAGAACAAGCGCGATACCGAGCGTCGTCAGGCTGGGATAGAGGGCAACCATTCCCATGCCCAACACAAACAGGCCTAACCCCAGCAGCATACCGAACTTGCGCCCACGTGTTTCGATGAACGGGAAGAGGAATGGAAACGCGACCCCGATGATGGCGCGATTGGCAACCAGGCCAGAAACCACGCTGACGTCGACTCCCAGCCCGCGCGCGAACACGGACAGAAACGGATAGATCATCCGGTAGGAGGTGTTGATCACCATACGGATCAACGCATAGGTTGCAAGCTTAAAAATACTCACGAGTGCTGTGGTTCAGGCTGCAATTGGAGGAACAGACGAAAAAGGAAGTAGGCAGCCAGTAATGTCAACGCGATCAGGGCCAGGAAAAATCCAATAATGGTGTAGTTGCCCGAGTTGAAGATCGGCGAGGGCGGCGGATGCATCACATTCTCAGCCGTGGAAAAGATCAAGCGCAGGACCACAATATAGATGACATTCGCAAGCGACGTGACCCAGTTCGTATCGATGATCCAAAGCCCAACTTGCAGCAATATGCCGGTCACTGCAAAGATCAATGCCAGCCGAAAGCGCGGCTCGGCGAGGAAGAGTCCGTTCCAGTTGGTTTGCATCGCCCACAACGACAGCGGAAGATACGTTACCCAGAAGAAGATCCCTGTCTGCCCGAGTGCGGCAGACCAGCGATGGAACGAGTCGCGTTTTGTGATAAACGCGATCACACCTGCGGCTGCCGCTCCAACGAATGCCAACTCTGCAGCCAACACCCAGGCGCCGTGCAGGTACACGATCTTTACATTCGCGCCGAGCGATCTCTCTTCCGGTCCGAACAACGCCAGGAGAGCAATTACAATTACGGTTGCGATGAACGAGATGAGAGGAGTTTTGATTTTCGACATCGCATGATTTTACCTTAGCATCCGTCATTGCGAGCGGAGCGAAGCAATCTCCTCATTATGTGGAAGATTGCTTCGTCGGGCTACGCCCTCCTCGCAATGACGATATACTTTATGTATGGAAAAACCTCCTGCCAGCATTGCCTTAGACAAACTGTATATTCCGCATCAGATATTTACGCACGAAACACCTGTGACTTCTTTCGAGCAGGCTGCTTCCGACCGCGGCCAGCGACCGGGGCAGATCGTGCGCAGCATCTTGTTCAATATTCGGCCTGGTGAATTTTTGATGGTCCTGGTAGCTGGACCAGATCAAATCGATTGGAAAAAGCTTCGTCAGCTTGTGAAGCGTTCACGCATACGAATGGCGACGGAAGACGAAGTGCTCGATATGACCGGGTACCGCGTCGGGACGGTATCGCCGTTCGGATTGCCGCGCCCGCTCAAGGTCCTGATCGATGCGAGCGTCTTGAAGGAGGAGGAAGTGTCCATCGGTTCGGGCGTCCGCAATACGGCGATCATCCTGAAAACGGAAGATTTGCGGCGCGCATTAGGCGATGTAGAGATCGTATCACTCCTGGAAAGTTCCGACCCATAGAGGATGTTGTAGAATATCCGCCATGTGGAACTCGATTCGCTCAAGATTTCGATTGCGTAAATTAAGATCGCAGTTGATCCTTATGTTCCTGGCAGGGTTTCTGGGAATTGGGATCGCCATCGGTGTACCCGTTTTTCTGCTGATCAATCGTCAGGCATCCTCGCAGGCACAACTGCTCATGGATCAATCGGTCGTTGCCTCGAAGGCATTTCTTTCCAGCGAACAGTCCAACTTACAGAGCCTGGCGCTTCTGGTTTCTCAGCGACCTACCTTGCGAGGATTGCTCAAAGATCCGGAGCTGTCCTCGATGGAGGAATATCTTAATACCCTGCGCGAAGGCGCCAATCTGGACTTCCTGTTGGTGTGTTCGGACGGAACCGATATCACCGGCTCGGGACAAAACCTTTCCATTGCTGAGCTTTGCCTGCAAGAGACGTCGTCTGGCTACACAGCCTTGCGTTCGAGCAATGAACTCTATCTGTACTCTTCGGTCAATCTGGAGTTGTCGGAAGACACCGTATACAAAGTGATCGTGGGCAGGCAGATGTCCAACATTCTTGCGCAGCTTCAGAGTGAGACCGGCCTGCGTTATTTTCTGATCCGTCAAAATCAATTTCTTATTTCCAGCGATCCTGCTACGCCGATCGATGCAGATCAACTGGAGGACATGCTCGACAAAGTAGATCAGGGTCCACAGTCTCCGCTTGCGCAGCGTTCGTTTGCGCTCAACGGACATCGTTATTTATTGTCAGTTTTCGAATTGGACGGAGTTTTGGGTCTTGAGTTAATCAGCGCACTTAACGTAGACGACCAGATCGAGATTCAGCAAAACCTGATCCGGACGTTAACCATTGCCCTGCTCCTTGTGATCGCGATCGTTTCGGCGGCCGGCATCTGGCAAGCGGAGCGTATCAGCCGTCCGATCGTTTCCCTGGCAGACTCGGCGGCGGACTTCCGGCAGGGAAATCTGGATGCACCACTCCGTGTGCAATCCTCCATTTCAGAGATCACCCAACTGACCGATACACTCGAAGATGCGCGCGTGGCGCTGGACCATACGATGCATCAGCTTCAAGCGGAAAAGGCGTGGATCGAAAACCTGCTCAATTCCATCGTGGAAGGAATGATCACACTCGACAGCCAAAACCGGATCACGTTTGCCAGTGAAGCGGTTAGCAAGATCATTGGGGTTGACCGCGAACAGATCATCGGCCTAAAAGCAGACAGCGTGTTCCTGCCCGCAGATGGAGAGGTGGCCTTCAGCGCACAACTCCCCGATGCCGGTCAGCAGAGACGCATCTCGACCAGACTGAGAAATGGAAAGGATGTATTGCTATCGATTTCGAAGGCGAATCTGGTGCCTCCGGAAGCAAACAGCGCCAATCGGGCACTGGTCATTCGCGATGTAACCAACGAGGAATATATCCATCGCCTGTTGGGTGATTTCATGGCGAATGTCACCCACGAGTTTCGAACGCCGCTGGCAGCACTGGAAGCCTCATCGGAATTATTGCTGGATAATCTGCATAGTTTGTCACATGCTGAAATCGAGGAGTTACTGGTTTCCCTAAATCTGGGAATCATCAATCTGCAAACGTTGATCGACAACTTGATCGAAGCGGCGAGCATCGAGGCCGGACGGTTCAACGTTCAGGTGCAGGAGGTTTCCTTCCATGTGATCCTAAGCGATGCACAGGAAATGATCCAGCCGCTGGTGCAGAAATATGGGTTGGAATTAATCTCAAAACCTGTGAAAAAATCGATCCATGTACTCGCAGATCATCGAAGGACCGTACAGGTGTTGATGAATTTACTCTCGAACGCCATCAAGCACAGCCCGGAGCATGGCACGATCGGGATCAGTCACTCGATCCACAACGGAACACTGCGCATCGAAGTAGTGGATGAGGGCGGCGGCGTTCCATTGGATCAGCGCCAGGAGCTCTTCCGCCGGTTCGCGCATTTGGAAACAACCAATGAGCGTGCAAGGCACGGCGCAGGACTGGGACTTTCGGTCGTCAAAGCGATCGTCGAAGCACAGCAGGGTGAAGTTGGGATCATGGACCTGCCCGATGGAGGCAATTCCTTTTGGTTCACGTTGCCGCTGGCAGGTGAGAAATGAAAGCCCTGGTTGTTGACGATGACCGCGTCCTTGCCGACCTGGTGAGCTTCACGCTGCGGCGCAGCGGATATGAAGTTGTGATCGCCGGCGACGCGGGCAGCGCGCTGCGTCGATGGACGGAAGACGGACCCGATTTGATCATCCTGGATGTCAACCTGCCGGGGACAACGGATATACAGGATGGCTTTGCGATCTGCCGTCGCATCCGCAGCGAGTCGGAAGTTCCAATCATCCTGTTGACGGTGCGCGGCGAAGAAAAAGACATCGTCTATGGTTTGGAAGCGGGCGCCGATGATTACATTCTGAAGCCATTTAGTCCACGGCAGCTCGTGGCACGCGTGCAGGCCGTGATGAGGCGATCGCATTCGGCAAGTAACACGCGCCCGACCAAATTCTCAGCGGAAGAGTTGGAATTCAATCCCAAACTGCGAGAAGTGTATTTTGGCGATGAAGCGCCCAAGTCACTCACGCAGCTCGAAAGCAAGCTGCTCGAATCGTTGATGCTGAATGCCGGGCAAGCCATGACGTTCGACGATCTGATCAGCGACGTCTGGGGACCTGGCGGAGGCACGGCGGAGATGCTGCGTCAGCTTGTAAAACGGCTGCGGGCCAAGGTGGAGAAGGATCCGGCCAATCCGCATTACATCCAGAACTTGCCGGGGTTGGGGTATGCATTTTTGTTGAAACGGTAAAAACAATGTAGGGACGGACGCAAGGCCCGTCCCAACGTTTTGTCACACCTTTGTCACACGACTATCACTGAACCTGTCACACCTCACGAGTATTGTTAGGGCATCTTCAACGTTGAGGTGAGTATGTCGATTCTGTTAGAAGGCATCAGCAAACGCTATGGCCAACAGACAGTTGTAAATAACGTCTCGCTTGAGATCAAAGACGGCGAGTTCTTTGTGCTGCTTGGCTCCAGCGGAAGTGGAAAGACGACCGTGCTGAATATCATTGCGGGGCTGGTCAATGCCGATGAGGGACGCGTGTCACTGCATGACCGCGATGTCACGCACCTGCCCACCCAGAAACGCAATGTCGGTTTCGTATTTCAGAACTACGCGCTCTTTGAGTACATGACAGTTGGGGAAAATATCGAGTTCGGTCTCCAGATCCGCAAAGTACCGAAGAAAGACAGACAGATCAAGCGCGATGAACTTCTGGAACTGGTCGGTCTGGTTGGGCTGAGTGAACGAATGCCAAAGCAGTTATCGGGCGGTCAGCAGCAGCGCGTTGCGTTAGCCCGTGCGCTGGCGCTGGAACCGGACGTGCTGTTACTCGATGAACCACTCGGCGCGCTGGACGCCAAGATCCGCACGGAATTAAGACGATCCCTTAAAACCATCCAGAGACAACTGGGCGTGGCGGCCATTCTGGTCACACACGATCAGGAGGAAGCCTTCGACCTGGCTGACCGCATCGGTGTGATGAGTTACGGCCGCCTGGTAGAAGTGGGTACGCCGCGCGATCTGTATATGAATCCGCAGACCGAATTTGTTGCTTCGTTCCTCGGGACGGCGAATATTTTGCTGGGTCAAACGGAAGGAGAGCGCATCCAGATCGGGCCGCACGTCTTCGGGCTTACCAAAGAGGCGACCCGGTTCAGCACCGACGGCCGGGTACAGGTGGTCTTTCGCCCGGAAGATATTGCCCTGGCAAACAGCAAAGAGGATTTGGATTGCCCGGCCCTGGCAGAAGGGACCGTCACTGCCATGGGCTTCAACGGGCCCACCGAACGCATCCGGCTGGAGCTTCCGGCGATTCCCGGCGTGCGTGCGATTGCCCCTGCTGTTCCCTTTGGCAGCCAGAACATTACGATCGATGCCAGCCGCCCGCCTGAGCAGGCCTCTGCATTTCCGCTTTCGGTGAAAGAGAAAGCCTGGGTGGGAATCCGACGCGTACATGCATTGTCACATCCGGGTTTGAGCTTTTTAGTCGTTACCGATGGATCGCTGCGCAGCCAGTCCGCGATCAGCACGGGTGGATATCTGGCACGCATGTCACATGCACGCATGACCCTGCTCGGGGTTGGCAAGGACGAAGCGCTGCTCGATTCGTATCTTCAGGACGCGCGCAAACAATTGGGCAGCGGCATGGCGTCGATTCAGGTTCGAACGGATCGCTCGATCCCGGCCCTTGCCGTTGCCCGGGCCGTGGAGCAAAACCCCGTGGACCTTGTCATCGCAGGCTGGAGGCCTGTGGAAGGTGTAGCTCTCGCCGAACAGATCATGCAGGTCGGCGACCATCACCTGCTGCTGGCTGCGCACCCGGGAGCACGCTTCGAGAAAGCCCTGGTCTGCGTGGCAAGCGGCGAGCCAGGCAAGGACGATGTCTTGTTCGCCGGACGCCTGCTGCGTCATCTGGGCGCGCAGGCAAAACTGTTTACAGCAATTGGAAGGGACTTCAAGGACGATTATCAACGTCATCGAGCCGAACGCTTTATTGCGGGTGGCGTAAAGAGTCTGGAGATGTTCGGCGTTACGACCGAGAGCGAGATCAGAATCGGAACACCTCAGAGTGCAATCGTTGATGAGCTCGAACGAGGCAGGTTCGATCTGCTGGTCATGGGCGCTCCGCTGCCACAGAAAGATGGACGGATCTTGATTAGCGGCTTGATGCAGGACATTATGCATAACACAGGTAATTGCTCGGTCCTGATCATTCGTTCGCATCACACACGCTACACGGTTTGGTACGAGAGTTCAGAGTTACTGTTGGCTTAATCTCCCTTGCAAAAACCTGCCAGAACGTAGTGGCGACTTTTGCAGATTAACAAATAAGCCGTGCAATCCGTGCTAACCATTTGAACCACGGAGACACTGAGTCACGGAGTTTTTTAATAGGCTCTCTCAGTGTCTTCGTGTCTCCGTGGTTAGGCATTTGATCTTCCTGATCACTTTTATTGTTCGATTAATTTGGAAATCTACAATAGTCGCTGGTTTTCCAGAATGAATGGACGGTTGACCCTCATCAGGGTGCTGCGCAAAGCCGTCACTACGAATGACAAAGACCTGAAAAATAAATCGATAAAGGAAAATAACATGTTGTTCAAAACTCATAAAACACTTTTACTTTCACTTCTACTGGTTGCGCTGCTTGCTACCGCATGTGGTGGCGGGGCCACAGCGACAACAACATCGGATAAGAATTCTGCCCCAGCCGAGGCTGGCGAAGTCAAGTTAACCCTGGGCGCTTATACAACGCCGCGCGAAGCCTATGGCGAGATCATCCCACTCTTCCAAGAATATTGGAAGAATAAGACCGGTCAGACGGTGACATTCGAAGAGTCGTACCAGGGCTCGGGCGCGCAGTCGCGTGCGGTCGTCGAAGGATTCGAAGCGGATATCGTCGCCCTGTCCCTGGAAGCAGACATCACCCGCATCGAAAAAGCCGGCTTGATCACGCATGATTGGAAGAGTGAACCGTTCGGCGGAATGGTCAGCACATCTGTGGTTGGCTTTGCCGTCCGCCAAGGCAATCCGAAAAACATTCAGGACTGGGAAGACCTGGCTCAGGGCGATCTTGAAATCCTGACCCCGAACCCCAAGACCAGCGGCGGCGCGATGTGGAACATCCTGGCGTTATATGGCGCCGCCCGGCATGGCACCGTCACCGGTTATACCGCCGATGACGATGGCGCCCAGAAGTTCCTGCTGGATGTGCTCAACAATGTCACAGTGATGGACAAGGGCGCACGCGAATCGATCACCAATTTCGAAAAGGGGATCGGCGACGTAGCGATCACATATGAGAATGAAGTGCTGGTCGGGCAGCAGGCCGGTATCAATTATCAGCTGGTCCTGCCCACCTCCACCATTCGCATCGACAATCCCATTGCCGTTGTGGACACCTATGTTGACAAGCACGGCACGCGCGAAGTCGCCGAAGCATTTGTCGACTTCCTATTTACAAAAGAAGCCCAGGAAATCTTCGCCAAGCATGGTTTGCGTTCCCCCGATGAATCAGTTGCCGCAGCAACGGCAGCTCAATTCCCACCCATCGAGGATCTCTTCACCATTGATGAGTTCGGCGGCTGGAGCGAAGCAACACCGACGTTCTTCGGCGAACAGGGTATCTTCTACCAGGTCTTTGGCCAGGCACAGGGCGTTCAGGTTACCGAATAATTTTCGATGGCTGCCAGCAGGATCTGCTGGCAGCCATCCCCTCTTTCCTCATGAGCGTACAGACAAACATTCAACCGTCTACTGACTACAAGCGCCCATTGCCCTGGCAGCGGCTGGGCATCCGATTCATTGCCCTTAGTTATCTGGCAGTCTTGCTGATCATCCCGCTGCTGGTCATTTTACAGGACGGGTTGCGCGAAGGGCTCGGCGAATTTTGGCGGCAGGTCACGCTTCCGATGGCATGGCATGCCTTGCAGCTCACCTTGTGGACATCTGCACTGATGACGATTCTCAATACGATCATGGGCACGCTGACCGCCTTCGTCCTTGTGCGCTATGACTTCCCGGGGAAGAAGCTCCTGAACGCGATCATCGATCTTCCGCTGGCGATCCCGACGCTGGTGACGGGCGTGATGCTGGTCATTCTCTTCGGCCCGCAGGAGGCTATGGGGGCCTGGCTGAAAGAACAATTCGACTTTTCCGTGATCTTTGCACCGCCGGGGATCATCCTGGCTTTGTTGTTCCTAACCTTCCCATTTGTAGTGCGCTCGGTTCAACCGGTGTTGTTGGAATTGGACCGCTCGCAGGAAAACGCCGCGGCCACCCTCGGCGCAGGCGGATGGACGATCTTTCGCCGCATCATCCTGCCTCCGTTAAGTCTGCCGGTCCTCACCGGCGCGTTGCTCAGTTTCGCCCGCGCCATCGGTGAGTTCGGTTCGATCGTGATCGTGGCGGGGAACATCCCTCTCGTGTCACAGACCGCAGCGGTTTATGTATTCGGTGAAGTGGAATCCGAGAACCGCCTGGGCGCCAGCGCGGTTTCGATTGTGATGGTCGCCGTCGCCTTCAGCCTGCTGATGCTCGCAGACTATCTACGCCGGCGGTCAAAGCGAGGCAAAGCATGAGTATCAATACTTCAACACAGACACGGCCTGCGCAAGTACAAAGCTCCCTGACAGTCTGGCTGGATCGCATTAAAGCGAAACTGGGCAAATGGGCACTGGTCGGTATCGTGGTCGCGTATGTCGCATTCCTGATCGTGACACCCCTTACAGCGCTGGTGTACGGCGCGTTCGAGCGGGGCATTGCAGCCAGCATCACATCCTTGAACGACCCGGACGTGTTTACGGCGTTCTGGAATACGTTATGGATCAGTGTCGTAGTGGTGATCGTCCATACGATCTTTGGAACGATCGTGGCCTGGGTCTTTGTGCGCCATCGCTTCTCCGGGCGCCACCTGATCAATGGATTGATCGACATGCCGTTCGCTGTGTCGCCAGTGGTGGCGGGATATATGCTCCTGCTGCTCTTCGGGCGCAATGGTTTTCTTGCGCCGGTTGTCGACGCCCTGGGCATCCAGGTCGCATTCGCCATGCCGGGTATGGTGCTGGCGACGTTATTTGTGACCATGCCATTCATGATCAGAGAATTGATCCCGGTGCTGGAAGCTTTCGACACGCAGCAGGAAAAAGCCGCCGCGACATTGGGCGCCAGCAGCTGGCAGACCTTCTGGCGTGTGACATTTCCCGCCTTGCGCTGGGGCATGATCTATGGCATCACCCTCACCTTCGCCCGCGCCCTCGGGGAGTTTGGCGCAGTCCTGGTCATCGGCGGAGGCGTGCAGGGACGCACAGAAACGGCCACGTTATTCATCTATCGTGCGCTGGACGAACGTCAATACATTGGCGCCTATAGCGCGGCGCTGGCGTTGGGATTGTTTTCGTTGATCCTGGTTCTCGGTTCAGACTGGCTCAGGCACAGGAGACGTTAGGTGAGTAAATGTGACAGTCATTTTTGGAGGGATTGTCACCTGTGTTATTGAAGATATCGAACAATGTGCGGACTAACAAATAAAGCGAGCATTCCTAGCCGCCCGTTTTGAACCACTGAGACACTCCCGAAAGGGCATCGGGACGATGTGAGCCACGGAGTTTTGAATTGTTTTTCTCCGTGCCTTCGTGTCTCAGTGGTTAAGTTTTGTGGTTTTCGGCAAGGTGTTATTGTCCAATGATTACAGAAAAGTTCAAAACTCTTCGCAAGCTCGTTTTATTTCGCTCTCATCGTAAGCCGGTATAATATTCATGACATGGAGATCATGTGATGAAACATCTTCGCCGCCTGTCGGCTTTATTTCTGCTGGTCTATGCGTCTATTTCGCTTGCATTCACTTCTGTCTACGCGCAAAGTGATGCGCCTCTGGCCATCGTGATGACTGCCGATGGACCGATCATGCCGCCCATGTTCGAGTACATCAAGCGCGGTATCGGGATCGCAGAGAATCGCAACGCCGAGGTACTCATCATTCAACTCAATACGCCTGGCGGGAGCCTGGATACAATGCTCTCCATCATTCAGGAGATACGCGCCAGCGAGGTTCCCGTCGTTGTGTATGTCGCGCCGCGCAACGCGATTGCTGGCAGCGCGGGCGCGATGATCACCATGGCAGGTCATGCCTCTGCCATGGCGCCCGAGACGTCCATCGGTGCATCCAGCCCGATCAGCAGTTCGGGTGATAACCTGACCAGCACGGCAGAAGAAAAAGCCAAGGAAATCTCAAAAGCGGCAATCCGTGAATTCGTGATCCCACGCGGCGAAGAGGCGCAGGCACTTGCCGAGGCAATGATCGATGAAGCCAAAGCAGCTACCGCAAATGAAGCGCTCGCTGCCGGATTGATCGATTTCGTCGTCGATAACGTGGATGACCTGCTGGAAGCATTGGATGGATTCACGGTCCAGCTGGATGATGAAGCTCGTACTCTCAACACGCACAGCGCACATACCGAATCGCTCAACATGAGCGTGATCGAACAGTTCCTACTCTTCCTTACCGACCCGAACATCGCGTTCCTTTTACTTGCGATTGGCATCCAGGCTGTCTTGATCGAGATCTCCAGCCCCGGCGGCTGGGTAGCGGGATTTATCGGCGTGGTATGTCTGACACTGGCTGTCTATGGAATGGGAGTCCTGCCGGTCAACTGGTTCGGCATTATCTTTTTGATCACTGCATTCGTCTTATTTATTCTGGATATCAAAGCGCCCACCCATGGCGCGCTGACTGCTGCGGGCGTTGCGTCGTTCATTGTCGGCGCGCTGGTGTTGTTCAATTCACCGGGGACACCACAGTTCCAGCGTGTGTCTGTTCCGCTTGTCATCACGGTCGGCATATTGATCGGGCTGCTGTTCCTGGGGATTCTGATGTTCGCGCTGCGGGCCCTCAAAGTGCCGATCAGCATGGGCGTAGAGTCCCTGGTTGGGAAACGGGGCACGGCCCGAACGTCGGTAGGAGACGCGGGCGGCCAGGTCCAATTGGAATCGGAGTTGTGGACGGCGGAGCCGGTTCCCGACTCGGGCAAGATCGGTAAGGGCGACCATGTGGAGGTCGTCGAAGTGAAAGGTTTACGATTGAAGGTTAGGAAGATACAATAATTTTCCGTCATTGCGAGGAGGCGCACGTTGCCGACGAAGCAATCTCAAATTCAGTGGCAAGAGGCCGTCGATTCGGTAGGTTCGTTAAACGGGAGATTGCTTCGCGGAGTTTACACTGAGCCAGCCGAAGTGCTCGCAACGACATAATGAGGATTAATGCCCACTACCCCTACAAGAGATCGCGTCATCCCCGAAACTGACGTCCGCCCGCTGCGCCGACCGGATTGGATCAAAGTGCGCGCCCCATCCGGCGAGACGTATGAATGGCTGCACGGGTTGATGCGCAAGAAAGAACTACATACCGTTTGCGAAGAAGCGATGTGCCCAAACCTGGGTGAGTGTTGGGGAAGCGGCACCGCGACCTTCCTGATGCTCGGTGACGTCTGTACGCGCACGTGTGCATTCTGCGACATCAAACATGGCAAGCCGACCCTAATGGATTGGGGCGAAGCTGAACGCGTGGCACAGGCTGTCAAAGCGATGGAGTTGAAGCATGCGGTCATTACATCTGTGAACCGAGACGAACGGCGCGATGGTGGCGCTCCGATCTTCGCGATGGTGATTCGCAGAATTCGGGAATTACTTCCTGGTTGTTCCATCGAAGTGTTGATCCCTGATTTCAAAGGCTCACTGGAAGCGCTCAAGATCGTAATGGATGCACGCCCTGAAATTTTGAATCACAATGTGGAGACCGTGCCACGATTGTTCAAGACCGTTCAGCCCCAGGATAATTATGATTGGGCGGCTGCGACGCTGTCGAATGCCAAGAAGCTCGACCCCGACGTGCTGACCAAATCTGGCATCATGGTGGGACTCGGCGAAGAGATGGACGAAGTCAAAGCTGTGATGCGCGATCAGCGCTCGTGGGGCGTGGATATTTTGACGATCGGTCAATATTTGCAGCCAAGCAAGAAACACATGCCCATCTCGCGCTATTACACCATGGAAGAATTCGCCGAACTGCGCGATTATGGAAAAGAGATCGGCTTCAAGTGGGTCGAGTCGAATCCTTTAGTGAGGTCGTCGTATCACGCCGCCGAGCAAGTGCGGGCGTTGAGTGTGGTTCACAGGAAGTTGTATGGGGAGCAGGGGATAGAAAGTAGAAAGTAGAGATTTGGAAAAGGGAACTCCCGTTGGCGAAAGGTCGGCGGGAGTTTTTGTTAGCCGAATGAGAATAGGCTATACTCTTCCAACAGAGTGATAGTCATGACTTTACAAATGAATTCAGCCGCTGAAAACGTAGTCAGGTTTTTCAAATGACGACTGAGGAATTTACATCCCAATTTGTCACCTTTCAAGGGGAACTGAAATCCTTTCTGCTGCGCATGACCACCAGCATTCAGGATGCAGAGGATATCGTCCAGGAAACATACCTCAAAGCGCACACGAAGATTGATACGTTTCGCGGCGAATCCTCGCTCAAGACATGGGTGTTCAGTATTGCATCGAATCTGGCACGCGACTTGTTGAAATCCAAAAAAAGATGGCCCAAAACGGTTACCGACATTTGCCGCGAGGAATCCCTAGGCAACCGGGAATTCTTCGAGGAGGCCATGCAGATCCGCGAAACATCGCCGCAGGGAAATTTCGAGATCAAGGAGCATATCGCCTTCTGTTTTACCTGTATTTCCAAGTCACTGCCGCTGGAAGGACATTTGGTGCTGTTGCTCAAGGAAGTGTACGGATTTAAGGTAAGTGAAATCGCCCAGATCGCACAACTGAGCGAAGCAATGGTGAAATATCACCTGCACGTCAGCCGCACGAAAATGATCGACATCTTCGACCATCGTTGCTCACTGATCAACAAACAGGGAGTTTGTCATCAGTGTACGGAGCTGAACGGGATATACAACCCGAAGCAAAAGGCGCAGGAAGAGTTGGTCAAGATCGAAATGGCAAGGGAAGCGGAGAACAAAAGCAGGGAGGAACTCTTTCAGCTACGGATGAAAATTTTGCAGGAACTGGATCCGTTTGAATCGGGGGCAGCACAATTGCAGTTACACCATTTGGAACACAACCGGCAAGTCATGGAACAATACCTGGAGAGTAAGTAACACCGATCCGTCACTAAACCACGGAGACACTGAGAAGAATGATTGAAAAACTTCCTGACTCCGTGACTCCGTGTCTCAGTGGTTCAAAGCAATTCGACGAGCATTGCGCCAGCTGCCCGCTGATCTGAGTCGAGAGATTGTATGAACTGTCTCGGAGAAACTGCTTGGCTCATACCAACCTTTTCCCTATCGTTTTTCCGTTCCTGATCGTCTAAATAGAAAAGGAGTTTACAAATGAGTCAACAGACTGGAAAAGCGATCACGACAAAATCCACATTCAGCCGGGAAACGTCGGTCAGCACGACGATCCAAGCGGATGCTGACATCGTGTGGGCGCTGCTCACCCACGCCGCGGATTATCCGCGCTGGAATTCGACCGTCACATCCATAAAGGGGGACATTCGCCAGGGTGAGACGATCGAGCTCATGTCCACGCTCGATCCAAAGCGGACGTTCAAATTGAAAGTAAAGGAATTCGTGCCGGAGAAACGTCTCGTTTGGGGCGACGCGCAGGGGAGTCGAGCCTATACCATTGACAAAGGCCAGGGCGGGACCGTGTTGTTCACCATGCGCGAGAAGATCGGCGGTCCGTTGTTTCCCTTGTTTGCGGGCATGATCCCGTCTTTTGATGAATCGTTCGAGAAGTTCGCCGCCGATCTCAAGCGAGAAGCGGAAACCATCCAGCGTTCCAAAACCTAAAAGGAGAAGCAAATGGAAAAGAGAACCAAAGATAATCCGTGGAAGTTGAAGACGCCGCCGCTCACATCAGACTACGCCATGCATGTGGAAATAAAAGATGGCAAGGAAATCCTCGTCTGCACCGTCGGTAGTACGGTGCTGCACTACGATTATCGTGCCATCGCAGACCTGCACGAGATGCTCAAAAAATACGGCGATTGGATGGAGCTTGGCAGCAAGGATGAGAAACAGGAAACCACGCCCGGCACCGTGGAAGATTGGGCGCGCTCGCCGAAGAATCCCATCGGCGGCTGGTACGGACTCAAGAAAGGTTTCCGCGGACGCTTCGCTATGTACATGCCGCCGCTCATGGAAGCGCTGGGACTTGCGGAAGTGGAACACAATGCGCGAAACAATCGGATGAGAGCCAAGTAACAGTAGTCAGTGGTCAGTAATCAGTAATTAGTAATTAGGGACTCCCGCTTGACTTGAGAGGTTAGCGGGAGTTTGATTCTGGGCAATTTTCAGATCATGTGATTCAGAGCGAGGAGTGGATCGCTGTGGCACGCTTCATCGAAGCGACCTGTTAGCCTGTCCCTGATTCGCCCTGCCTGCAAAACGGCTGAACGTGACTCCCAATGCCGCGCCGCCTGCAATCGCAGCCGCCAACAAGCTCAGCGCTGTCACCTTCGACATGGCAAAAGGTACCGTCCCACCTACGCGGATTCCGAACTGATCGAACACCATGATCGTCAACAGAAGAGCAAGCACAGCGGCAAGACTGGTGGTGAGAGCCATCGTCAGGGCGGCTTTTACATTGCGCAACAACAATCCATAAGACACGCCTACGCACAGGGTGGCACCGGCAACGATTCCACACATGGCAGCAGCATAGACGATATGGACAGGCGTCGATTCGTTAAACCATGCATCCATGTTCGATAGCGGAGAGAACCATCCGAGGAGTATTCCTACAACAGTGGCGATCCCAATCTTCCACCACGGACGATAGCCGCTGATCTGGGCGAGCAGAAAACTCCACAATAGCGAACAAACTGCCAACACGAAGATCGGGTTCAGTCCATGTGCCCGCAGTAGCGTCACGGCTCGATCCAGCACCTCAGATGGATGGGCCCGCTGGATGAGGATCAGCCACAGCAACAAACCGGCGGGCAGGCCCAGGCAGAGCGCCCCTGCCAGCGCACTTTGCCAGGCGATCCGAAAATAATTCAGCGGCTTTTGTGTTTGTGAAGTGATCATGAGTATTGATAGTACACCGTGCTGGCATAAAGCGTTCCAGTGCTGATTAAAATTTGCGGCAGATTGGATCATGACAGTTACCGCCGGCTGTGGTAAACCTTCCCGGATACAAAACGTCTCAGAGAAGAACCCAAACCTAAGCAGTAGTAAAGGATACTCGAATGGACAAGACTCACTCCTATGAAACGCTTGATCCTGAGAATTGGGAGGACATGCGAGCGTTGGCGCATCGCATGGTGGACGATGCGATCACCTATCTGGAAACCGTTCGCGAACGGCCGGTCTGGCAGCCGATGCCGGAGAACGTGACCGCGCATTTTCAGCAGCAGGCGCCTCGTGAACCCGCAGGGCCCGAGACTGCGTATCAGGAATTCGTCGAGAACATCCTCCCCTACCCGATGGGTACTATCCATCCGCGATTTTGGGCGTGGTACATGGGCAATGGGACCGTGCTGGGCGCGCTGGCCGATTTCATGGCGGCGGTCATGAACTCCAATCTGGGCGGCGGGAACCATGCAGCCAACCTGGTGGAGGAACAAGTCGTCAACTGGATGAAGCAGATCGTCGGATTCCCCGGCGACGCCAGCGGCCTGCTCGTCAGCGGCGGGTCGATGGCCAACTTTGTCGGTATTGCTGTGGCCCGTAGCGCGAAAGCAGGATTCGACGTGCGCGCCAACGGGATGCAATCCGCTCCCCAGCCGTTGACGGTGTATGCGTCCACGGAAGTGCATAGCTGCAATCAAAAAGCCGTCGAACTGCTGGGATTGGGCAGCAAGCACCTGCGCAAGATTCCTGTGAATGAGGATTACACGATTGATCTCGACGCGCTTAAACAGGCGATCCAATCGGACCGTGAGGCGGGCTACCGTCCGATCTGCGTGATCGGCAGCGCGGGCACCGTCAACACCGGCGCCGTGGACGATTTGAACGCGCTCGCAGATATCTGCCGCGAGAACGACTTGTGGTTCCACGTGGACGGCGCGATCGGAGCGATCGCGGTGTTAGCCGATTCTGTTCGGCCACAATTGGCCGGCATGGAACGCGCCGACTCGATCGCCCTCGACCTGCATAAGTGGCTGCACATTCCCTTCGAAGCAGGCTGCGCGCTCATCCGCTCCGAGAAGGCCCACCGGCATACCTTCTCGCTCACGCCTGAATATCTCGCTCACGAAACCCGCGGACTCGCCGCCGGACATCTCTGGTTCAGCGAATATGGACTGCAGCTCTCGCGCCAGTTCCGGGCCCTCAAAGTGTGGATGTCAATCAAGGAACATGGACTCGACCGCTTCGGTCGCATGATCGCCCGCAATGTGGAACAAGCTCATTACCTGGGTCAGCTTATAGAGAATGATCCAACTCTTGAGCTGATGGCCCCGATCGGCATGGACATTGTCTGCTTCCGTTTCAACCCCGGCGCACTGGACGTGGAAGGACTCAACGCGCTCAACAAGGAAATCCTGATGCAGCTGCACGAGCAGGGAATCGCCGCGCCGTCATACACCACCCTGAACGGACAGTATTGCATCCGCGTCGCGATCGCCAATCACCGCAGCACGCAGGAAGATTTCGACCTGCTGGCCCGCGAGATCGCCCGGCTGGGTCACGAGTTGGTGGCTCAATCTTCGTGAGAGAGAGTTAGAAGCATCTCCCTTTGCACAACTCGCTCACGCCGCCCCCGCGCTGAGCGCCACGCCGTCAAAGTATCTCGGCGGCAATTATGAGGGAACGCCTGCGCTGGGGACGGCGCAGGGAGCAATTGCCTGACAGGTTTGGCGCGCACTTTGTTCGCCACTAGCCTACGACACAATGTCTGCGCTACTCCTCGATCCCCATTCGCGGCGGTTGGCGAACTCACATACAGCTTTGAGAGAACCATGGGTACTAGGGTATGGTCTTCTCAAAGTCGCTTCACAAAACCAAGGCTTTAGAACACGAATGACGCGAAGGAACGAATTCCGCGAGTGTTCAGGTTTTTTCGCGTCATTCGCCGATTTGCGCAATTCGCGTTGAAAAATGGATACTAGGGATACTACTGTTTGCCTTTTGTGAATTTATAGCTATAATTTGTGTATCGCGTACATTGGAACGAAGGCTATAGTTCTCCGAACCGCCGTATGATCCAATCAGCACTACACAATCTGTTGACATTGTCCTCCCATACCATCTACAACTGAGACCTGAAACAACGATCAAACGCTCATGTTTCATCGCCGATACAGTCTGAATCTTGCACAAGGAGTGATTTTGTGGCATTACTAAGACAAAATAAACCGCGAACAACCTTGCCCAAATCCCCCACCGGCATTGCCGGCATGGACGAGATCACGGGTGGCGGCCTGCCCAAAGGACGTCCCACACTTATGGCTGGCGGGGCAGGATGCGGAAAGACCCTCTTCGCCATGGAGTTTCTCGTCAATGGCGCGATGCGATACGATGAGCCAGGAGTGTTTCTCGCCTTCGAGGAGAACACCGAGGAACTGGCACAGAACGTAGCCTCGCTTGGTTTTGATTTGAAGGCGTTGATCAAACAGAAAAAGCTCATCGTCGACTACGTCCGCATCGAACGCACCGAGATCGAAGAAACTGGTGAGTATGATCTGGAAGGACTCTTCATCCGTCTCGGTCACGCCATCGATTCGATCGGGGCAAAGCGAGTGGCGATTGACACGATCGAGGTACTCTTTGGAGCCTTGAAAAATCAGGGCATCCTGCGGGCCGAGCTGCACCGGTTGTTCCGCTGGTTGAAGGATAAGCGCGTCAGCGCTGTGGTCACGGCGGAGCGCGGTAACGGCACGATGACCCGCTTTGGACTGGAAGAGTACGTGGCTGATTGTGTGATCCTGCTCGATCATCGCATCTCCGAACAAGTATCCACGCGTCGAATCCGAATTATCAAGTATCGCGGCAGCCTGCATGGCACAAATGAATACCCGTTCCTGATCGGGCGAAACGGCATTTCGGTGCTGCCCATCACATCGCTGGCGCTGCAGCACGAGGCCTCTCGTGAGCGCATCTCTTCCGGCATCCTGGAACTGGATGAGATGCTGGATGGCCGCGGATTCTATTGTGGTAGCAGCATCCTGATCTCAGGCACCGCCGGGTCAGGCAAAACCAGTCTTGCCGCGTCGTTCGTAGACGCGGCCTGCCAGCGCGGTGAAAAGAGCATGTACTTTTCCTTTGAAGAATCCCCCGAACAAATCCTGCGCAACATGAAATCGATAGGACTGAAACTGGATCAACATGTGCGGAAAGGACTGTTGCATCTTCACTCCACGCGTCCCTCTCTGTACGGCCTGGAAATGCACCTGGTCACCATGTACGATCTGATCAATGAGTTTCAACCCCGGGTGGTTGCGCTCGATCCGATCACCGACTTTGCATCGGCAGGTTCAGCGACAGAGATCAAATCTACGATCACACGCATCATCGATTTCCTTAAAACGAAAAATATCACAGCTCTGTTCATCGATGCGAACTCCGAAACAGACCTGTACGCCGATTCCGTGATTGGTATCTCCTCGTTGATCGATTCCTGGATCAGCCTGCGAAACATCGAAGCCAATGGCGAACATCATCGCGGGCTGTATGTTTTAAAATCGCGCGGTATGGCGCATTCCAACCAGATCCGCTCGTTTCTTATCACCAGAGATGGCATCAAGATCGGTGAAATGGATTTAGCCGGGCGTCGAACCACACAGTTGTGATGGGCAAAGGAACCCCGTCACTCGAACATCAGCAAGGAAGGAGAAATAACATGGAAAAATCAAAAAATTCTCGAACGCGCAAATCCCAAAAGGCCATGGAGCTAAGACTATATGTTGCGGGGCAGACGCCCAAAAGCGTTGCGGCGTTTGCCAACTTGAAGAAAATCTGTGATGAACATCTGCCGGGGCAGTACAAGATCGAAGTGATCGACCTGTTGAAGGAACCTCAACTGGCGGCGGGCGATCAGATCCTGGCCATCCCTACCCTGGTTAGAAAACTTCCTGAGCCTGTGAAGAAAATCATCGGCGATTTATCGAATACGGAACGTGTGCTGGTCGGTTTGGATATCCGGGAGCCGAAATAATCCAAGAGGTTGTAAATGGCAAGGAAAACTGGAAATCGAGAGCGCCTCCATAAGGAGTCCATCCGTCTGAAAAAACGCCTGGAAGAGACGGAGGAAACCCTGCGGGCCATCCGTCAGTATATGGTGGATGCCTTCGTAGTCACCCATGAAAACGGTCAACAAGTGGTGACCCTGAGCGACGCTGCTTTTCCCTATCGCATGATGGTCGAATCGATGAATGAGGGTGCAGTCACCTTGATTCCCGATGGAACGATTTTCTACTGCAACCGGCGTTTCGGACAAATGGTTCAGATGGACTGCGAGAAGCTCATCGGAGTGCAGTTTCTAGACCTCATCCCGCCAGAGCAGCATCAACGCTTCGAGCAGCTTTTCCGGCAAGCCAGTCACGAGGGTATTCGAGGCGAATTTATCTTCAAAACGCCAGACGCTAAGGACCTGCCGGTTCAGCTCTCGATGTACCGGCTGGGAAATGAGGCGACGAGTGGGATTTCCGTCCTTGCCACAGATATCACCGAACGCATCCGAAGTGAGGAGAAAATCCGCGCCCTGGCATCTGAGTTGACCATTGCCGAGCACGAGGAACGCCACCGCATTTCACAGATCCTGCATGAAGACCTGCAGCAGCGTCTGTTCGCCATCAAGGCACAACTCTCTTTCCTGCACGTGGATGAAACCGCAGCCGATGCACGCCCCACGCTGGATCAGTTACAGACATGGCTTTCCGAGGCAATTACCCTGGCACGCAACTTGAGCGTGGATTTGAGTCCATCCGTACTGCGCGGCGAGGGATTGGCTCAGGCTGTATTATGGTTGTGTGCACGTATGAAGGAACAATATGGATTGCAGCTGCAAGTGAGCGCCACCGCTCATCTGAATCACCTCGACGATCATTTTCGCGTGATGATTTTCCAGACCGTGCGTGAACTGCTGTTTAATATCATCAAGCACGCTGGCACCCTCGAGGCGTCGATCCTCATGGAACAAATGGAGGCAGCAGGCCGCATCACGATCTCTGATTCAGGCAAAGGCTTTGATCCGAACATTCTCACACAGCGCCCATCGAGCGCTCATGGTATCCTGCTGCTCCGCGACCGGTTGATGCTCATGGGCGGGACGATGACAATTCATTCCAAACCAGGGGATGGTACAAGCATTGTGATCGAATTTCCAATGAACAAAAACCCAGCTTAAGCGGCGCCCCATCGGCATTTGTGACGTACCTAAAGTATCCTGGGCACAACTTTCACACCTCACAAAATCGGGCAATTGCATTTGAAGCTTTCTGGGATGACGAAGCGTGCGAATGCACTCAAAAAATCTGCTAATCTGCGCTAATCTTCACGAATGGTCCTGAAAAGATTAGCGAGGATTGGCGAAGATTGGCGGAAAAGAAATCCTAACGCGATTGCCCTATCACAAAATCAGCAGGCGGAATTCGCGACCGTGATGGGTATAATCGAACAACCATGACAGTCAAGAGTCCCCTCCGATACCCCGGCGGTAAATCGCGTGCCATTCCGAAAATCAAGAAGAAACTACCTAACTCATTTGTGGAATTTCGTGAGCCCTTTGTCGGCGGTGGCTCGGTCTTTCTTTTCATTCGCCAGCACTATCCTAACGTGAACGTATGGATCAACGATCTCAACTACGATCTGTATTGCTTCTGGAAAACCGCACAAACAGACACCAAAAATTTGGCAGCGGCAGTAGCAAGAATAAAAGACGAATGCACTTACGGACAAGCGCTGTTCGACGAGCTGCGTGAGAACTTTGACGCGCAACTCTCGGAATTCGACAGAGCTGTACGCTTCTTCGTATTGAACCGCATCAGCTTCTCAGGGACGGTTGATTCCGGCGGCTATTCAGAGCTTGCCTTCCAGACGCGCTTCACCCATTCCTCCATTAAGCGCCTGCTGAGCCTGGAACCTCTGCTGCAAGATATCAGGATCACGCATCTCGATTACAAGTCTGTGATCCATGAGCCGGGCCAGGAGGTGTTCATTTTTTTGGATCCACCCTATCTGGCTGCGACCAAATCGCGTCTGTATGGAAAGAATGGCTCCCTGCATACAGCGTTCAATCATGCAGAATTTGCCGCACAGATGCAGCGCTGTCCGCATCAATGGTTGATCACGTACGATGATTCGCCCGAAATACGGGCGAACTTTGCAGCGTCAAATTTGCATGAATGGGAACTGCAATACGGCATGAACAACTATCAGCAGGAGAAGGCCGATAAAGGCAAAGAGTTGTTCATTTCCAATTATGCGTCCGAACAAAACTTGAGTTGATACAGGCATGTTTTGAACCACGGATAGACGGAGTACCTATTCTCAGTGTCTTCGTGTCTCCGTGGTTGATCGGTTTGGAATTCGTTGACGAGGCCCAATCAAATTACCGGAGGTGATATGACCTTTCCCTATGCGCAGCAAAATGCAGCATCCCGTCAGAGACTGCAGGCTCTTATCAGCAGACTTTCCGATTCAGACCTTGCTCGCACTACCGATTACGGCTGGACGGTCGCTGCCCTGCTGGCGCATCTTGCTTTCTGGGACCATCGCATGTCCATTATTCTTAAACGGTGGCAGACAGAAGCACTTGACCCATCAGAAATCGATTCTGCCGTCGTCAACGACTCGCTCCGAGTGATCTGTCACGCCCTTGATCCGCGAGCAGCTGCAGAACTGGCAATCGCTGCCGCAGAGAAGATCGATTCAGAACTCGAAACCCTGAACAACGAATTCGTAAAGAAATTGGAAGAGCACGCCGAGGCCACAAGCACCCAGTTCCGCATGAACCGCTCATTGCATCGCAATGCTCATATCGATGATATTGAAGCCTTGCTAAAGTAGTTTGTGACGCAAAACTGTGATCATCAGCCTTGCGAAGGTTTGTAGTGAGGCACGAAGGAGCCTTGAGATCACCTTCGCAAGGCGACTGAAATACACCTGCTACATGATACTTACAGGTAGAACATGCCATCGAAAGATCCCGTTGTAGATAGCCCCAAAGGCTGGGTAAACAGACATATCCAGGAATACGTGAAAAGCGATGGCAAAAAAGGACATCGCTGGTATGGGTATCCCACGCTTCTGTTGACTACCCGCGGGCGAAAAACGGGGAAGCTGCGCCGAACCGCTTTGATCTACGGACAGGACAAAGGCCGTTATCTGGTGGTCGCTTCGAACGGCGGCGCGGATAAACATCCGCTCTGGTACCTCAATCTATTGGAAAATCCCGAAGTGGAAGTGCGGGTGGGAGCCGAGACGTTCAGGGCCCGGGCGCGCCCTGCCAGCGCGCGGGAGAAACCGCGTTTGTGGCGGCTCATGAGCGAAATCTATCCCACATACGAGAAATATCAGGAGCGCGCCGCCAAAGCAGACCGCGTGATTCCGGTCGTCATCCTGGAACCGATTGCATAAAGCTCATCACATTTTTTTTACGCAGAAGAAACAAATCACAGAGATGCATGGGGGAGCGATCTTCTCAGACATCGGATACTCCGTATCGAGTAAGATTACCTGCACCACTCCCTACTGTATGAAGGGGTTAGAACTATTATTGTGGACTTCGGACATCTACAACACAAACTCATGTCGAGACGACTCTGAAACGATTCTCGAAGTCTGATTTGAAAGGAAATATGTCACGTAACCGCATTATTATGGTCACGGCTGGGATCATGCTCAGCCTGTTCCTGGCCTCGATGGAGTCAACCGTCATCGCCACCGCCATGCCTACCATCGTCGGCGAGTTGGGCGGGCTTGAACATTACTCGTGGGTCTTCTCGGCATATATGTTGACCTCCACAACAACAGTTCCGTTGTATGGGAAGCTATCCGATCTCTACGGACGCCGGAAGTTATATCTGGCAGCGATGGCGCTCTTTCTAATCGGCTGTATCGCCAGCGGCCAGGCCGACACGATGACACAGCTCATCATCGCCCGCGGACTGCAGGGGATTGGCGCAGGCGGCATCATGCCATTGGCATTCATCCTGATCGGCGAAATGTTCACGCTCGAAGAACGCGCCCGGATGCAGGGTTTCTTTTCGGGTGTATGGGGCGTGTCGTCGATCGTGGGTCCATTATTGGGCGGTTTCCTTGTCGATCAACTTTCCTGGCACTGGGTGTTCTACGTTAACATCATACCGGGACTGCTCGCAGCGGCGCTGGTCGCTTTTGGATGGCGGGACCAGATCCACGGTCAGGGACGACCGGTTGTCGATTATGCGGGCGCCGGCCTGTTGACGGCGAGTGTCGTCACGTTGCTGCTGGGATTAATGGAGGACGGTACATCCAGCAGCTGGATTCTGATCGTCATCTCCATCGCGTTATTCATCGCTTTATTGTGGGTGGAAAGGCGCGCTGCCGACCCGGTGATTCCGCTTCATCTCTTTCGCGACAAGCTGTTCGCCATCTCTACCATGCATGGACTCCTGACAGGCTGGGCCCTATTCGGCAGCATTTCGTTCATCCCGCTGTTCGTGCAATCGGTGTTGGGCACGAGCGCCACACAGGCCGGGATCACGATCGCTCCCATGCTGCTGGGTTGGGTGACATCCAGTATCATCGGCACGCGCTTGCTCTTGAAAGTTGGGTTTCGCAGGTTGGCGATCCTCGGTACATCCCTGCTGGTCATTGGTTCGTTTTTGATGTCGCGCGCCAATGAGAATACGGACCAGGCGCCGCTCATGTTTTTTGTGACGTTAATGGGCATCGGCATGGGCTTTTCGATTCCGCCCTTCCTGATCGCGGTGCAGACGACCGTCGAACGGCGTTATCTTGGCACCGCCACGTCCACGATGCAGTTCAGCCGTTCGATCGGCGGGACGCTTGGCGTGAGTGTGATGGGCGCAGCGTTGAGCGCCCGTTTGATCGCGAACCTCAATGCTTCGGGGCTCAGCCTGGACCTGGTGACGCAGCTGCTGAATCCTCTGCCCGGCGCTGAAGCGCTGATCAATGAGGCGGCACGGGTCGCCGTGGCAGATGCGATCAATATTGTCTTTGTCATCGCGTTCATCACAGCGTTCCTGGGTCTGATCGTCACTTTGTTTGCGCCGCGCCAGGAACTGAAGGATCGAGTGCCAGAGAAAGAACCCGTGACATTGAGCGCAGATTAATGTTTGAGTACAGGTGTAAAGGAATCTTCTCCTGCCTGATGAATTTATCTCCGGTTTGCCATATATTCTGCTGGCCACAGGGGCGGGGGTTCTGGGCAGCATAGTCTCCCTGTTTTGGGCTCCGTCTGCGAAGATTCGCAGCGCAGTGCAGCATTTCGCGGCTGGAGCTATTCTTGCCGCGATCGCATCCAATGTCATCCCTGAAGTGGAACGCATGGGCACGTTTTGGGGAATCATCGGCGGGCTGATCGCCGGCGCGCTTGTAATGATCGCGCTTAAGTGGATCGTGGTGCGGTTCGAGCATAGCGGGAAGAAACGCGGCAGCGTTCCCCTTGGGCTGGCCGCCGCAGCAGCTGCCGATACGGTGATCGACGGCGCCATTACCAGCGCAGGCTTCTCGACCAACCAGCAAGTGGGGACGTTATTGGCGGCAGCCCTTGCCATTGAACTGCTGTTTCTTACTCTATCAGTTGGCATTGAATTCCGTGAAGGTAATTTCAAATGGTGGCAAACGTTCGCAGTCACCGCCGGAATTTCATCCCTTTTCCTGTTGGGGGCACTGGCTGCCGCGCTCTCCCTCGCCGAGGCAAGTGAAGCGACACTGGCCATCGTACTCTCCTTTGGCGCGGCCGCACTCATTTACCTGGTCGCCGAGGAGCTGCTCATCGAAACCATCGCAGCAGAAAAAAGTCTCTTTCCGACGGCAACATTGTTTATGGGGTTCCTGGTGCTGCTCGCTCTGAAGCTGCTGGAATAGCACAAATGGACCGTGTTAAATCCGGTCTGCTGTGCGTTATTTTCGTGTATGATTGCCCAAAACCAGACCACATATGAACTAAATGCCCCGGTCACAAATGGAGAATGAGCATGGGACTCGTGCAGGTCACACATTCGCAGGGACGTATTCCGATCACGATCTTTCGCCTGCAGGATCGCATCAGTTTGGAGAACTTTGCCGAACTGGAGGCGACTGCAAAGAGCGCCTACGCCAATGGGATGCGTAATGCCGTGCTCGACCTGAGCAGTACCAGCGCATTAACCAGCATTGGCGTGCGAGCCATCATTGTCATACACAGGATGCTGGCAAGTGACCGCGAGAAGCACCTCAAACTCTCAGGTCCTACACCTGAAATCCGCGACATGCTGGATATCTCAGGCGTTACGCAATATATCGAAGTTCATGACTCAGTGGAGGCTGCAATTGCATCATTCCAGGCGCTGGAATGAAGGTTCTGTAATTCGTAGTCAATGAGGGTATTCTGCACGATGAGTGACTAACCCTCTATAGAGTACCTTGTGAAGTCGCCGCTGTTGAAAGAAGGAGAATGGACATGGAACTCGTGGAAGTCTCTCAGGTACAAGGTCGTGTTCCTGTCACAGTTTTTACGCTGAAAGACCGGGTCAACCTCGGAAACTTTGCACAGTTGGAGGAGACCGCAAAGAATGCCTACAACGACGGCATGCGCGACCTGGTGATCGACATGAGCCAGACCCCTTCGTTAACCAGTATTGGAATCCGTGCGTTGATCATCATCCACAAGATGCTTAATGTTGATCGGGTCAGGCATCTCAAACTGGCAGCTCCGATGCCAGCAATCCGCGATATGCTGGATGTTGCCGGGGTAACACAGTACATTGAAATTTACGATACGGTGCAGGATGCAGTCGCATCGTTCTAAACAATACACGCTCACGCAAAAAGGTCCAACCTGATTCCTCAATAGGCTGGACCTTTTCGATTCACGACTTCACTCTGCGCAGTATGGGATATTCCTGCTGTATCGTTCAGCAACCCATCAACTTGCCCAGATCTACGATTCGATTTCTACTTTCTGCAGTTTGTATTTCTTCAGCGCGCTCCACCCCACCAGCATCTTTTCATTCTCATCCCACAATCGAAAGAACAGGGAACTCAGGCTCCTGCGAATGGTGAGCGGTTCGATCTGAAAGGCAGGATTCTCGTTATGGCATTCTTCCAATTTGTAATTGGGAATCCTGGGGCTTAGGTGATGGATGTGGTGAAAACCAATGTTCCCGGTGAACCATTGCAGCAGTTTTGGAAGTTTGTAAAACGAACTGCCATCCATGCCGGCGTTGAAGAATTCCCATTCCGTATGGCGCTCCCAATACGTGGGATCGAAGTTATGCTGTACGTAAAACAGCCAAACTCCCGAACCGCAGGCGATCAACAGGACCGGCAGTTCCACCAACAGAAAAGCTGCCCAACCGATCTCCAACATGATCCAGCCGATCACACCCGCTATGGCAATATTCGTCCAGATCACGCTGCTGCGTTCACGCTTGCCTGCGTCTTTTTCGAAGAAGCGATGGGTGAACGCAAACACGATCGTAGCGCCGATCGTAAACAGGATCAAAGGGCTGCGCATGATCCGGTAGCCCACTTTCTTGTACCAGGGTGAAGCCAGATACTCCTCCACCGTCATCGTGTACACATCGCCGATGCCGCGGCGATCCAGGTCGCCGGCTGTAGCGTGATGGATCGCATGGCTATGCTTCCACTGATAGAACGGCGTCAACACGAGTACGCCCAGCACCAATCCAAGCCGGTCATTGGCCTTTACGGTTCTGAAGAACGAACCATGACAGCAGTCGTGAAAGATGATGAAACATCGCACCATGAAGCCTGCGGTGGGCACCGCCAGGATCAAGGTCAACCAGTACCCAATTTCGAGGCTGCGGTACATGATGTACCACATCACCAGGAACGGGATCACCGAGTTGGCGATCTGCCAGACACTGCGCCAGGTTTCAGGATATGCGTATTTTGAGACAATCCCCTGCCATTTGAATTTTTCACTGCTCATGGTACCTCCAAATCTAATGTGCTTATTTTACTTGATGCAGCAGTTCAGGCAAGGACAGTTCTGTTAGGGAGCTTAAGATTAGATTAGCGCCGTTCAACGAAAGCAGACCCGTGACAGTATTTGGGACAGCGACAACGAAAATGCCGGCTCGATTGGCGGCCTTCACGCCATTAGGGGAATCTTCGAAGACGATCGCCACCTCTTTCGGGACCTTGAGCCGAGTCAGCGCCGTGAGAAACAGATCTGGGTTTGGCTTGGTCCTGCCAAGCCCTACATCGTCCGCCGTGATGACTTCGTCGAAATAATCGAAAACGCCGATGCGCCTGGCGTGATCGTCCACCCATGAATGTGGCGAGCTGGATGCAATCGCCAGCCGTAGTCGCAGCCGTTTTGCATCCTGTAAATAGTCCAGCACACCCGGCAGAGGTCCCTGCTTCATGATGACCTGGTGACTCTCGAAGTGGTTGCGGGCGCGCAGGGCAGCCGAATCCAGCCGTCCCTGCGAAAGATGGCAGAGGTGTTCGGCTGCGTCGAAATCGGAATGTCCGCTCCCGCCGATGATCGATCCCCAGCGCTCATGAGGAAATTCAAATCCATGTTCGCGATAGATGTTCTGCCAGCACACAAATTCCGGGGTCTCGGTATCGAGGATGAGACCGTCAAAGTCAAAGATCAGGGCTTGTATCATGCTCGAATTTTAACACGTGCTATACTCTCGTAATGATGTCGTTGCGAGCGTTCGCCGCGAAGCAACCCCCTGATAAGAGGAGATTGCTTCGTCACTCACTGTCGTTCGCTTCTCGCAATGACATAACCCGGAGGAAAGAGCCATGGACGATCTGTATTACGCCGATTACATCGAGCTCGATAAGCTCCTCAACAGCCAGCATCCCAAAAGTTTTTCCTCGCTGGAGGATGGCAACGATGAGATGCTATTCATCATCATCCACCAGGCTTACGAGTTGTGGTTCAAGCAAATCCTGTTCGAACTTGACCTGACCCGCAATATCTTCACCCGCCGCACCATCAACGACAACTCCGACGATTTGAGCCGCGCCGTGCATCGCCTAAAGCGGATCGTGAAGATTCTCGAGTTGATCAACCAGCAGGTATCGGTATTGGAAACCATGACCGCGCTCGATTTTCTCGAATTTCGCAATCACCTTCTGCCAGCCTCAGGCTTTCAGAGTAAACAGTTCCGTCTGATCGAAGCAAAGCTCGGCTTGAAAATGGAGCAGCGCTACAAATCGGAATACTATAAACATACGCGCCG
The DNA here is from genome assembly GCA_964489725.1 of uncultured Anaerolinea sp. Taxonomy (GTDB): domain Bacteria; phylum Chloroflexota; class Anaerolineae; order Anaerolineales; family Villigracilaceae; genus Defluviilinea. The sequence goes on along the minus strand of CAZBAX010000015.1, from coordinate 71,191 downwards.
CGGCAGCCTGTCCAAATCAGATCTGGGGGAAGTGAACCAGGCCGAAAGCGAAAGCACGTTGAAGCAACTTATCGTCCAATGGCTGGAACGCATGCCGTTCTTCGATGATGAATACTGGAAAGACTACAAGCCGTCTGATGGATCAGATAAGAATGACAGGTACCGGTTCTGGGTGGATTATCGCAGCGCCTATCAAACCAGTCTCTCCGAAAGCGAGAGAGGCCGGCTGGCCGAGTTTGATAAAGTTTTCTTTGACGAAGGCAGGGGGGACGTCACCCCTGCTGCGATGCGTGCTGCATTGTTCATCACCATCTATCGCAACCTGCCGATCTTTCATCTGCCGTTCGAGTTGTTGAACACGCTCTCCGAGATCGACGAGCTGCTTTCCAACTGGCGCTATCGTCACTTCATGATGGTGCGCCGTATGATCGGCATCCGTGCGGGGACGGGCGGCACCAGCGGCGCAGGCTATCTCGAAGGGACATTGAACCAGCATTACGCATTCCGCGAGATCACCGAAGTGGCAACCTTCCTGATCGAACGCAGTAAACGTCCTGCTCTGCCAAATGCTCTGAAGGAAAAAGTAAGTTTTAATGTATAAGGAATCCTCATGGAATATGACTGGATATATTCAGATGAAAACGTAGATTGGGATGAGCTTTCCCATCTCTATCTGATCGCTCCCCTGGGACAAAAATCTCCGCCGGATTTGAAGGTCTCGTTCTCCAACAGTATTTTCAAATGTTTTGTGTACGATTCGGGTAAATTGATCGCCGCCGGTCGTGCCCTGGCAGATGGCGTGGATTGTTCATACATCTGCGATGTCGCCGTGCATCCAGATTATCAGGGACAGGGTCTGGGCAAACAGGTGGTTATGAAACTGGTTGCGTTCTCGAAGAATCACAGGAAGATTATCCTCTACGCCGCCGTGGGAAAGGAACTGTTCTATCTAAAGCTCGGATTCAAGCGTATGGCAACGGCTATGGCAATTTTCAAGAATCAAGCCCAGGCGTTGGAAAATGGATTGTTGCTTGAAGAGGAATAGCCTTGCGAAGGTTTTTCTGAGTGAGGAACCTTCGCAAGGTTTTAGACCATGGAAGGAGATCTAAATTATGAGTCCAGCCCGCATGGCAAAGTTGGAAGAGTCGATGCGCATTGTCCTTGCGTTCAATGATGCATTCAACAAACACGATGTGGCAGGCATGATGAAATTCATGAGCGAGGATTGTGTCTTTGAGAACACTGATCCTGCTCCAGACGGGACGCGTTACTCCGGAAAGGAAGCGGTCACTCAATTCTGGCTGGACTTCTTCAGAGACTCACCCCAGGCTCATATCGACATCGAAGAAATCTTTAGCCTGGGGGCTCGCTGTGTCATGCGCTGGAAGTACAGTTGGGTCGATTCAAGCGGTCAGCCAGGCCACGTCCGCGGGGTGGATATTTTCAAAGCCAGGCACGGTTTGTTGATCGAGAAACTCTCTTACGTAAAAGGATAGGAGTGACGATATGGATGCAATCCTGATCCACGGGTTGGGACGTACGCCGCTTGCGTTTTCTGTCCTGGCAGCGCGTTTGTGGAAATCGAATTTTCGTCCGCTATTTTTCGGTTATTCGGTCACCTTCGAGCGTATGGAGGGTTGCGTACACAGGCTGGAACGGTTCATCAAAAGGCGTGTGGGCGGGCGCGAATATATCATTATCGGTCATTCTCTGGGCACTGTCATCACCCGCACCACCGTGCCGCGATTGACTCATAAACCGTTAGCCTGTTTCCTCCTGACGCCGCCTGCACAGGCATGTAAGGCAGCTCGTCATTTTGCACCAAGGCGCTGGGTGAAATTGCTGGGAGGTGAGATGGCACAATTGCTTGCCGACCAACGCTTTATGGAATCGATTCCTCCCCTGGATGTTCCGGCTAAGATCTATGCCGGAACGGCCGGCCCGCGTGGACGCTACTCGCCATTCCGGGAGGAATCAAACGACAGCGTGCTGGCTGTCAAAGAAACGATCCTGCCGAGTATTCCCCACGAGACATTTCCTGTGCTGCATACGTTCATTATGAACTCAAAACCCATCACACAGGATATCGTGAATATTGCACGATCATACGCTGTCGTCAAATCATAGTGGGCTTGACAGGCATACGTTCCTCCTTTCTTCCTCAATCGGAGCGTATCACACCTTCCGGTGTCCCGGTTGGCGGGGAGAACCGACCCGCTTGCTTTTCTCGCTCATATTATCTATACTATTGTTACAGATCCAGTCTATAAAATCCTATATTTTTATGAAACAGATTGTCACGATCACAATACTGCTGTTGAATTTGTTCCTTGTTTCCTGTTCCAGCAACACTACAGCAACACAGGAGGATAGCCCCGGCTTTTCAGTGGAGCTGCAGAACCTTGGCGATGGAGTCGCCTTTCAACACCGTGACGATGGGACGATCATCGATATCGTGAGTCCGTCTGGCATTGGCAGCGCAAAGTTCACGCTCAGGTCTGGCGAAATGCCGCGGCAGATCAATATTTGGCTGCACCTGGAAGGGCTGGAAGCGTTTAGGCTGATCTCAGAACAGGTTACGCTGGCGGCATCGATTCCAACCAGTGGCGGATTGAACGACCAAAGCCAGATGAAAATTACGGGGGACAGCGAGGGGCCGATCTCGCCGTTTGATCCGCTAAAGCTGAAGTTGGATATTGTCTCCAGTTCGCAGGAGATCCCGTTGCAGGATGGGTATTTTGAGATCGTTGTTCCAGGCAGGTTTCTACAGCAATCGGGGAATTCCTTTGAAATCCAATGGATCGATTTCTTTCGGTAGAACAAGGAGGCAATCGCCTAGAAAATCAATCATTTTAAACTGTAGATCAGAACAGCTAGATCGTATCGGTCCATTTTAGAATTACAAAGGAGAATGAAATGTTAAAGAGGAATTGGATCCATCTGATACTTCTGATCGTTTGTATGTTCAGCCTGGCCCCAGGCGCTGCTGCCCAAAGCGATGAAAACGAGACGAACGTCTACTGGGTGCCCAATATCTTCACGGTGGAGCAACGCACCGCCATCGCTGAAACCGGTGCTCTCATCTGGGAAGTTGGGCATGATTACGTCCTGGTGGAAGCCACCGATGAAGAGAAAAACCAGATCGAGAGAAAACTGAAAATAAAGATCGCCGAACCGACCGCTGAACAAGCTGTGATATTGGTATTTCCACCAGCCGACTCGAATTATCACGATTATGCAGAAATGGTCGCAGAGCTCCAGCAGGCCGAAATCGATCATCCCGGCATCTTCGACCTGTTCAGTATTGGTACGTCTTATCAGGGACGCACGATCTGGGCGGGCAAGATCTCTGACAATGTCGCCAGCGATGAGGATGAACCCGAAGTCCTGTTCACGCATCACCAGCACGCACGCGAACATCTTACGGTTGAAATGGCGCTGTACACCCTTGGGATACTGACGAACGAATATGGCGTTGACTCACAGATCACCAATCTGGTAAATGACCGCGAGATCTGGCTCGTCTTCGACTTGAATCCTGACGGCGGCGAATATGATATTGCCACCGGCACCTATCGCTCGTGGCGAAAGAACCGCCAGCCCAACAGCGGGTCCTCTTATGTCGGCACTGACCTCAACCGGAACTGGGGCTATCGCTGGGGATGCTGCGGCGGTTCGAGCGGCACGACCAGCAGTGAAACCTATCGCGGCGCATCTGCCTTCTCTGCTCCGGAAACACAGGTGGTGCGAAACTTCATCAACTCGCGTGTGGTTAACGGCAAACAGCAGATCAAGGTAGCGATCGATTTCCATACTTATTCGGAACTGATCCTGTGGCCGATGGGCTATACCACCACCGATGTTCCGCCAGACCTGACGTTCGATGACTGGAACACCATGGTCACCATGGGGCAGGCCATGGCAGCCATGAACGGTTACACTCCCGAACAATCCAGCGACCTCTATATCACCGATGGCACCATCGTGGACTGGGAGTATGGACAGCACGGCATCCTGAACTATACCTTCGAGATGTACCCGGAGACCGCAGGCCAGGGCGGCTTCTATCCTCCAGATGAGGTCATCCCAGCTGAGACGGCACGTAACCGCGGCCCGGTCCTGTATCTGCTCGAGCAGGCGGCCTGTCCGTACGGTGTGATCGGCAAGAGCAATGAGTATTGTGTAGCCAGCAGCACGGGCTTCAAGAGCGCTGCAGCGCAATCTGCCGTTACCAGCAGTTCTGGCGATAACAATGGTTTCCAGACCAGCGCCGGAAATATGTTCGTCGATGACGGTTTGTACGCCGTGGATACCAACAGTGGGACGAACACAAGCACATCCTGCACTGCGACCCAGAAGGACCGTCATGTGCTATCGAACTTTGGCTTTAGCATTCCCGCCGGCTCGACCATCCAGGGCATTGAGGTCAAGCTGAATTCCAGAGTGGATAGCACGAGCGGTTCGCCGCGTTTCTGCGTGCAGTTCTCCTGGAACGGTGGCAGCAGTTGGACAACAGCAGTGACTTCTGCGACACTGTCCACAGCCGAGACGATGTATATCCTTGGCGGCGTGACCAACACCTGGGGCCGCACATGGACCAACACCGACTTTGACAATGCCAATTTCCGCGTGCGCCTGACGATGGTTGCCAGCAACACCTCCCGCGACTTCTCGCTCGATTGGGTGGGAGTACAGGTGCGATACACGCCCTGAACAGATCGTTGCACGATGCAAAAAAACTGCGGAGGAATTTGGTTCCTCCGCAGTTTTGATTCTCTGGATACTCTGAATGAGACTGACGATCAATCCTTTTGCGTTCGTCGCATTTCATAGAGCGCCACCAGCCGGGCCATCAGGACTGCCACATACATGACGCCCACCGTAGCCTCAAGCCCGGCCAACATGCGCGCCCACGGACTGACCGGGACAATGTCTCCGTAGCCGGCTGTGCTGAGCGTAATCAGACTGTAGTACACAAGTTCCTGCCAGCGCACAGGCGCGCCGGTCGCATTATCGACGAACGAGCCGGGGCTGGCGATCTCCAGCATTCCGTAGATCGGGACGAAGAGAAACGAGAGCAGAAAATAAACTGCAACAGCGCCGAAAATGACGTCAGCTGTGACTGCCGTTGCAGTGAAGACATAACGGAACACCACCGTCGTGATCGAAATATGGAAGATGACCAGGATCAAATAGGTGATTTCGCTCAGCCAGAAATTGGATGGGTTGAACGCGTACATGACGGCGAAGATCAGCCACAGCATTGCGATGCTTACTGACCAGATCGTCTGCGGACGGCTATCACTGGTGATAAAAATCCCCACCGCAAAGAGCCCCGCGTATAAAACCTGAAAAAAGATCAGGGCGCTCACATTCCCATTGCTGGTGATGGGGTAAATGATGTTCAGCGCAAGGATAAGCACCAGGACGTATACGGCACGTCCCTTGATCGAATCTTTATGTTTCAATGCCATCCTGAAATTTTAACCCATCCACCACTCAAAGAGGATACGCCTCGAATTGCGAACATGCGTGCTGCGTGACGCTTGCCAAAACAGAATATGTGTTCTATACTCGATCATCAATGATCTCTATTTTGTTCAACCCCTTTAGTGATGAAAGGAAATCCAGGCTATGTTAAATCTGAATTCAGTCATGATCGGTACAAAACAAACTGCTGCAATGGCGGCCTTCTATGAAAAGATTCTGGGGCCAGTAGGCATGATGGAGCAGGAAAACGGTTTCTGGGGATGGCAGGTGGGAAGCACCTACCTCACGATTCTCGATCATTCCGAAATGGGTGGAAACGCCAAAGATCCCGGACGCGTGATGTTCAATTTCGAAACGGCGCAGGTGAAAGAGGAGTTTGAGCGAATCAAGGCAGCCGGCGCCACAGTGATCCGGGAGCCTTATGAAATGGGCGGCGGCTGGATCGCGACACTGGCCGACCCGGATGGGAATTATTTCCAGTTGGTTACCCCCATGTAACGGCCCCTCGAATGATACGTTTGGAATAGCGAACAGCCGTTCTATTCCGCTATAGTACACATATGTTGACGGAAACGCAGGAATATGTCGACTGCATCGAGGATGTGAAGCGCTACATCCGGAATCACATCCACGAGCCGCTGGATCGCGGGACACTGGCGTCGATCGCGGGCTTTTCGATCCCCCACTTTCACCGCGTATTCACAGCGCATGTCGGCGAGAGCGCCATCAGTTATGTGCGCCGCCTGCGGATGCTGCGCGCCGGACAGAAACTTCGCATGGGAGCCGTGGACATCACCGAGGTTGCCCTGGCCGCAGGATTCGATTCGCACGCCGCCTTTAGCAAAGCCTTCAAGCAGCACTATGGGCTCAGCCCCAGCGAATTCCGTCAACTTGGCTGTATCGCCGCAACCCAACTTTTGAGCAAAGGATAGAACCATATGAAGATTAAACTTAACAGTGTTTCCATCGATGACTATGACAAGGCGTTGAATTTTTATACCGGAAAAATGGGCTTTGTGAAAAAACGCGATATTCCGCTTGGCGAAGGCGCTCGCTGGATCACGGTCGTCTCGCCGGAAGAACCCGAAGGCACCGAACTGCTCCTCGAACCGAACGCCTGGTATCCCGCCATGAAGGCCCTGAAAGAGTCGCTCGTCAAGGATGGGATCCCGTTCACTGCATTCGAGGTGAACGACATTCAAGAGGACTATGAACGCATGAAAAACCTGGGTGTCGAATTCACCATGGAACCTACGGATATGGGCATGGCGATTGCCGCCATCCTGAACGACACGTGTGGGAATTTGATCCAGATCTATCAGGTCACTGAAAAATAGACGCCTGAAAAAAGAAACGGAGCCTCGCGATTACGCGGGGCTCCGTTTGATTCTGATTACATCACTAGAACAATTTCAGCACTGCATTGCTTGCCCACTCAAATAAATATTGCGGAACGATACTTACCAGCACGGTGACGACCGCGGTGAAAGCCGTCGTCAGATCGAGGAAGGATTCGCGCGAGCGCTCGGGGTCGCCTTCCTGCATATACATGGTGACAACCACGCGCAGGTAGTAGTATGCGGAGACGAGCGACGTCAGTACGCCGATGATGGCAAGACCGGTAAACCCGCCGGCCATCACGGCCCGGAACAGATAGAACTTGCCGACAAGCCCGATCGTGGGAGGCAGACCGATCAGCGAGAGCATGAAGACGGTCATTGCGGCAGCCAGAGCGGGATACTTGCGGCCGAGACCCGCGTAGTCTTTGATCTCCAGTCCCTTCCCTTCTGCTTTCTCCAATGCAATCACAACACCCCATGTGCCAAAGTTCGTGATCGCGTACGCGACCAGGTAGAACAAGCCGGCAGCCACCGATACAGAAGCCACATCCGGATTGCCATACGGCACAAAGGCCATCAGGATGTATCCGGCGTGGGCGATGCTCGAGTAGGCCAGCATACGTTTGATGTTACTTTGCGAGATGGCAACCAGATTGCCAAGGACCATCGTCAATGCAGAGATGGCCCAGAGCACACCGGTCATATCCATGGCGATGGAAGGGAATGCCGTGGCGAATACACGCAACAGCGCGGCAAAACCTGCGATCTTCGCGCCGGAAGACATGAAGGCTGTCACCGCGGTAGGCGAGCCCTGGTACACGTCAGGCGTCCACATGTGGAAGGGAACTGCGGCGACCTTAAAGCCGAGTCCCACCAGGATTAGAGCCGCGCCGATGGTCAGAAGCAGGCCCGGGTTCTCGTTGGAGCCGAGGAAGGTCACGATCCCAGTCAGGGATGTAGTTCCCGTCGCGCCGAAGATGAGCGCGGTCCCGTAGACGATAAATCCCGTGGCGAATGCGCCAAGCAAAAAGTACTTGAGTCCAGCTTCTTCTGATTCCAGGCGCGGGCGGTCAAAGGCGGCAAGCACATACAGCGGAATGGAAAGCAATTCGAGCGCCAGGAACACCACGATCAGGTCTGCGGCCTGTGCCATCAACATCATGCCTGAGATGCTAAAGAGCATCAGCGTGTAATACTCGCCGCGCTCCATGTTCATACGCTTGATGTAGCCGAAGGAAAGTCCAATGCCAAGCAGGCCGCTCAGGAGTAGTAGTGCATTGACGAAGGTCGAGAAACCGTCCAGCGTAACCATGCCCTGGAAACCGGAAAGTTCCTGACCGATCTGCGCCAGCGTGAACCCCAGCGTGATAGCCAGCCCGAGTGCTGAGAGCAGCGCCGTGATGCTTTTGCGATCCTTCGGGATGAAGAGATCGACCAGTAAAAGCACACACGCCCAAACGACAAGCAGTGTCAATGGAAAGACGGTGGTAAAGTCAGCTTGCGTCATGATGTTTAGTGCATCGCCAATGCAGCGGTTTGCAACGCGGCAACGAGTTTGTCAACCGAGGGAGCCATCAGGGCAAAGAACGGTTTGGGATACAGACCAATCCAGAAGATCAGGATCAGGATGGGAACCATGATTCCGATCTCGCGCCAGTTGAGGTCACGGATGGAATGGCCGTGATGTTTCACTTCATCCACGATCTCGCCCTGCGGGCCGAGGAACATCTTCTGGAACATGTAGAGGATATACACAGCTGCCATGATCACGCCAAGCGCAGAGATGGCTGCGTACCAGGCATTGCCGATGGCCTGTGAACCGAATGCACCGAGCAAAATCGTGAACTCACCGACGAAGCCGTTCAAACCCGGCAAGCCCATCGAAGACAGCGCTACAATCAACATGATCGCGCCAAACACAGGCGTGATCTTCCACAACCCACCATACACTTTAATTTCGCGTGTGTGTGTCTGTTCATAGATCATACCGACAAGGAGGAATAAGGCGCCCGTGCTAAGGCCGTGATTGATCATCTGCAAAATGGCACCCGCAATCCCCTGCGGGTTGAGGGCGAACATCCCGAGCATCACAAATCCAAGGTGGCTGACGGAGGAATAAGCGACCAGTTTCTTCACATCCGCCTGGGCGTAGGAAACCGCCGCGCCGTAAATGATACCGATGGTCGCGAACAATGCGATCCAGGGAGCAGCCTGAATTGCAGCCTGCGGGAAGAGCGGAATGTTGAAGCGCAGGAAACCATAGGTACCCATCTTCAACAAGACGCCCGCCAGGATGACGGAACCGGCGGTCGGCGCTTCCACATGCGCATCGGGCAGCCACGAATGGAGCGGCCACATCGGAACTTTGATGGCGAACGCAGCGGTGAACGCCAGGAACAGCCACATCTGTACACCAGCCGGAATATTGCCCTGTTCGATCAATTCAGGAACAGAGAACGTTCCACCATAAATGCCGAGCCATAAGATCGCCAGCAGCATCAGGATGGACCCTGCCATTGTATACAGGAAGAACTTGATCGCGGCATAGATGCGGCGCGGTCCGCCCCAGATGCCGATCAGGAAGTACATCGGTACGAGCGTGAATTCCCAGAAGATGTAAAACAGGAATAAATCCTGCGCCAGAAACACACCGGTCATGCCTACTTCGAGCAGCAGGAAGAAGATCATGAAATCCTTGACGCGCTCTTCGACCGCCGTCCACGTGGAAAGGATGGAGATCGGCGTCAGGAACGCGGTGAGCAATACCAGCAGGATGCTCAACCCATCCACGCCCATGTAGTATTGGATGTTCCAGCCGGCGACCTGGATCCAGTCGTATTGTGCTACTAACTGCAGGTCAGGGTTCGACGCATCGAACATCCCCAGCACCCACAGCGACAGTGCAAACACCACAAGCGATGTACCCAATGCCACCCAGCGCAGAGTGTTCTTTGCACTGCTGGGAATAAAGAACAGGATCAGGATTCCCACCAGCGGGAGGAAGGTCAGTAATGTAAGCGGTTGTAGGAAAAAATTCATGTTCGTTCCTTCCCCTCACCCTACCCTCTCCCTAAGGGAGAGGGGCTGGGGGTGAGGGCAAAATTATTTCAAAATCAAGTATCCAAGAATAAGGACAACACCCAGCAATACAGACAGTGCGTACGAGCGCACGAATCCATTCTGGACCTTGCGGGCGGCCGCCGATAACCATTGCGTTACCTCACCCAAACCGTTCGCGGCCCGGTCGATGCCCTGTTGATCGGCGTAACGGTTGAGGGCAACATTGCTGACCCAGTTGTACGTCCCGGCGATGACCGTCTCATGGAACCAATCGTGCCAGAAGCGCCAGTCGATCACATCCGCCAGGAACTGAGACAGTTTCTTGAACGGGTTGATAATGATGGCAAAATAACCTTCATCCACGAACCATTTGTTTTCCATGCCGGTGAACAGGAAACCCAGCGGTCTCTTCAACGGATCGGGTTGACCTTTGGTGAGTGGATTACGTCCGTAGATGAACCAGGAGAGTAGGATCGCAGCCACGGCAAGAACAGTCGAAATACCAGCCACTCCGAGATCGAGCGGCAGCGCTTCCACTTCATGGAGTGTGTATTCCAGCCAGTGACCGAGATTGTGATAGCCTTCGAACGGAAGATTGAGCGCGCCCCCCAACACAGACAGAGCTGCCAAGACCATCAACGGAACTGTGATGATCGGCTTGCTTTCCTCCGCCTGAGCAGCAGCTTCGTGACGAGGCTCACCGAAGAAGACCATCCAGATCTGGCGTCCCATATAGAACGCGGTTAAGAACGCGGCCGCAGTAAGCAACCCGTATACCCACGGATAATGCAGGCTCGCGTCAAGAAGAATTTCATCTTTTGACCAGAACCCCGCGAACGGGACAATACCAGCCAGCGCCAGTGTACCGATCATATACAGCCAGAACGTGACGGGCATGGTCTTACGAATCCCACCCATGTTGCGCATATCACCGGGATCAAACGCTTCGTCTGCGTGTTCAGCGCCCGCAGCCCCATGACCATGGTGTTCCTGCTTCTTCTTATTCTTTTTTCCGTGGTGAGCCTTATGATGGGCGTGCTCTGCGTGATGATGTCCGCGTTCAACTCCAAGGATGACGGAACCGGCGGAGAGGAACAACAATGCCTTGAAGAACGCGTGCGTAATGAGGTGGAACATGCCTGCCACAAAGGCGCCCATCCCTACAGCCGCGACCATGAATCCAAGCTGTGAAATGGTCGAATAAGCGAGGACCTTTTTAATGTCATATTGCCCGACCGCGATGGTCGCGGCAAATAGCGCAGTAACCGCACCGGTCATTGCGACGATAGATTGTGCTTGTGGAACAAGTACGTAAAGTTCAGCCGAACGTGTGACGAGATATACGCCCGCGGTCACCATCGTCGCAGCATGGATCAACGCCGAGACGGGTGTCGGGCCGGCCATCGCGTCGGGCAGCCAGACGTACAATGGGATCTGCGCCGATTTACCGGCAACACCCACGAGCATGAACAATGTGATCGCCACGATCACCCATTGCGGAGCGTCGCGCGCTGCTTCGAAAACCTGGTCGAACTGGAAACTATTGCCCAGGTACCAGAACATCAAAAAGCCCGCGATCAGGAAACCGAAGTCGCCTACGCGGTTGGTGATAAAGGCTTTCTTCGCAGCGTTCGAGTTCGCCCATGAGGGACGACCAAGCGTGTCCATTTCATACCAGAAACCGATCAGCAGGAACGAGCACAGTCCCACGCCTTCCCAGCCAACGAACAGCATCAGGTAGGAGTCGCCCGAGACCAGGATCATCATCATGGCAATGAACAGGTTCAGGTACACAAAGAAGCGGCGGAAGCGTCCCTCTTCGTGCTTGAAGCGGACATCCTCGTGCATATAGCCAATGGCGTAGATGTGGATGAGCGTCCCGACGCCTGAGACGACCAGCATCATCGTCGTGGAGAGCGAGTCGAGGCGGAACGTCCAGTCGAGTTCCAGCGTACCGATGTGGATCCACTCGGCCAGCTGCCAGCGGATCACTTTACCGTGATTGGCAGAGACCGTGGAAGCCAGGAGCACGGAGATTACAAACGTTGCACCAGAGGCAAGGCTGGCGACAGCGCCGATCAGTCCTTCGCTGAACCGCTTCCCAAAAATGAGGTTGATCAGCAATCCAACGACCGGTGCGCCAACCAGCCACGGGGCGAGAAAGGCAAAACCTGTGTTTAGTGTTTCGGCTAAGTGCATTGATTCTCCGAAATTAGTAAATGGCAATTACCAATTACTAATTACTCCTTATCCCTTCATACTATTCATCTGGTCCACATCGATGCTGCGCTTGGACTTGAAGATCTCGACGATCAGTGCAAGCCCCACGGCAACTTCTGCGGCGGCGACGGCGATCACAAAGAACACGAAGATCTGTCCGCTAAAGCTTTTGAGCACACTGCTGAACGCGACCATCGCCAGGTTGGCCGCATTCAGCATCAACTCCACCGACATAAAGATGATCAACGCATTACGGCGAACGAGCACACCCATCGCACCGATGGTGAACAGGATCGCAGAAAGAATGATGTAATAATTAATCGGGACCATCTCTAATGTACCCTCTTCTCTTTGCGGATCAGCACAATCGCGCCGACCATGGCAACCAGCAGCAAAACGGACGTCACTTCGAACGGCAGAAGATATTCATTGAAAAGGGAAGCGCCCAACTGTCGAAGATTATCCGTCGTATTGGCAGCGTCTGCTGGCGCCAGCACATCTCCCGCCGGGCGGGCGCGCGTGATCAATAGATAGGCAGATTCAGCTGCCAGAAGCAGTCCCAACAGGACCGCAAGCGGCTTTTGCCACGGCAACACTTCTGCTGTCGGCAGACTCTCGGCGCCCAGCAGCATGATCACGAACAGGAATAACACCATGATCGCGCCGGCGTACACGGTCACCTGGGCCATGGCAATGAACGGCGCACCCAGCAGCAAATAGAACACCGCCACGGTGATGAAGTTCAACACCAGGAACAACGCCGAATACACGGCATTACGACCGAGCAGCATACCCATCGCGGTCGCGACGGCAATCAGGGCGAGGACGAGGAAGAGAATGAGGTCGAGGGTCATAGTCTGTGTGCAGTAATTAGTAATCGGTAATTACCACTTACCAATTACTAACTACCGATCTCCAATTTTCTAATCCGCAGGATCCTTCATCTCCGGCACGGAGCGCCTGTCGAATTTACCAGGCTCCACTTTGCGCGGTGTGGTCATATCCTGCACAGGAACAGGCTCGAGCAGCATTTCCTTGGTATAGATCGCCGAGCGCCGGTCGTAGAAGGAAAGCTCGTAGTTGTCACCCAGCACGATCGCTTCGGTGGGACAGGCATCTTCACAGTAGCCGCAGAAAATACAGCGGATCATGTTGATCTCATAGGTGGAGGCGTAGCGCTCGCCTGGCGAGAATCGCTTCTCGTCGGTGTTCTCCGAGGCTTCCACGAAGATCGCATCTGCGGGACAGGCCGCCGCGCACAGCGAACATCCGATGCATTTTTCGAGTCCGTTGTCATAACGCTTTAACACGTGACGACCGCGGAAGCGCTGGCGCACCTCCCGTTTTTCTTCGGGGTACTGGATGGTCACAGGCCGTTCAGTCATCATCTTTAGAGTGGTCCACAGACCTCTCCAAAGTTCAACAACGGGATCAAGCACGCTCATACGCTTTTCTCCTCAATTCACGGTAAACAAACACAACAGTAATCACGCCGATCAGCAGTGAAATCACAGGGATGCCCCAGAAATACACTGCGTTCTGATACGTCTCGAAGAGCAAAATGCCCGCGGCGGTGATGAATGCGATCACGAGTGAGAGCGGCAGAAGCACTTTCCAGCCGAAAGCCATCAACCGGTCATAACGGATGCGCGGCCACGTGGCACGGATCCAGATCATGAAGAACAACAAGACAACAACCTTTAGTAGTAAATAGATGGGTCCCAGCCACCAGTTCTGATCGACACTCAGGACGGTATCCTTCAGGAACCAAAACTCACGATAGCCGCCGAAGAACAACGTCGCTGCGATCATGCAGATCACGATCATCTTCTGGTATTCTGCCATGAAGAACAGCGCAAACTTCATCCCCGAATATTCAGAGTGATAACCGGCCGTCAACTCCTGTTCGGCTTCCGGCATATCGAAGGGAGCGCGGTTCACTTCCGCCAGTGTAACAATCAAAAAGATCACGGCACCCACCGGCTGCACAATCACATACCAGACGTCTTTCTGCTGGTTGATGATGTCGTACAGGTTCATCGAGTCTGCCAGTATGATCGCGGTGACGAACATGAGTCCCAGCGAGAGTTCATACGAGATCATCTGCGCCGACGAGCGTAAGCCGCCGAGCATAGCATATTTATTGTTCGACGCCCATCCCGCCAGCACGATCCCATACACCGCAATCGACGCGATCGAGGTCAGGTACAACACACCCACATTGATATTTGCCACAACCAGTTGGATCGTGCGTCCGAACAATGTCACGTCGGGACCAAAGGGAATCACTGCCGCAATGATGATCGAGGGCACCATCGTAATGACCGGCGCCCAGAAGAACAGCACGCGGTCCGCTTTGGCAGGAGTCAGTTCTTCCTTGAAGATCAGCTTCACGGCGTCCGCGATCGGCTGCAGCAAACCTTGCGGCCCGGCGCGGTTCGGTCCGATACGAGCCTGGATGCGTGCCAGAGCGCGGCGTTCATAGAGAGTCAGATAGGCGAACCCCGTCAGCAGGGCAAAGATCACCACCACAGATTTGATAAACCATTCCAGCCAGAGAGTCCAGTCAGATAGCATTATTTCACCTTTATCCCCACCGGGACCTGTGGTTTCACTTTCGCAGGCACCGGCTCATGGATCGCAAGCCCCATGCTGCGCGGGATCAATGCAACGCCAACCGAAATGGAGTCGTCGAGCTTCACGACCGCCTCGCCGCTCGTGCCGTTGAAACTCACGGTCACCAGCTGTCCATCTTCCAGGCCTAAATTCCTGGCCGCATCGGGATGCAGCGAAATGGTCGGACCCTGAATCCAATCGCGCAGGAGATTGGCAGACATCATGACAGTTGTGCCGCGGTCGTACAACTTTGTGACCGGGACCGCCAGCAGCTCATTCTCTTTGGGACGAGCCACCGCTTCCTTCTCGACCCTCGGCAGGCTCAGCGTTTCCCCGCGCGTTGCCGCCGCGGATAGCTGGGCGCCCATGCCGTGTTTGTTCTCATACGTGGTACCGCCGTAGTACAGGTCGCCGCGCCCGACGATGGGCCACTGCTGCCGCACTTCGGCCAGTTTTGCATAATTCAACCCCTCGAACGACTTAACCGAGTCCGCCAAAATATCGAACAGCGCTGCAAGAGATGTCCCTTCGAGGATCACTCCCATATTGCGCGCGATCTGCGACGTAATCGCAAAGTCTGGCTTTGCTTCGCCGGTCACCGGCACGGCAGCATAAAACCGCTGGACGCGTCGCTCACCCGATGTGAGCGTGCCTTCACGTTCAGTGAACGCCTGCGCCGGAAGGACCACATCCGCAATTTCGGTGGTTGCAGTTTCCATTACATCCTGCACGGCGACGAATGCTGCTTCTTCGAGAGCCTTCGCCAGTTTCGGGTCATCACTGACAGGGTCTGCACCGACAACGTATACAGTTTTACCCTTGAGGGCCTTCGGCAGATCTTCTTCCACTTCAAAGCCAAGCTCCCAGGCACCCTGGTCATTGGCACGTTCCCACACACCGATCAAACCGTTGTTGGGCTTACCCACATGTTCGGTTTCCTGCAAAATCTTCGCACAGGCCGCGGCCAGATTTGCAGAGCCAGAAACACCGAGTCCATCACTGCCGAACAGGATGACTGCATTTTCCGCTTTGGTAAACGCATCGCCGATCTTGCTCTTCCTATTCAGATCCTGCACGCTCTTGACTTCATCGCCATACGCATAGCGGACGACAAAGGAGGCATAGCGATCCAACTTGGTTTCACGCGGGTTCAACACGACCAACGTCGCGCCCCGGGCCGCTGCCTGCTTGACGCGCAGATACCAGATCGGCGCTTCCTGATACAGGTCTGAAGCGACGACGACAATGGTCGTTCCGGGGCCCATCTTCGCAAAGTTGGTCCCCTCGCCCACGCCCACCATAGAGGTCACTGCACCGCCGCCCATGCGCGAATACAGATAGGCAGTCCCTTCCGAATGTTCGGTGAGGGTCTTCAAATTGAAGAGGTCTTCATTCGAAAGCCTGCCAGATGCCAATACGACAAAATCCTTCTTGGCGGCTTTGAACTTCTGTGCGGCAAGTTCGGTCGCGGCTTCCCAGGAAGCGCGCCCGAGTTTCTTATCCTTGCGGATCATGGGTCTGGCGAGCCGCTTCTTGCTCTCTGCATAATGATATGCAAAGCGACCTTTGTCGCAGATCCAGATCTCATTCACTTCTTCATTTTGCCGCGGCATCACACGCTGGACGGTGATGTCACCGCCAGACTTGGGATCGCGGCGGGTGTTCAACGTGGTATTGCATCCCACCGGGCATTGGGTACAGATCGAGGCTTGCGCGTCCAATTCCCACGGACGAGCTTCGAAGCGGAAGTCCGTCGTCGTCAAGGCGCCTACGGGGCAAATATCGCTGGTATTGCCTGAGAAAATGGAATCAAAACCGGGGTCGGAGAATGAAACGATTTTCGTCCCGCGCCCGCGGTCGTCGAAACCGATCACCGAGTCGCCCACGATCTCATCCTGGAAGCGGATGCAGCGCGCACACTGAATGCAGCGTTCCTGATCGAGAACGATCAAGTCGCCCAGCGGCACGTGTTTGCCGAGCTTGAGCTTTTCATCATAGAGGAAACGGCTCTTGCCGGGACCATGCGCCATGGTGAGATTCTGTAACGGACATTCGCCGCCCTTGTCGCAAACCGGGCAGTCCAATGGATGCGAAGTCAACAGGAACTCGACTGTTCCGCGCTGCCCGTCTTTTGCCCTGGCATTCTGTGTCAATACCACCATGCCTTCTTCCACTTTATTCGTGCAAGCGGTTTCAAGTTTGGGCATGAACTGGATCTTCGGCGCGCCGTTCTCCATCACGAACTGACCCGTCGCCCGATCGCGCATGGGACGACCAACTTCCACGAGGCACATGCGGCACATGCCGACCGGCTCAAGTTTTGGATGATGACAAAAGACGGGGATGTCGATCCCGACACTTTTCGCGGCTTCTACCACGCCGGTTCCCGCCGGGACCGTGACCTGAAGACCGTCAATTGTGAGCGTTACCTGATTTGACATAGTTCTCCTTCCCTCACTCTAGTCCTCTCCTACCGGGAGAGGGGAACGGGGTGAGGGGCTCACAGCTTTCCTGAAATCCTGCGGGAAGCGTTCGATTCCCGTGACCACTGCCATTGTTGCAAATTCACCGAGCGCGCACAAACACTTCCCTTGCATTTGTTTTGCCACGTTCAATAGCAGATCCACATCGCCATTTGAGCCATGTCCTTCATGAATGCGATGAATGACATTCGACATCCAGTATGTGCCCTCGCGGCAGGGTGTGCATTTACCGCATGATTCATGCTTGAAGAAGTGGATCGTTTTGTTGATCAACCAATCCATAGACACGGTGTCGTCGACCACGATCACAGACGCAGAACCCAGGTCCGCGCCGAGCGTACGTACCGTCGCGTAATCCATCGGCGTATCGAGGATCTTGTCATCATCCACAAGAATCAACGAAGACGATGCCCCAGCCGGCATAATGGCTTTGACAGAGCGTGAGTCCTGCACGCCGCCGCCGTGGGTGTAGATCAGCTCGCGGAACGTCGTTCCAAAAGGAAGTTCATAATTGCCAGGCTTGCGCACACGCCCTGAGAGAGAAAAAATCTTCACCCCGGCGCTATCGGCTGTGCCCAGCGACTTGTACCAGTCTGCACCTCGCTCGAGGATGAGCGGCACGTTGGCAAACGTCTCTACATTATTGATGATGGTCGGCTTGCCGTACAGACCATACGACGGTGGGAACGGCGGACGTACACGCGGCTGTCCACGTTTGCCTTCGAGTGATTCGAGCAGGGCAGTTTCTTCACCGCAGATATACGCTCCCGCACCGAGATGCGTGTACATCTTTAGTGAATACTCGCCTCCGAAAAGCTTATCACCAAGGAAACCGGCATCCTCCATCTCAGCGATCTTCTGGTCGAGAAATGCTGCCAGCTCCCAGAACTCACCGCGCAGATAAATGTAGGCGACATTTGCACCGACCGCATAGGAGGCGATCGCGAGCCCTTCCAAAAACTGGAACGGATTGCCTTCCATGATCTCGCGGTCCTTGAACGTGCCGGGCTCCGATTCATCGGCATTGGCAACCACGTAGTGCGGCCAGTTCTTGTTATCGATGAACGACCACTTCATGCCGGTCGGGAAGCCCGCGCCGCCCCGCCCGCGCAGGCCGGAGTTTTTCACGACATCAATGACTTGCGCAGCTGTCATCTTCGTGACCGCGTTCTTGAATGCCGCGAAGCCACCATTCTTCTTGTAGACATTGCTCGTGTTGATATCCGCGATATCGCGGTGACGGAGGAGGATATGTTCCATAGTTGTGATTATGCCAATGAAATGAGTTTCCCATCCCGTCGCGCCTCGACCAGGATGTAACTGTCGTTGCTCTCTCGATATTGTCTTTCGCCGACCGCGATAGGCTCAATACGGCTATCCACCTCGGCAGCAGTATGCCATAACAGATCAATATCCTTTCGCTTGTACTTCCTGTCAAAACGCGGCGAGATTACAAGCACATCGATATCGCTCCACTCATGTTTTTTTCCTGTGGCATACGAACCAAACAAAACACCTGCCTTAACAGGAATGCCTTTTCCAGCAACGGCCTTCAAATATTTTCGGACTGTCATCAAAATTGCTTTTTCAACCATTCAAAAGTTCCTTTTGCTCTGCGCAAATAACCCTTTGCATCTTGCAAGGAAATGGGTGGACCTACTAAATCAGAATATCTGCCTTCAATATTAAACTCGTTTATCTCTGCAAGAACTTTCCTGTTTTCCACATCCAATGGCAGGTTTGCGATCTCAGCCAGCCGAGTCAGGTTATGGATGTGGGGCGGCATTCTCTGTAATGCTCGCCATATATGTGCTTTGATAACCTTCTCAAGCGCTAAATGAACAAAGAACAAGCCAAACTGGATGCGCCCGCCTTTGGTAATCATATCGACTGCTGCATCCCATGCTTCATTGGCTCCATTTCGCCAATGAGCAATTTGTTTTTCAACATCGAATTCCGGTTCGTTGCTCATATTCTTCATTACGAAGTTTAAAATAGATGTTAAGTAATACTCTTCTTCAATACCGAGAGCAATTCCATGGTGCGATCGACAGTCATATTTTCATGATACTTAATGCCATCGGGCCCCTGTGTCTGGAATATGGGAGCTTTATCGCAGGCTGCCAGGCAGGTCACGGCTTCGAGGGTCAGGAAACCATCTTCGGTGGTCTCACCGATTTTGATCCCCAGCCTGGAGCACAGGTTGTTCATGAACTCATCCGCGCCGCGTAACGCACATGGAAGATCCGTGCAGACCTGCATACGATATTTGCCGCCTTTTTCGTCGTGGTACAGCGTATAAAAACCGACGATGGCGGCCACTTCGGTTTCGGTAATGTCGACGATGCTGGCAACATCCTGCATGGAAGCCTTGGTGAGATAGCCTTCTTCACGCTGCGCCAGGAACAGGAGCGGCATAACTGCCGAGCGCTTATGCTCAGGCGGATATTTGGAAAGGATCTGTTTGATCTCTTTAGGATATTTTTTGGCAAGGCTCATCGGTCAATATCTCCGAGCACGATATCAATGGAAGCAAGGATGGCCACAAGATCGGCGACCAGATGTCCCTTCACGATCTTGGGCAGCACAGCTAAATTATCAAAAGAGGGAGTGCGCCAGTGAACGCGGTGCGGCTTGGGTCCGCCATCGCCTTCGATGTAGACGCCCAATTCGCCGCGCGGTGATTCGACAGCTGAATAGACCGAAGCCTTGGGCGCGGGGAATCCCTCGGTCCACAACTTGAAGTGATGGATCAGCGCTTCCATGCTTACACCGATCTCTGAGCGCGGCGGGGCGACAAATTTGCGATTATCGCTGCGCACGGGTCCCATCGGCAGCCGGTTCAACGCCTGTTCCACGATCTTCAGCGACTCGCGGAACTCCTGAATGCGGACGATGTAACGCGCATAGGTGTCGCCTTCGGTGGCGACCGCCACATTAAAATCGTACTGTTCATAGCCCATATACGGACGCGCTTTGCGCAAATCCCAATTGACTCCCGAAGCGCGCAGCATGGGACCAGTGCAGCCGTACTGGAGGGCGGTGGCAGCGTCCAGTTTGCCGATGCCATACAACCGGTCCAGGAAGAGCGGGTTCTTCGTCAATAGCGCTTCGTATTCGTCAATACGTCTTGGGAAGGTCTTGATGAAGTTACGAACCGCGGCTTCAAATTCCACCGGCACATCGCGCCACAATCCACCAGGGCGGATGTAGGTTGTCATCATGCGCTGCCCCGAGCACAGTTCGAGAATATCCAAAATCTCTTCGCGCTCACGGAACGCATATAGGAACATCGACATGGCAGCCAGGTCGAGACCGAACGTTCCCACCCACACGAGATGGGAAGCGATACGCTGCAATTCAGTGAGAATAACGCGAATGGTCAGAGCGCGTTCGGGAACATCCAGATCGACCAGTTTTTCAACGGCCATACAATAGGCAAGATTGTTGCCGGTTGTATTCATATAATCCAGCCGGTCGCTCATCACTTCGGCTTTGAGGTAGGTTTTGGCTTCCATGTTCTTTTCAATGCCGGTGTGCAGATAACCAATAATCGGAATGGCATTGACGACCGTCTCACCATCGAGTTCGAGCAGCAGACGCAGCACGCCATGCGTGGACGGGTGCTGCGGGCCCATGTTCAATAACATGGTCTCGCCGCTGATGGCACGTTCCGACACCAGGTGCTTGAATTCTTCTATGGAAACTTCTTCAATCTGGGTCATGCTTATTCCTTAGCGTAGGGCTTCCGCAAATCGATGTCGTCAAAGTTGAATGTGAACTGCACTTCTTCATACCCAAGCGGGTAATCCTTGCGCAGCGGATGCTGTCCTTCCCAATCGTCGGGCAGCAGCAGGACGCGCGGGTCGGGATGGCCCACAGCCTGGATCCCGAACATATCCATCAGTTCGCGTTCGCGCCAGTTTGCCACTTCATACACGCCGGTCGCGGTCGGGACCTTTGGGTCGGCGCCGTTTACGGGAACGCGTAACTGCAGCGACAGGTTCTTCGCCAGCGACGTCAACTGATAAATGACATGAAAGCGCGGCGACATCTGCGGGTAATAATCGGAGGCGGTCATGGCAGACAG
The DNA here is from genome assembly GCA_964489725.1 of uncultured Anaerolinea sp. Classification (GTDB taxonomy): domain Bacteria; phylum Chloroflexota; class Anaerolineae; order Anaerolineales; family Villigracilaceae; genus Defluviilinea. Next base: position 49,892 of record CAZBAX010000015.1, on the reverse strand, counting down.
CAGCTCGAAGTCATATTTATCGCGCAGAAGAGTCAACGCTTCCACGATCAATTCAGGGTTCACAAACACATGCACTTCATCGCGAAATTCCTCGAATGAAGTGCTGAATTTTTCCTGCAATACTTGAACGATGGGTTCCAGTTTTTTGTCCATAAATGCTATCCTCGCGCTGAGCGGAGCGACGAATGCTGGTGGAGGAGCGCAGACGAAGCGCGCTTCGTCTACATGCCTCGACTTTCACTCGGCATTCCGCTCAGCGCGGATGTTATCTTTGTACCACCACATCCTTGAACTTATCGCCCTTCACTTTTTCGTACAACGTCACCACACCGTGGATCAACGCCTCGGGGCGCGGCGGGCAGCCGGCCACATAGACGTCCACGGGCACGATCTCATCCACACCTTGTACGAGGGCATAGTTGTTGAAGACACCACTACAGGAGGCGCAATCGCCCATGGCGATCACCCACTTGGGTTCGGGCATCTGATCATACAAACGGCGCAGGACTGGCGCCATCTTACGCGAGAGGCGCCCAGCCACGATCATCAGGTCCGACTGGCGCGGGCTGGCACGCATCAATTCCATACCAAAACGGCTCATATCATAGTGCGCCGCCTGGGCGGCCATCATCTCGATGGCGCAGCAGGCCAGACCAAACAGCATCGGCCACATGGCATTCGTGCGCGACCAGTTGACCAGGTCTTCGAGCTTGGCCGTGACAATGCCCATGTTACCGAGTTTTTGCTCTACTCCCATTCCAACGCTCCTTTCTTCCAGGCGTACACATAACCAACCAATAAGATCAGGATAAAGATGACCATTTCGATCAAACCAAACAGGCCGAGCTGGCGAAATGTGATCGCCCACGGCAGAAAAAATACAACTTCAATGTCAAACAGGATGAACAGAACGGCAATCAGATAGAAGCGGACCGGCATTCGCCGCGTCCCCTCTCCGTAAGGGGTCATGCCAGATTCATACGGCATGGCCTTGGCTGCAGTATTCTTCTTTGGTCCAAATATCGTCCCCAAACCAATTGCGATCAATGCCACTACAGTCGCGACGACAACCATGAGCGCGATTGAAACATACTCGATCATGCAGACACCTCATATGCTCCGGATACTGCACCTGCGGTCGGTGCAGGTGTTTTTTTCAGGGAAAACACCCTTTATAGACGGTATTTGTGCAACTTGGCACGTTCGGCGTAGTATAACATAAGGGTCTTGTATGGGCTAGAGAAAGTGCTTCTTTTCACAAAATTCATGGTAATTGTCATATTAAAATTTGTAGGGACGGGCAGCTGCCCGTCCCTACAAATTTATCCCAGATAATCTCTGAGCTGCCTGCTTCTTGAAGGATGCCTGAGCTTACGCAAGGCTTTCGCTTCGATCTGGCGTATTCGTTCGCGCGTCACCTCGAAGAAACGGCTGACCTCTTCGAGTGTATGATCCTTGCCATCTTTCAAACCAAAGCGCAGCTCCAACACTTCGCGTTCGCGGTCAGAGAGCGACGTGAGCGCGCTCTGCACCTGCTCACGCAGCATTTGACGCGCAGCCGCGTCCATGGGAGAGAGAGCGTCCTCGTCCTCGATGAAGTCGCCCAGCGAGCTTGATTCCTCATCCCCCACCGGACCATCGATCGAGACGGGTTCTTCCGCGGAACGAAGCACGCGGTCGATCTTTTGCGTGGCGATATCGAGCCGGTGCTGCAAGTGCGTTGGGAGTGGTTTCTCTTCTGAGTGGGCACGCAAAATGGCCTGCACATCGGAGGCAGGCAGATACCCCACTTCGAGCGCCAGCTCTTCGGTTGTGGGGTCACGCCCATAGGCCTGTGTTAACGTCCGCTGGGTGCGCAGGATACGCGTGATCGATTCAAATAAATGCACAGGGATTCGGATCGTGCGGGCCTGCTCGGCGATCGAGCGGTTGATCGACTGGCGGATCCACCAGGTAGCATAGGTGCTGAACTTGAAGCCGCGGCGCGGGTCGAACTTGCCGACGGCGCGCAGCAATCCCATGTTGCCTTCCTGAATGAGATCCAGGAAATTAATGCCGCGTCCCAGATAGCGTTTGGCAACGCTGACGACCAGGCGCAGGTTGGCGCGGATGATGGAGTGGTTGGCGTCGATGGCGCGCTGTTCGGCAGCATTGAGTTCGCGCGCCAAGTCTTCGTCGGAGGGAAGATTGCGATACAGGGTGCGCGCGTTCGGGAAGGCATGGCTGCGGTCGACATGTTCGAGGAGCCATTCCGCATACGATAACGGGAGCAAATACAGGCTTAGAAAGACCGAATAGGCCTTGCGGGCGATCTCGTTCCAAAGCTCGTCGGTCCCCCACATGCCGTTATCCAGAAATGCGCGCAGGTACGAAGGCTGATCCGATTCCCAGCCCGCGTGCAATGCCTGTGACTCACTGAGAACGAGTCCCAGATTGGGCGGTTCGTGGTTGAGGCGCTCGGCATCCTCCACGAGCCGTTCCCAGGAGGTGAACAGATCAGACAGCAGGGAATGATAGATCGAACAGGTGGGCGTGAGATTCTTGCGGAGCGGATGCCTGCGATAGGCCACGATGAGCCGATTGGCTTCGATCATGGTGGCCAGCCGGAACTCACTGTCGGAATCCAGCAGTTTGACCTGCCCGATCTCGCGCAAATATAACCGGACCGGATCCTCGGATAATTCCGCAGCCACCTCCGGGCTTTTCAGGTCGATCACATCGTCAAAAAGGTCTTCTTCCTGGTTGAGTGCATTGACATCCGGGTCGCCCACTTCATCCATCAATGCCATTTCAGGGAATTTGTTGATATCATCCGGCGTCATATCCCGGGGTTCGACGTCTTCAAATTGAACCTTGGGATTGTGCACCGGTTGCGACACAACCTTCTTCCTGCGATTTAATTTTAGATTCGAACGCGATCCCTTTTTAACTGCCATAAGCCCTTCCTATACCAGACGTTCCGTGCGCAGAAACTGTTACATCAACTTATTCCAGCCGCTTCAAAGACATCTTGTGTGAGGCCTGGTCGAGATCCCGGATCAACTTTGTGTTCTGTAACACCAGGTCCTGATACGGAGATGCGCGCAGATCGCCAGCCTGATGGGCTTCCTCCTGCAGGAATCGCAGCTGGGTCAGGTTCTCACCGGCTGCGACGCGACGCAGTTTGATGACACCGCGCAACAATTCCTCGAGCAGCTTTTCATCGAGACGATCCAGTACTTTATCGGTTTGCTTGATCAGATCGCGTGAAAGTCCCTGCAACGACTCGGGGATGGCCTTTACGACGAAATCATGATGCTCGGCTTTATCCTGTTCCACCGATTCGCGGATGAGACGAAACATCAGTTGATGGTCGGTATATTCAAAATCCTCAAAGGCCAGCGGCAGCAATCCATATTGTTGAAGCAGCCTGTCGAGGCGATACAGCAATTCGGGACGCCTGAACAGCACACCGATGACATACGCCTCGACCGATTTGCCAGACGAGACGGTGACCGTGACCTTTTCTGGTGGGACAAATCGCTGCTGTGGAGGCTGGCTCTGGCGCGGCCGCTTCACGGGCGGACCTGGAGCTTTTGTGCTGACAAAAGCGCGTTCATCCACCTTTAGGAAACGCGCCAACTTCTGTGTGAAGAACTCACGATCTGCCGGAGTTGGCAGGTCATTGATCAATGGCAGAACCTGGCCTGCGATCTCGTTGATGACCGACCGATCATTAAGGTTTTTGCCTTCGCCCAGCGAAATCATGACGTGCTCCACAATCGGTTTTGCATCCTGGATCAAACGCGCCCATTCATCCTTATCGCGGGCGACGAGCTCGTCGGGATCGAGATCATCTGGGATGGCTGCCACACGCAAATCGGCTTGCAGGCGCGCTTCGTTCTGTAGAAGTCCACGCGCATCGAAGGCGAGTTCTCCCTGGCGATCCATGGCGGCACGGGCCGCGTCGAGCCCGCGCAGGACGGCTTTTTGTCCGGCGGTGTCAGGGTCGAGGGCCAGGACGATCCGGCGGGTGAACTTTTTCAGCAGGCGCAGTTGTTCTTCGGTGAGCGCCGTGCCCATCGGCGAGACCACGTTCTCGAAGCCTGCCTGGTGCAGGGCGATGACATCGAGATACCCTTCCACGATCACAGCCTGATCCACGGAGCGGATCGGTTTTCGGGCCCGGTCGAGGCCATAGAGCAGACGTCCCTTCGAGAAGATGGGCGTCTCGGGTGAGTTCAGAAACTTGGGAATGTCGTTCGGGTCCACGATGCGCGCGCCGAAACCAGCCATGCGTCCGTTCTCGTCGCGGATGGGGATCATGATACGGTTACGGAAACGATCGAAGGTCCGAGTGGCGGGTAACGGGTGACGAGAGTCGTCTTCGCGGACCGATAAAAGTCCCGAGTCGATGAGATCGCGTTCCGAAACTCCTTTGGGCTGGAAGTGTTTGGCGATGTTGTCATAGCCAGGCGGCGCATAGCCCAGCCCGAACGTTTCGATCGTGGCATCGCTCAGTCCGCGTTTCTCGCGCAGATAAGACAAAACCTCTTTGTTATGGAAGAGCTGGCTGCGATAATAGATCAGTGCATCTTCGAGCACTTTGCGCAGGTTGTCGTAGGCTTCCTTTTGCGCGGGAGTTTCGCGCGTATATTCCTTGACCTCCACGCCGGCGCGCGCGGCAAGCTTGTTGAGCGCTTCCTTGAAATCAAGGTTCTCGCGCTTCATCACAAACTTGAAGATGTCACCACCCTCATTACACTGACCGAAGCAGCGCCACGTTCCCGATTCGGGCCAGACCACGAACGCCGGGGTCTTCTTGTTGTCGTGGAACGGGCAAAAGCCGGTGTAGTTTTTCCCCGCATGACGCAGCTTGACGCCAGCCTCTGAGACCAGGTCAACAATATCGATGCGGGATTTGATCTCATCAATGGTGGACATGGATGAGATTATAGACTCGATTAGACGGAAAGGCAAATCGTTGCGTTTAACGGATGATAGACCGCCGCATTTCACGGGGAAATCGCAGGCTAGGCGTAGGGCGCTCCATAATTACTCGCCACAGATCATCGGGTCGTCAGCTGATCACCAGCGACCCTTAACAAAAAAAGGGCAGTCGCTGGCGACTGCCCACACAGAACCGGGTGCTTAGTTTCCGATCAAGCTTTCCAAACCAGTTTCGATGCTGCCTTCCAGATCCAGTTCCGTCTCTCCCGACTCGGCTTTGGCATCAATTTCCACTTCTGCAGAGCCATTCACTGTGGACTCTGGCAGGATGCTGTGCACGTCATCGAATTCCGCGTTGAGATCAAGGTCTGCATCCACCTCGGCTTTAGACTTGCCGGTATGCCCGGCATCGAATTCACTTTCCAGGCTTGCATCCAGATCGATGCTCGTATCCAGGCTGCTATCCGTACCAATGATGCCCTCGGCCGCTTCACTCAGGAAAGTTTTGGCTTCGGCCCAGGAGTCCGACAGCGCCTCTTTGACGTGCGGACTCAGGCCAACCGCTGCACTAATACTGACCATCACAGACACCAGGACTTGAGCGAAAAATTTTGTCATCGTACACCTCCATCAGGATTTGAATTGGGCGTCAGCACGCCTCATTATGAATAACGGGGAACGGCTGGTTTTGTTTAAGTTGGAGGGTACGCATTTCAATAGGATGTCTTCGCCATGCTCGCCGGGACAACGTGCCAGGTCTTATTTTGGCTGTTTTGTTATGGTAGCAGTGGTGTAATGTCAACATCTGGAATGAGATCTGGCAGCTCGGTCGGATCGACGATCGGCAGTGTTGGCAGAAGTCCGGGTGTAGGTATTGCAGGCGTAGGAGTTGCCGGTGTGGGTGTGATTGCCGGAATATCTGAACTGTCTGTGAGAGTTTCGTCTTCGAGACCAGGGACGGGAATGTCCGTGGGAGCTTCGTTTTCGATACCGGGGACCAGAATACCTGTGTTCAAGAGTCGTTCGCGCTGGGAAACGAGAGAAGATTGAATGCGCTCCTGATTTACGGCGTCCATCTCGGAGGTTAGTCTTGCTGATGCTTCCAGGTAGGCTTTCAGCGCCGCGGCCTGCAGGAGTGGGTCATGCTGGACCGCGATCAACTCGTCCAATCGACGCTCCGCGATGGCGATATCTGTTCCCAGCGGATCAGAGGAGACCATTCGCCAGGCTTGTTCGCTGGCCAACTTCCAGCCGTGGAACAAATCGCCGGGAAGCACATTCTGTGCATGGACCGTACCCGCGGTCACCAAAGCCAGCATGATCACAGCGAGACCCATTGCAAACCGCATCACGGCCGCCTTATGAGTTCGGCGTGTGCGCGGAACTGCCTGCATGTATTGGACCAGCCGGGCGCGGGCGCGGCGCTTCAACGCCTCGGGCGCGTATACATCCTGGCTGACCTCGAAACGTTCCGCTGTCAGCAGGATCGGCCGTAACCGGCTTGCATATTCAGGGTTACGGGTCAGACATGTTTCCACGTCTGAAGCGCCGCTCTCCAGTTGATCCAGACATTCATCCAAAACCAATTCGAAGTCTCTCATAGGAGTGCCTTCTCTTCCATGTACCTGGAAAGGACTTGCAGGGCGCGCATTTTCAGGCCCCGAATTGTTCCTTCCTGTTTGTTCATCATTTTCGCGATGGTTTCATTCGGCAGACCTGCAACGTACTTCAACATCAGCACTTGCTGCTGATCTTCACTCAGGCATTGCAGGGCATCCCGCAGTGCCTGCACATCAAAGCGTGACTGGATCTCCTCATCCAATGTCGCCAAATCAGACGGCAAAGCCGCCACGTTTTCCAGCGGCACCATATCTCTCTGACTGCGGTGTTGATCGACGATCAGGTTCCTTGCAACCGTGTACAGCCATGCAAGGAACGGCGATGCGCCCGTTTGGAAGTGATCCAGTTTTTCCCATGCCTTCAGAAACACCTGTGAGGTGATGTCCTCGGCAAGAGCGTTATCGGAGGTACGGAAGTACACAAATCGATAGACGCGGTCAATATAAGCGTCATACAAACGGGCAAACGCTTCAGGATCACCGGATTTTGCCTGTTCGATCAGGCCAGTCTCGTCCGATGATCTGGATTCGCTACGGGTGTTGTGTGTTCTTCTCACCTTCACTATGATTAACGGCAAAATCCGAAATTTGTTTAATATAATGCCCCCGGTTGCACACCTGACCTGGCCGGTGTGTGACCGTGAAGGGTATAGCTCCTCGCGCGCCCAGCGGGTCTCCCGTTCGGGGATGGTGCCCTGGCGATTTCCGAGTGAAGGACGGCGGACTTACATCATACCCTTTTAGAATGGACCGCCCGAGAGTAAAACTGGGTACATAGTAAACGGGGCAGTTCTTCACTGCCCCGTTGTGCGAGATGATCCTGCGGGTGGGAGGATTCCACTACGCGGGATATTGGGAGGAGTGCCACATCTCGCACACAACCTGGGATGCCTATCAAGCGGTTCCTGGCTAACGCTGGATAGCCTGCGCAAGGCGCTCTCGTACGCTTTGCAGATCGACGTTGCTTTTTGCAGATGAGGAGCCATCACACATTTCCTTCATTCTTTCCATTCAGACACATCCGTACTCCGCATCTGGCTTGCTGACAACTCGATCCACCCGAGATAGGCAACCATGTTCTCTCAAACGAGACACGCCACAGTGTGTTATGAAAAAAAGAACGCCTGAGGAAGTGTTAATGTAGGTGGTGCAGATCAATAATTAAACTGGGCAATCTCACCATCTGCCGTGAACCACTGGACACGGAGATACTGAGTAAAAACCAATCAAAAACTCAGTGACCTGGCGTCCTCATAATTAAATTAGACCTCTTGCATAAGTACATGAAAATGCCCATTAACTCCCTTTTGAACCACTGAGACACGGAGACACTGACACCGCACCTGCGGTCGGTGCAGGTGGAAAAATTAAGAAAAACTCCGTGACTCCGTGGTTAAGGTTTTGGGCTTTTGCAAGAGGTCAATTGTAGTCTTTGCCCACCAATAGTTTTGCTCGATTAATTTATAACATAAAGTGCAGGAACATGCCCGTCAGGCAGCCCTGCACTCGAAATCATAATCAACTGGATTTGAATTAAGGCTTTGGGGTCGGACGTGTAAAGTAATTATCCAACTCTGGGATCGAGAGACCCTCTTTGCGCAGCGAATCCTGCTGCGACTGTAACACCCGCAGGATGCGCGCCTTTTCCAAGTCGTCATCTTCGGTCTGGAAGCGCACCAGCAGATCGTGATATCCGCTCAACACACGCGCCCGACGGGTTTCATCCTGCGAGACGGCCACATATTCATTGATCCGACGATTCGAAAGTTCCAGATCTGTGCCCAGCGGATCTGTGGTCAACACACGCCAGACGTTCTCGCTTGCCAGCTTCAAGCCATACAGCGACTCACCCGGCAGCGCGTTTTGCGCAAAGGCAGTGCTGGTGAATGCGAACATTAAAAACAAAACCCCCACGTTCAATGCCATGCGTTGGAAAAAGAAGGGCAACGGACGGGCCGGGCGCTGAGTTCCTTTGATCGTTCGCATAAGATCAGAGCGCAGCCGGGCTTCGAAGAAAGGAGAGGGCGCAATGTCACGCCCTCTCTTCAGCTGCTCTGCCGAACGCAGGTACGGTTCCAGTTCAGCGGCATCCTTCGGATTGCGCGCCAGCGCCTCTTCCACGGTGGATTCGTCACTTGCAATTTTTTCGAGGCTATGTTCCAGGATCTCATCAAAGTCATTCATATATTTATCTTTTCTGCCAATCGTTTGGCGAGGGCTTTCAAGCCTCTCATCTGTAATGCTCGGATCGCCCCTTCACGTTTTCCGAGATGCCGGGCGATCTCTTCATTCGACATCTCGTCTATAAATTTGAGCAGCAGTACCTGCCGCTGGTCGCCCGTCAGGGTCGACAGGGCATTCTTGATCGACTCCATTTCCACCGAGAAATCGATCCCGTTCTCCACCCACTCGGCGTGACCAGGGTCCGAGAGGCGAACGTCATCCAGTGCGGCAGTCACCTTGCGTGTGCGGTAATGGTCGATCACCGCGTTATGGGCGATCGTATACAGCCAGGCAAGGAAGGGCGTCCCACCTATGTGGAAGCGTCCGAGGTTTTCCCAGGCCTTCAGGAACACCTGGGAAGTAATATCCTCTGCGGTCTGCTGATCTTCGACACGGAAATAGATAAACCTATAAATCCGTTCCAGATAAGCATCGTACAATTTTCCAAAAGCGTCCGAGTCACCAGCCTTGGCTTGCCGCACCAAATGCGGCTCGTCCGCCAGAGGCATCCTGGATCTCTTAACTGTAACTGCTTGTAAATCCATTCTGCTTCTCCTCATATAACGAAAGTATCAAAAATACGTTACGAAAACATCAAACTTTCCCGACGAGTTTTCGGGAAGTTACGAATTTGCAATGAAGATCAACGAGGGAAAGTGAGCGGGAAAGCAGCCGGAACGTATTTTTCAGGAACTAGCTTGCTAAAATCAGTATAGCACCAGTACTCCGCATTTCCTGTAGGGGATTTTCTATTCTTTAGCAGACTTCCCCATCCATTTTTGCCTACATTTCTATGCGATTTTCTTAACTTTTGCGCCGGTTACACCCTTCATAGCCATACACCTGCCCCAGTGGCAGCAGCGGATTTGGCATCCAGAACCGATTAAAACAAAAAGGGTAGTCCATCTGGACTACCCACGTCATGAACAAAACGGGAACCGCTAATCTTCGGAGCTTGATTGTGACTCGCTCTCACAGCCGTTCCCCGCGCCCGAGGGAACACCAGAAGGAAGCGGGGATTGGAGAGGGTTTGCCGAAGCCGGAGCCGCCTCACGATAGTGATTCAAGTCCACCTGCGGACCACTGACCAGATGCGACCCTGCCCGATCCTGCCGGGCGCTGAGCGTGGCACCCTGCACGGTCGTAGCAATTGCGATGATCACCAGAAGGCTCACCAATACAGCAAGAGCGATACGAGTAGGTTTGGACATCGTCTTCTCCTTTTCTAGTATGCCCCAGGTCACAAAATGCGCTTTTCAAAGAATCGCAAGGCGTATTTTGTGAACGTGTAGGGTATAGCTATTGGTATCCAGAAACGGATTCTCTCATCTGCTGAGAAATCCTTGTTTACCATCCGAATGAACCGAGCCGACTTTTCCCATCGATCTCGGCCCTGAAAAAATTATACCTATTTATATCCGAATTTACAACAAACACTTATTTCCCCTTAATCAAAAAAGGCGACTCAAACGAGTCGCCGGGCTTTTGAATGGTAAATTTTCTGGAAACTTCTCAGAAACTGTGATAGTCAAATATGTGTTGCACATAAATCCTTAACCACGGAGACACGGAGTCACAGAGTTTTTAGTAGGTTTTCCACCTGCACCGACCGCAGGTGCGGTGTCCTTGTCTCCGTGGTTCAAAGAAGTGTTCAACCTGTGGCTGACCAGCACAAAACTTCTTAGAAACCTTCTATTTTGCTCAAATCTGCGAGACCGTGCGACAGAGCAGCAATCTGTCCTACCAGTGCAAGCCGGTTTTGCTTCACCTTATCATCCTCTGCCATCACCAGCACCTTATCGAAAAAGGTATTGATAGACGGGATCAGCTGGAGGACGATGTTCAGAAATTCATCTATCGTGAGCGGCTGCGTTTTGACGTTCTTTTGGATCGCCTGATACAGCTTTTTCTCTTCTGCTTCCACAAACAAGTCTTCACTGACTACTGGCATCGTCCCTTTGTGGGACAACTGCGAAGTCCCCGAAGGGGAATCACTGTTTAGTGAAGCAGACCGAATGAGACGGACACACCTCGCGTACCCCGGCAGGATGGTGGACCAATCCACGCGTCCCACCCACGCCTGAAGCTGCTTCACCGCACGAGCCGCAGCCGCCGGGTCCGCCGATTGCTCCGCAAGGACCGCGTCGACGACGTCGTACCGGTAGCCCATGTCCATGAGCACGACCCGCAAGCGACCGGCGATAAAATCGAGAATTTGCTTCTGGGATTCATCTGTTACTTTGATGGACTGGGTCCTGGCTGATTTTTTGACGGCTTCTGCCAGGTCAAAATCGATGTCACGTTCGATCAACGGCTGTACGACACCGATGGCGGCCCGGCGCAACCCAAACGGATCCTTCGTGCCCGTGGGAGCCAGCCCGGCAGCAAACAAGCCAACCAGTGAGTCCAGCCGGTCAGCCAGTGCAACCGCAAGCCCGATCCTTGTTTGCGGCACCGTTTGATATTGTTCGCCGATGGCGATGGCAACATCTTTTTGTTCGCCGCTGCGCAACGCATACTCGCGTCCGATGATGCCTTGCAGCGAGGTCATCTCGGTGACCATTTGAGTCACGAGGTCCGCTTTGGCAAGGTACACGGCGCGACCCAGATTCTTGATTTCGGTCACATCCTTGAAGCCTAGCATGGCGCCCAGTTCCGCGCCCAGGATCAACATACGCTCAGATTTATCCAGCATCGAACCGAGTTTTGTGTGGAAGGTAAGAGTCGAAAGCCGGGGACGATATTCTTCCAGTTTCAATTTGACATCTTCGCGCACAAAGAAATTCGCATCGGCAAAGCGCGCCCCCAGCACATGTTCATTGCCCTGGCGAACGATATCGACACCGATGTCATCACCGTTACGGATGGCGATGAAATGCGGCCGTACGGACTGGACTTGCTCCAGTCCCTGGGCGGACGCAAGGCCCGCCCCGACATCCGCATCGGCCCCGACAGATTGGACCGGAAAATATCGTTGATGCTTCTTCATCACCGAGATCAGAACGTCCCGCGGCAGCGAAAGCGATTCCTCGCTGAACCCACCCATCACCGCGGTAGGCATCTCGACTAGATTTGTAACTTCGTTCAACAATCCTTCGTCGAGGATGGCCTCCCCGCCGACGAGCGATGCCGCCTGCTGCACCTGTTCCACAATCGAAGCTTTGCGTTCTTCCTTATCGAGAACGATTCCTGCATCGCGGATGACGTCGAAGTATTTTTCGGCAGAAGGAATTTTGATCTCCGGCGAATCATACGGGCGTAATCCACGGGAGAGGTTCCCTGAAATCACACCTGCATATTCAAACGGAATGACAAGATCACCCAGCAGCGCCACATACCAGCGGATCGGACGTGAGAACGCCGCGCCCGATTCATTCCAGCGCATCGACTTTTCGAATTTGATGCTTTCGACAAGTTTAGGTAATGCTTCGGCTAACACTTCAGGAGTCGGGCGTCCTTTTTGTTTGACGACCGCGAAGACATACTTGCCTCCGCCTTCCTCACGGACTTCCAGGTCTTTTGTGTTGACATTATTCTTTTTCGCGAAACCCATACCAGCGGGAAGGGCAACTCCGTCTTTATCGAATGCCTTATCCGCCGGCGGACCTTTGACCAGGTCTTCGCGGTCCGGTTGATTCGGGGCGAGAGCGTCGATCGAAACGACGAGCCGCCGCGGCGTGGCAAAGACCCGGACGTCGCCATGGGCCAGGTGAAGTTCGTCGAGCAGAGTCGGCACTCGCTGGCTGAGTTGTTGGTGGGCAGTATCGACGTCATCTGCGGGAAGCTCTTCGACACCGATTTCCAGTAAAAAGGGAGAAGTGGATAAGTGAGAAGTACTTTTGGGTTTTACTTCTACCTTTTCACTTCTTACTTCTTCCTTCATCAATGGATACTCCAACTCCTTCCGCTGCGCCTCATACCCCTCGGCAACGCGTCGAGCCAATTCGCGCATTCTTCTGAAAAACGCCTGTCGCTCCGCAACACTGATCGCGCCGCGCGCATCGAGGATATTGAAGGTATGCGAAGACTTGAGGACGTAATCGTGCGCCGGCACTAGCAGCCCCTGTTCGAGACAGGCGTCGGCTTCGGCGGAAAATAGATCGTGCATCTTGCGGGCGCGCTCGATATCGGCGACCTCATAATAATATTTGGAATGCTCGAACTCCTCGCGGCGGATGATCTCGCCATAGGTCACGCCCGCGCCCCACTCCTCATCCCAGATGGCTTTGGCGTTATTGAGCGCGATCAGGATGCGTTCAAGCCCATAGGTGATCTCGACCGAAACGGGATTGAGCGTCACGCCGCCCATCTGCTGGAAATACGTGAATTGCGTGATCTCCTGCCCGTCGAGCCAGACCTCCCAGCCAAGTCCCCACGCTGCGATGGCGGGCTGTTCCCAGTTGTCCTCCACAAAGCGGATGTCGTGCTGACGCGGGTCGATGCCAAGCGCCTTGAGCGACTCGAGATACAGTTCCTGCGGGTTGCCAGGGTCGGGCTTGAGAATAACTTGATACTGCGTATGCTTTTGAAAACGATTGGGATTCTCACCGTAGCGTCCATCATCCGGGCGGACCGATGGCTCCACATATGCCACATTCCACGGCTCGGGACCGAGGACACGTAAAAAGGTAGCAGGGTTCATCGTCCCTGCACCGACCTGGGTGTAGTAGGGTTGGGTGATCAGGCATCCGTGCGATGCCCAGAAGTCCTGTAGTTTGAGGATGATAGATTGGAAGGATGATTTTGGCATTCAATATTACCCTTACGGGCACCTTGTCGCAATTCGTTGTTCGGGATTTGTCGCAGTGGCTAAGACGCAACCAGTCGAGACCGAGCGAGGGGATTATAACTGATGGCTAGTTAATGAAAGATGACTAATGGGCTTCTTTCCTTGAGGATATTTATGGTTAGCCCATTCGTGCATGATACATACAAGAGGTTAGTTGCGTTCTAGGGCTCAAGCTTGAGATTCGAGGCTATAAAACAAAACATCAATTTGTGAATATATTCAATTCATAAATCATGGGGTTTCCACCCAAAGAATCGCGCCCTAATGCCCATAAATGTTCATCGGCCCAAGCGAGACAGATTACTTCGAAAATGGGAGAAGAGTATATTCCTAAGAGGTCCCCTTTTGTACTCACCGTGAACAAAGTTCCATTGCCCTGTGAACCGTTGTATGCAAACCATAGGTTTGTGCCATCCCAATCCAAACCGGTTATGTTTCTGAAGAAAACAAAGGAGCCTATAATTCCCCCCGATGTATCCAGGTTCGTTACGTTAAATTGATTGGCATACCACAAACTATTGCCATCCCAAGCCATATCTTGCGTTATACCTCCGCCCAAAACATCGGTAGGGGCGCGAAAAAAACTGACAGATTGAGCTTTTCCACCGGTGATTCGGAATTGATAGACGAACGAATAGTTCGTTGTGAACACCCAAAAGGTTGAACCGTCCCATGTGATTCCCTGAGGAGTCACTTCGGGCGATTCGAAACTGTCAACGACTTTTCCTGAAGTGTCCACCTTAAAAATCAAGCCCGAGTTATCCGAAAGCCACAAGTTTTCACCATCCCAGGTTAAACCCTCTGCGCTGATGCCTGGGGCAGGAAAGCTTTGAATAATCGAGGCATTCCCTGCGAGTACAACGATTGATTTTGGAGTTGGAATCTCGCTAAGCGATGCCACTACAGAAGTTGGTGAATTCGTAAATGCGGAAGTAACACCGTTCATTAGAGTTGGAGTCTGAGTTAGAACTGGGATTGGTCCAGTTGCTTCCAAGGTCTTCAGAATGGCATCCGGCATCGGTGTCAAAGTAAAGACTGTTGTTGGTGTAGGCGAAGCGAACTTAGGTATTGTCCAGAAACCAAGCCAAATTACTACGATAGTGATTCCAATCAGGCCGAGAATTCTAAGACGTGGGAAAACCTTGGAAACAATATAGGATCTTAATGCAGCGATTTGAATAACCCGACGTTCTGCTTTTTCTCGCTTAGCTTTCTCAGCAGTCTCGCGTTCTAATTTTTCCTGCGCGGACTTCTCTGCTCTCTCACGCTCGAATTTTTCAGCAGCTTCCCGTTTCGCCCTCTCATATGCCACCCTTTCAGCCTTTTCGTGCGCAAGTTTCTCTGCAGTTTCACGCTGCTGCTTCTCTTTTTCTTGACGGGCGAGTTCTTGCTCAAACCTCAACTTCTGTTCAAAACGTACCTTTAGAGATTCAAGTAGCGCGTCGTATGTATTATCCTGTTGTTCCCCAAAATAATCTCCCCATTGATAAAAGCGCAAGCCTCTGGGAACAATGCAATCGTCCAAACGCAATGGAATCAAAAAGATGGTTTCATCTGGCTTTTCAAACGCTATTTCTCTTGCATATCGCAGTTCTCTCTGGACAAATCCCTCTTTAGTAACAGAGTTATTTGAAATACAAATAATCACTACATCTGAAGTTTCAACAGCTTCTTCTATTTTTGTGCGCCAATCCTGTCCTGGCAAGAGTTTCTTTTTGTCTACCCAAGGATCGATCCAACCCTCAGCAGCCAAGCGCCTAGAGAGTTCCTGCACAACAGATAAATCCTGTGACGCATAGGAAAGGAAAACTTTGAGAGGGCGTTTGGGTTCGGGCATAATATTTCCCGCTATATGGATAATCAAATTATAAGGCAATTATGTGCAACAAACCTAATAATCGTGTGCTAAAATCCAAAATGTCAAGCATCTATCGGGAGGTAAATATTATGCCTATTGAAAACGGAATTGGGTACGGGGAATTTACACCAGTCAAAATCGAGCACCTGGGGAAAATTTTGGCTATGCACATGGCAATAACACAAGCCGTAATCAAAAAGCATTCATCCTATTACGAGCCAGAATACCGATATGTGGATTTAACAGCAGGAAAGGGGAGCACGCCTGACGGAAACATGGGTAGCCCTATCGTATTCCTTGAAAAAACAGGCGATCCAAAATTCGATATTCCCTTTTGTGCTGATTTCATTGAACGTGAACAATCTAATATTGACGAACTTAAGAAAGCTGTGGCATCACACCTGATGAGTGCTTCAAGGCAAGGAAACATTCATTATCACCCCACCGACTACGAGAAAGCCATGCCAAACTTGTTCAAATCGAAAAAAGACACTGAACTAGGACTCGTTTATGTTGATCCAACTGGAACGATGGATTTACCTGATATCAATACGCTTGCTCATATTTCAAGTATGAGACCTCGCATGGAAATTCTTTTCTACTTGTCTGCGACAGGCATCAAAAGACAATTTCAACAAACGCATAAATTGTTAGCTGATTTTTTGAATGCAACAGGAAAGCAACATTGGCTAATCCGAAAGCCATTTAAAGGTGATAAGCATCAATGGACATTTTTACTTGGTAGCAATTCGGACCTTTTCAAACCATATAAGAGTATCAGGAGCTATTTCTATTCATTAGAATCACTGGAAGGGCAGCAGGTTTTTGAAAAGATGAATTTTAGTCAAGAACAACGAGTTGAACAAAAGCAGCCACGTCTACCAGAATTTTGAAAAACAAAACATACGTGCTATGATTCAACCGTCCTTATCGGTAACCTTATTAAGGAGGAAGAATGGCTGAACATTCGGGAATCGAGTGGACAGAATCCACTTGGAATCCTTTGACTGGTTGCACAAAGATCAGTCCGGGTTGTAAGCATTGCTATGCAGAGCGCATGGCAAAACGGCTTCAGGCGATGGGGCAGGCAAATTACGTCAACGGCTTCAAGCTCGCTATGCACGAAAATGCGCTTGAAAAGCCGCTTGAATGGAAAAAGCCGCAGGTCATTTTTGTCAATTCCATGAGCGACCTGTTCCATAAAGATGTCCCCTTTGAGTTTATTGAAAAAGTCTTTGATGTCATGAAGCGGGCCCACTGGCATCAATTCCAAGTGCTGACCAAACGCGCGGAAAGAGTTGCTGAACTCAGTCCTTATTTGGAGTGGACCGATAATATCTGGATGGGTGTCAGTGTTGAGAATGAAAAATACAAATTTAGAATTGATCACCTGCGGCAAACAGGCGCAAAAACTAAATTTCTATCGCTAGAGCCATTGATTGGTCCTCTTGGAAAGTTGAATCTCAAGAAGATCAATTGGGTGATCGTTGGCGGCGAGTCTGGTCCGGGTGCAAGACCGGTCCTGCAGGAATGGGTCACAGATGTTCGGGATCAGTGCCTGAGAGCCAGGGTCCCATTTTTCTTCAAGCAATGGGGTGGTGTTCAAAAGAAGAAAGCAGGCAGAATTCTTGAGGGAAGAACCTGGGATGAGATGCCGGTGATGGTCAGAGCATAGAAAACCAGCCCGTTTTCGGCTGGTTCTGCGATTTTTTTGGCTCTATGCCTGTTGTATAATCAAAGCATGACACGCACCCAAAGGGCTGTGATCACCCGCATCCGCAAACACCGTGCCCAACTGGAAAAATTGGGTGTAAAGTCATTGTCCATTTTTGGGTCGGTGGCACGCGGGGAGGAACGGCCAGACAGCGATGTGGATATCCTTGTCGAGTTCAGGGGAAAGGCTACTTTTGACCGATACATGGATACGAAGTTCTATCTGGAAGATTTACTTGGACGCAAAGTGGATCTTGTTACCCCTAAGGCGATCAAGCCTCGAATGAAACCTTACATCCTGCAGGATTTGGTCCATGTCGCGTGATGAGTCGTTGTACCTGGCAGATATAGAAGAGTCCTGTGAGAAGGTTTTGCGCTTCACAAAGGGGATGACTTACAAAGAGTTCGTCCAAGACGATTTGCATTTTGACGCCGTTCTGCGCAATCTGGAAATCATCGGTGAAGCGGTTAAAAACATTTCTGAAGAAACCCGGCAAAAGTATCCTCAAATCAAGTGGCGCAAAATTGCAGGGTTTCGCAACATTGTGGCGCATGAATATTTCGGGGTTAATGAAGAAACAGTTTGGGATATTGTGGAAAATGAAATCCCGCCTTTGCTTGAGGCCATAAAAACTATCGCCCAGGATAGTGGCTAGAAATCCGCTCTTTTGTCCGTGCACCGCTGAGAGTTTAGAGTAGTGCAAGAGCCAGGTCCCATTTTTCTTCAAGCAATGGGGTGGCGTGCAAAAGAAAAAAGCGGGGCGAATCCTCGAAGGTCGCACTTGGGATGAGATGCCGGTAATGGCAACAGCATAAATGAAAAGCCGCGGGCCAAAGGCGATTCAACCTGCGGCTGATTATCCTCAGGGATTTGCATCCTTCGCACAGCGGAAGCCAATGGCATTACTGGAGTAAAAAGGACGTTCCGCTTCCCGATTCGTGGACCGGAGTTCCGCGAAATTATCTTTCCAGGAACCGCCGCGCACTACTTTCTCGGTTCCCGAATCCGGTCCCTGGGGGTTGTCCTGGGGAGAAGTTCGATAGTACGTATCCGAATACCAGTCACTCACCCATTCCCAGACATTGCCGGACATATTGTTGATGCCGAACCTGCTCTCGCCGAGGTCGTATATCGTTGTACCGCTGGTATCACCGAGGCAATTCCCGTAATTGGCAAGATTACAATCAAGATCTTCACCCCAGGGATAGGTACTGTTACTTGCGCCTCGGGCAGCTATTTCCCATTCCGCCTCCGTTGGCAGACGCGCCCCACGCCATTCGCAGTAGGTTTGCGCCATGTTCCAATCCACGAAGAGCACCGGAAATCTTGTGTAGATACGATCATCATAATAATGATCGCGGGTGGCGGAGTTCTTTCGTACTGACTGACAGACCCGTGCATCTACACACGCCTTGTAGAGTCCGTTCGTGACTTCGTATCGATCCATGTAAAATGCATCCACGTTCACAGCATGGCTCGGCTGTTCATCAGCACTGCCGCGGTCATTGCCCATCAGGAAGACGCCTGCCGGGACGTAGACCATGGGAACCGCTTTTTCATCCGCGATGAACCCTGGAAGAGTAGTAAGAGTTGCTTCGATGATCTCTGTACCGGTCCAGGTTGGGGTGGCGCTTGGTTCCATCGTCGCGGTGCGAGTCGGACGAGCCGTTTCCGAAGCGGTCACAGCGACTGGAACCTGCCCCTCACTTTGGGAAGGTGTCCCGGACATCGAGGACGGAATCATGCAGGCAGTGATTGCCACCAGTCCAATGACTCCCACAGCAATCCATGGCTTCCGTTTGCGAACGGGACTTGTCCTTGCGAGCACAGGTCTTGCTTTCGATTTCTCCATATCGATGGGATCTTTCCCGGTATCCTTCACATGTATTATTTCGTTGATAATACTTAACAGGTATCGATCAACACTCCCTTTTTCCAAATTCAGTAAATCACGATTTTGGAGCGTAGGAGGGTCGCCGTGGCGACACTTGCTCCTGCAATTTTGGACGGCAAGCCGTCCGACTCCAAAGCTAAACCTGTGATTTCCTGAAATTATACAACCGTGGGATGAAACGCCATCGATGGCGAGAGCGTAAATGAAAACGCGGCTGATTACAGAATTCACTTCCCCCAGGTCACGCGCCAGTCGAGCACGTAGCCTCCGGTGTCGGTGATCTGCGTCACTTCTCCGGTAGCCAGCGACACGACGAACACATCTCCAAAGTCGTCGCCGTCGCTGCCACTTTGATTCGACACAAATGCCAGCCATTCGCCATCGGGTGAGAAACATGGACCCCGCGACCAGATCTCTCCGCCTCCGCTGAACGTGACTTGTCTCTTATCCGACCCATCGCGGCGCATGATCCATACTTCTGACTTCTCACTGGTCTGCGTAGACTGATAGGCGATCCACTCCCCATCCGGTGACCAGGCCGGCGCGTAATTTTCTGTGCCGCCGGACGCAAGCGGCATGGGTTCACCGCCTGCGGCGTTTATCCTCCAAATGGTCGAATGGCCGTTCTCTAAAAGGATCGAGAAGGCGATTTCCTCGCCATCGGGCGACCAGGCCGGTAACACCGCGCCAGCCTTACCGTGCTGGAGTGTGGCCAGGTTACTGCCCGTCTCCACATCATAGACACGGAAGTAGTCGGCTCCATTTGCATCACAAACTACACGTATGCCATCGGGAGCAAACGAGGGCGAAAAACAATTTCCCACGGGTTTGGGATTCAACGTTTGGTTGATGTCCAGGACAAGAATTCGACCTGTGTAGAAATCGCTATATACAAGCAACTGTCCGTTCGGGGAAAACCAGGGAGCATAAAAGCGACTCGCGGTGGGATTATCGGGTTCCAAGAGCAATCGAGAGGGCCCGCCAGCAGCCAGGTCCATTGTGTAGAGGAAATATACTTTTTCGCTGTTACGCGTCACATAGGCGATCTTTCCCTGTTCCCAGGTGGGCATGGCTGTCAGTGTAGGAACCGGTGTGTCTGATGGAACCTCAATAGTGTGTGTGGAGGCAGGGAAAATCACAACGCTAGTCGAAGTAGGTGTTGGAGAAAAGACATTTCGGATGAAAGGCAGGCTCAGCAATACCACGAGAAGCATTGTTATGCCGCCAATCCACAAAATATATGCACTTGCGCGCGAAGACCGTGTCGGCTTGGGTAACGAGGCGATAGTCGCATCGTCTACACTTAATCCTTTTAGGATTTCCTTGTAGTTCCGTTCATAATTTTCCCCCTGTACATCAATGTAGTTTACGTTGACAACGCCCAGCGGCACATCACAGCGTCGATACATGAGAGGCACGATCTTGCGTTTAAGCTGGCTCGCATAAAGACACTCTTTCTCCACCCAGTCGGAGGCTACGGAATCCGGAGAGAGTACAACAATCACAAACTGACTGTCCTCCAGGGCGATCTTGATCTCCCTCTGCCAGCGTGCACCGCCGCGGATGCCCGACAGGTCATACCAAACGTTGAATTTTGCTTTCGTCAGGTCCGCCGTCAATCGGATGACAAAGTCAAGATCCTTTCGTGAGTATGAAATAAAGACTTGAGGCATCAGATCGTTCCTGGTTATTCCAGGGGTTACTCTGGAGCAATGTTAACCGTGTATTCGTAAATCTTATAGCCGGCTTCGAATTTATCTTTACCATCGTTGATGGGGGACGCGATCGTCATCGTTTGGGTGAAGGTATACGTGCCAGGCTTCCAGTCATGCAGCACCGTCTGGTAGGTCCGGCATTTCCAGCCTTCATATGTGGGATCCGCGTTTTCAAAGACGATTGTTGCAAGCTGTTCCTCAGGGATTGCATATCCATCCGCGTCGAAGAGGATGCCGATCCTGGTCATGTTCTGTTCCAGCACTCGGTCGTTAACAGCGCACCAGAACCAGCGCCAAAGGATTGGCGTCTCGGTCGTCGAGTTCACCGTGAAAGTCAGAGTATTATTCATCTGGTTGCGTTCCTCGACGGAGTATTTCTCTACCGCCAGTTGTCCCAATGTGCGCAGGCTGGAGGCAACCTCCCACACGTCGTCCGGAGCCATGATTGCATAACCAGGCTCCTTCGTTGCTGTGGGTTTGGGCGTGGTCGTGATCGTGATCGTGACAGTCTGTGTATAAGGCACTGTAGTAGAGGTCGGCGTACGGGTGGCAGCGGGTTGCGAAATCATCGGCGTGATCGTTGATTCAGGAGAGCCCCGATTTCCATTCAGCCACCAAAGTGAGAATCCTCCCAGAAGAATGGCTGCAACAATTGCCCCTGATAACAAATATCTGTTTCTCCAGCCTGAAAAGGACTCATCTGTTGTTGGACCGGGCACCGGGACAGGCTGTGTCGTCTCAGACAAGGCATGCAAGAGACGATGGAAATGTTTCTGGTAGTTCAACCCCTGCACATCGATGTAATTCAGGTTCACATAGTTCAGCGACAATTCACAGGCTCGGTACATCAATGGGATGATCTTAAGGTTCAACTGGCTGGCAAACAGAAATTCGCGATCCACCCATTCAGAAGCGACTGACTCCGGCGAGAGAACAACTACCACAAATTGACTGTTCCGAAGAGCCTGCTCGATGGCAACTTTCCAGGCGGCGCCCCCGCTAATACCAGACATATCGTACCAGACATCAAACCCAGCAGCCTTCAGGTCTGATGCCAATTGCTCCACGAATGCAAGGTCCTGGCGGGAATAGGAAATAAAAACTTGAGCCATCTCTGAGTCTCCCTACTGGATCACTCAAATTGTCGCTGGCAATATACAGTAAGAACGTTCAAGGGTTGTTTGTTTGGGTTTGGGCATTGCTTACCACCTGGAATATGAATAAGAAGTTTGTTGTGTCCCAACCCTTCAAATTATACGACCGAAACCCACAATAGGATGTTGCGCTGAAGTTGGTTACAAAGATCGTTCCCTGCGGCGGAATGTTTATTATGGCACGCTCTTCGCGCACCGAAACCCGATCGCGCTTTCCGAGTGTTCCGGTCCGATCCAGCTGCGATAGAAGATGCGTTGGTCGTCGGGTCCCTCATTCCAGGCCAAAGAAAAATTATAAGACCGAAAAATCAACGGATTTGAAACCCAGGTCGGCTATGCAATTTTGTAAACGACAGGAGCCACCCAGTACCGCGGTACCGGCTTATGCTATACTCCTATTGGGAAGGAGGACCGATGATCGAGACTATTCAAATTCCAATCCTACTCAAGGCGATCGATTTCGTATTTGACGAAGGCCGAAGGATCCTGGAGGAACGCCGCGAACGACGCAGGGCAAATGATGTGCCGGCAGAAGTGGAAGAGTCAGAACCACAAAAGGAGAATGTCCCCTTAAAACCGGAACAGGTCCAGGAGGTTAAGAAGGATCTGCTTGCGTCCAGGATCGATGACATCTTGTGGAAGAATCATGAAGACGAAGTCCAGCATCTGGTGCGGCTGCTGGAAACCTACTCGCGCAATTATCATCTGGCCAAGGAACAGTATGCAAAATGGGGAGATGCACTTGTGCCGCCGATCATTGTGCACAACCTGGCCAGCGCCGAAAACTCGATGGTCGAAACCATCCAGCGGCTGGAAACCGTGCTCTCGAAAGTCTATAAGAAAGATATAAGCCCGAATCAATAGAATCTACGGTGTGGAATGGACGAGAATAAGGAAGAAATCACTCATCTTGAAACGTTGATCGCTTTGCATAAAAAGAATCTCTTCACTCTCGAGGAGATGTTGGCCCGTTATGGCGCCGACCAGCCCCTGCACCTGATCAACAGCGTAACCATGGAAAAAGAGGCGATCGCCCGCTACACCAAGAAGATCGAAAGCCTCACGTCCACGGGAAAAGAACGCGAAAAATCGACGGCGCTGGCAAAACTGCCGAGGCGGCCCTATTTTGTCGGACGCGAGCAGGAGCTCAAGACCATCCTGCAATCGCTGCAGCCCAACAGCCGGACCTTCATGATCGGGATCGAGGGGATCGGCGGCGTGGGCAAGTCTGCGCTGGCGATCGAGACCAGTTACCTGTGCATCGAGAACGATCTCTTCGAGTCGGTGATCTGGATCTCTGCCAAGGAGAGTATCCTCACCCTGCACGGGATCGAGCCAGTCATCCCTGAAGCGAAGAGCCTGTCTGATATTCTGATCACGATCGGCGTCAACCTGGGACATCCCACCATCGGCAACCTGGCGATCAAAGACCAGATCCAGCGCGCCTACAACCTGCTTGCACGGCGATCCACGCTGCTCATCCTGGATAACTTTGAGTCGCTCTCAAAGAGTGAGCAGCACGACATCGTGGAGTTCCTGCGGAATTCACCGATGTCCCTCAAGGTGCTGATCACCTCGCGCGAGCGCGTCTCCGAAGGACAGATCATCCGCCTGCAGGGTTTATCGTTCGAGGAGAGCAACGCCCTGCTGGAGTGGGAATCCAGGCAGAAACACATCCACATCACACGCGACCAGAGCAAACAGCTCATCGACCTGACCGGCGGACTTCCCCTGGCATTGCTGTGGGTGCAGGGACAGATCGCGGTGCTGGGATACTCCATCACGCAGGTGCTGGATAAGCTGAGCCTCGATGCGGATATCCCGATCCTGCAATATTGTTTCAACCACAGCTGGAACCTGCTGGGGCAGGTGAATGCCCGCAAGCTTCTGTTCATCCTGGCGCTGCAGCCCGAGGCTGTTTCGCGCAGGGCATTGAAAGAGATCGCCGGCATCGAGGATAACGACAGCTTCGAGACTACATTGAGCGAGCTGCTGCAATTAACGCTTATCGAACATGAGCATGATACCGACTATTTCAGCATCCTGCCATTGACGCGCCGCTTCATCCGCTCACAGTTTGCCAGCAATCGCAAATTCATCAAGCAGGCAGAGTTGAAGACGGCCCAGTATTACGTCAACCTGCTGTCGGAGAAAAGCAGCTTCAAGGAATGGCGCGGCTATGATGACCTTTTGCTCGATCGTAACAACATCCTGAGTGTGGCGCAGTGGTGTTACAAGTCTGTGCAGAAGAAACAGGGCAGGACCGGTATGCTGACCAAACAGAGCCGGGGCATCGCCGAGATCCTGGTACAGATCGGCACCACGTTCGGTAGCGTGCTGTGGCAGCGCGCCTATTGGTATGACCGCATGACCCTGGCACATGCCGCGCTCAACGCCGCAAAATTGATCCCCGATTGGAAGTCGGTCAGCACCTTTGCGCGCAACATCGCCTGGATCTATTTCTACCAGGGCGATTATCTGCGGGCATCCTACTGGGCAGAAGAGGCGCTCTCTGCCACGAACAAAACCGAGGACCGGCTGCTGATCGCTGCCGCGCAGAGGTCGCTGGGAACAGTGAAGCTGCGGTTGGGTGACTACAAACGATCCGAAGAACTCTTACGGGCCGTCCTCAAGACTACCGAAGAGTTCCCCGACGATGATTATGGAATGTACAGCAAGGGCTTCGCTGAATATGGCATGGGTGACCTGGAATATGAACGCGGCGACATGCAGAAGGCCCGCGCCTGGTATCAAAAGGCGCTGGATACCTGGCAGGACCCGGTCCGCAAAGATCCGGTCCGGCACATCAGCCTGGCTCTCAACGGGCTGGGATTTGTAGCCTTGAACGAAAAGAAATACCAGGAAGCACAGACGTACTTCATGGACAGCATCCAATCTGCCGAGGAATCTGGGCGCATCGAAGAACTTGCCAAGGGACAGCTGGGACTGGCATCGGTGTATCTGGAAACCGGCACAGATTTGAAGACCGGCCTGATCCTGGTCATTGAAGCGAACGTAACCTTTCACCAGTTGGGAATGCAGTACGAGCTGCAAAAGAGTCAACTGCTGCGAGAACGCATTATGAAGTCAAATCCACAGGTGCTGACCTCCGATTGAGCATGGACAACGAACTCAAGATCTTTCTTCAATCCTTTCGAGAGCTGGAAAATCTGTTCCGCGCACTGCCGATCACCGAATCACAGATTGAAGAGTTGAAGCGCCATCTGACCGGCATCGAAAAGAATGCCAGAACCCTGGCCCTCTACGACACCATTACCCATGCCTTGAATGCACGCGCCAGCAAGTGGCTGGTGCCGCTCGAACAGATCACCGGACTCGGCAAGTTGGACATCTACGACTTGCGGCAGGCGAACAAAGTGTACGGCGTGGCTGTCGTCGATGCGGAACTGCATAAGCTCGCCTACCAGCTCATGTCTGTCTTTAGCCTGGACAAGGGGGATTTCGTCCGCCGGTCACCGGGCAGCGATGAATTCAGGATCTTCTCCACCTCCAAATCACCGCACGAGATCAGGCAGCTGCTGTCGAAACTCTACGCCACGCAGGAAGCAGACTCATTGTTGACCTGGGACTTCGGCGTTGGCCTGACGGAAACGGAAGCGGAAAATGAGCTTCAAAAACAGCGTAAGGACGTGCGGCCAGTGGTGGTTCGCCAAACCGTTCTCGAAAGTCATTCTGAAATTCCAAGGCGCCACGAAGATAACAACAGCTATCAAAGTTGGAATGAGTTTAATATTCCGTACAAAGCGCTTATAGATACAATTCAATCAATCGCCCTTCCCACCCGGTTGGAGCAACAGACCATCGAACAGGTGAATGTCACCAGGAGTATTGTCGAAAGCATCCTGGCCCGCGAGACTCTGACCGGTGTGCTGAATGGGCTGGGCGCCAACTGGTACCTGGATCCCACCCGGGTCCAAAGTGTGGCGCTGACCGATATGTTGAATATGCACGAAGGCAACAGCCGCTATGGGAGTGCGGCGATCGACCAGGATCTGAAGCGTTTTTCCAACATGCTTATCAAGCATTTCCCAAAAGACGAAGGATTTCTGGTATTCCGTTCGGAGCGCGCCGGTGATGAGTTCAAGATTACATCGAACAAATACGATACAGCTGAGCTGGAAGAACGGATCCATACCGTCTGGCAGCGCGATCTGTATCAGGGACTGCTGGAGTGGAACTACGGTGTCGGTAAAAACGACGCCGAGGCACATGTTGATCTGTACCGCAATCGCGTTAAGGAAGCAGAAGACATGAATCATTCAACTCCTAATGGCAGATCCATGTTCATTATCGTTCGGCCGGAGATCGAAGACTATTCCGAGCTGTTCAAACTGGCGGAGGAAAAGGCCCGCGCTGTCAACGGAGACCCCATCATCGACCTGCATCTTACCGTCCAGGCCATTCGGAATGTGGAAGATCATGCCGCTCTACAGGCCAGGCTGGAAGAGTACGCACGCAATGTTCAGCCGTTCGAGATCAGTGTCCGAAATATTGCCAGGATGAACGTCAACAATCAGCATGGCCGGCTGTGGCTGCTGGCAGAGAAGACGCCCCTCCTGAAGGCCATCTACAATGACATCGGCCGCATCGCGGCCGAAATGGGAGGCGAGGGATATCCGTACAAGGCCGAGAATTGGATGCCGCACATTAAGATCGTGGCGCTGCCAGAACATACCTCCACGCAGATCAAGGATCCCACCTTCGGAGCATCCAACAATATCTCGTTTACAGCACGCTACTTTGAATGGACCGTTCAAAAAGGTCCGGAGCATTGGGACCTGGTAGATCGATTCCCATTTCCGGAGTAATTTCATCAAGTACTGCCCACGGCTTTAACAAAGTCGCTGGACAGACCCCTGAAATGTCATGCTCCCGAAGGGATACACCGTACCTGCGTACGGTGCAG
This sequence comes from uncultured Anaerolinea sp., assembly GCA_964489725.1. Classification (GTDB taxonomy): domain Bacteria; phylum Chloroflexota; class Anaerolineae; order Anaerolineales; family Villigracilaceae; genus Defluviilinea. The sequence continues at coordinate 23,070 of CAZBAX010000015.1, read as the reverse complement.
GTGCCGCCTTCGGGACGGTGTGAGCGGAGCGAAGCACACCGTACTTGCGCTCGGTGCAAGTGTCTCGAACACGGTGGGAGAGACTCTTCAGTCGTGGTGCCTTGGCGCCACTCCCTCAGAGTGACATAACGTTGGACTTTGTTAAAGCCCTGAAGTACTGCCAGAGGGGAATTTCAAACACAACCCTATCGAATTTACAATCCATACCCTTCACGGCCACATCTGTCCAGGGAATGGCGTCTTTTTATTCTGTGCAAAACACAATTTGTGACCGGGGGCATTCTATGCTATTATGGCCATACATCCTTATGGCAACCATCCTCATCGTCGATACGCGTCCATCAGACCGACAGCCCTATGTCACGCTGCTCAGTTCCTTTGGACACCGCCTGCTCGAAGCCAACGATGGCGCCGAAGCATTGGATGTGGCAAAGGCTGAGCTGCCCGATCTCGTCATCAGCGATATTGTGATGCCGAACATGGATGGGTTCACACTGGTACGCCGCCTGCGCGCGGAGCCATTATTGATGGGTGTGCCGGTCATCTTTCAGACCGCACATTATTTGGAATCAGAGATTCATAAATTAGCCGTAGCCAGCGGCATCGAACACATTCTGAGCAAGCCCGCTGAGCCGCAGGAGATCCTGCGCGCCGTCCAGGAATCTCTTCAGAAACCGGCGGCCCGGGCGAGGCTTCCCCAAACCGGGCAACTGCACCGCGAACATCTGCAATTGCTTGCAGACAAGCTGTATCAGAAGAACGTGGAACTGGAGCAGGCCAACGAGCGCCTGCGCAGTCTTTCCTTGACCGATGAACTCACCGGCTTGAATAACCGGCGTGGTTTTGCGATCCTTGCCAACGGACTGTTCAAGTTTGCGCGGCGTGCCAATCATCCGCTCTGCCTGCTCTACATCGACATGGACAGCCTCAAACAGATCAACAATACATTTGGGCATTTGGAAGGGGATACGGCTCTCAACCATTTTGCACGCATTCTCACCGAAACCTTCCGCGACTCAGACGTGATCGCCCGGCTGGGAGGCGACGAGTTCGCTGTGCTGACGATCGATGCCACCGAGAACGGGATCGCCGTGATCGAAAAACGATTGCAAAGCAACGTAGATTCCTATAATCTTGTTTCTGTGCGCGGCTACAGGCTGTCCTTTAGCTTTGGTATCATTCAAGTAGACCTCAATTCCACCTTCACAGTCGACGCATTACTGGCGCAGGCCGATAAAGCCATGTACGAACATAAGCATGCGAAAAAGAGCAATTGATCTTTGGGGCGAAACAAAAAGCCGCACAGGTGCGCGGCTTCAAAACTGAAACTATTTCCCTATTAACTCATCATACTTCTCGCGCACGCGGCGGATATCGTCCCACATTAGTGCTTTGGGAGAGCCTGGGCTCCGATCGGGGTTGCGTAACAAATACGATGGATGAAAGATCGGCATGATCCAGCGCCCATCCTGCTGGGTCCATTTTCCGCGCAGAGTTGTGATGCCCGTCTTCCCCAAAATGGACTGACTCGCCACATTCCCAGTTAATAACATGATCAGCGGGTCTATAAAACGGATGATCTCGCGCACATATGGGCGGTAGTATTCGATCTCTTTATCGGTCGGCTTGCGAAAGGCCTTTTCAGCCTCCCCGGGTGGCATGCGAAACACCGAGTTGGTAATGAACACATCCTTTTCCGGATCGAAATTCGCGGATTCCAGGATCTTATCGAGCAACTGCCCAGCCCGCCCTACAAACGGTTTGCCCTGAATATTTTCCTGTGGGCCGGGTGCTTCGCCCACGATCAGCAGCTTTGCGTCCGGGTTGCCACGGCTGATCACCACATTCGTCCCCGCCTCCGCCAGTGGATCATCCGTCATCTTCATCATTCTGGCGATCAGGTCATCGAGTGATGTTGGCGCGCCTGTACTGAATAGATCAATTTGAGACATGCTCTGCCTCCGGTAGATTTATTTCGAAAAACGTAAAAGGATTTTACCGCATCCCCTGTATCGCGTCATTGCGAGGAGCTTCGCGCTAGGGCAATCGCATCAGGATTTTTTTCCGCTAACACTTGCACCTGGCGCATGGCGCCTGGGCGCCACCGGGGAGTGTTGCAAGGAGCTTCGCGCTGAGCGGAGGGACAGGGATCGTCTGTCCCGTAGACGAAGCGTGCGACGAAGCAATCTCACTTTTCGGCATTTATGGAAGTACTATTACATGAGATTGTGTCGCGACGGAGCCACGCGACGCTTCGCTCCGCTCGCAATGACGTAATAGTGACAAAAATCCCGCCCTGCATGGGCGGGATTTTCATTGTTTGTCGTTCTACAACTCCAGTCGTGCAGTGACCAGCTTCTCGTCATTCGTCGGTTCGAACGTAAAGCCGAGCTTCTTGAAGATATAGTGCATCGACTGATTGTCCACGGTCATCACGGCGTTGAGCGTCTTGAGGTTCTCGCGCCGGGCAAGGTCTACGACGCGGTTTACGAGTTCGCCACCGATGCCCATGCCCTGGTATGGATCGCCAACCATCACGGCGATACTGCCATCCTGTGTGCCGCGAATTTTGGTCAGGCGGCCGATGCCAAGGATTTCGCGGGTACCTTCGGCATTCGTGCGTTCGGCGACCAGCGGGATATCGCGGTCGTAGTCACTATGACAAATACGCGCCAGGCGGTCATGCAGGACGCGGTCTTGCAGCAGCATCGGGTGCAGATAGCGCAGCACCACGGTGCGATCAGAAAGGGTTTCATGCAGCTTGACCAGCAGGGATTCATCCTCCGGCAGGATCGGACGGAACGTGAGCTCGCTGCCATCTTTCGCAGTCCACACATCCACATATTGAACGGGATATGGGCGGATCGCCAGCTTGGGCAGCTTTTCTTCGGGGGTGTCCTTTTCATAGACGACGACCCGCGCGTCGAGGGCCAGCAGCTTTTCGGGCGACGCCAGGAGCGGGTTGATATCCAATTCCCTGATCCAGGGCTGCTCCGTGATCAACTGTCCAAAGCGGACCAGCAATCGTTCCAGCGCGGGCAGGTCTACAGATTTGCGGCCGCGCACACCCTGCAACGCAGTGTAGATGTTCGTCTGCTCCATCATGCGGCGGGCAAGCGTTGTTGTGAGTGGAGGAATGCCAAGAGCGCGATCTTTGAACACTTCCACGAGTTGACCGCCAAGACCGAACAGGAGCACAGGACCAAATTGCGGGTCGATGCTGCTGCCAAGGATCAATTCATACCCTTCGAGCTTCGCCATGGGTTGTACAGTCACACCGAGGAAATGTTCAGCGCCGACTTTCTCTGTGACCGAGTCCTTGATCGCATTAAAGGCAGTCTTTACGGCCTTTGCATCGATAAGGTTCAACTGCACGCCACCCACATCGGTCTTGTGTGTGATGGTTTCTGAATGAAGTTTGAGTACCACCGGATACCCGATCTGATCGGCTGCCTTGACCGCTTCCTGATCAGTGAGCGCGATGCGCGTCTCGACCGTGGGAATACCATAGGCTTTGAGCAATTCCTTCGATTCGAACTCGGTCAAAATCGTGCGGCCCGTGTCACGAACATGCTGGATGATCTGTGCGGCGCGTTCGCGGTCTTCGGGTTCCTGCCAACCGGTGCTGGCCGGCATCGGCGTTTCATACAGGCTGCGCAGGTTCTCAGAATAATGCGCCATGTAATCGAAGACGCGCGCCGCCGTATCGGGGTACGGGAAGGTGGGGATGTTCATACGGTTGAGCAGCAGCTCACCGGGAGTCACATCGTTACCGCCCATCCATGTGGCGAGAACGGGCTTGCCAAGTGACTGAGCATAGGGTTCAAGCTGTTCCGCAGTCTTGGTGGGGTCGGTCATGGCCTGCGGCGTCAGGATGACGAGAATTCCATCACTGTTGGGGTCCTTGGCCGCGATCTCAAGCGCCTTGCTATAACGCTCGGGGCTGGCATCGCCGAGGATATCGACGGGATTGTTGTGACTCCATGCCGCGGGCAATAATTTGTTGTATTCTTCGAGAGTTTCGGGTGAAAGCACTGCCAGTTCACCGCCATGGGTGATCAGCGAATCAGTGGCGAGCACGCCAGGCCCGCCGGCATTGGTAAGAATGGTGAGCCGTCGTCCTTTGGGATTCGGCTGTTTGCCGAGCACTTCTGCCATGTAGAACAATTCGGCAATGCTGTTGACGCGCAGTACGCCGCTGCGACGAAACGCGACTTCGAGCACTTCATCGCTGCCGGTGAGGGAACCGGTGTGCGAGGCGGCCGCCTTGGCAGCGCCTTCGGTGCGCCCGGGTTTGATGACGATGATCGGTTTGGTCAAGGCGACCTCGCGGGCTGCCGACAGGAAGGCGCGCGCGTTGCCAATCGTTTCCATATAAATAACGATGCTCTTGGTATGCGGATCATCGCCCAGGTAGTAAATGAGGTCGCTCCAGTCCACGTCGAGCATGGAGCCAACCGAGACGAAGGTACTAAAGCCCACGTTCTCGCGCAAACTCCAATCGAGGATGGCGGTGCACAGCGCGCCGCTTTGGCTGATAAAGCCCACGCTGCCGCGCCGCGCAATGGTGGTCGCGAATGTGGCGTTCAATCCAGTAGTAGGACTCATCACGCCCAGGCAGTTCGGGCCAACGATGCGCATCCCGCCGCGGCGGGCATGGTCCAGGATCTGGCGTTCGAACTCCACACCTTCGGGGCCGGTCTCCTTGAAACCAGCCGAGATGATGACCGCGCTCTTGATGCCCAGGTCTACAGCTTCTTTAATAATGTTGGGAATGGTCTTGGCAGGCGTGACGACGACAATCAGGTCGATCTTTTCCGGGACCGCACTCAAACTGGGATAGGCCTTGATGCCCAGGATGCTCGAACGGTTCGGGTTGACCGGGAAGATGGTCCCGCCAAATGAGCTGCTCATTAAGTTCCAGACAATGGTGCGCCCAACGCTGCCGGGTGTTTCGGTGGCGCCTACAACGGCTACGCTCTTCGGTGCGAAGATCGTGTCCAATCCATGACGACCATATTGAAGAATATTGTGGGCCGGGTCCACTCCAGTAGTAATAACAGTATCCATGATCATGTTCCTTGGTTGATTTTTCTGTCAGAATTGACAAGTTATTTTTTAGCAAGTCCAACTGTTAGGTTTATCATAAAAAACCGGATACGACATGTACTTTTTGTAATATTTTCAGGGTTATATCATGCCGGTGATTATGACGAATCACCTGTAGCGTTAATATTCGTTTATCAAACCTCAGCATCACCCGTCATCGCAAGTGGCGCAGACATGGCCACTTCGCGCAATGACGATAAGATCTGTGATTTGCATACATCAAGCTGGACAGTGAAGATTGTCCCTGATGCAAGTGAAAGATTTATGAGAAAATCATCGCATGCTCCTCAAACACCCACTCTTCCAAACCCTGCGTGAGCTGAAAGGCAATCCACGCATCACGGTTCTGACCGAAGTCATGTTCGGTATTCCATACAACTTGTTTGCGCCATTCTTCTCGGTGTACATGCTGGCGCTGGGCGTCACCGACCAGCAGATCGGAAGCATCGCCAGCCTGGGGCTGATCCTGCAGATCTTCACAGCGCTGCTCAGCGGCGCGATCGTCGATAAATTCGGGCGCCGATTCACTTTATTGATCTGCGACATACTTTGCTGGTCTGTCCCCTGTCTCATTTGGGCTGCCGCGCAGGATGTGCGCTATTTTATTGCTGCAGCCTTGATGAACAGCCTGTGGCGCATCTCGCATACCGCATGGACCTGCTTTATGGTGGAGGATGCCGAGGAGCGTCATCTTGTTCACATCTGGACGTGGATCATGATCTTCGCGGTCTGTTCCGCGTTCTTCGCCCCGTTGGGCGGCTGGTTTGTGGAACGCTATGGGTTGATCCCCGCGGTGCGCGGGATTTATCTTTTTGGCTTCGTCATGCTCAGCGCGAAATTCGTGGTGTTGTATGCATATTCTCACGAAACAGTGCGCGGCGTACAACGCATGGAAGAGACGCTTCATCGCTCTCTGGTCAGCCTGTTGGGTGAATACCGAAGTGTCTTTAACCAGTTGCTGCATTCCAAGCCGATCCTGGCGGCATTATCGTTGATGGTGATCACCAACATTTACACGACGATCAGCACGAACTTCTGGGGCGTGTTGTTCACCAGCAAGCTCGGCTTCTCTGACTCAGAGATCTCGACGTATGTCGCCATCCGGTCCATTGTCATGACGATCAGCTTCTTCGTCATCGGTCCACGGCTGACGAACCTTCATCGCTTTCGTTTGCCTCTGTGGGCTGGTTTTGCTGGTTTTCTCGTCAGCCAGCTATTGCTGGTGGTCATGCCGCCTCATGCCGTAATCGCATTGGTGATCAGCGTGCTGCTGGAAGCTGTTGCGTCTGCACTCGTCAGCCCGATGACGGAATCTTTGCTGGCGTTGTCGATGGAATCAAATGAGCGGGCGCGGGTGAGCGCCATGGTCTATGTGGCCTTGATCGTCCTGATCTCCCCCTTCGGCTGGATCGCCGGTCAACTCTCTGCACTGGATCGCTCTATGCCCTTCGCGTTGAATACAGCACTATTTGCGATCGGACTCGTTTTGGTGTGGTTCATCGGAAAGCCAGGCGTCGTCCATGCTGAGCCGCAGCCATTGCCACAGGAATCGTAACGCGACGCAATGTACTTTTCCAAATTAAGCGAGCAATGAGGCAGGCGGGGAAACATCACAACCTAACCACGGAGACACTAAGACACGGAGTTTTTGAGTGGTTTTTACTCAGTGTCTCTCCCTGACACCTTCCCGTCAGGGACAGGTGCGTGTCTCTGTGGTTCAAGGTAGGATGGATGGCTCGGTTTGATCGTTAATCTGCAATGTGCCGTCCTACTTGTTGATCATCTGCTCGATGGCAAATGAGACAACATCCTCAATACTATGATGATCCGATACAGAATGCGAGATCTGCCCTTCCAACGCGAGCGAAATAATGCCGTGGACCTGGCCCCAAACGGCGACCGCGGTCATCTCCGGCGACGTGGATCGTAACAAGCCTGCCGCCTGGCATGCCTGCACCACATCTACAACACGCTGAAATGTCTTGTGTGAAATTTCCACAAAGGCAGGATATTCTTTCTCCTTTTCCAACACACCCGAGAACATGATCTTAAACGTATCCGTGTGGTTCAATGCGAACTGAACGTATGCCAGCGCACCATGCTTCAGTTGCTGTTTGGGATTCTTTGGATGAGCGGAAACCGCTGCATCCAATTCGTTGTAAAGCTGGTGAAATCCCTCGGTGGAAATTGCTGCGATCAACGACTGCTTATCCGGAAAATGTGAATACGGGGCAGAATGACTTACACCTGCGCGCTGCGCCACCTTCCGCAGACTCAATCCTTCGATCCCCTCTTTGGACAAAATTTCAACGCCCGCTTGGATCAACGCATTTTTCAAGTCACCGTGGTGATAATTTTTTCGCGGCATCACGTCAATCTTATAGCCAAATCTTGACAGTGTCAAGATTGTGTTCTACAATTTCATCTGATTTTACTATGCGGAGGGCCCATGAGCGATTTTATCTTGCAGAAAAAACTGATCGTAGACACCGCCCAGTCTTTGGTGCGAAAAGGATACCTGATGGCCACCGGCGGGAATATCTCGGTGCGTATTTCCGGGAAAAACGCGTTTGCCATTACCCCGTCCAATTATGACTACTTCAAAATGACTCCGGAAGATGTATGCATTCTGGATTTTGAGTTTAACAAAACAGAGGGCCGCCTCAAACCTTCGGTTGAATCGGGGATGCACGGCGCGGTCTACCAGGCGCGGCCGGATGTCCATGCGATCATTCACACGCATCAGGCATACGTCAGTGCGTTGACTTTGATCAAAGCCCCCATCCCGGCGTTGTTCGATGAGCAGGCCCGCTTCCTCGGCCGCAGCGTGGACATCATCCCCTACGCCCCATCGGGAACCGGGATGCTCAGGAACAAGGTGGCGAAGCACGTGAAGAATCACAACAACGCCTTCATGATGCAGAACCACGGCGCGCTGGTGTTTGGTCACGACATGGAACGCGCCGTTCACAACGTGGAAATTTTGGAAAAGTGCGCCCTGGCATATTTGCTTGCCATTTGCAGCGAACGAAAGATCAGTAAGATCCCTTTGGCCGTACGCGAGGTTGCATTTGCAAAGTTGCGCAAGGATCAGAAAAAAGTTGAAAAGGGCGAAGAAGTAAAAAGTGGAGAATAAAGAGTAGAAAGTAGAAAGTAGAAAGTGGAAAGTTGCTCACGCACCACTTTCCACTTTTCACTTTTCACTTTACAAGGATCAAACCGTGAACCAAAAATATGCCATCAGTCAATATCACGATACAAATGAAGTCTATACTAAGCTTAATCATCTCATCAGCCAGCCGATACGGCCCGTACGGCGCGAAAAGATGCAGGAGTTTCTCGGCTACTTTGAAAACAAGTGCAAACGTTCGAAACAGTTAACCGACGAAGCAAAGAAATATATTCCTGGTGGCGTGCAGCATAACCTGGCTTTCAACTATCCCTTCCCCATTGCCATCGAGAAGACGGATGGCGCCTATCTCTGGGATGCAGATGGAAATCAATATATCGACTTCCTGCAGGCAGGCGGTCCCACCGTACTCGGCAGCAATTATGCACCGGTGCGCGAAAAAGTGTTCGAGATGCTGCAAACGTGCGGACCTGTCACCGGGTTGTTCCACGAATATGAGTTGAAACTGGCGCAGCTCGTCAATCGCTTCATGCCCGCCGTTGAGATGTTCCGTATGTTGGGTTCGGGGACAGAAAGCGTTATGGCGGCCATCCGTGCGGCGCGGGCATATACAAAGAAGAAATATGTCATCAAGGCCGGCGGCGCGTATCACGGCTGGAGCGACCCGATGGTGTATGGTTTGCATATCCCTAGCACGGGCCGGCTGGAGGCGAAGGGTATCCCGCGCGGCGGCAGTGCATCCACACAGGAATTTTTCCCGAACAGTCTCGCTTCGCTAAAACGCCATTTGATCGTCAATCGACTGATCGGCGGGACCGCGGCGGTCATCGTCGAGCCGCTGGGACCAGAATCAGGGACACGTCCCGTCCCGTTCGATTTCAATCAAAAAGTACGGGAGTTGTGTGACGAATTCGGTGCGCTTCTGATATTCGACGAGGTTGTGACCGGCTTCCGTGTAGGCTTGGGTGGCGCCCAGGGCTTCTTCGGCGTCAAACCCGATCTGACGGTCTTCGGCAAATGCATCACCGGCGGCTACCCCATGGCCGGCGGTGTAGGCGGACGCGCTGACGTCATCATGCGCTTCGCGGCAGGCATCGGTGGTGTCGGTGAACGTGCCTACGTCGGCGGGACCTTGTCGGCCAATCCGCTTTCTTGTGTAGCAGGTTATTATTCCCTGCTGGAAATGGAACGGACGAATGCACCAGTGATCGCTGGTTGCGCCGGAGATCGACTCACGAAAGGACTCCAGGCCATCATCGAAAAACATGACCTGCCGTTCGTGGCCTATAACCAGGGCTCCATCGTCCACTTGGAAACTTCCGGTACGATGCTGCTCGACCTGCGTAACCCTATCCGATTGGCGCGTGAGCTTAAGCCGCGCAAACATATGATGGAAGAGATGGGCGCAGCGTATATGTCGCAGGGCCTTATAACTTTGGCAGGCTCGCGTATGTACACTTCCATGGCAGATACGGATACAATTATCGACGAAGCGCTGAACAAATTCGAAACAGTGCTGGCAGCCTGCGTCTAAAGGACATCATGGCAACCAATTACAAACTGTACAGTTACCGCTGGGTTGTGCTGGCAGTCTTCATGTTCATTAATTTAACGATCCAGATGCTGTGGATCACGTATGCGCCCGTCACCGGACCTGCGGCGGCGTTTTACGGCGTCAGCGACCTGCAGATCGGCCTGCTGGCAATGACATTCATGATCGCGTTCATTCCGCTCTCGATCCCGGTGGCATGGGTCATTGACACGTACGGATTCAAGTTAGCGGTCAGCATTGGCGCGGTGTTGATGGGAATATTCGGTTTATTGCGCGGGTTCGCAGGCGCGAATTATGCGCTCGTCCTATGGAGCACGATCGGAATCGCGATCGCCCAGCCCTTTCTGCTCAACGCCTGGACCAAAGTCCCCGCCAATTGGTTTGCCATCGAAGAGCGCGCCACTGCCGTGGGATTAGTAACACTCGCCAATCTGGTGGGAACTGCATTGGGGCTCGTTCTCACGCCGATCCTCACAGAAACAATTTCTCTTCCAACTGTGCAATTGATCTACGGTGGCATCGCGGCACTTTCATCTGTTTTGTTTATCGCGCTTGCCAAAGAGAATCCCCCCACCCCACCGGGACCAGCCGGCAGCGAAGCCCGCGCACTGATGCTGGATGGACTCAAACATGCGCTCACCGTGAAATCCTTTTGGTTATATTTATTCGTCTCCTTCATCGGGCTGGGAATATTCAACGGCGTCACCACCTGGGTGGAGAATATCATTCGTCCACGCGGGTTTACGCCAACAGACGCAGGTACGCTCGGGGCGCTGATGCTAGTGGGCGGCGTGTTGGGCGCAGTGGTAATTCCTCCGTTTTCTGATAAGCAGCGCAAACGCCAGCCCTATATTCTGCTGGGCTTGTTGTTGACCATTCCCGGGCTTATCGGCTTGACCTATGCCACCAGCAGCTGGCTGTTATTTGGGTCCGCGTTTGCGATGGGATTCTTCCTCGTCAGCACGAGTCCGATCGGGCTGCAATATGCGGCAGAAATCACGCACCCCACTCCTGAAGGCACATCAAATGGCTTGATCCAATTGTTCGGTCAGGCGTCGGTGGTGTTTGTGTTCATTATGGAAAGATTGCAGACGTCTGACGGCTCGTTCACGCCGGCGTTATTGTTGGCAATTGGATTGCTTGTCGTCAGCGCCCTGCTCACCACACAAATGAAGGATGTTCGCAACTAAAGAATGCTCTCGACCGACCCGGAAAAGAATACCCTGACGGAAACGTTCAGCAGACCCTGGATGAAACCAGCTCTCTTAGCGGCGATTTCACTGGGTCTGTTTTGGTTTTCGGAACAGATTTCACCGGCACAACTTTTTGAACCAGAAAGCACCGGCTGGCTATTATGGGTAAGTTACGCCAAAGACTTGATCCAGCCGTTTGCGTTTTATTTCTTCCTGTGCCTGGGTGAACGGTGGTTGAAGACCTGGCAGATAAGAGCTCTCCTGGCCTTCGCCATCCCCACTTTACTGGAGTTCGGCCAATTTTTCTATTACCGCGTGGCGAGCGGTCACTACGTTGGCGCATTCGACCCACTGGACATCCTGATGTATGCGATCGGCGTTGTCCTGGCGGTGATCGTAGAACGAAAAGCCTTTGCAAAACTGCTCAAAGTTTGGTAAGAATGACCCATCATACTTAAAGAGATTTTATGACCAACGAAAAACTGACCCTGGCCGTTGACCTTGGCACATCTGGCATGAAAGTCGCGCTGATCACCGTCAGCGGGAAAGTGCTGGGGTGGGAAAGCGAGTCGGTGCAGCTCATCCTCACGCCCGATGGCGGCGCGGAACAGTCACCGGACGAATGGTGGCAGGCGTTCGTCTCCGCGGCGGGACGGCTGCTCAAACGGAATCAGGATGCGGCTGCGAATGTGATCGCTGTCTGTGCGTCCACACAGGGCGAAGGCACGGTGGCGGTCGATAAAGAGGGAAAGGCGCTCGGCAACGCGATCCTATGGATGGATATGCGCGGCGCGCCGTACCTGCGCCAGCAACTTAATGGATGGGTCAATATCGATGGCGCGGGCCTGGCGAACGTTCTGCGCTTCGTGAGGCTGACAGGCGGAATGCCGTCGATGACCGGCAAGGATCCTGCGGGACACATGCTGCTGGTGCGCGACGCAATGCCTGAGTTATATGCACGCACGTATAAATTTCTCAATGTGTTGGATTACATGAACCTGCGTCTGACTGGCGAGTTCGTTGCAACATATGATTCTATTTTGACATCCTGGATCACCGACAATCGCAATCCCGATTCAATTCAATATGATGATTCATTGATCCACACATTAGGTATCGACCGCGAAAAACTTCCTGAGATTGTGGCCTGTACGAAAGTCATTGGCAATTTAAAACCTGAAGTTGCAAGTGCGCTTGGGCTTTCATCGAAAGTAAAGGTTGTGGCAGGCGCGATCGATAACACCGCCGCAGCCATCGGCGCTGGCACTGTCGATGATTTTGCACTGCATCTCTACATCGGCACATCCTCGTGGATGGCGGCACATGTGCCGTTCAAGAAAACAGATATTGCTTCGAGTCTTGCATCCATTCCGTGCGCGGTGCCCGGGCGGTATTTGCTGACCGCGTTGCAGGCGACTGCCGGAGGCAATCTTACATTCCTGCGCGATAACATTATCTATCACAAGGACGAGTTGTTGCAGGAAGCCGATGTACCCGACATCTTCAAAGTGCTCGACCAAATTGCATCTCGTGTACCAGCCGGTTCGAACGGCGTGATGTACACTCCCTGGATCTGGGGCGAACGCGCACCTGTGGAAGACCGCACATTACGCGCCGGGCTGTATAACCTGTCACTGAATAACACCCGTGAAGACATTATCCGCGCCTTTCTCGAAGGGATTGCCTTCAATACTCGCTGGTTGTTGACGCCGGTTGAAAAATTCCTGCGTCGCAAAGTAGGCAGTATCAACATCGTCGGCGGCGGCGCGCAATCAGATGTGTGGTGCCAGATCTTTGCGGATGTGATGAACGTGGAGATCAAACAGGTCGCCGACCCCATCTATGCCAATGCACGCGGCGCGGCCTGGATCGCGGCGGTGGGGCTGGGTGAGATCAAGTTCGCGGATGTGCCGCAGCTGGTGCAGATCAAATGCAGCTACCAGCCGCAAACCAATCACCGTGCGCTCTATGATGAGAAATTCGAAGTCTTCAAGCTGATCTATAAACAAATGAAAGACATCCATCACCGTCTGAACGGATGATGGATGTCTTCGACTAACCGCGAAATCTGACGAGTTCTAGGAGTGTACGAGTTCTTCTCGTCTTTGCTCAACGCTACCTTGCTTCTCTTTCTTGCGCGCCAGCCACGTGCCGACCAGCAATCCGAGTAACCCAACCTGCATGACCTGACCCACCGCATCTCCTAGCGCAGGATAGAGCGTGTTCACCGAGCGAATGGATGTTTGCACATTTTGAACTGCTACGAAATTGCCTGTCGCAGCTTCTTCAAAGGAGTCCACTCGACTGAGCACTCTGCCGTACGGATCGCTGACGACGGAGACGCCCTGGCCGGTTTGGCGGAAGATCGTCATGCCATTCTCCACTGACCGGAAGGTCGCCATGCCAGCGTGAATATCGCGCACGCCAAGCCAATCCTGTGAGGGGATGAAGAGCAGGTCTACACCTTGTACTCCAGCCTGTTTGACGATGTTCGGGAAATCCGCGTCCCAGCAGATGATGGCGCTGATGCGGCCGTATGGGGTATCCAGCGTTTGCAGAACGCCGTCGCCTTTACGAGTACCTTCGAAGAGGTTGCCCCCGTATTTGATATGTGTGAGCGCCACTGCACCAGCCGGGTCGATGATGCGGACGGAGTTCACGGGCGGAGTCTGCTGCAAGTCGAAGGTCGGCAGGACGATATAGATACCTTCCTCCTTTGCAAGCGCGCCTGCATCGGCGATCATCCGCTCGACCTGGTCCGTTGTGCCCATTACGCCACCTTCCTGCAGGATGACGATGTTCGCACCACCCTGTGCGGCCTTCCGAATGTGGTCCAACTCTGCGGCATGCAGTTGGTCCAAGCCTGTTACATTTCCACTTTTGTATTGACTGATCGCCCTGGAGAGAGTCCCCTCTGGGAGCGAGAAGCCCGCGATCACGGCGGTCTGTTTGGGTTGGGTCGGCAGCAGGGTCCGCACCCAGCCAAGACCCACGATCAGGGCAACGGCAACGGTCACGGCGAGTGGGAGGCGGGTGAATTGGAATCCGTTCTCCCAGAGTTGGTTGACCAGGCTGGCAAACAGGCTCATCACGAAGGTGATTCCCCACAATCCTGTCACCGAGGCGATTTGCATGACGGGTAGAAATCCACGCTGGGAATAGGCAGCCGCACCAAAGGAACCAATCGGGCTGCCGCTGGCCTGGAAGAAGTCGATGGCTGTGGCAGCGATGGGAAAGATGAAGAGCATCCACGCCGACGTTGGGAAGCGGACATGGAAGTAGCGGTCAATGACCACGGCGATCAGTGCGATCGGAGCGGCGGCCAGGAAGAAGCCGATCTCACCGGGACGCGGGAAAAAGGTAGCGCCGTTCCATGAGACGATGAGCGGGATCGCGGTGGCGACCCACAGGAGGAGGAAATCGAGCCAGGGTCGGCTGCTTTGGCGGTAGAAGCGCAAGAGGAAAATCGGAGTGATCCAGGCGGCGATGGGGATGTTCCATTTACCGCCGGAGGAAAGAAAGCTGAGAGCAAACGCAATCAAAAGATAAAGATAGTGGGTCATTTGAGTCTCCTAATTTGATGGACAAATCAATTTGCAGTTGAACGATCGATGTCCCCAGTGTATGGGATCGGCTCCAGTTCCACATCGTCCATTCAGGTCGAAAGCGGACATTGTCCGTTCGGACAATATGCAACTGTGCGGGTTGCAGTACAATGCGAACCATGAGCAGTACCGATCTCAACCTGGATCGCCGAATCGTTTTCCCGTTCTATGTTTTCATAACACTGTTGATGGGATATTTCGGTACCACCGCGCTGGTGTCGGTCTGGGAGCGGAGTGAGCCTGCGGTGATCGTGCTGCTGGCGGTTCTGTTCGTGACGCATAGTTCGTTGTACTGGCTGAATGTTCTTTGGGTTCACCGAAACACGCGCTGGTGGCTGCTCTACTACCCAGCCCAGACGGTTGTGATGCTTGGCATTGTGCTGCTGCTAAATGGTCGCTCCGGGGTGGCGCTGTCCTTTCTCTTTTCAGCGACCATCGCCATGGTGGGCGAGGCGCTGGGCGTATGGGGAAATTCACGGCGCGCATTCTTCCTCGGCATTTTCTACATTGCGCTGCTGCTGGGGTTTCTGTATGTGTTCGCCGACCCGATCGTGTTTATCGACTCACTGACTGGTCTGCTGGTCAATGGCGGTTCGATCATTCTGTTCATGGTGATGTTCAATCAGTTATTCGCGCAGCGCCAGAAAGCGATGGAACTGGCCGAACGCCTGGAAAGCGCCAACACCCAACTGGCCGCATCCAATGCAAAGATTGGATCCCTGACGCTGCAAAATGAACGCCAGCGCATGGCGCGCGAGCTGCACGATACACTCGCCCAGGGCGTTGCGGGGCTTGTCTTACAGCTCGAAGCAGTCAAAGCCCATCTCGCATCCAACCGCACAGATCGTGCAGCGGATATCGTTGACCACGCCATCGCTCATGCCCGGCGGACGCTGGCAGAGTCGCGTGCTGCCATCGACGACCTGCGCGCCGCCCCTGAGATCCTGGCCGAGTCAGTACGCGAGAACATGGAGCGTTTTCAACAGGCAACTGGCATTCCCTGTACCACGGAAATTTCGATCCATGAAAACCAACTCCCAGCCGAAACGATAAATCATGCCTTGAACATCCTGCGCGAATCACTGACAAATGTAGCTCGTCACGCGCAGGCGACAAAGGTCCATGTGAAATGGTTGATCGAGCATCAGGCTCTTGAACTCGAAGTCCACGATAACGGCAAAGGATTCGATGTGAATCAACCTGCCAGCGGTCACTATGGACTGGTCGGTATGCAGGAGCGTGCCCGCCTGGCGGGTGGGGAACTTAAAGTCGAATCGAGCAAGGCCGGCACGTGTGTTCGCTTCATTGCGGGGAGTCCAGTATGATCCGGGTGCTGATCACCGATGACCATTTGATCGTCCGCGAGGGACTGCGTCTGATTCTCGAAACGGCTGAGAATATCGAAGTCGTGGGAGAAGCCACAGATGGCGGCGAATGCCTGCGCCTGGTCACTGCGCTGAAGCCCGATGTGATCCTCATGGACCTGCAAATGCCGCGCATGGACGGCATTACCGCCATCCAGCATCTTCGCAAAGATCATGAGGACATCGCGATCGTGATCCTGACAACCTACAACGAAGATGACCTGATGATCCGCGGCCTGCAAGCGGGCGCACGTGGATATTTGTTGAAAGATGCCAGCCGCGAACATCTGTTGGACACAATCATCGCCGCATCCAAAGGGGAAACCTTGTTGAAACCCGAGATCCTGGCTCGCGTGCTGGCGGCTCAATCACAGCCCACACCTGCCACGCTAACCCGGTCCGATTCCACGCTGACGGAGCGTGAGCTTGAAGTGCTGCAAGCCGCGGCGCAAGGCGAGCGCAACAAGGAAATTGCTTACAAGTTGGGAATCACCGAACGCACGGTCAAAGCGCACCTGGCGAGCATCTATCAAAAGTTTGGCGTCGATTCCAGAGCCTCAGCCGTTGCCATCGCTGCGCAAAAGGGTTGGTTAAAAGAATAATTGCTCTCTATAAGTATGCGTTCTGCGTAATTCAAATTACAATGGGCGCATGAACATCATCGACCAAATCACCGGCATGTATCGCGACAAATTTGAGCATGAACCCGCGCACATCGCCCGCGCACCTGGCAGAGTTAATCTTCTCGGTGAACATGTGGACTACAACGATGGATTTGTCCTGCCGGCGGCCATCGACCGCGCTACGTATATTGCTTTCTCCCCGAGCGATGCGCCTCATTCTACGCTCGTAGCTGCGGATTTCGACCAGCAGGTTTCCTTTTCCCCCGAGACGGTCCCGTCAAAAACCCAGCTCGATGGCTCTGCCTTGCCCGAATGGGGACTCTACCCCGCCGGTGTAATGTGGGCATTGATGGAAGAAACGTTATCCACGCCTTCGATGAATGCGGTGTTCAGTTCGAATGTACCGCGTGGATCGGGCTTAAGCTCCTCCGCTTCGGTGGAGATGGGATTCCTCATTGCCTGGCAAACGCTTGGCGGCTGGGCACTCCCAGCCATGAAGCGCGCCCTGCTCGGACAAAAAGCTGAAAATAAATATGTGGGCGTGAACTGCGGCATCATGGACCAGTTCGCATCTGCCTGCGGCGTGGAAAACAAATTGCTCCTGCTCGATTGCCGCTCGCTGGAATGGATCACGCTCCCCTTACCGATTGATGTTGCGATTATCGTGGCTGACACTACAGTACGGCGCAAGCTAACAAGTGGCGAATACAATAAACGACGCGACGCATGTGAAGAAGCAGTCCGATTGCTAAAACAGGATCTGCCAGAGATCGCGTCTCTGCGAGACGTGAAGCCCGATGATTTCAATCGTCTGGCAAACAAACTTCCTGAAGAAGTGGAAAAGCGAGCGCGTCACGTTATAGAGGAAATCCAACGGTCCGATCAATCGCAGGCATTGCTCGAAGCAGGTGATATCCAGAACTTTGGCAGGTTAATGAAGGAGTGTCACGTCAGCTTGCGTGATCTGTATGAAGTCTCGTGCCCTGAATTAAATGTGATGGTGAATGTCGCCCAATCTCTGGATGGCTGCTATGGCGCACGTCTCACCGGCGCAGGGTTCGGCGGCTGTACTGTCAATTTGGTCGCAATTGAAAAAGTGGATGGCTTTGTGGAGTCCCTCTCAAAAGGCTACGAAAAAGAAACCGGCCTGCATCCGGAGATCTATGTAACGCGCGCATCGAATGGCGCGGAATTGTTGAAGTAATCTTTTCTGCCGCGAATCACGCGAATTTTGTATTGGTCAAATACATCTTTCGCAAACCCTTTTACCACTGAGACACGGAGTCACGGAGTTTTTAAGGCTGTTTTCCACCTGCACCGACCGCAGGTGCGGTGTCAGTGTCTCAGTGGTTCAAAAAAGTGTTCAACCTGTGCCTGACCATCACAGAATTTGCACGGAGTTTTTCAATTCGCACTAATTCGTGACACCGTGCCCGAATCGGTATATTCGCGGCTAAGGTTTGGAGATTTGGAAATTATTTCTCTCCCCAATGAATTGCAATCGTCCCAAACATAAACCGCTCAAAGTTGATCTTCCTGAATCCAACCGCTGCCATTCTTGCTACGAGATTTTCGGCGGTAACGAATCCTTCAGTGGTCTCAGGCAAATATCGATAGGCATCGCGCGATCCGGTCAGCAAGCCGCCTAGGGTGGGTATCACAAAGTGCATGTGAAGCCAAATCAATGGGGAAAGAAGATTCCTCCGTGGGCGAGTCGTATCCAGAATGACTACACGCCCTCCATTTTTCAGGACGCGGTACTGTTCCTTCAATGCTTCCTGCAAATCGATCACGTTGCGCATGAGAAACCCTGAAACAACTGCATCGAACGAAGAGTCATGGAACGGAAGCTTGAGTGCATCCGCAGTAGAAAAGTTAAGTGGACTGGTCCGCTGCCCCACGCGCATCATTTCGAGAGTGAAATCTGCCGCAATAATTCTAGCCTGCGGGAATTGTGACAGGGCATCGCGCGCCAGGTCACCTGTGCCGGTGCCGAGATCCAGAAGAGCAGAGTTGTTTTGCAGCCGCGCCAGTTCGATCACTTTTTTCCGCCAGCGCGCATCCTGTCCGGCGGTCATGAGGCGGTTCATAATGTCATAACGTTTGGCGATACGCGTGAACATGTTCTGCACATATTTGGCGCGTTCGTGTCCTGTCAATTGGGTCATGATGTCTCCTGCGTAAGGTTGTGAAATTATATAATAGACCTCTTGCATACGTCGACGAAAATGATTGCTGCGTTCTTTTGAACCACTGTCCCCTAAAGGGGATAATAAAGACACAGAGACACTGAGAAAATTTATAGTGAACTAGGTGGCCCTGGCCCCTGCGCCCGGGCACGTGAGTGTCTCCACGGTTAAGGCTTTGGACTTTTGCAAGAGGTCAGATACCCACGGTATACGTTATACTGCCGGCACGAAATTGGAGCAAACGTCGATGAAACAGAATCCCTCGAACTGGAATGCATGGTGGATGGCGATCCGTCCACGCACCTTGCCGGCCGCAGCGGCGGGAGTCATCATGGGCAGCGCACTGGCATGGCGTGACGGATATTTTCGCTGGGATGCATTCATCGTTAGTTTGCTGGTTTCATTGCTCCTGCAAATTGGCAGTAACCTTGCCAACGACGTCTTCGATTTCGAACGCGGTACCGATACTGCCGAACGGATGGGTCCCACCCGCGTTACACAGGCAGGTCTGCTCACACCGTCACAGGTGAAAGCGGGAATGATCGTGGTGTTCGGGCTGGCCGCAGCACTCGGCTTGTATCTGGCATGGATCGGTGGCTGGGTCATCCTGGTGATCGGGCTGGCCGCCATCCTTTCAGCCATCGCCTATACAGGCGGTCCGTTTCCGCTGGGCTATTACGGACTCGGCGATGTGTTTGTGTTTCTCTTCTTCGGCATCGCCGCCGTTGCAGGGACGTACTACATCCATGCAGGGTCTGTCTCCACTGCTGCGTGGTGGATGACGATCCCGCCGGGGTCCATCATCACGGCGATCCTGGTGGTGAACAATTTACGCGACCTGGAAAATGATCGCAAGGCTGGCAAACACACACTCGCAGTGAGGCTTGGCGAACATGGGACGAAAATTCAATATGTTTTCTGTATGGCCGTCGCATACTTAGTTCTACTGCCGGCGGCGTGGCTCAACCTCATTCCATGGACTGCATTGCTTGCATGGCTATCATTACCTCTCGCCATTCGAGCGACAAAGGTTGTGCTTACTCAAAAAGGTCGGTCACTGAATGCGGCACTCGCGGGGACAGGGCAAACAGTCTTAGTCTTTTGTGTACTATTTTGGATTGGATTGATTTTCGCTTAAGGGATTATCCGCCAATCTACGCTAATCCTCGCTAAACTTTTGAAACTCGCGAACTTAACTCACAAACTTCCACTTGCACCATTTTCGTTCCAGCCAATCGACGCTGAAATACATGCCAAGGCCCAACAGGCTCATGGCGATCACGCCTGCATACATGGCAGGATAATCGAGCAGTGTGCTGCCCTTGTAATAGATGAAATAGCCGAGTCCATATTTTGTGGCAGAGAGTTCCGTGATATACAACACCGCAACTGCCGTGCCAATCGATTGACGTAACGCCGTGAGAATGGCAGGCAAACTCGCGGGGAGATATACGAAACGGAGCAACGCGCGTCGTCCCGCACCGAGGCTGCGCAGGCTTTGGATCAACTGCGGCGCGATACCAGATGCCTGGTCGCGAACTAATACCAAAATTTGGAAGAACAGGATCAGGAACAGGATCGCGATCTTGGCCACATCGCCAATGCCCAGAAACAGGATCACAACCGGCACCAACACCACTTTGGGGATTGGGTATAACAGATAAATGAACGGAGAAAAAATCCGGTTCAACGTTTTTGACCCGCCGATGGCCAGCCCCGCAGGAGCTGCGAGCAACACCGATAGTACCATCCCCGCTGTGACGCGCCACAGGCTGACCGCAAAATGGACCAGCATATCGCCGCGCAATTCGCGAAAGAAGACGCGCAGCACTTCAAAGGGCTCCGGCAGAATCGACAGGTTCACGATCATCGCCAGAATCTGCCATAGCACCAGAAGAATTCCTGCCGCTGCAAGAACATCACGCCGTTTCATGTTGCAGTTCCCTTCGCAGCAGGCTGCATAGCTCGTGATATTCTTTCGACTCGTGATAACCTGTTGTGCCGGAGTTGGAATTTTCAAATATCCGTGCTGTAGAGTTGGGCGCTGTATCGAGCAGGAGAATCCTTTTTCCCAACACGGCAGCTTCTTCAATGGCATGGGTCACGACCACAAGGGTCAGTTGTTTTTCAGCACATAGTGAAAGAGTTAGATTCTGCAAGTCTTCGCGCGTGATTGCATCGAGTGAGGAAAAGGGCTCATCCATCAACAGGAGATCAGGCTCGAGGGCAAGCGTGCGGGCGATGGCAGTACGCTGGCGCTGTCCGCCTGAGATCTGGGCAGGATATTTGTTTGCCACGTCATCGATCCCCAGGCGCTCCAGCCAATGGGAAACATTATTTTCTGGCTGGAAGTCCACCGGCGCGTGTTTGCCATCTTCGCCGTAGAAGCTGCGCACCTGTAAACCTAATTCCACATTTTCGCGAACTGTGGACCAGGGTAATAATCCGTAATCCTGCAAAATCAATCCCGTACGCGGGCGCGGACGTGTGAGACGTTCGTCGTCGATTTCAATGATTCCACGTGTGGGGAAACGCAGTCCCGCAAGCAGATACAACAACGTTGTCTTGCCGCATCCTGATGGACCGAGAATCGCCCACGTCTCGCCGCGCTGGACTTCGAGAGAGAAATCCTCAAAAAGCACTGATGCATTGGAATAGGTGAAACGAATCGAATCGAGTCGAATCATAATTGCCAGGAATCCCAAGACTTAACCACTGAGACACCGAGACACGGAGTTTTTAGTTCTCAGTGTCTCCGTGTCTCAGTGGTTCAATTGTCAACTTAAGGAAGAAGCGTGGCGTTGACCGAATCCGCGTACGAAACATCGACCGTCAACAATCCCTTTTGTTCGAGCCAGTTCAGCGCATCATCCCATTCCGCTTCGGTAGGAACTCCAGCCGCAGGGAAGATTGGCGCTTCATAATTTTCCAGCAGCGGCGCAGGGACAAGTTTCTGTTCACTGAGCACGTTCTTGTATTTTGCCGAGTCAGCGTTTATCAGAGCAGTCGCTTCTTCGATGGCAGCCAGGAACCCTTTGACGGCTTCGGGGTTGGCATCGATCACTTCCTTGCGGAAGGAGATAACGCTGAAACCATATTCGGGATATTTGGAATCATCGATGACGATCACGCCACCCTGCCCCACCACCAACGCCGCCAGCGGGTCCGGCAGTACGCCAGCTTTCAATTCGCCCGAGGCAAGCAGCGCCATACGGTCGGGTATCTTGGGTACAGCGATCGTTTTGATTTCATCCGCCGCGAAATCGGCTTCCTGCAACAAACGCTCGGTGACATATTCGATCACAGTCCCCTGCGAGACTCCGATCTCAACGCCCCTGAGCCCATCGACAGAATTGATCCCGCTCTGACCTGCCGCGATGACGAAGAAATGTCCATGCCCGGCGGTGGGACGCAGTGCATAGCGCACAACCTGCATTTGAATCGATTCTTTATTGAACGCCATGACCGCCAGCGTTTCGTTGATCGTGCCATCGGCTTGCTTTGCGGCCAGGATCTGGTCGCGTTCGGGCGCCGAGGCAACGGGAATAAACTCGACCTCTACACCATGCCTGGCAAATAGACCCTCCTGCTGCGCCACATACATGGGCAACGTGTCGATGATCGGCAGGACGGCAATTCTGAGGACGGCTGGTTCAGCAGCTGAAGCACAGGCAGAGAGCAGGAAAACAAGAATGAGCAGTACGGATGCAAGTTTTGGTCTCATAGATAGTGTCCTTTACTTGGTATTGGACATTATTATGATAAAAGCACCCGAATTCAAGAAGTGAAGATTATCCGCTTTTTAGCGCCAATTCTCATGCTTTTTGTCTCGTTTATAGCCTTGCGACACTTGTGCCTGCGCGCAGTGCAGGTGAGGTTTTGTATTCGTTCCACGATTTTTCGGGAGCCAACCTTCGCAAGGCTTTAGAGCAATTGCGCCATCGGGATTCGGACCACGAAACGACTCCCCTCTCCATGTCCTGCACTGTCTGCCTGTACCTGTCCTGAGTGGGATTGAACAATGGCCTTCACGATGGCAAGTCCCAGACCGCTGCCGGGATAGGCAGCAGCATTTCTGCCTCGATGGAAGCGTTCGAACAAGTGTGGCAAATCTTCAGGCGGAATGCCGATGCCGGAATCAGTAACCGTTAAGATGAGTTCGTGTTCGACGCGTTCCAGATCGAGCGAGATCGCCGCGTTGGCAGGTGTGAATTTGAGCGCGTTCTCCAACAGGTTCATGACCACCTGCTTGAGCTGCAGCTCATTTCCCAACACGTTCAACTCACCTTCGGGCACCATCATACT
>CAZBAX010000014.1:0-102924 GCA_964489725.1 uncultured Anaerolinea sp. | reverse complement strand
AAGGTTTTCTTAGCGCACTTTGCGGGCTTCGCGGTGAAGATGTACGGTAGCAAAAAAAGCGCTATTTAACACAAGCCCGCCGACGGGGCAAAGGGCACGAAGGGCACAAAGGAAAGAATCTTAAACCCTTAGTGTCCGTAGTGCCCTTTGTGTTTAGGATTTCCTTCCTGATGTCCCGCCAGAAGGCGGGACGTTTCGTTTCTGCCTTACTGCTTTGTTATGAAAGTACCATAGTTGTCCAGGATGGATGTGGAGTAAAATTCCTGATATTGTCTGGACTTTGGAAGTTTCCCTCAATATCATGTCTCAAACAAACCGTCTCAACACAACAATCGACCGAGTTACACAAGCTGTTGTCATCGTCTACCAGGTGCTGGCGGTGGTTGTGTTTGTTGCGTCGTTGTTCCTGGCCAATGACTGGCTGACAAATCCCTTTCTCGGCGGTTTTCTTGAGCAGACTCTCGTCTTGAACGGATCGGATACACGCGAGGCAGGGAAGCATTGGGCGTTGTATGAGGCGGGTTTCAAGCTTGGTGACCAGCTCGTTTCGGTCGCAGGTCAACCCATTTCCAGTTCCAGCGATCTGCGCCAGATGATGCGTTCCTGGCAGATCGGGCAGTCGGTGCCTGTGATCATGCGCACTGTGGAAGGGGAGGAACGGGCAGCTGAGATCACTCTTGCTCCGCTGTCTGTCACTGACCAGCTTTCCTACTTTGTCTTACCTGCATTCCTGAGCTTCGTTTTCCTGATCATCAGCTTGTGGATCTTCGGGCTGCGCCGCACCGAACCCGCCGGGCGTGCATTCTCGATGATGACCACTTCGCTGGCGATCGCGATCGGCGCGCTGTTCGATCTCTATACATCGCACGTCTTTACCCTTGTCTGGACAGTCGCGGTGGCGTTGTGTGGTGGCGCCCTGATCAGCCTGGCGATCAGTTTCCCGCAGGAAGCCCGTGTTGTGTTCGGTCGCGCATACCTGCGCTGGGTCGGCTATGCCCTGGGACTAGCGCTGGCTGTCAGCGCCTTCTTCAAGCTGTACGATTTCTCAAACCCCACTGCATACTTTGCAGCATGGCGTACGATCTATATCTTCGTTGGAATATCAGCGCTGTTCTATTTTGCGGTGTTGGGCTATCGGGCCTATTTCTCGCTATCTCCTGTTGTCAAAAGTCAGGCGCGTACGATCCTTGTGGGGGCTTTGATTGCCTTTGGACCGATCGTTTCCTGGATGTTATATTCATCGATCCGACGAGCCTTTGATCCGTTCGGTGACACCTCGCCATTCAACCCGGTCCTCTTCATCTTTCTGATATTCTTCCCTCTGGCCAACGGATATGTGATCCTGCGCTTCCGCCTGCTGCGCAGCGATTACTGGCTGCGCCAGGGGATGGTGTATTCCATCCTGACGGTCTGTGTGGTCGGGGCCTATGGTCTGTTCGTCAGTGGGGTGGGTTTGATCACCTCGAACACTGTGCAGGCGAACGATCCCTATCTGATCGGTGCACTTGTTCTCCTCATCGCGCTCCTGCTGGACCCGGTCCGCATGCGGTTGCAGGTCTGGGTGGACAGTATTTTCTTCCGTGGGCAGCGCGCCTCGGAGGAACGTCTGCGGCACTTCAGCCATGATCTGGCCAGTGCCCTCGACCTCACCACGATCAGCCGTGTACTGCGTGAACAGATTGCCAGCAGCCTTGTTCCAGAGAGACTTCATATATATACCTACGATTCGCTGAACGACCAATATGCGGCCCTGGCAAACGGCGATGGCCGCGCGACCAGCGACATTCGCTTTGCATCCACCAGCCCACTTGTTCATTATTTCCAAAAAGAGAATATCCCACTCTATCTGGATACGATCAACCCACCTGCCTTGTTGAAAGGTGACGAGTCACGGCTATCGCTGCTGGGAGCGCGCCTCTTTGTAGCGCTGCCGGGCGATTCGCGGCCGGTTGGCTGGCTTGCACTGGGAAATTCCCGCTCCGGCCGGTTCTATACGCCTCAGGATCTGGATTTCCTCGATAACCTGGCCAATCAATCCTCGGTCGCGATCGCGCGCGTCCAAACCGTTGTAGACCTCGAGCGCCGCGTCCAGGAGATGAACGCTCTGACGCGCGTGTCACAGGGTGTGAACGTTACCCTGACCTTCGACGACGTGCTGGAGTTGATCTTTGCGCAGGCAACCCAGATCATCCCATCCTCGCTGTTCCACATTACGCTTTATAACAAGGCTGCCAATTACTTTTATTATGGGTTCCGGGTCGATGACAATGAACGCATCATCAGCCGTGAAAACCAACCGCTGCCCACCAGCCTCGGGCTGGGGCAGGAGATCATCCGCAAGGGACGCCCGATCCTGACTCAGGATTACATCCGCGAGTGCCAGTCGCGCAATATCACTCCGTCGGCGGTCGGTGTGTACGCCTGGATGGGCGTTCCACTCAATTCCGGCTCCGAGACGATGGGATCGTTGAGCGTCGGCAGCCGAGATGCCACAGTGACGTACACCCGCGCCCAACTGGACCTGTTGCAGGCCATCGCCGATCAAACCGTGGGCGCGATCGTCAAAGCCCGCCTGCTGCAGGAAACGCAACAGCGCGCCCATCAACTGGCCACACTGAATGAGATCACACGTCAGCTGACGTCCACTCTCGAACAGGAACCACTGCTTCGAAACATTCTCGAAAACGCGGTCAACATTTTGAACTGCGAAGCCGGGACACTCTTCCTGATGGATGAACAGACCGGCGATCTGGTCTTCCGCGTCACCGCCGGCCCCGTGGCCACCAATCTCCTCGGTCAGCGGCTTCCTGCGGGGACAGGCATTGTCGGGCGCGCCGTGCAGACGCGTGCACCGGTTATCGAGAATGATGGACAGCGTTCCGCCTCGAAATTCGAAGGACCCGATAAACAGACCGGTTTCACATCCCGGTCGCTGCTGGCAGTTCCGATGCAGATCAAGGACCGTATCCTGGGCGTCATCGAAGTCATCAACCGCCGCGACGGGCTTCCCTTCGTTGCCGACGATCAAAACCTGCTGACCGCGTTTGCAGGTCAGGCGGCGGTTGCCATCGAGAATGCTCGTCTGCTCGCATTAACCGATCAGGAACTTGCCAGGAGCGTGGAAGAACTGCAGGTGATGGGTCGCATTGTGCGCGAATTGAATGCCGGACTCGAAGTGGACCGCGCCATGCGCATCACGCTCGAATATGCCCTGCGCCATGCAAGCGCCGAAGCCGGCTTGATCGGCATGCTGGATGAAGACAAGATGCAGGTGATGGTACAGCAGGGATATGAAGATATTCTGGCAGAGAACGCCACTTCGCATTTGCCGACTCAACTGCCTGGCGTGTATAGCGCCGTGCAGACCGGACAATCGAGCCAGATCTCACTGTTGAACAACGGTTCAAAAGGTCTCCTTCCCGCTGCCCATACCCAGATCATTATCCCGATCCGCCGTGAGGCAGCAGTGACCGGTTTGATCCTGCTCGAAAGCACCACCGATTCACAGCGCAATCTTGGGTTCCTTAACCGCTTGAGCGACAATGCCGCCATCGCCATCTCCAATGCCCAACTGTATGATGAAGTGCAGCGTGCCAATGTTGCCAAGAGCGATTTCGTTTCCTTCGTGGCGCACGAGTTGAAGAACCCAATGACCTCCATTAAAGGGTATACCGAATTGCTGGCGGCCGGTTCTGTGGGTCAGATCAACGAGATGCAGACCAACTTCCTGAGTACGATCCGCTCGAACGTGGAGCGCATGTCCACGCTGGTATCGGACCTCAACGACAACGCCAAGATCGAAGCAGGTCGTTTGCGTCTCGACTATCGCCCCGTCGATGTACCGGATATCGTCGACGATGTGGTCCGCTCCACCAGGCGGCAGATCGAAGATCGGAAGCAGACGGTCGACCTGCAGCTGTCGCCCTCGCTGCCGAAGGTGTGGGCAGATCGCACGCGCGTGGTGCAGGTGCTCACCAATCTTGTCAGCAACGCGCACAAATACACACCCGAAGGCGGACATGTGGTCGTTGGCGCCGAGCCAACCCACAACCAGTGGGATCCCGATGGCGTGAAGCAGGTTGTTCACTTGTGGGTCAAAGATAATGGCATCGGCATCAGTATCGAAGATCAGGCAAAGATCTTTCAGCGTTTCTTCCGGTCTGACGACTCGAAGGCGCGTGAAGCGCCTGGCACGGGACTGGGCTTAAACATCACCAAGAGTCTGGTGGAGATGCAGGGCGGGCGCATCTGGTTCGAAAGCGAATACCGCAAAGGCACCACCTTCCATTTCACCATACCGATCTCAGAAGGATAATGCGATGACTCTTACAGTTGCCATTGGGCATGCCCACGAGTTGAACGGGCGCGAAGCGGGCTTACAGTCCGCGCACCAGGCGTTGAACCGGCTTGGAACCGGCGCGCCAGCGTTCGGCCTGGTCATCTCTTCGCATCAGTATCAGGCCCGAGAAGTTGTCAGCGGCGTATCCAGCCTGCTCGGCGAGACTCCGATGATCGGCTTCAGCAGTCCTGCGGGCTTAACCGCAAACGGCATCCATGCCAATTCTGTGATCACCGTCCTGCTGGGCGGCGACATCCAGGCAGAGACGCGTTGGATGCCTGGTTACGCCCAAAGCGCCCGCGAAACAGGATCGCAGCTCTCGAAGCAGGCTGGTGAAATAAATGACCTGCGGGCCCTCTTATTCTTTGCCGACGGCTTCAATGGCGATGCCGATCAGTTGTGCAGCTCGCTCAGCAGCGAATCGATTCCGCTGGCGGGCGCCCTCTCGTCCGGCGATTTGCACACCGGTCATTCCTACCAGATCGCCGGTCCGCAAAATGGCACTGGCGCGCTGACAGCCGCCTTCCTGCGCGGCAGTGTGCGCGTGGGCGTTGGCTCAGCGCATGGCTGGAACCCGGTTGGCAGCCAGTTCCGTGTGACACGTTCGCGCGGCTTCTGGCTCCGCACGCTCGATGGACGTCCTGCCTCGGAGACGTACGCGCAGCTCTTCGGCTATTCGGCCCGTGATTGGGCGTTTCCTCCCCTTAGCCACCTGGCGCGTCTCTATCCGCTGGGGGTGGAGCAGGGCGATCAGCTTCTTGTGCGCGCTCCGATCCGGGTGGAGGCAGACGGCAGTTTCCGCATGAATGCACCGGTCCGCGATGGCGCGGATGCCTATCTGCTGGTGGGCAGCCGGGTCTCCTGTGAGAATGCTGCGCATCAGGCCGCCCAACAGGCGCTCCATCAATTGGAAGGAAGAAAGCCGGTCTTCGCGTTGATCCTGGTCGATATTGCCTGGGAGATGTTATTGAAATCGCATCCCGGCTCTGAGATCACCGCTGTACAGGATATCCTCGGCGAGGAAGTTCCCATCGCCGGCGGGTACACGCTTGGGCAGATCGTACCAGGGAAGGATTCCAAGATCCCCCAATTGTTGAACCAGCACCTTGTTGTGATCGCCTTTGCTGAAGAATAAGGAACAAGCCGCCGCAAGGCGGCGTTTTTACTTTAACGTCATTGCGAGCCGTCCTGAGCGGAGCCGCTGTTCGTTGGCGGCGTAGACGAAGGAGGGCGAAGCAATCTTGCATTCCTTGTAAAATTTATAGTCTATGAACGCCATGAGATTGCTTCCCGAAGGTCGCAATGACATGAAGATCGAGAGGAGAGAAATGAACAAAAAGATTCTGTATCTGCTGCTGCTGGGACTCGTACTTAGCGCCTGCGCCCCGGCGACGGAAACGCCTCCCACGCCGACCCAGCCTGTTCCCGCCACACCGACATTCATCGCCACTGAGACCGTGTCCCCGTTAACCCAAACCGCGCTCCCCACTGCAACACTGGATGTCTCCACACGTATTCCGGCAGCGACGTCCACTCCACTCCCAGGTACATCGAATATTTGCACAGACCCGCAAGTCATAGCCTTGATCGACACGCTCAAGACTGCCATGCTGAATTCCGATGGGACAGTATTGGCGTCACTGGTCAGCCCTGCCAATGGGATGGATGTGCGTTGGGTCCGTTACGGTTTGGTGGTTAACTACCAGGCGTCTCAGGCCAAGTTCCTCTTCGAAACAACGTTCGAGGTGGATTGGGGCGCGCAGCCCGGCAGCGGTGAACCGAAGGTGGGCTCCTTTCACGATGTGATCGTGCCCGATCTGGTGGATGTCTTCAACCAGCCCTACACTCTTCACTGCAATGAACTTAAATACGGCGGCGCAACCTACGAGGTCAGTTGGCCGTATGATAAGGATTTCTATTCCATCTATTTCCCCGGCACAGCCGCGAATGGAAATCTCGACTGGCACACATGGGTAGCCGGGGTTGAATATGCAGGCGGCAAGCCATACATCTATGCATTGACACAATTCTTTTGGGAGCCGTAACATCCGGAATAAGATGTCGTTGCGAGCGAAGCGAAGCAATCTCCAAATAGGCGGGTAATTCTATTCCACAGGTCGTTTCCGCTAAACGGGAGATTGCTTCGGGCGGAAGGTCATCGCCCTCGCAACGACATGTCTGATAAATTTCTACCGCAGCCAGTAGAAACTGCTGGCTTTTCTTTTTAATGTAAGAATCAGCTGCTTCTTGTATACTGTATATTATTGCAAAAAGTTGCAATAAGAGTCAATTTATGTCCTGCTCAGCTGATTACGCTCCCCAACTCCGTTCACGTGGATACCGAATGACTTCCCAGCGCCTGGCGATTCTGCATGTCCTTCGGCACGCGGGGACTCATCTGACCCCTACGGAAGTCTATAAACTGGCGCGCCAGGAATTCCCGCGTCTCACCGAACCGACGGTTTATCGCACGCTGGAGTTTCTGGCAGAGAACGGATTCGTGCATCCTTCCCATACCCGCAATGGACATTTCAGCTACCAGATCGCAGGACAGGATCATCATCACGTAGTCTGCCGGCGCTGTGGCGACGAGATCGAAGTCGAACACCAGATCCTCGAAAATCTGTATCGTGCATTGGAATCAACAAGCGGCTACGTGCGTATTGATAGTCATATGACGTTTTTCGGCGTATGCCCGGATTGCGCACGGGCATAGAAGAAAGGAATTCAGGTCATGCATTACTCTCCCGTTCCACTTCACATCCCCGACGGATTTCTCAACCTTATCGTTTCCATAATCTGTTGGGTAATCACTATTGCAGCATTGAGCATGGCGATTACACGTACGAATAAATCACTGGGTGAAAAGCAGGTTCCGCTGATGGGGATCATGGCGGCCTTCATCTTCGCTGCACAGATGATCAACTTCCCGGTGGCAGGCGGGACGTCTGGTCATTTGCTGGGAGGTGCGCTGGCGGCGATCGTACTGGGTCCGTGGGCCGCGATGCTGGTGATGACGGCCGTTATCGCGGTGCAGGCGCTGCTCCTTCAGGATGGCGGCTTGCTTGTGATGGGCGCCAACATTCTGAACATGGGCATTCTCACTGCCGCGATCGGCTTTGGACTGTATCGCAGCACGTCTGGCAGTTCACGGGTTGTGAAACTGGCGGTTGCTGGTGTAGCTGCCTGGATCTCTGTGATGGCCGGCGCCCTTGCGACTGCCCTCCAATTGTGGCTGAGTGGCACAAGTAATTTGCAAACGGTCGTGATTGCGATGCTCAGTGTCCATACCTTGATCGGGCTGGGTGAAGCAGCCATCACGGTTGCAGCGCTGAGCTTTCTCTTTCAGACCCGCCCCGATCTGGTGGATGAAAAATCGACTGCCGCACAAAGCGGACGCGGCTGGGTGATCGCAGGTGTGGTCATCTCTCTGATCGTGGTAGTGCTTTCGCCACTCGCCTCCACCAACCCCGACGGATTGGAACGCGTCGCCATGGATCTGGGCTTTATCGACGCGGGACAGTCTGCGCCGTATCAGGTGCTGTCTGATTACACGATTCCCTTCCTCGGAGCGACTCCGCTTTCGACGATTCTGGCTGGAGCCGCAGGCATGCTGGTGGTTCTGGGTCTGGCATATCTGGCCGGGCGCACGTTACAGAAGAAATCGGATGTTCAAAACCGGCCGCCGTCCGTGGCAAATCGTCAATCCTAAAGGGAATCGATCATCGAACTTCGATCGTGAAGGATCGACTATGCATGCCGATGCGTTCGACCGTTATCATCACGGACAGAGTCCTCTGCACAGCCTGGACCCGCGCATTAAGGTGATCGTGACCATCGCGTTCATCCTGTCGAATGCGCTGCTGCCTGATGGCGCCTGGCTGGCGTTCCTGTTGGCCTGGGCCTTGATTCTGTATGCCACTGCCACCTCTGGGTTGGGAATTGGCTTTACATTCAAACGCTCATTCATCGCACTGCCATTTGCACTGGCGGCGATCACGGTGTTGTTTTCCATTCCAGGAAAACCTGTTACATCCTTGCACTTCCTGATGTGGGACCTGACGATCACAGACGCAGGCTTGTTGCGCTTTATCAGCATCGTCGTGCGGTCGTGGCTGTCGGTGCAGATGGCGATCCTTTTAGTTGCTGTAACTGAATTCCCCAAGATCATTCACGCACTCACGCATCTACGTGTGCCGATCATCATCACGGTCATCATTTCGTTCATGTATCGATACCTGTTCGTGCTGACGGATGAAGTCATGCGAATGCTGAGGGCCAGACAAGCTCGTTCGGCGGCGGCAGCCGGTATAAGGTCCGGTGGGAGCGTGGCGTGGAGGGCAAAGATCGCCGGGCATATGGCCGGTCAACTTTTTTTGCGCAGTTATGAACGCAGTGACCGTATCTATAACGCCATGCTCTCGCGTGGCTACAAAGGCGAATTGATGACGATTCATCCACATCATTATCATCGCAGCGATCTGCTGATCGGCGGGCTGTCGATTGCAGCGTTGGTCCTGATGCAAATTACCGGGAGACTTTAATGTCAGAGAGTCAAAACACGAGTGTTGTACGAGTCGATGACTTGCATTTTTCGTATCCCGATGGACACGTTGCATTACGCAGTGTTTCATTTAAGTTGTGCCCGGGTGATAAGGTGGCGCTGGTGGGGCCGAACGGCGCGGGCAAATCCACATTGATGCTGCACCTGAACGGGATTCTGGAGGGGCGCGGCGAGATCGAAGTTGGCGGCATGCGCCTCAGGCGCGACAATCTGCCCGTCATCCGTGCCATGGTGGGACTCGTGTTCCAGAACCCCGATGACCAACTCTTCTCGCCAACCGTGTTCGAAGATGTGGCGTTCGGCCCACTGCACATGGGACTCCCCGAATCAGACGTGATCGCCCGCGTCGACTCGGCGCTGGAAGCAGTGCGCATGTCGTCCTATCGCGACCGTTTATCACATCACCTGAGCGTGGGGGAGAAGAAGCGCATTGCCATCGCCACAGTAATTTCGATGGAACCACAGATCCTGATCCTTGATGAACCTTCAGCCGGACTGGATCCGCGCGCCCGCAGAACGTTGATCAATCTACTGCGCGAACTTCCGATCACGATGCTGGTCTCCACGCACGATATGAAACTGGTGCAGGAGTTATTCCCCCGTACGATCGTCATGGACCAGGGGCAGATCGTTGCCGATGGGAATACAAAGGAGATTCTGGAGAATGAAACGCTCCTAACGGAGCATGGGTTGGAAAAGCCCTGACACACAGGTTTCTGATTGACACCGTCTTGCTCCAACAATAATTGACTCACCCCGAAGCTTCTCTTTCGTGGGTGAGTCTGTTTTTAGATCCTGATTGTAGATTACCACTTCGCGGTGGTCTCGACACGCGGCAC
Organism: uncultured Anaerolinea sp.; assembly: GCA_964489725.1. GTDB lineage: Bacteria > Chloroflexota > Anaerolineae > Anaerolineales > Villigracilaceae > Defluviilinea. The sequence goes on along the minus strand of CAZBAX010000014.1, from coordinate 93,182 downwards.
TGCACAAAACACAAGATCCTGCCTCGCGGGATCGGGTGCAAGTGTACGCGGCGCTTGTGTCGCCACTACTTGAACAAGCTGTTAGATCGTTAGAAAAAGTATAAAAGGGACTCTTCCTTACGTTAATGACTCAGGACTTACGCAAAACTCTGAATCTAATCCGCCAATCCACGCTAATCTCCGCTAATCGGTTCAAAATTCGCGAAGATACCTGCACCACACCGAACGCAGTAAGGTGCAAGTGTACGCGGCGCTTGGGTCGCCACCACTCGAACAAGCTGTCAGATAGTTAGAAAAAGTATAAAAGGGACTCTTCCTTACGTTAATGACTGAGATGATTCCTTTATGAACAAAATGGATCAATGGTGATCTGTATCCGAATTAATAGGGGGTTAATCAGGTTTTTCATTCCTTGCAACTCTGTTAGTGAGTTTACGCTGTGAAATGTAGTACTCGGGTATGGGAGTACTTTCGTCGTGGCAGACCTTACAGATACGTTTGTAACTTTTGCGCATTATTTGTTTCGCAATGTGGACAGAGCAGGTAACCTTCGTCCAATCTTCGACCGCCTGATATTGGCGTTTGAAAATTGGTCACAACTTTGAGGAGGCACCATGCTATCGAAAGCCGTAAAGACCACCATCGTATTCCTAAGTTTGCTTGCTCTTGTAGTCCCATCGCCGGCGAAGTCCGCTGGCGAAACGCCGCCCGCAGGCGCTTTTGTTTCGACAGAGGTGTATCTATCCAGCATCCGTGTGGGTGAGACCGCAATGGTCAGCGTCAAGCTAAACAACGTCCCGGTGGAAGGATATAAGAGTGCGGAGTTTACCTGTACTTACAACGCAGGGTTCGTTGAGAAAAGTAATATTGCCGTCACCGATCTCTTTGGCCCAGAGCCGGTTACCGCGATCCATGATCCACAAAACGGGACCTTCATCGTCGCCGTGGCCGGTACGAACAGCAATCGAGCCATGACGGGCGGGCCGGCATTTATGTTCAGTGCAAAAGCGCTCCAGGCAGGGCAGTCTCAGATTCTGTGCACGGCGCGCGTCTCCAGGGGCGACAACCTGGCGATCGATCTTCCCTCGATCGGCGCTGATCTTTCCATTCTGGCAGCGGATGTCTCACCCACGCCCTTCGTGCCTGCAACCCAGGACCATCAGGGACATCCCACCGCTGTGAGCACCGCGCCCGGTTCTCCCACACCATTACCGGCTGGTTCCCTCAGCGGACAGTTCATTGCCAGCAAACCGGTGACGGTGCGCTTGTGGGATGTCAATCAGGTGGAAATCAGCTCGGTCATTGCCAACCCCGACGGCACATTCGTGATGATGCCGCCTCCGGGCGATTACACGCTGGTTGCCAAAGCTGCCGGTTTCCTCAGTTATGAGGGATCGATCACCCTCGCTGCCGGGGATCAGATGGAATTCCCGATATCGAGTCTGCTGGCAGGCGACGTGGATGGCAATGATGTGATCGATCAGTTCGACGCCTTGACGATCGGCATGGGCTACAGCACGTCCATACCCGAAGCCGCCGATCTGAACAGCGACGCGGTCATCAACTTCCTCGATCTTGAGCTTCTGGCCGAGAACTATCGTCAATCCGGCCCGACGACAGGCAGCCCGTCGATGCTGGCTCTTCTGCTCAAGAAACCGACTGCACGCAGTTCGCCCACTGTGAGTCTCAGTAAAACCGTGACCGCTCCGGCGGCAACGGTTTCACCTAATCCCCAGCTTACCAAAACCATGATCGCGCCGACGGCAACGAGTTCACCCATTCCAGGACCTCAAACCACCATTATCGCTCCTACACACACGATGGCCGCTCCCACCGTCACCCAGACGACCGGCACAACCGGACCTGGCGCACCTCGCGCTGACGCGCCACTTTGTCCATCGCATGACCCCACGAAGTGGCATGGCTTATGGGATAGCACACGTGGTTGTCACTATGACCATGAGCACGGCACCCTGCCGTTCACGCCGGAAGTGGCCGCCGCATTTCCTGGTTTCGATCTGCGGACGCTGCTGTGTGGCATCGAGATTGGAACCTGCGTTCCGAGCGGCCCGACCGAGCATTCGCACAAGCACGGTGGATTCAAGTGGAATGTTCAGCTGAGACATCCGGAGGGTTGTACAGGGTTTGAAGGCGCAACCGTTGGTGTCGATGGCTCTGTGATCCAGGTCCATGGGTTTGGGAACTATGCTGTGGAACTCGAAGCATCGATTCACAGTGTTGTTGCTTTGCTTCGACAGTGTACTACCAGTAACCCCAATGACTTTGGTTATGTGTTTTTGAGCCAGCATGTTTCGTATGGGCAGATCGTCAGCCCCTATCAGGGCGACTTAATGCCGTACCCCTATTACAGCGTTCCGGCTTACGATACACCACGCGGACCCTATTTGAGCGTGGTCTGCATTGGACAAAAGCTGACCGATCAACGAGGCGACTGTCGTGACAACCTTGTGCAAGCCAGAATGTTTGAAGCCGATTCCGTCTGGTCGAGTAAACCAACCGGCCTGGGACAGAGGCCTGCCAACTCGTCTCTGTTGCAGGTTCTATGGCGCTTGCGAGATACATACCAGATGGTCGATTGGAATGACCAGAGCTACCCCTATTCGTTCCTTTGGCTATGCAGTAATGATGGTTCTTCGTACGTCCCGGCCAGATGTAAATACAATAACTCCACCACGCAGATCCATGAAGTGCAAGGGACGATCCCGGCATCCTGGGACAACCTGGCGGGGTTCGATACAGACCCACGCGTTGGAAGAATTACTGCCCAGGGCTATGTCACTAACTTTGGAGAATTGAACACAGCCTGTACAACTGCCGGACCGAACTGCGAGCCGATCAAGATGGTGCAGGCCTTCGTGGGCCACTATGGCAGCGTATTAGTGTACACCCCGGATAAGGGAACAAACCTCGTGCCGTATCTCCCGGAACGCGATATCTACTTTTGTGGTGGCACGCCATGCCCCGAGACAAGTCCCGGTGCGGTTCCATCAGGCTGGATCGGCGCCGAGAACTAGGCGAGCGTAAATTATTAACTTCCCTCATGTCGTTGCGAGGGGCAGATACAGCACCCCTTGCAACGACATATTGAAACGGAGTACTTTATGAAACGACTGATTTTTGTTGTCTTTGCAATTCTTGCTGCGTTTACCACAGTCATTGATGTAAGTGCACAGACGACCGAATCGATCTGGCTGACCGCGACTACAACGGCGTACAAAACCGGCGAAACTGTCATCGTGGCGCTCAACGCCTCCTCTACGACCCCCATTCAGGGGTTCACGTTTCAGATTCGCTACGATCCCTCGTGCCTGCGGCCGCTGAATGCGTCGAGCCCTCTCTCTGGCATGAACGGCCTGCCCGTGCCGCAACTTAACGGGCTGGTGGATGGATCGTATGCAAGTACCACGCCAGTTACCGTGAGCGGGATATTGGCAGAGGTCCAGTTCACTGCGTTGAAGGGATGCCAGACGGACCTTACGCTGGAAAGCGCTGCGCTTGCTACCCGTACCGCAGAAGGGTTTGCCGCGCCGCTTTCCGGGGTCTTGATCGCGCAACGTGATGTTTCGCTGAACATTGACCACGAGGCAATTCAGGCGCAGTCAACCCAGGTCGCACCATCGGGTTCCATCCTGCCTCTCACGCCGCCGAACGCTGGACCGACCCTTCCACCCTGGATGCTGATGCTGCTCGCGATCCTGGCCGCTTTGATGCTGTTGGCAACGTTCCGAAGGTTCCGCAGGGGAACTGCCCCGAAACGGACAACGTCCAGGACGTCATCACGAGCGTGGAAGGCGGCTTTGCAGATCAAACACGGACCGCAGGCGGGGAAGAGTTTTCCATTGAAAAAACTTCCCACCGTCATCGGGCGTGATCCGCAAAATGATATTTATATCGACGATCCTCATGTCATCGACCGTCATGCCCAGATCTACTCGGAGAGGAATGCTTACTATCTCAGAGATCTTGGCGGTGGGACATTCATCAATGGTCATGCGGTGAAAAGCAGCACCGCAGCCCTGCATCCCGGAGACGTGGTGCGGCTGGGGAAGAGTGTATTGTTCGTATTTCGATGAGCTACATTCACCAGAAATGCTTCTGCTCTTGAACCAGAGTGAAATGGAGAATCCATAACGAAGAGTCCGCTTCGAGTGAGGCGGACTCTTCATTTGTTGTGGTGTATGTATGTTGTGGTGTATGTACATGAAAAGCCAGGAAGACCTGTAACCTTTTGATGACAAAATCCATCTTGATGCATGAAATTGCCCGCCTATAATTGGCTAGGTTGGGCAATCAGACTGTGGGAACGATTGCAAAAATCATCTTGGTATAGGGAGGAAAGTCTGCTCCCGGGGAGAGTTTGATGTTCACAAAAATACATGCTTCGGTAATAGTGCGAATAGCTCTGGTTTTGGTGCTGCTCTTGGGATGCTTCAATGCGGGGGCTGTCAAAGCCGAAACTGTTGAATTTGCCTGGGCAAAACAGATTGCAGGAACGGGCACAGATCTAGGTATCGATCTCGCCCTAGATGACGCCGGAAATGTTTATACCGTTGGTTATTTTAATGGCACCGTGGACTTCGATCCTGGTGTAGGAGTTGTTAATTCAACCAGCAGTGGTGGGAATGATATTTTCATAAGCAAGCTTGACACAGCAGGTGGATACGAATGGGCACAGCGCATTGGAAGTGTGGGCGCTGATTATGGCAACAGTATAAGACTCGATGCAAATGGTAATATTTACGTGACCGGCGCATTTGAAGATATGGTTGATTTTGATCCCGGCATTGGAGTGAGTAGCCTAACAAGCGCGGGTCATACCGATATTTTTATTGCCAAATTCAACAGCGCCGGCGAATTCCTTTGGGCAAAGCGTATAGGTGGTGCAGCCAGTGATTTTGGATATGGAATTGCCGTGGATGCGAGCGGAAATACATACACGACCGGTATCTTTAACGGCACAGTAGATTTTGATCCCGGCGCTGAGACTTTAAATCTAGCTAGTGTGGGAAGTTTTGACATTTTTATCATGAAGTTGGATACAGGCGGCAATTTTGTGTGGGCAGAAAATTTCGGCAGCACGAACCAGGATGAGGGCTGGGCGATTGCATTGGATAGCGCGGGCAATGTATTCGCAACAGGCTATTTTCAAGACACAGTCGATTTTGATCCAAGTGAAGAGAATATAGTGGAGATAGCAAGCGCGGGAAATACGGATATCTTTCTGATTGGCCTTGATAGCAATTCTGGAGCACTCAGATACATATACACAATGGGAGGTATGGAGCGAGATGAAGGCCATGACCTTGTTGTTGAAGGTAATGATCTTTATCTTACCGGTTCGTTTAGTGGCGAAGCTGACTTCGATCCCGGAATTGACGTTGTGAATTTGACGAGTGCAGGTGGCACAGATGCTTTCATCAGCAAGTTTCCCATTGGTGGAAACTGGCAATGGACGAAACGTGTCGGCGGCGACGGGGATGATGCTGGACAAGATGTTTCTGTCAGAGATGGCCGGATCTACACGATTGGACAATTCCAAGGGGAGGCCGACTTTGATCCTAATACAAATGTATATAGCTTAATCAGTGCTGGTGTAGACGATATTTTCATTAATACTCTAGACCGCTCTGGGAACCACCTTTGGACAAAGCAAATGGGTGGGAGTCAGTCTGACGTGGGTTTTTCTATTTCTACGAACTCAACTGCCATTTACACGACCGGCTGGTTCCAGGGAGCAGCGGACTTTGATCCAAATTCTGGTGTAAATATATTATCCAGTGCAGGCAGTTCTGATGTCTTTATTAGCAAGTTGCCATTTGCCTCTCAACGTTACTATGTCAAGGCAGATGCTGTAGGTGCAAATGATGGAACTTCATGGGAAAATGCTTTTACGGATTTGCAATCCGCTCTGTTTGTTAGCGCTAGAGGTGATGAAGTTTGGGTTGCTGCCGGAACGTATTTTCCAACCGTAGACGGCGGCCCAGATATTTCATTTGTACTTAGTGATGGGGTACAGGTGTATGGTGGTTTTATTGGGAATGAGACATCGCGTGAACAACGTGATCCAGCGCTTTACGAAACTGTCCTAAGCGGCGATATTAATGATCCTGGATATAACGGTGACAATTCCCATCATGTTGTTACTACCAATGGAGTATCTGATACGACGGTTCTAGACGGCTTCACCATCCGTGATGGAAATGCAATCATACCTATATTCGGCGGTGTGGGTGGAGGTATGTATAACGATCACAGTAATCCCACTCTTGCAAATCTCACGTTCCGTGACAACGTGGCAATGGGTGGAGGAGGAATGTTCAATTCTGATAGCGATCCGGCTTTGACTCATGTGACCTTTGTAAACAACACCGCTACTGGGACTGGTGGGGGAATGTATAACATCCGTAGCGACCCATCACTGGTTGACGTCGTTTTCGAAAGCAACTCGGCTGATTCGAGCGGTGGCGCTATAAGAAACGATCAAAGTTCCCCCACTTTGCGCGAAGTGATATTCATAGATAATACTTCGAATACAGGCGGAGGAATCGCTAACGCTGAATCCCGGCCCGTATTGAGGAATGTTAATTTCCAAAACAATACAGCTTGGTATGGCGGTGGGATCTGGAATAGCTTTGGCAGCAATATAGATCTCGAACAGGCAACCTTTGAAGGCAACAGAGCATATGCCTATGGTGGCGGAATGCAGAACTCCAGCAACAGCACTGCTACTCTTACAAACGTAACATTCACTGCAAACATTACGGACTCATCTACTGGAGGCGTGATCGATAATAGCACCAGTACTGCCGTGTTGACCAATGTAACTATCTCTAGTAATGCTGGCAACGGCATTCATAACGCAAGCAACAGCAACGTAGCTATCAGAAACAGTATTATTTGGGGAAGCAGTCGTGGGCAAATCGTAGACGAAAGCAACAGTTACTCTGATGTCAGTTACAGTATCGTGGAAAACGGGTATTCTGGCACGGGAAATTTAACTCAGGATCCCTTGCTTCAAGGACTAGCAAACAATGGTGGATTTACCCAAACCATGGCGCTTGATGTAGACTCCTCCGCAATTAATAATGGCGACCTAACCAATTGTCCTGCAACAGATCAACGCGGCGTAACGCGTCCGCAAGGGATTGGTTGCGATATTGGCGCGTACGAGTATGTGTTCTCATCAGTACCAACTATCACGACTACAGCAACTCCGACAGTTTCAATTACACCTACCAGTACGCTAACATTTACCCCAACAGCTACATTAACAGCTACACATACACCAACTCTAACGCGGACATCCACGTTAACGCCGACACCTGCATTAACGCGGACTCCAACAGTGACACGTACACCAACGCGAACGCGTACGCCGAGTCGCACTCCAAGCCCGACTCGAACAATCACGTCCACAAGCACGCCGATCACGCCTACAGCCACGCATACGTTTACGCCTCATCCGCCAACGATCACGTTCACGCCATCGGCAACGGCTACAGCAACGGATGTTGTAAGCGCCCCGGCTGAGATGAACAAGGGTTTTTCACCGACGATCATTACATCTGGCGGTGTCTCGCGACTGAGCGTATCCATCTTTAATCCAAATCCGTTTGCATTGACGAACGCCGCATTGACCGATAATTTACCGGCAGGTATGACGATCGCGAATCCAGCAAGTCTGTCCAATTCATGTGGAGGTACCGTCACGGCAGTGTCGGGCGGGACCAGCGTATCATTGACCGGGGGAAGCGTCCCAGCTCAGGTTGGATCAACCCCAGGCTTCTGCATGGTGGCAATTGATGTGACCTCCACCACGCCGGGCAATATTATTAATACCATTCCGGTCGGTGCGTTGGTCAACGACAATGGTATTACGAATTCGACGCCGACGAGTGCAACACTAACGGTATTACCCGTTACGGCTACCACCTCTGCGACACGGACTGCAACAGCGAGCGGTAAACCGACGAAAACGAACACACCGAGTCGCACGCCCAGTCCCACTCGAACGCCCACATATACACTCACCTCTACACGTACCCATACGCCGACGCTCACGCCGTCCAGCACGCACGTCACGATCACAGCTACATGGACGGCTTCGCCTTCGCGCACGTTGACTCCCACATGGACGCCGTCACCGACGACCTCCAGTGGTTTCCCAACTACAGTTGTGCGTGACAATTTCAATCGTGCCAATGGGACCATTGGGAATACCTGGTATGGCTATCCATCTGCCTTTAGTATTGCTTCCAATCAACTGGATGTGACTGCAAGCGGCTCGAATACGTTCATCCTATGGAAAAGTTCATCCTTCGGCGCGGACCAGGAAGCCTATGTTACGCTGACGCAAATCGATGCGACCCCCGGAAATGAGCACCGGCTGATCCTCAAGTCACAGAACAGCAAAAACGTAGCATCCGGGCTGATCTCTGTAGTGTATGATGCAGCAAGTCAGACCGTGCAGGTTTGGACGTATCATCCCACCCAGGGCTGGGTGCAGCACGGTGCGAGTATCTCCGCTGCGTTTGTGAATGGAGATCAATTTGGCGCGCGCGCCCGTCCCGATGGGACTGTGGAAGTGTATCGAAATGGGATGCTTCTCGGTACCTTCAACATTACGAGTTGGCCATTCTATAACTCGGGCGGTTATGTGGGCATGTGGTTTGTCAATGCGCCCAACGCGCTGCTCGATAACTTCGGCGGTGGAACGCGATAGATAGATTGCTTAATCCACTAAAGACAGACTTCCGCGTTTTTCAAGAGCGCGGAAGTCTTATTCGGGAGATGTGGTGCGGCTTTGGGAGTGTGTTCTGTTGGTATTTGGATGAACTGTATTTGCCGGTAGTGCTTTCGCTTTGGAATGAGCACAACTAGATAATTCGTAACGAAGAGTCCGCTTCGAGTGAGGTGTGCCCTTGATTCAATGCTCCTTCCGCGCAGCAAAAAGATACCATAAAATCTGTAACCTTTTGTTGCTTGACATGCGAACATCTCTCACGGTGGTATCGACGCTGGTTGCCTAGTTCTCAAGTCTTCTAGAAGCGCCCTTGACAGGGAAAATTTCACGAGAACACAACCGCAGTATCAATGTAAATCTCAGGATGAATGTAACATCCAGTTTGTTGCAGAATCCTATAGCTTTGTGACTATGTTTTCGTTATGATGTGATCGTAAACAACATCATAAGAAGCATAGACAAAAACTGTCTCGCTGGGGGTATCACAGAATACTCACTACACCAGCAAAAAACTCAAGAGTAATCAGGGAACGTTTCTGATTGCAAACCTTTGGAGGGTTCATGTTTGCAGCTAAACCAAAGACCGACATCACATTTCGCGTACTGGCAATCACGGCGATACTATTCAACATGTTTATGCCCACAACTGCCTTTGCTAAATCACAGGCTGCAAAGGCAGTTGTATCTTCTGAGCGCCAGATTTTAGCAAAGCAAAATGAAGCGCCAGGCGCTGTATCGAACTATGTCAGGCCAGAAGTGTTTTCGCGACCAGTTTCTCGCCTGAGCGAAAAGCCGGAACAATTCGAAAACGCTGCTGTCCAATCTGGTGACGCTCAGCTTAAGTGTGTGTCGGAAGGGTGTTCCGATACTAACCCTGGGGTTGCATTGAGTGAGTTCCAGGATATCTATGGAGCTTCAACAACGACCTATAAGATCATCTGTACTGGTACAAATTGTGCAAAGCGAGATGTGTTCTATCGTGTGACAATAAATGCCATGGCCAGTGATCCCTGGGGACCTGGTTCTCCATGGAACTGGATACCCTCTTTATATGCCCGTAGTACTGCAACAGGCATACATGGCAGTGGAGGGCTGTACGAAACAACTTGCCCGCAAATTCCAGCGGGTGCAATCGCTAACTGTACTTACACAACAAGTGGGGTGATACCTGCTGAGATTCTTTCAGGCAATCCGAATGATGGATATCATTTCACTGTGGAATCTCCACACGGCGCATGGATCACAGGCGTGTGGGTACGCCAGATAGCCAATATTCAGGTATCTCTGAATCGCAATCTTCTTGATGGAGGAATATTCGACGATTCTACGAATTGTCCAGATTGCTCTACAACCCAAAATTTCAAAGCGGATCCGATCAATACGCGCACAGGAGTACTGAGCTACCCCGTAAAAGACCTGCAAATCGTTACCGGGGCAGGCTCTCTTGCCTTTGTGCATACCTATATTTCATCGCTCAAAGATGATGTTGCCTCGCCTCTTGGAAATGGATGGGTTCATAACCAGGATATTCGCCTTACTTTTCCGGCTGCCAATGAACCGGCGTTCGTAAAATTCAAGGACCCATCCGGGAACATCTATCGGTTCTGGGATACCGGGCAAGACAGATATATTCCCTATGCGGGGTTTACATCCACTTTAGTTAAAAATGCAGGGACGCCCGTTACGTACACGATGCAAGACCAGGCACATAATGTATATGTGTTCGATGCCGCCGGCAAGCTGAAAACTCTCACGAATTCCTCGGGCCAGCAATTTTTGTATACATACGGTACGGACGAAAAATTGGAGCGCGTGAGCGCTGATGGTGGGGCGCATTACCTGGATTTCACATACAACGCTCAGGGACAACTCGATGCTGTTAGCGACCATGCGGATCGTTCAGTCTCCTTTGATTATGATGCCAATGGAGATTTGGATTCGCACACCGATGTCCTGGGTGAAACCTGGAATTACACGTATTTAGATCATAGTCTGATCGAAGTTGCCGACCCGGATCTAAACGTTAAGATGCACACGGATTACTATGCATCCGGTCCGAATGCAGGGCATGCCTGGAAGCAATATGACGGTGAAAACAATTTGCTCACGGAATTGGAATATACACCAAACACATCCACACCAATACCTACATATCGTTTTGATTTTGAATCCGGAGACCTCACTGGCTGGACAATCGTGAGCGGTACAGCCTTCAGCGCTGCATCTGTTACCAATCAAACGCACTACGCCGATCATCCGCAACCATTCAATCACCAGGGAACGTATCATTTGTGGGATGCAGCGAGCGGCGATTGGACCCGAACCGGTGTATTGCAGTCTGATACGGTAACTCTGCCTCCGAATGCTGCGGTTCGACTATTGCTTTCCGGGGGTTCTTATATCAACGATGCTTATGTTGCCCTGGTGCGAGCATCTGATGGCGTCGAGTTATTCAAGGCGACCGGCCAATCAACACATCAGTATTACCAGGTGCGCTGGGATGCCTCTGCTTACGCAGGCCAGGACGTTTACATTAAACTGGTTGATAACGTGACGACAGATTACTACTGGGGATACATCAACCTGGACGATGTGCAGATCATTTCGATGCCTTCAACCATAGCTCCTGCACTTGTTTCCACCGCAACAGATGCGCTTGGCCACGTAAGTACTGACGCTTACGCCTCCAATGGCGTCATCATGGAACAAGCCGCGCCGCTGCAAGGGACAGTAAGAAAGGACTTTGATGATAATTTCAGGCTTAGCACGATTCAGGATGCGCTTGGAAATCCGCCTACAACTCTTGAATGGAGCACCAACGGGGCAAACCTTGAATATATCAGGGATGCGCTGAATAAAGAGACATTTATTTCTTACAACGCCTCCAACCAGCCAACCAGTATCATCGACCCTCAGGGCTTTGAAACGAAGTATTTCTATACCGATACGAATTTTCCCACTCTGCCGACAAGAATTGAATACCCCCTTTCCTTCGACGGCGGCCTGACATTCACTGGCACAGACTATGAATATTACCCGCCATCCAGCGGAGCTTCGGCCGCGAAGGTAAAGTTTGTCACCGATGCCCTTGGGCAAAAGACCAACTATACTTATACGTCTTTAGGACAGATTGAAAGCACTACCGCCGGGTATGGGACACCTAATGCCCTGACAACCTCCTATGCGTATGACAATTTGGGACGGTTGATCGATGTCATCGATGAACGGGGGATTGTCACGCACAATGAATATGACAATGCAGGCAAATTGCTGAAGACCACGCGCAACTATGTCTCGTCGCGCCCTCAGAACGATGAAGATAAATATAACCTTGTCACCGAATACCGCTATGATGTGCGCGGAAACCAGATCGCGGTGATCGATACCTACGGCACGATCACGCGTACGTATTATGACCTGGCGAACCGACCGGTGACCGTGGTGCAAAACCTGACCGGACAAACCATCGAGACGGGGACTCCTCCAGCGCGGGGCACTGGGGCAGTGGATGAAAATATTCGCACCGATACAGTCTATGATGATGCCGGGAATATGACCTCCAGTATCGATTCCGCGGGTGTGATCACCCAGACTTCGTACGATGATGCAAACCGTCCCACCCTCACGATCCAGAATTTTGTCGGGACGGGCGCCTACGACCCAGCCTACCCGGATCAAAATATTCGTACCGAATATACCTATGATCTGAATGGGAATCTGATTGCCACAAAAGATGTGGCAGGCGTGATCACGCGCACCTACTACGATGCCCTGAACCGCCCGGTGACTGTCGTCCAGCATTTAACCGGTCAGGCGATTTCAGTAGTGACACCCCCCAATCGCGGCGCCAGTTTTAACATCCGCATGGATACCTTTTATGATGGTAATGGAAATGTCATTGCGACCATAGATCCCAAAGGGGTCGTCACACGCACATACTATGACGCGCTGAACCGTCCGATCACCGTGGTTCAAAACCTGGTGGGACAAACCATCGGCACCACAACTCCGCCCACTGCCGGCGTGGAAGCCAATATTCGCAGCGATACATACTACGATGAAGCAGGCAGAGTGATCGCTACGGTTGATCCCGTTGGTTTGGTGACGCGCACGTATTATGATTCGGCCAACCGTCCGGTGACAACCGTGCAAAACCTGGTGGGGCAGAGCATCTATGTGCCCTCACCCCCAGCCCCTCTCCCCCTGGGAGAGGGGGATGAAAATGTGCGCACCGATGTTGCCTATGACGCCTATGGACGCCGCGATACGACGACGGACCCCATGGGGCGAGTCACCAAGTACAGCTATAATGAAATCGGTCAATTGCTGCGCCTGACAGCCAACTATGTGAATGGGGGCGTTCCTCAAAACGACCAGAACCAGCGCAACATCGTGACGGAATATACCTATGATGCCCTGGGCAGGCAGGTGAAGACCACGGATACTGTGGGGCGTGTTACACGGACTGTGTATGATGACCTGGGGCGCGTAACAAGTGCAACACAAAACTACCTGTCTGGCGCGGCTCAAAATTACAAGGATCCGGTCACGGGAGATCAATTCAACCTTGTTACGACCTTTACCTACGACATTGCTGGAAACCAGATCGCGGTTAAGGATACAAAGGATGTTATTAGCCGCACCTATTACGATGCGTTATCGCGTCCTATCACTGTTGTACGCAACCTGGTCGGGCAGAGTCCTTTGAGTCCTGCAGCGCCCGGACGCTCGGACCCACCCAGCTCCCTGATGAATGTACGTATGGATACCATCTACCTGGGTACCGGCAGTGTGGATTACGTGCTCGATGAAATGGGACAGATAACCGATTATCAGTACGATCCATTGGGAAGGCTGACGATTGTATCGGACCCGCTGCTCCATGCAAGCAGTTACGAGTACGACGCCAATGGAAACCGGACTCTCATAACCGATGCAGAAGGGGTTGCCACAAAATTTGAATACGATGGGCTCAATCGTCTGCGAGCTGTTGTGGAAAATTATCTGGTTGGCGCTACGCCCGATGTTGAAACCAATGTGCGAACCGAGTACACCTACGATGCCAGAGGCAACCGACTAAGCATTTTGGATGGAAATCAGCACCTGACATCCTTTACCTATACCGCCCTGGGACGATTGGAAACAGAAACAGATGCGTTAGGGCACACGAGTACCTATACCTACGATGCCATGGGAAGTCGTATTTCCCTCCTCGACGCAAATAACAAAACGACCATCTATGAGTACGATGAGTTGAACCGGCTCGAATTGATCGATTATCCAAACCCGGATGCAAATGTCACATTTGCTTATGATGCCCTGGGACGCCGCCTTTCGATGAGCGATGGAGCAGGTACAACCTCCTGGAGCTATACCAACATCGATCTGCCTGGCCAGATCACTGACCCCTTTGGAACCGGTGTTTCCTATGAATACGATCCGCTGGGTAACCGCACGGAATTGAGCTATGGAAGCCAAACTGTCAGCTATGATTATGGTGATCTGAATCAGTTATTACAGGTCTCAGGGAATGGTTTGCCTTCTGCGGTTGAATATGAGTATGATGCTTCCGGACGGGTGAAGTCGATTGCCAGACCCAATGGCGTCGATACCACGTACAACTATTTCGATAATGGCTGGCTGCAAGACATCACGCATAGCTCGGGAGTCCAGACTGTCGTCTCGTATCAATATCAGTACGATAATAATGGCAATCGCGTACAGGCTGTTGAGAATGCTGTTCTGCCAACTTTACCGACGCCCACAGTTACGGTTACGCCAACCGCGAGTAACACACCTACGAACACGTTTACTCCGACCGCCACGTTTACTCCCACCGCAACCTCTACCTCTACCTTCACTCCGACCGCTACGGCGACGCCCACGAACACATTTACTCCCACTGCCACCAGCACCTTTACGCCTACAGCGACCGACACGCCCACAGCAACCAATACCTTTACGCCAACTGCAACCTACACGCCTACAGCGACCAGTACCTTTACGCCAACAGCCACCAACACCCCAACTGCCACGAATACCTTTACTCCCACGGCGACCTACACGCCAACGCCGTATCCGAACGTCCTGGTGGATGATTTCGATAACGCCACCCTTTCGTCATTTTGGGAATGGTATGTGCCGAAGGCCGGCCCGACATATTCTTTGACTGAGGCGCCAGGGTCCTTGCGGATGCGTCTACCCGCTGGAAATACCTTTGAGCATTGGGGAACCACTGATGAGGCGCCTCAATTGCGGCTCAAGAATTTCGGCGCAAGCGGCGACTGGGCCATCGAAACCCGGCTGGCAAATGTGGATGCAGCCGCAGATGCGGGCTACTGGGCTGCCCTGGAAGTAGGCTTTGCAGGGAACGATCAGATCTGGTTCGGCATGGTGGATGACGGATATTTGAAGATCGTCCGGGTCAGTGAAGAAATCGTATGGTTTGCGGTAGATGAAAACCTGCCCATCATCCTGCGGCTGGAAAAGATCGGCGAACAATATCGATTTAAATATAAGTATGACTCTGATGTTTTCTGGACTGTCATGGCGGTACAGAACTATTCAGGTACCCCCACCTATCTGGGGCTGATCGGACGCGGCTTCGACACGGGCAGCGCCGAACTGCTGATAGACTGGTCGTATTTCCGGGTCGAAAACTGGTCGGCTGCCACCCCCACGCCAACCTCCACGAACACCTTTACGCCCACGGCGACCGCCACCAACACGCTTACCGCTACGGCTACGCCTACCTTTACTTCCACGCCAACCGCTACGGCTACGCCTTCGCAGACGTTTACGCCTACCGACACGCTTACGCCCAGTGATACTGCTACACCCACACTCACCTTCACACCGTCGAACACGCCTGCTCCCGTGAACAGCGGGTGGGTCAGCCCCGGCGCGAACGTGGCTGCTTCTGGCGGAGATGGCAATGGCTTCCAGACCACTGCTGCGAATGCCTACACAGACAACACGGCGTTTGCTGTCGATACAGACAGCGGCAATAACACCAACACAACCTGTTCCAACACAGGCAAAGACCGGCATGTGTATTACACGTATAACTTCTCATCCATTCCCACTGGCGCATCGATCCTGGGGCTGGAAGTGCGCCTCGATATGAAAGTGGATAACACCACCGGCGCGCCTAAATCATGTGTAGAGCTTTCGTGGAATGGGGGAACGACCTGGACGGCGGCCAAAACCAGCCCGGCGTTCACCACCTCCGAAGCCACATACCTCCTGGGCGGCGCGACCGATACGTGGGGACGCACCTGGACGAGCAGCGAGCTTTCCAACCTGCGCGTGCGTATTACGAATGTGGCCTCGAACATCTCGCGTGATTTCTCGCTCGATTGGGCCCCCGTGCGCGTCTCGTATCTCCCGCCGGCGCCTACAGCCACCTTCACGAATACTCCTTCCCCCACGCCAACCTTCACGTCAACGCCCACATTTACACCTACCATTACTCCGACACCAACTATAGCGCCGGGGCTTGTGCTGGACGAATTTGACAGCGCCCTGCTCAGCAGCGATTGGGAATGGTATGTGCCAGCCGTCGGACCGACCTACTCACTCTCTGATGAGCCGAACCATCTGCAACTGGTGGTGCAGCCCGACAAAGATCACTGGGATGTCCTGGATACCGCGCCGCAGGTGCGCCGTTCAGATATGGGCCCAGGCGATTGGTCCATCGAAACGTACCTCTCTCTGGACGATACCAACGCTGGCGACCAGTGGCAGGTCAACCTGATGGCCGGCTTTGACCGCTACGACCAGCAATGGCTGAGCATCGACAATTACAACAAGCTGAACGTCCTGCGCGTGGGCGGGGCGGAGACGGCTGCCGCCTATGGCATCAGCCTGCCTCTCTATCTGCGGGTCGAAAAGCTCGGCTCCGAATACACCTTCAAATACAAAGAAAACGCACAGGACCCCTGGATCACACTCGATACACAAACCATCACGACCGATGTTTCCTACGTGGGTCTGCAAACGCGCAACTTCACCGGCAGCGCTGGCAACCTGGTGCTGAACATGGACTATTTCCGCCTCGAGCGTTCAAGCCAGCCGGATCCAGGTCCTGCAAAAGAGATCGAGCAGGACGAGTTCGATCAGGCGACCCTCAACGCGGATTGGACCTGGTACGCTCCCAAAGCCGGTCCCAGCTATGCTCTGGCGAATGGCCTGTTCAGCGTGACCCTGCCTCAGGGGAACAGCTTTGAGCATTGGATCAACACGGATGATGCTCCACAGCTCCGGCGCACTGACCTGGGGACAGGCGACTGGGCCATCGAAACCCGGCTGGAGAACATCAGCGCAGCCTTAGGTGCGGGCTACTGGGCGGCATTGCATGTGGGCTTCGACCAATATGACCAGCTCTGGTATGGCAAAGTGGATGATGGCGGGCTGAAGTCTCTGCGCATTAGCGAATATGAATATTTGGCGATCGAGGGTCTCGCTCTGCCGCTGACCCTGCGGCTGGAAAAACAGGGCCAGGAATACACCTTCAAATACAGATACAACCCCAACGAAGCCTGGACGGTGAGCGCTCCGTATCTCTCCAGCGGCACGCCGGTCTATGTAGGTTTGATCGTCCGTGCGCCGAATACCGGCAGTGCAAACTTGCAAACTGATTGGTCGTACTTCCGCATCGAACGCTGGGAAGCAGCGCAGATGCTCATGGCGCCGGAAGAGGGACTAACTTCGGAAGGCAGTGTGGGCAGCAACCCACTGCCCGAACCGGAGGATACTCGCAAGCCCGGCGCGGCAACCCCCACGCCCACTTATGCAGCGACCTGGACGCCTAGCCCAACCGCTACACAGACTCCATCACCGTCTGACTTGGGGATGATGGCGCCATTCTACAGCCAAAGTGATAAACCCGCGCAGTCCGCGCCGGTGAGCTACAACTTGCCTGCGCCGTTCCAACAAAGCGGACCGATCACGATCACCTATGACTATGATCCCCTCAACCGCTTGAAGGAAGCCAATTATTCCACTGGCGATTACTATCATTACGGCTATGATGCCGTGGGGAATCGGCTCTTGCAGGAGAACATGGTCAATGGTCTACCGTCCACGGTCAATTACCTCTATGATGACGCCAACCGTGTGCAGAGTGTTGGTGGCGTGACCTATACCTTCGACGCCAATGGAAATCTGCTGAACGACGGGATCAATACCTATACCTACGATTCTGCCAATCGCCTGAAGACATTAACGGGTCCGTCAGTAACCGGTAGCTATTCTTACAGCGGCTTGAGTGACCGCTTGCAGCAGACAGTCAATGGCGATACCACCACATATACCATCGATCTTAATACAGGCTTGACTCAAATTCTGAATGATGGAACCAATACTTACCTGTACGGAGTAGGCAGAATCGCACAAGCGAACACAGGCACTGAGTATTTCCTGTCAGACGCATTGGGCAGTGTAAGACAACTGACCGACGCGCAAGGAGAGATTACGCTTGCTAAGAGTTATGCTCCATATGGAGAGGTGATGACGAGCGCGGGAAGTAGTGTGAGTGCCTTTGCTTTTACTGGCGAACAAATGGATGCAAGCGGGTTAACATATCTGCGGGCGAGGTATTACTCCGGTGAGACCGGACGGTTCCTCACAAAAGATACCTGGCAAGGCGATTACAACAAACCTCTCTCCCTCAATCGCTGGATGTATACAGAAGCAAATCCTATAAACCACATTGACCCAAGTGGTCGGAGTAGTATTCTTTCTGGATTCTGCATGGCACAAGTGTTGAATCCCGTACCAGGTGGCACTATCCCATTAATGAGTGCTAGGGGATTAGTAAATCTTTGCAAGGGTTTTTACAGTCAGGATTTTTGGGAAACATATAGTACGCCAGGTCTTGGTCCATATAACTGTGCTGAACTAAACAAAACCGCGTGGAGGAAGCCAACCACTGTAAATGAATTGTTTGGAGATTATATTTGTGAGCGCGGTCAGGCGGATCATTTTTATTTCAACGGAAGTGATAAACTGACTCATGCACTTGCCCGATCCCTAGCTATTCACAAACAAAGAATGAGATTCTATTTGTCAGGTAATATTCCACTTGAGGAGATAAAGTTTGCTTCGATTTTCGCTTACCTAATGGAATGGCGAGATCTGCAAAGTACTTCTGGATTTCCAATAATGCATATCATGGGTTCGTTTGAATTATCTGTTCAAGATATCGGCAATGGCAGAGTGAAATTCAATGTTCATAACAGAACAGACCTTGCATCCGGAACCCATTTTCTAAAACGATTCCCGCCTGACGATCAAAAGACAAATCCTTTATCTCTTGAACGAGTAATTGAGGAATATCCAGTCCTGGGGGATCATCTGGCAGTTGAAGTTTTAAGAAATGAAGATATTGTCTCCGTCTTAAAACCTCAACGCCGGGATGAAACTCCTAATGGAATGGGTGGCGGGAATCTTGACCAGACTTTTACTTGGACGGAAAATAATCTTTGTGGACTCTATCTGGTGTGGCCACAATACTTGAGATTCCTTGATATTGGAAATTAGACTATTTCAAGGTAGAAACTATGAAAAAACAGAACTATACGGTTATAACAATCAGCATATTAATTTCTGTATCTGTTATTGGAATATTATGCTGTCTTGTTGTTCTAAATTATCCATTAACATCCAACGATGAGCCAAGTGTTCCGGCCTGTGAACCATTGCCCAAGTCGTTTGCAGAGGTAGACTTGATAGGGACATGGATTGCTGAATACTCTGGAGGCGATTCGATTGACAAACTCCAAATAAGGTCTGATGGAACATACAAACAGCTTTTTTCAAGCACAGGCGAATTAAATTTTGAGAGCGATTGGCAGGAATGGACTATTGAATATGACCAGAATGGATATGCATTAATGCACTTAAAAGGAATGAGACGTTGTGATGGTACATTATCCCAATGTAACAACCCGGGAGGGGGATTGCCCGAGGGAGATCTGGTCGTCAACATTTGCGATGGCACGGCTATGTACTACGCAGATGAGGTTATTCTGTTTGTTACAGGGTCACCATCTACTCCAAGAGGTATCAGGTTAATCCACGCTAGGGCTGCAGGTTCAGAATGGAATTACAGCTTTCAATTAGAAAAATAATATGACTAGCTGGGCCGGGTCACAGACTCATGCCCAGCTTTTTTGATGCTTATAGATGCGCCGTTCTACAGCCAAAGTGAAGGACCCGCGAAATCCGCGCCGGTGAGCTACAAACTGCCCGCGCCGTTCCAGCAAAGTGGACCCATCACGATCACCTATGACTATGACCCTCTCTATCGCTTGAAGGAAGCCAACTATTCCACAGGTGATTACTATCATTACGGTTATGACGCCGTCGGGAATAGACTGAGCCAGGATACACAGGTAGGCGGTCTACCAATCACGACAACCTACTTGTATGATGACGCCAACCGCGTGCAAAGTGTGAGTGGTGTGACCTATACCTTCGATGCCAATGGAAACCTGCTGAACGACGGCATCAACACCTACACTTATGACTCTGCCAACCGCCTGAAGACAATGAACAGCGGCTCGGTCACTGCCAGCTACACCTATAATGGTATGAACGACCGATTGCAGCAAACCGTGAATGGGACTATAAGTACCTTCACGATGGATTACAACACCGGTCTCACACAGGCGCTCAGCGATGGCACGAACCACTACATTTATGGCGTGGACCGCATTGCTCAAGTGAACGCTGCTACCGAATACTTCCTCGGCGATGCCCTGGGATCGGTGCGTCAACTCACCGACGAGAGTGGGGAAGTGACTTATGCCAGTGCGTATGATCCGTATGGGGTGACGACATCGACTGTAGGTGCATCGCAAACGGTGTATGGGTTTACCGGGGAATTCGCTTCAAATGACTTGGTGTACTTGCGGGCAAGACATTACTCGCCTGGCATGGGACGATTCCTGACGCGGGATACATGGGCGGGCAACTACAATAGACCATTGTCACTTAATCGCTGGAACTACGTAGGTGGCAACCCAGTTAATCTTACTGATCCTTCAGGGCTGTTTCCACCAGCTTGGTGCCAAATGATGCCAAACAAAGCTCTTTATGAAGGATGTGTGGATGTTTGGTATGGAATTGAACCTATAAGTTACTTTAGAATAGGCGAAACTGTTACAGGAGAACGAGGTTGTTACTTAGGACCATCTGAATATCGAGCGCCTGGGTATCTTGAAGGTTTGGGTGTGACGATATTTGCCGGTCGCCTAGGCAGTGAGGTGGTCTATGATTTCGCTACAATGGAACGACTGAACTTTAGCTTTGGAGGAGGTGGGGGTAACGATTCACTAGATATAGGTGTCGGCGTAGCAGGATATGTTGGACTCGCAAAAGGATTCCGTACAGACGATAGTTTAACCTCTCAATATAGAGGTATTTCCCTTTCGCTACAGGGAGGATTATCTGGTGATATTGGCATAGGGATTGGTACGGGTATTGGCGGTTTCGTTTCATGGACAGATTTAAGGTTGCGGGGCGCATACGTCTACGTTGGTGGTAGTTTTGGCTTAGACTTGGTACCCTTCTTTGATGCTGATGTAGTACCCTTTATGTTCTATGTCGCAAATCCGGAAACCCGCAAACCCTATATCAAGTCAAGCGGCGAGGTGGACACCGCATCTCTGATGACGGATATATTTACAGGCTCTGGTTCACCGTTAACTGTTTCTATAAATAGAAACGATACAGAAATACGATTTTCCGAGAATCATGTGTCAACATTAAGAGTGTTGGGTGCGGTAACAGCGTTAAGATATGCATTGGTATATAAGGAACTTCGAGGCGAAAATGCTATACCCTAAAAATTTGTATCTCACTATTGCTATAGTGATTTGTACGTTAATAATGGAAAGCTGTTCACCGCAGCCGGCGTTTTCTAGGCCTAATATTATCCATACGCCTGATGTGATAAAAGAACCGGTCCGGCTACTATGGTCGGTAAATGAAGTTTACACTTCGCAAAACGACTTTCAATCAATGGTTTCAGCATCTTCTGGGTTAGTCTGTGTTATGGGCGACTTGGCATATCCTCCTCAAAACGAACTGACTTGTTTGGAAGGCGTCGATGGAACAATTGAGTGGCAAAAAACGATAAGAGTGCCAAACGGAATATTTATGGATCCTGATGGTGTCTACGTCAGCAATGGGGGGATTGCTGGGCTACACAAGTTTGATCACTCGGGCAAATTGGAGTGGGATCTTTCTTTGACCGAAACGACCGTCAAGTATATGTATCCATATGATGACCAACTACAACTCTTTCTACTTCCAGAAAAATTTATGACATTGGATAAGGATAATGGAGATAAAATTGCTGTCATAGATGGGGAAAGAATTATTTATGGCACGGAAACAGAAAGATTCGTGATTAACTATAGTTTGGAGTCCAGGTCTTTGGATCTCAAGGATGTGAATTGGAAACTAGATATAAGCAGCAATAATATACGTTTGGCGCCACTATTTACAGATAAACTAATTTTGTTGAGAACTGGACGAGTAATAGGCACTTTGTTGGCGGTTGATCGAATTACGGGTCAAATATCTTGGAAAACGGAAAATATCGTTATTAGCAATATTGCGTATTGGTCAACTAAGAATGTTCTATTTGTTCTAACCCAATCTGGACAACTTTTAGAGATTGATATCGACAGTGGAGAGGAGTCGGTCTTGCTCAGTTTTTCACCAGCGCCTTTTGTCCTGTATGGCGACGCTATTGTTGGCGGATACGAGCTAGCGCTCGATGAGAGTAATAATATTCTGTTCGTGTTACTTGGTGATAGTAGACAACTATTTGCATTCAAGCTCGAATGAATTTCCGCCCGGCGTTTTGACCGCAGGCATTGCCCTCCCGCAGGACACCGCTTCGGGACTGTGTGAGCAGCGTCGAAGGGTCTCACATCAGGTCGCTGCACTTCATATTTGGTCTCTAACAACCAGACTTCCGAGCATTTCAAAAACTCGGAAGTCTGGTTGTTGAAGCACAATGCCCCTTTCTACAGCCAAAGTGAAGGACCCGCGCAGCCCGCGCCGGTGAGCTACAACTTGCCTGCGCCGTTCCAGCAGGGCGGAGCGGTGACGATCACCTATGACTATGACCCTCTCTATCGCTTGAAGGAAGCCAACTATTCCACAGGTGATTACTATCATTACGGTTATGACGCCGTCGGGAATAGACTGAGCCAGGATACACAGGTAGGCGGTCTACCAATCACGACAACCTACTTGTATGATGACGCCAACCGCGTGCAAAGTGTGAGTGGTGTGACCTATACCTTCGATGCCAATGGAAACCTGCTGAACGACGGCATCAACACCTACACTTATGACTCTGCCAACCGCCTGAAGACAATGAACAGCGGCTCGGTCACTGCCAGCTACACCTATAATGGTATGAACGACCGATTGCAGCAAACCGTGAATGGGACTACAAGTACCTTCACGATGGACCTCAACACGGGACTCACCCAGGCACTGAGCGATGGCACGAACAACTACATTTATGGCTTGGATCGCATTGCCCAGGTGAACTCTGCCACGGAATACTTCCTCGGCGATGCCCTGGGGTCGGTGCGCCAACTCACGGACGATAGCGGGGAGATTACCTATGCCAGCACGTATGATCCCTATGGGGTGACGACATCGACTGTAGGGTCATCGCAAACAAGTTACGGATACACCAATGAATATACTTCAAATGATTTGGTGTACCTGCGGGCAAGAATGTATGCTCCTGGTATGGGACGATTCCTTACGCGTGATACGTGGGAGGGGGATTACAATAGACCACTTTCTCTCAATCGGTGGATGTATACAGAAGCAAATCCTGTAAATCTTACTGACCCAACTGGACAGTATCCGACATGTGATTGCGGCGATCAGGGTCCAATCCCGGATTGGTGGAATAAGCAATTACAAATATACATAAAAGGATATGGATATATTGATCCAAAACACGTTCGAAGAGGGTTTGCAAACGGGGGCTGGTTCATCAACGAGATTGAATTGGCCCTGAAAAAGGCCCACCAGTACAATCTTAGGGGTCTTGGGCTACCGATGCCCATACAGCTCAATAGGGCAGCAGAGTCAAACCAGCATTACTGGGTCGACTACGCTGTGTCTTCAAACATTAAAGAGGAGCAGAAGTACGGTATAGCATATGGAATATTTATGGACTATGAACGTGGTTATGAAAAGTATCAAGACAGTATAATTCTCCCAAAGTTTCCAAACGGTGACTTGCTCCTACCCCAATTTCCTTCAGGATTTGCTCCTGCCGATTTACCGTCTGACCATTTGGGTTTTTGGGCAGCTATGAAAGGATACAAGTTTGAGGAATTGCCATTTTGGTTGCAATGTTTAGGCACTGTGAGAGTTTATCCACTGCGATTACCAGGTGGTCCAGTTGCCGATCTAACTGGCTTTCCAGAGAATTACGAATTCTTACCAATGATACAGGAATCTGTTCTTTGGAAAAGATCAAGAATTCCTACAAGCACGAAAAACATAGCCTGGCCAGCATCCCTGGAAATTCAACCGATTTCAAGTAGACCGAATACGTGGCAAGTACTGAATAGGAGTTATCCATGAAAAAGGGTATTAGGGTTGTATTGTTGTTACTGTTAGTTGTTATATTTGTCTGTGGCTTGAGTATATGGGCAGAATACTCCCCGATCGTATCTGACTATTGGCTAATATATGACCGTGACACTGAACAAGACTTAGCCGGCGCATTTGCAACCGCACTACGGATAAATCATCCGGCGGCATATGACATGATTGATCCAGCTCTGAAGTCTCGCCTTGACGAATGGATGAATACGCATCAAAGTGTGAGATGCAAAGATAGACCTGAGTCTTTTATGGTTGGAGTCGGGCAGGGAAGCAAGGCAGTTCTTACCTGTCTTGGATACACTGGACCGCGATACTTTCAAATTGACAGCATTATCATCAAGGATATGAGAGTGGTCGATTGGGGTGAAGTGATCGATGAGGGTTGGTGAAGACGATGCATGTTTATCATCGTCAAAGGTTGAGGCTTCAGCTGGGCGAAGATCTGTGACCCCGCCCGGCGTTTTGACCGCAGCCATTGCCCTCCCGCAGGACACCGCTTCGGGACTGTGTGAGCAGCGTCGAAGGGTCTCACGTAAGGTAGATGCACTTCATATTTGGTCTCGAACAAGCAGACTTCCGAGTTTTTGAATTGCTCGGAAGTCTGTTTTTCTTTGTAATCTGCATCTAAACGGGTATTTTAGGAAACGCCTTTCACCCATTCGAGAATTGTTTTCTTGATCTCCCGCCATGTTACATCCCAAAGCATTCGGGGCATACGCTCGCTTTCGGCATCATCAAAATACACCAGACCGTACAGAACAGAGCCAATATCTCGAATTGCAAATTTTCTTTGATAGAACCCCAGCATTTCCTGCAGGGAAAAGGATGTTGTGCCCAGTGCATACAGGTCACAAAAATCCTTGCGGGCGCCGCGTTGGGCAATCGCTGAGAGCTTCATGCAGGCCAGGTCTTCGAGAGCCGCAAGATTGCACTCCATAGCCTTCCAATAGAGTGGCGGTTTGAGCATAGGATACTGATATTGCAGGAAGGTCACACGCACATCTTGAATGCTTCCATGTAGTGTGCCGGCTGAAATCTGCTCGATTTCCAGTTCCAGACCCGAATTGCGGAGTGCCTGGGCAAGCAGCAAACCGTCTCCAAATGGTTCGGGTGTGAACCAATCCAGATCTACAGAAATCCGATGTCCAAAATGAATGGCTAACGCTGTGCCCCCGGCAAGGTAAAAACCCTGGGCTGTCATGTGAGATCCCAGGGCTTTCAAAACTTTGCTCTGCTTTTTGGGCAACCCTTCCACATGATATTTCATCGCCTGCCCCATACATCTGTCTGGGCGGCTGTTACCCACTGCTTCACCTGCCGCACTGGCAAGTCATACATTACACTCCAAAACCGGATTTGCCGTGCAGAAAGCCCTCTTCCTCGATGGGTGATCAGCCATTCGCGCAATTCCTGATCTCCCAATGTTTTACGCAGCCAGCGTACAGCATCCCATGATCCATTGGAAAGGATGCGACGAATAATGAGATCGCGATCTTTTGTCATGGAAAGACTGGAAAACTTGTAGTCCCAGAAGAAAGGACGAAGTTGTTTTGGCAGCTTGTGTTTCCCGTGCATATTGCAATTATAAGCGAGAAGTAGTTCAACAGATTTGTAGGTGACGCTGTTTTTACAGACAAACGAGAATATCGCACCTGAAGAAATATGGTTTAGATTTTATCTCGCATACACCTGCGGGTTGACACAATTCGGCAGCGGGTCGCCCTTCAAGCCAGAGATCAAATTCTGCGCAGCCATCCACGACATCTTCTCGCGAGTCGCTCTCCCGGCGCTGGCAATGTGCGGCGCGATGACGAGATTCTTCAGAGTCAACAGCGGGCTGTCCATCGGCAGGGGCTCGGGCTCAGTCACATCTAGCGCGGCGGCGGAGATGTGTTCGGATTTTAGTGCCTCATACAATGCATCTTGATCGACCACCGACCCACGTGAAGTATTGACCAGCACCGCGCTGGGCTTCATTTTCGAGAAGGCTTCAGAATCGATCAGGTGACGCGTATCTGGCGTTAGCGGAGTATGAAGCGAGATAAAATCGGATTCCTCGAGCAAAGTCTCGAAATCCACCTGGGTGGCATTCTCATCAGGGTATGACTTTTTTTCTTTCGGGTCGTAATAGATCACGCGCATGTCGAACCCGAGGGCGCGGCGCGCCATCGCCTTGCCAATGCGACCAAACCCCACCAGCCCCAGCGTGGCGCCCTTCATCTCCATGCCGAGCAACGTCATCGGTCCCCATGTTTTCCATTTGCCGTCGCGTACGTATCGGTCTGCTTCGATCAGGCGGCGGCCGGCAGCCATCATCAATGCAAAGGCGAAGTCGGCGGTGGCATCGGTGAGCACATCGGGCGTATTGCCGACTGGAATCTTGCGGGCCGTCGCGGCGGGCACATCGATGTTATCGAACCCAACTGCGTGATTGCTGATCACCTTCAACTGTTCCCCGGCGCTATCCATCACTTCGCCGTCGATCCGGTCGGTGAGCAGGCTCAGAATGCCATCGACTCCCTGCACACGTTTCAATAGTTCTTCACGGCTCGGCGGAAGTTCCTCTTCCCACACATCCACACTGCAAAACTCGCTGATCATAGCAAAGCCCTTCTGTGGAATGGCTCTGGTGATAAACACGTTTGGCTTCGACATTGTTGCTCCCAAAATTTTTCTCGGAGTACCTACTGATTTTTGAAAACTGAAAGTCTCACTTCTCCGTCATTGCGAGGAGGGTGACCTTCCCGACGAAGCAATCTTACACTCAAGTTACGGGCAAATCTGCTTATCGAGTGTAAGATTGCTTCGCAAAGAACGCTCGCAATGACGGAAACAAACGGACATTATTATTTCAAAACTCAGTAACACCACAATCCCCATGGACTTGAGCCGAATAAGGTTCAAGTCCATGGGAGATCCTTCGCTCAGGATGACGTGAACCAGTTTGGACTCCACCTTAGGCACTCGTGTGTTTCTGATATGATAACCGAAATGGACATGAATCGTTTCATCACACACAGCCTGCAAGACCCGCGCATTCAACACATCGTAGGCGCGGCGCTCGACGCAGTAGATCCGTATCGCGCTGTACAGGAACACCTTCCAACGCTGGAGGGTCGCGTTTTCGGGTTGGGGATCGGGAAGGCTGCGCTCCCGATGATGGACGCGCTCGCCGAACGGATTCCACTCTCAGGCGGACTGGCCGTCACAAAGTACGCCTCATCACTTAGCCGAACGTTGTACGCCGCTATAGTCCCCAACATGGGGGTTATCGAAGGCGGACACCCCATCCCCGACGCGCGTTCGGCCCATGCCGGTGAGCGTGTGTTGGAATTTGTCTCCTCGTTGAACGAAGACGATACGCTGGTCTGTTTGATCTCTGGCGGAGGCTCGGCGCTCGTCACGGCACCGTACGTGCCGCTGGAAGATCTGCAAACGCTCACATCGTTACTCCTTGCCAGCGGCGCCCGCATCGATGAGATCAACATCCTGCGCCGCCAACTGGACCGAGTCAAAGGCGGCGGGTTGGCGCGCGCGACTAAAGCAAAGATCGTCAGCCTGATCCTCTCAGACGTGGTCGGCAATCCACTGGAGGCGATTGCGTCGGGTCCGACTGTGCCAGATCCAACCACTCAGAAAGATGCACTGAGAATATTGAACAAGTATTTTCCAGACTCAACCACGGAGACACTACGACACAGAGATTGTCTAAACTCCGTGTCTCTGTGTCTCAGTGGTTCAAAACAGTCCGATGGTGATGATTCATTTATGACGCGTACTCAAAACTTTATCATCGGCGATAACAAAATCGCTGCAAAGGCTGCACTGAGGCAAGCCAACGAGGAAGGCTTCTACGCAGAAATATTGACGAATGAATTACAAGGCGAAGCCTCTGAGGTCGGCGTGATGCTTGCCAGGAAATTACGCGATGAAATCTCAAAACGGCCACGTCCCTTCTGTTTGATCGCGGGCGGAGAGACAACGGTGACTATTATGGGACTGGGGAAAGGGGGACGGAATCAGGAACTCGCGTTGAGCGCGGTTCGGGAACTGGGTGGGTTGGAGAATTCGATGTTGATCGCGCTGGCCACCGATGGTGACGACGGTCCCACCGACGCGGCCGGCGCGGTCGTGACGGGTGAGTCGGCCCAACGGGCGATGATGCTCGGGCTCGACGCGGCAGGCTCGTTATCCCGCAACGATGCGTATCCGTTTTTCGAAGGGTTGGGTGATCTGCTGAAACCCGGTCCCACAGGCACGAACGTCAACGACCTGATCTTTTTGATCGCGATGTGACATGTCATTGCTTCGTCGTAATGAGGAGACTGCTTCGGGCAAATAACGCCCTCGCAGCGACATATGAAACAGGAGATTGCTTCGTCGCTCCGCTTCGACTACCCCTTCGCCTTCGCTCAGGGTCCGCTCAGCGCGAGGAAATACTATCTAAACGTATCTTCGATGACCTGCCTCACCGAAGCGGTGTCCAGATCTTTTTTATCGAGGAAGGCGATCGCGCCTGCCGAGAGCGCCCGGCGGCGAAATTCACGGTCAGGGTAGGCGCTGATCATGACCATGCGCGTGGAGGGGGAGAGACTCCTGAGACGGCTGGCGCATAAAATGCCATCTTCATCTTCAAGCACAACATCGATGAGACCGAGATTGGGCTTTACCTTTTCACCGATGCGCAGCGCCTCCGCGACGCTATCTGCCTCGTAAATGATCGACGTGGGCGCGATCTTACCGATCAGGCGGCAAAGTTGCTGACGGTAGCGCGGGTTATCGTCCACCACCAGGATGGTCAGGTTGCCTTCGCTTGGCTGTGTAGGCTGGGCTTCGACCCGTTCCTGTCCGATCGTTGCCAGTACTTCGGGATGATGCAAGGCGTAGTTCATGGCTTTCATGCGGCTGTCGACGCCCAGGATCTTATATAGCGCTGTGAGATGGTTCTCGACGGTTTTGACACTGATATCGAGTGCCGCGGCAATCGAGCGGTTATCGGCGCCCTGCATGAGCAGCTGCAGCAATTCACGCTGCCGGCGGGTCAGCCACGTCGCATTTGCAGAGCGCGCCGGCTGAGACGAGGAATCGGCAAGCCGGGTGAGCAGCGAGCTTGTGATCCAGCGTTCTCCCTTCAAGATGCGCTGGATCGCCAGCCGCAGATCAGCGAGCGGTTGGTCTTTGAGATGGTACCCATCCACACCGGCCTTGAGCAAGCCAACTACATACGTTTCGTCGTTATACGCGCTGACGATCAGGATCTTCAGATTTGGAAACTTGGCCTTGATCTCTCTTGCCGCCGAGATGGGTTCGAAGTCTGGCATGTTGGCATCCATCACCAGCAGGTCGATGTTCTGCTTTTCCAACGCGGTGCGTAGTTCGCGCCCGTTGCCCACTTCATCTACAACCTGAATATTCGGTACTCCTTCGAGGGCGTTCTTCAAGCCTGCGCGCACCACCGTATGATCGTCAGCCAGCAACACATGTGTCATCTTCATAGGGCTATTATGCCGCAAAGCAAAACAACTGACCAGTTGCGGTTATCGGTTCATGTCGTTGCGAGGAGGTTGTTGAGACGCAACAGCGTCGAAATCCCGACGAAGCAATCTCCTATCAAGTGGATCATTCTGTTCGGCAGGGTGTTTCCGTTTAGGAGGAGATTGTGTCGTCGTGGCGCCAGGCGACACGTCGGGCCGGGTCTCGCTATGTGGCGCGTAATCGCGCCACATAGCGAGACCACCAGCCCTCGCAACGACATGCTTCTCATAGAAGCCCTTTTCGTTTCCTCCAAAATAGTGCCGCACGCCTCTGGCGTGAGTAAACTTGAAATTCGAATCTCAACCTGCCATTCAGTTCGAAAAGTTTACTTTTTTCCGAGACAAGCGGTAGAATCATTTTATGGATACGCCATTCCTGTATGCCAATAACTTGTCGAAGAATTTCGACCGGCTGCCCGTGCTGAAGGATGTTAGTTTTTCGATTTCGCGCGGCGAGGTGTTGGGGCTTGTCGGTCGGCAGGGAGCGGGGAAATCCACATTGTTCCATTTGCTCAACGGGGTCATGTCGCCGTCTTCGGGTTCCATCCATGTGGATGGGCTGCCGCGGCGCTTCACACACCGCCTCCAGGCCCAAAAGCTGGGCATCGAGACGGTGTACCAGATCTCCAGCCCGATCGACCAGTTTAATAGCG
Organism: uncultured Anaerolinea sp.; assembly: GCA_964489725.1. Lineage (GTDB taxonomy): Bacteria > Chloroflexota > Anaerolineae > Anaerolineales > Villigracilaceae > Defluviilinea. Next base: position 62,571 of record CAZBAX010000014.1, on the reverse strand, counting down.
GCAGTCCATTTTTATACGACCGCGACTTTCGAAACGAGTCCACGCGGCGCACGTCGGGCCTGGTGGAACAGTTTGACGTCGTCGAGAACATCATGCTGGGACGCGAGATCCGAAAAGTCCCGTTCCTGGGCGCGATCAACTGGGATGAGATGATCCATTCTGCCATCGCGCTGCTCGAGGAGTTCGACCTTCCCCCGAGTCTGATCCGTGAGCAGGTGCGCAATCTCTCCGATGAGCAGCGGCAATTGTTGACGGTGGCGCGCGCGTTTTACCGTCCGTGTAGGCTCCTGTTATTGGACGATATCATCCCGGTGCTGAGCTTCGAACGTCAAAAGATTTTGATGAAGAAGATCAGGGAGGTGGCCAGCCATGGGACGTCTGTCATTATCAGCAGTGATGACCTCACGCATTTGTTCACGGTGACCGACCGCATCCTGGTACTGTACGAAGGGCGGCTGGTTGCCGATCGCCGGACGTCGGACTCGGTGCCGCGTGATATTGTCGAATTGATTGTGGGCTCGTCACGCAGGGAGCAGGTGACGCCTCTGATCTGGGCGCTGGAAAGTTATCAGAGCGCCCAACAACAGGCCGAGGATCTGCGCCGCACCCAGGTGACGCTGCAGGAAAGCCTCGAAGCGCGCACATCTCTGAACAGGCAGTTGTTCGATTATCTAGGAAACCAGATCGAAGCATTAGACCAATTGACCACCGCCCTGCAGGCCACGCAGCGACGTTTGATCACCGAACGTGAAGATGAACGCAAGGCGCTGGCGCGCGAGATCCACGATCAGGTCATTCAGGATCTGCTGAGTTTCAACTACCGCCTGGAGGACATTGAAAACTCGGAAACCTCCGAAACGCTGCAAAAGAATCTGGCCACCATCCGCCATGGGATCCGGGATGTGGTCAGCGGCTTGCGGCAGATCTGCAGCGATCTGCGCCCTCCCACCATCGATCATCATGGACTCTCGGCTGCCATCGACTCGCTGGCGCATGACTGGTCGGAGCGCAGTGGCATCCCGATCCAGGTGGAGATCGACCCGGCCCTGGGTCGCCTTCCGGAAACCATCGAGCTTTCTGTGTTCCGCATCGTGCAGGAGGGCCTGAACAACATCCGCAAACATGCTGCGGCCAATCGTGTACGGCTATCTGTGCAGCGGACGCCATCTGCAAGTCTGCTGGTCCGGTTGGAGGACGATGGGCATGGGCTGGCCGTACCGGCTGATTTGGCATCGCTCACCTCGAACAAACACTTCGGTCTGGTGGGGATCAGCGAACGGGTGGCGTTGTTAGGGGGGACGATGCACATCGAGTCTTCGAAAGGCAGCGGTATGATCCTGGAAGTGCAGATTCCCAGCCCGCATCCCATGGTCACAGCTTACCGCTTGTCTCATTCGTAGGTAATCTTTTTTGACTAAATTGTTGGCCTGGAATCAAATCTCGAACTTACCCACGCCAGAGGCGTGCGGCGCTCGGTAATTTTGGGGGATTTCCCCTACCCAAATGGGGGATATTCGTTGATTCTGCTGCAATTTAGACGTATTCAAAGCACATTAAAATCAATAGAATGAAGATGGTACGTACGATGCAGATCACCCAAGCGGGTACTGTAACCGACGTACTGGCTCGTGCAGCTCGATTCAGATTTGTTGAACCAAACAAAAGGATTGATATGTTGCAGTCAGCAATTTTCACAACGCCGCATATACGTGAGATAAGCGTAGTACGCCGCATAGCGGCAGTGTGGACAAGCGGTATTTCCTACCCCAGGTTCGTGAACGAAGCAGTTCCATTCTGCCGGATGGAGTGCTTCGTTTTTTTTATGATGCCCCGGTCAAACACCAGGGAATTTTGCTGAAAGTAATGTATGACTGTGAGCACATATTCTCTTATTTAAAGGAGGTGGTTGCAGGAGTATAAAAATATGCAGATCGTGTATGGTCCTTTACGAAATTCAAACAAGGAGAAGAAAATGTCCAAGAAAACGCTGTATGGTTTCACCGCCATACTGATGATCGCTACAATGATCCTCGCGGCATGTGGTGGCGGCGGCGGCGCTGCCACTGAAGAACCGACTACAGAATTGGCTGTCGGTATTGTGCTGCCGACCAAGGATGAACCGCGCTGGATCCAGGACGAAACCCGCTTCCGCGACGCGCTGACCGCTGCCGGTTACGATGTCGAGATCCTGTTCAGCCAGGGCGATTCCTCGATGGAGAAGGCCAACGTCGAGTCCCTGATCACCAAGGGTATCAAGGTCCTGATCCTGACCCCGCATGATGGCGCTGCCGCTGCTGCTGCCGCGGATGCTGCTCGCGCTGCCGGCGTCAAGGTCATTTCGTATGACCGCTTGATCCTCAACACCGAAGCTGTGGATTACTACGTAACGTTTGACAGCATTGCAGTGGGTGCTGCGCAGGCGCAGTACCTGGTGGACAAGGCCTCCGGCACTGGCAACCCGCTGTATCTGTATGCAGGCGCTGCCTCTGACAACAATGCCTTCCTGTTCTTCGAAGGTGCCTGGAACGTGCTGCAACCCAAGATCGCGGATGGCACATTCGTGATCAAGAATTCCAGCGAAGCCGTGGCGCTGCAGGACAAGGCAACCCTGACCCGCGATGAGATGGGTCAGATCATCGGACAGATCACTACCAACTGGGACTTCAACACTGCCAAGAGTCTGGCTGAGTCGAACCTCACCGCGGCGGCTGCTGCGGACAAGGGTGACGTCTTCATCCTGGCTCCGAATGACGGCACCGCTCGTGCGATCGCGGATGCATTTGCAACTGACGGTGATGTAAGCAGCTATATAGTCACCGGGCAGGATGCTGAGAAAGCCTCCGTCCAGTACATCATCGATGGCAAGCAGTCGATGACTGTCTTGAAGGATGTCCGCACGCTCGTCGCCGACGCGATCTCTGCGGCCGTCACTTTCCTCGAAGGCGGCACCCCGCCGCAGACCAGTACCTACAATAACGGTACGATCGACGTTCCTGCCAAGCCCTCCGAGGTCATCTCGGTCGATAAAGCCAATGTTAAGTCAGCGATCATCGACTCTGGCTATTGGCCTGCTTCCGATTTCACCGGCCTTGATGGCGCTGCTGCCCCTGCCGAAGAAATCACGGGAAAGGTTGGCATCGTGCTGCCGACCAAGGATGAACCGCGCTGGATCCAGGACGAAACCCGCTTCACAGAAGCTCTGACCGCTGCCGGTTACGAAGTCGAGATCCTGTTCAGCCAGGGCGACTCCTCGCTGGAGAAAGCTAACGTCGAGTCCCTCATTACGAAAGGCATCCAGGTTCTTATCATCTGTCCGCAGGATGGAACCGCGGCCGCCGCTGCTGCTGAAGCTGCGCGTGCTGCTGGTGTAAAGGTCATTTCGTACGACCGCCTGATCCGAGATACGGACGCAGTGGATTACTATGTAACGTTTGACAGCATCGCGGTAGGCGCTGCCCAGGCGCAGTATCTGGTGGACAAGGCCAGCGGCACCGGCAATCCGCTGTATCTGTACGCGGGTGCTTCCTCTGACAACAATGCCTTTCTGTTCTTCGAAGGCGCCTGGAATGTGCTGCAGCCCAAGATCGCGGATGGCACATTCGTGATCAAGAATTCCAGCGAAGCTGTGGCGCTGCAGGACAAGGCCACCCTGACCCGCGATGAGATGGGTCAGATCATCGGACAGATCACCACCAACTGGGACTTCAACACTGCCAAGAGTCTGGCTGAGTCGAACCTGACCGCGGCGGCTGCTGCGGACAAGGGTGACGTCTTCATCCTGGCTCCGAATGACGGCACTGCTCGTGCGATCGCGGATGCATTTGCCGCTGATGGCGATGTGAGCAGCTACGTGGTGACCGGGCAGGACGCTGAGAAAGCCTCCGTCCAGTACATCATCGATGGCAAGCAGTCGATGACTGTCCTGAAGGATGTCCGCACGCTCGTCGCTGACGCGATTGCAGCCGCTGTGGCCTACCTGGAAGGCAGCACTCCGCCAGAGACGACCACTTACAACAACGGCGCAATCGACGTTCCCGCCAAGCCCTCTGAGGTCATCTCAGTGGACAAGGACAACGTTGTGACAGCCGTGATCGAGTCTGGTTACTGGCCAGCCAGCGATTTTACGGGTCTCCCATAACCCGCTGTTAGATTTCAATACAGGAACAGTGATGGAATTCCGTCACTGTTCCTGTATAATCTGTTCATACGCTTCGTCATTATTGCGAGGAGGGCTCCGCCCGACGAAGCGTCGCCGTGGCGCCGTGTCGAAGATCCCGCGCTGGCGGGGGCGACACAATCTCATACATGTAAGAAATAATATATGAGATTGCTTCGCGGAGTTTACACTGAGCTCGTCGAAGTGCTCGCAACGACGGACGAAAGAAAAATGTTTCGAATTCGGAGCGAAAATGGATTCTCCCATCCTGGAAATGAAGAACATCACCAAAGAGTTTCCCGGTGTCAAGGCATTAAACAATGTCAGTTTCCGGGTGAAGAAGGGAGAGATCCATTGCCTGGTAGGCGAGAATGGAGCGGGGAAATCGACCCTCATGAAGGTCTTGAGCGGTGTGTATCCGTATGGTTCATATAGCGGTGACATTCTTTTTGAGGGCGAAGTTCAAACGTTTTCAGGCATTGCGGACAGCGAAAAAGCCGGGATTGCAATTATTTACCAGGAGATGGCCCTGGTCCGTGAGATGACGGTATACGAAAATATCTTTCTGGGTCATGAGATCAGGAAGGGTTTTCGAATCGACTGGAACGAGACCATTAAACGCGCGGCTGAAATGCTGCTGAAGGTCCGGCTGAACGTCAACCCGGAAGCCAAAGTGCTAGAACTGGGTGTGGGGAAGCAGCAGCTGGTTGAGATCGCCAAAGCCCTGAGCAAAGATGTCAAACTGCTTATTCTCGACGAGCCAACCTCTGCCTTGAATGAAGATGACAGTCAAAACCTGTTGAACCTGTTGCGCGAGCTCAAGGAGCATGGGGTCACGTCTGTGTTGATCTCCCACAAATTGAAGGAAGTCATCGAGATCGCCGATTCGGTCACTGTTCTGCGTGACGGCAAAACGATCGTAACCTTGTCTGCTGAAAAAAAGGAAATCAACGAGACCGCACTGATCAAACATATGGTCGGACGCGAGATCGATAACATTTATCCGCCGCGCGAAAATCAGGAGATCGGCGATATCATCCTCGAAGTACGGAACTGGAATGCTTACGACCCGGCCCTGGGTCGCAAGGTGCTCAAGGATGTCAGTTTCCAGGTTAGGAAGGGCGAGATCATCGGCTTTGCCGGCCTAATGGGCTCGGGGCGCACGGAGCTGGCAAAAAGCCTGTTTGGGAATCCGGATCATTACCAGATCCAGGGACAGATGTTCATGCGGGGCCGGCAGATGCGGTTCCACCATCCGCAGGACGCGATCCGGTCCGGGATCGCGTATGTGACTGAGGATCGCAAGGGCAACGGGCTGATCCTGATCCAGGATGTGAAGCAGAATATCACATTGGCAAACCTGCGCGCGATCGCCACTCGCAGCGTCGTCAACAACAATGCCGAAATCAAGGTGGCCAACGAATACAAGGAATCGCTCAACATCAAAACACCAACGGTGGAACAAACGGTTTTGAATCTGAGCGGTGGAAATCAGCAGAAGGTATCGGTCGCGAAATGGCTCTTCGTTCAACCGGCGATTTTGATCCTGGATGAGCCTACCCGCGGCATCGACGTCGGCGCAAAATTTGAAATTTACACGATCATGAACCGGCTTGTGAAACAGGGCATGAGCATCATCATGATTTCGTCTGAACTGCCTGAGATCTTGGGGATGAGTGACAGGGTGTATATCGTTTCATCTGGTCGCATTTCCGGCGAACTCCCGATCGAGGAAGCTACTCAGGAAAAGATCATGCATCTCGCAACCAATTGAGGAGGCTCGGAATGTCGTTCATCAATGAACTGCAAAAAGTACTGCGACAAAATATTCGTGAATATGGAATGTTCATTGCTCTGTTTGTGATCATGGGTGTGTTCACCGCCACGACCGATGGCGTTTTTATTTCACCACGGAATATCAGCAATCTCCTAAACCAAACCGGGTACATCGCCGTGCTTGCCGTGGGCATGACCCTCGTGATCGTCATTCGGCACATCGACCTGTCTGTCGGTTTTCTGGCCGGGTTTCTCGGTGCGATTGCCGCCATCGCGCTGACGGCCTGGGGCTTGCCGGTCTACGTTGTCATTCCGCTTGTGCTCGCGCTCGGTGTGGTGGCCGGTTGTATTACCGCGTTCCCGGTCGCCTATTGGGGCATTCCCTCGTTCGTGGCTTCCCTGGCCGGATGGCTGATCTATCGCGGCGCCATTCTGTTGGTCACTTTGAAAACCGGTACGATCATTATTCCCGATGCAGCCTTTAACGCCATCGGGAACGGTTATATTCCTGACTTCCCCGGCTTGGAGTCCTTCCTTCCCGACCTGCATAAGTTAACGTTGTTGCTGGGATTGATCGCAATTATTTTATACATTATCGGTGAGATCAACAGCCGCCGGAACAAGATCGCGTATAACTTCGAGGTACTGTCCACAAATCTGTTCATCGTCAAGATGATCTTTATCTCTGCCCTGGCAGCCCTGGTCACCTGGGTGCTGGCTGGTTATAACGGACTGTCCTGGACGGTCGTGATCGTATTGCTGGTGGTGGGAATTTATCACTTTATTACGACACAAACCGTGCTCGGCAGGCATATCTATGCCGTCGGCGGCAACCCTGAAGCGGCACAGCTCAGCGGTATCAACGTCAAGAAATTGATCTTCGTTGTCTTTGGCTCGATGGGTATGCTCTCTGCCTTATCGGGGATCCTCTTCGCCTCCCGCCTGCAATCGGCTACAACGACGGCCGGACAGTTGTTCGAACTGGACGCAATTGCAGCAGCCTATGTAGGCGGTGTGTCCGCCGCTGGCGGCGTTGGAAAAGTGACCGGTTCGCTGATCGGCGCACTTGTGATGCTCTCCCTGACGAGCGGTATGAACCTGATGAGCATCGACATCTCCTCGCAATATATCGTCCGTGGCGCAGTGCTTGTGCTGGCCGTGATCTTCGACGTAGCCACCCGCACCAGCAGCAAGTAACTCGACCCAGCACTTTACACTCTCCATGCAAAAGGGCTCCACGGGAGCCTTTTTGTTTGACTTTTCACAAAGCCTCGTCTACACTTTTCGCCTATGCTTGCGCGTGTTTTCTCCTGTGCTGTCATTGGCCTTGAAGGCGTTATCGTCGAAGTCGAAGTGGATTATTCGAACGGGCTGCCCGCCGTAATCATTGTCGGTTTGCCAGATGCTGCGGTGCAGGAAAGCCGCGAGCGCATCCAAACTGCCATCAAAAATGCGGGCCTGAACTTTCCCCGTCATCGTGTGGTTGTAAATCTGGCCCCTGCCTCCATCCGTAAGGAGGGACCCGCGTACGATCTGCCCATCGCACTGGGTGTCATGCTCCTGTCCGGGTTCCTGCCTCACGATGTAGTCGAAAACACGATCGTCGTCGGTGAACTCTCGCTCGATGGTGTCGTTCGCCACACGCGAGGTATCCTGCCGATGGCGGCCACCGCGCGTGCCAGGGGATACAAGCGCATCATCGTCCCTGAGGCGGATGCCGGTGAAGCGGCCCTGATCCCCGACCTGGAAGTGATCCCCGTTCGCACGCTTGCGGATCTATACGCCCATCTGTCTGGTCGCCGTTTAATTGAGCCCTATCAAGCGGGAAGCACCGAACTCGAGCCGCTCTTTGTCCCCACCGATTTCAGCGAGGTCAAGGGACAGGAACATGTCAAGCGCGCATTAGAAGTGGCGGCGGCTGGTGGCCATAATGTGCTGATGGCGGGAAGCCCGGGGAGTGGAAAGACCCTTCTAGCGCGTGCATTGCCTGGGATTCTGCCAGAGATGAGCATCGAAGAATCACTCGATGTCACGCGCATCTATTCCGTGGCAGATCAACTTCCTGCAGGAACCCCGCTGATACGTCATCGTCCATTTCGTTCACCGCATCATACGATTTCCCATGCGGGTCTCGTGGGTGGTGGCAATATTCCGAAGCCTGGTGAAATATCGCTAGCACATAGGGGAGTTTTGTTTCTGGATGAATTCCCCGAATTTGGCACAAGAGTCCTCGAAGTCATGCGGCAACCCATGGAAGATAAGGTTGTCACTATCAGCCGCGCCAAAGGATCGCTCACGTTTTCGGCAAACTTTCAATTGATCGCGGCCATGAATCCATGTCCATGTGGATTTTATGGAGATAGCCAAAAGCCCTGCACCTGTGCAGCACCCATTGTGACGAAGTATCAAAAGCGTATCTCGGGTCCCTTGTTGGATCGCATCGACATTCACATCGAAGTCCCGCGTGTAGATTATGAAAAGCTCAGTGGTGATAGATTGGGCGAGACAAGCGAATCGATTCGAGCACGCGTGCAAGCCGCGCGAAACATTCAACAATTGCGATTTACCAATTACCAATCCGACATCATCTGCAACGCCGATATGCGCATCGGAGAGATACGGCAGTTCTGCAAATTGCAGGAAGAAGGTCAGAGCCTGATGCGAAGTGCGATGACGCAGCTCAACTTATCGGCGCGGGCCTATCATCGCATCCTGAAACTGGCGCGCACGATCGCGGATCTTGCGGGGTGTGAGGAGATTCAATCCGCGCATCTGGCAGAGGCGCTGCAATATCGCCCCAAGTTGATGTTAAGTTAGCTTTTCTAGGGTCTGCCTATATCCCGCTCATGCTCTGAGTCCGTTATTCCTTTAGTAGATTCTGACCTTGCCTACCTTAACTTTGCACTGTAATGTCAATCAAATCTTTGTTAGTCTATCTTACTTAACTTGAATACAATGATGTTTATCATTCCCCACTCAACAGGTGCATCATGGGACGGCTCGTTTGTGAGCCGTCCCATTAACTTGGATAGATAGAGGGCTGTGTTTAGATCTGGCCCTCAGCTTCCCCCTCTCCCCCAATGCATATTTCCAAAGACCAAAAAGTCTCGAAACACTGTTCTGGTATCGTGACTTTAACCTTACCTTTTGCACTCCCTCCATTGCAGCCACCTTTGTGCCGGGTGGAAGCGTGCATCCTTCATCCTCAAAGTACCCTTTGGGGTCTGTGATGTCCCTTCGGAAGCTTGCCTCGTCCCGTTCTGTCCTTAGTATCGCAACAACAAAGGCTTTATTTGACAAAAGGGGAGTTGTTTTTGCAAACAGCGTGCGATTCGTATTGCGATCTGTCCTCATTAATTCTTCGATTGCAGAGTGGATTTTGTTGGGACTGGTATTCATCGTATTAACTTCTTAGCTTGCCAAGATTTCGCCGGTAACTTTATCTTTGGCGATGACTCGAACTGGCAATCAAAACCTCGCTTAGATGTAAAATCTCGTGTTATCTCGCAATCTCACCTCCTTTTCGTTGTATAAAACAGTCAACTCAGTTAAGCTTTTCAATGTTCTTACTCCAATAGCGCTGGAACAAGAGATTCGCTGTTAAATTTCTTTTGACTGATGGGCTGATTACTCGACCAGGATTTTCACTACATCCTTGGGGAAATCTACCCGATCCTCGAACACCTCACTAATGTTCGTTGGAGTTGCCAGGATTCTTACTGATTCTCAGGTCCAACCCAGGATCTTCTTGAGCCAACCTCGGTTCCTTCGATGGTCAGGTATATGATCCAGTCATGACTTTCGGCTCCCGCTTGGGCCGATCCATGAATTGTGTGTTTACCGGGACTCAGGTTCGTCAGCATCACATCCCAGGCGGTGAACGTCACGAAGATTTCGCGGACCGGTGAAGCATTCTTCGACATGGACGGTAAGACAAATTCATATGTACCAAAGCTGTCGAGGTCTAAGGGCTGGCCATCGATGGTCAACTGCCAATGGATTTCCGACCAATCCCACCTGTCCACAGTATCGTCACCGGGCAAAAGGATGTGACCGATCGCCAGGCTCTGCATGACGGGTATATTGCAATCGGCTGTAGCCGTATTCTCAGCATATTGGGCAGGAGAGCAGAATGCCCAGAGGGGGGGCGCATCCTTCGCACCAGTCGTCAGTTGCATGCCCTCGATGGTGTCACCCGGTCGATACATGACTTTAGTCCCTTGAGCGACCCCCTGACAGGCTGTCAGCACGAGTACGAATACAACGAATATCAATTGGGAAGGACGGATTTTGTTCATTTCAATCTCCTTTGGGCTGAAATTCTTGTTGGGTGAGGCTTACTGAGAGGGAGGTGTTGGTACAGGAACTGCAATGATCGTCGGGCCTGGAGCCGGCGTTGCAGTCTCTGCCGGTAACCCCGGATTGCCTGGGAGGGGAGCCACCGGAACTGGAATGGCTCTGACGTCAGCTGCCTGGCTGCTCGAGGAATCCGCTGCTACGGACGATACCGCTACAAGGATGACACCGGTCAGCAGGGCGAGACTAACAAGAACGAGGAGTCCCAGTCGAAGTATGGATGCACGGGGAAGTTGCATAGAATTCGGGTAGGTGGATGCAGCTGTTGACATGGCATATTCCTTTCTTCTAAATCGCTGTACCCTGGCGGGCACTTTCGAATGACTAAACCTGTCCAAATTCTGACAGAGTGCCGTTTTTTTTCCGTTTTCTGTCCGCCAGCATGTTTGAGACGGAAAAAAGACGTCTACTGATTAAGTTCCTTGGTATGAACGGTGCTATACTTTTGCCCACAACACTTTCTCTCATACGAATGTTTATTGGTGAGTGCCATGCTCCAGATTAGGCTTCTCGGACAGTTTGATATCCGCGTCGATGGAAAGCGCGTCACGATCTCCTCACGTGCTGGTCAATCCCTCTTTGCCTATCTCGTGCTGACAGCCGGAACCCTTCATCGCCGTGAAAAGCTGGCAGGCATGTTCTGGCCCGATGCTTCTGATGAAAATGCGCGTAGAAATTTACGCCAGGAATTATGGCGTATCCGCAAAGCCATCTCCGTCCAGCAGCCGGACACGGTCAATTATCTGCTTGCGGACGAGTTCACCCTGACCTTTAATCGAGATGCTGAATACTGGCTGGATGTTGCTCAGTTGGAGCGACCAGACCTTGATACCCAATCCCTGATGTCGAATCTTGCTCTTTATCAGGGCGAGCCTTTGCCTGGTTTCTATGAGGATTGGATCGCATTGGAACGCGGGCGGATTCAATCCATCTTTAACTCCAAAATGGACCAGATGCTTGGGCAGCTGATTACTGCCGAGCAATGGGCGCTTGTCCAGGAACAAGCCGAGCGCTGGCTATCCCTGGGTAATACCCCTGAGCCTGCCTATCGCGCCCTCCTGCTTGCTTATGGTGCGCGCGGCGATATGGCAAAAGTCAGCTCCATCTACCAACGTTGTATTGAAGAACTGGAGGAACAATTCGGGTTGGAACCTTCGGCTGAAACACGTGCCCTATATGATGGTCTGATCAAAGGGGCTCAAGTTTCGCCGCGCACGGTAAGGTCTTCCGGCACCATAACCTTTCTTTTCACGGATATCGAAGGGTCAACAAATCTCCTCGACAAGCTGGGGGAACAGTATGCAGAGTTGCTGGTGGAACATCACCGAATTCTGCGTGCCGCAATCAAAAAGTGGAACGGTCAGGAAATGGAGACACAGGGCGACGCGTTCTTTGTCACATTTGCGCGTGCTATGGATGCCGTGCAATGTGCCGCAGAGGCACAACGTGCCCTGGCTCTACATCCCTGGCCTTACGACCAGCCCTTGCGGGTACGAATGGGACTGCATACTGGAGAACCGATCTTTGCTTCGACTGGCTACGTTGGCATGGACGTGCATCGCGCCGCGCGGATCGGTGACGCTGCACATGGTGGACAAGTCCTCTTATCACAAACCACCCGCGATCTTATTTTGCATGACCTACCGCATGGTATGACCATTCGCGATCTTGGTGAGCACCGCCTCAAGGATTTGAAATATCCGACGCCTATATTTCAATTAGTGATGGAAGGACTGCGGCATGATTTCCCGTCGTTACGAACCAAATTCTCGGGTTCGGAAGCACCCGCGCCAGGCGAGCCGCCTTTCAAAGGTCTGCAATATTTCGACCAGGCAGATTCAAATTTGTTCTTTGGACGTGAACTGCTCACAGCTAAACTGGTCCATCGCTTAAGTCAGACGCAATTTCTTTCGGTGATCATCGGCGCCTCGGGCAGTGGGAAATCTTCACTTGTGCGCGCCGGGCTGATCCCTGCGCTCAAAAAAGGCGATCCACTCCTGGATGGACGCAAGCCCCCGGAAGGCAGCAGAAACTGGCGAATTCATATTGTTACGCCTACAGTACACCCGCTCGAAGCTCTGGCAATCGAGCTTACACACGATTCAGAATCGATTACTGCTGCCACAACGCTTATGGATGATTTGATGCAGGACCCGCGCAGCCTGGGACTGTTTCTTGCCCGAAAGAACTCCGGATATCATACACTGCTGGTTCTGGACCAGTTTGAAGAGTTGTTTACACTCTGCCATGATGAGTTCGAGCGTGAAGCATTCATTGACAATCTGCTCAATCTGGTTTCACCGGGTCAAAGCAACGCCACCCTGATCCTGACCCTGCGCGCCGATTTTTATGCACACCTGGCCCAATATCCTGAATTACGTGACGCTGTCGCGCAGCAGCAGGAATACATCGGTCCCATGACCGCCGAAGAACTGCGGCTGGCGATCGAGGAACCTGCGAAGCGTGGACACTGGACATTTGAGCCGGGCTTGGTGGATCTAATCCTGCGCGATGTAGGGGATGAACCTGGCTCATTGCCACTGCTTTCCCATGCCTTGCTGGAAACATGGAAGCGACGTTCCGGGCATACCCTCACGCTCAAAGGCTATGCGGATGCCGGCGGCGTCCGCGGCGCAATTGCCCATACGGCGGAAACTGTCTATCAGAATCTTTCCCCGGACGAGCAGTCGGTTGCGCGGTATATCTTCCTGCGGCTGACAGAATTGGGTGAAGGGACGGAAGACACCCGGCGGCGTGCATCTTTCGATGAGCTGATGTCCTCTGCAGAAAATGCTGACAAGCGGAGTGAGGTGCGCGCGGTCCTAAACAGTCTGGCGGATGCGCGGCTTATTACATTAGGTGATGACACTGCTGAGGTCGCGCATGAGGCATTGATTCGCGAGTGGCCCACGCTGCGTGAGTGGCTTAACCAGGATCGTGAATCCTTGCGCCTGCATCGACGCCTCACCGAAGCCGCCTACGAGTGGGAACTGCTTGGACGTGATCCCGGCGCCTTGTACCGGGGCGCGCATCTGGCGCAGGCGCGTGCCTGGGCGGAGCTGCATCCCAATACCCTGAATACAGGCGAACGAGCATTCCTGAATACTTCCATCGAGCAGGAACAACATGAAGAACGAGAACGTGAAGAACAGCAAAAACGTGAATTGGAAGCAGCACAAAAACTGGCAGAGACCGAACGGGCAAGAGCCGAAGAGCAAGCACATTCCGCCAATCGCCTGCAGATTCGGAATCGCGTCATCACAACGATAGGATCGATCGCGCTCATCCTGGCATTGTTGGCCGGGATGTTCGGAGTACAATCAAATCGGAACGAAGTACAGGCAGAAACAAACTTGGGTATTGCTGAGTCGAACTTCCGGCAAGCGGAAGCGCAGCGTCTAGCAGCAGAAGCCAGCAAACTCATCTTATCTCAAGGCAGCCCGGAGCAGATTGCCTTGCTTAGTGTGCGATCGATGAATGTTCAGTATACGTACCAGGGAGATGCTGCTCTATCAGCGGCAGCGACATTAAAATATCCAAAACAAATCTTTGCAGGTAGTTCAGAATATAGAATTAGAGAAGTAGTTTTTTCACCTGACGGAAAGTATTTCCTCATCGCAAATGGGGATGGACCTTGGGCGACGCTAAGGGATGCGCGTAGCGGTAAAAAGATACGCACGTTTTCTTATTCAGGTGTAGAAGGCGTAGCTTTTTCATTAGATAGCAAATACATACTTACAGGCAGCTGGGATAAAATGGCGATCTTGTGGAATGCGGAAACCGGCACGCAGGAAAGTCACTTTACCGGCCACAATGGCTCAGTGTTGAGTGTGGCAATTTCACCGGACAACAGACAGGTGCTGACTGGAAGCCTGGATGGAACGGCGAGATTATGGGATGTGGTAACTGGTAAGCAGTTACATGAGTTTACGATTGCTACCAATGGGGATTGGGTGTGCGCTGTCGCCTTTTCGCCGGATGGGAAATACCTTCTTTTAGGTAAAAGTAAAGGAGCAGTGGAACTGCGGGATGCGCAAACAGGCATTGAAATACGTCAATTCAAAGGAAGCACAAGTACTATTAGCAGCGTTGCTTTTTCCCCGGACGGCAAGGTTTTTCTTGCCGGCGGTGATCTGGTGGCAAGGTTATGGGACGTGTCCACTGGCAACGTGTTACAAAACTTCATTGGACATACCTGGTCTATTCAAAGTGTGGCATTTTCACCGGATGGCAAATATGTCTTTACCGGTTCAGCTGACGGGACGGCGCGCAAATGGGATCCGCAGTCTGGAGAGGAATTAGAGCGATTTGTTGGCTCCATGAGTGAGAATGGCGAGATAGCAATCTCCCCGGACGGTAAAGCTTTGCTGACAGTCAGCAGTGGAGGAGAAACACGCTTATGGAATCTCAGCGACCCTCCGAAACTACCCATATTCCGGAGTACTGGCGTTGTGAATAGCGCAAAATTCTCCCTCGATGGCAAATATGTGTTCACCGGCGATACTAACGGCATGGTATGGATGTGGGATGCTGTTACAGGTGAAAAACTGCGAGATTTCACCGGACATACAAGTGGCATAAACTATGGGTTGGCAGTCTCACCGAATGGCAAATATATTTTGACCGGTAGTTGGGATAGTACTATAAGGCTGTGGGATATCGAAACGGGTGCGGAATTGCGTCAGTTCATTGGTCCTACAACTGCCGTTGAAAGTGTAGCGTTTTCTCCAGACGGTCAGTATGTTTCTGCCGGTGCAGGAGATGGAACGTGGATCTGGTTCACCGAAACTGGCCAACAACGATTGCAGCTAAGGGATTTTAACTTTGTGAATCGAGTCGTGTTTTCCCCGGATGGTAAGTACATTGCTACGGCAGGTGGAACTGGTACTGCTGCTTATAGTGCTCAAGCCCAACTGTGGGATGCGTCAAATGGTCAATTAATAAAATCCTTTCCGATTGCTTATGCAGATTTCACCTGCGTGGCCTTTTCACCTGATGGAAAATACCTGCTCACTGCTACCTCGAGCAATCTCGTGCAACTCTGGGATATTCAAACCCGCCGCCTAGTTCACAATTTCGACGGACACACCGCTATCATATGGACTGCCACGTTTTCTCCTGATGGCAAATACATAGCTACTGCAAGTGCAGATGGTACCGCACGTATATGGGATGCTCAGACCGGCCAGGAATTGCGTCGTTTGATCGGTCACTCCAATGTGGTAGAGAATGTCGACTTTTCTCCCGATGGGAGATACCTGCTCACCGGCGGCGAAGACGGCACCGTGCGACTATTGGATGTGGATTATCGCACGACCATGGCCTACCTTTGCGCTCACGTGCGTGATTTCACCGACGCCGAGCGCGCGCAATATAACATCAGACATGATGCGCCAACTTGCCCGGCAAAATGAAGGCATAGGGCTCTTCAAGCGAAAGCCTTGATTTCTTATTGAATATTGTTCAATTGTGTACATCCCTGCCCCTGTGGATTTTATGGAGATAGCCAAAAGCCCTGCACCTGTGCAGCGCCGGTTGTCACGAAATATCAAAAACGAATTTCGGGCCCATTACTTGACCGCATTGATATTCACATCGAAGTCCCGCGCGTGGATTACGAAAAACTCAGCGGCGATAGATTGGGCGAGACAAGCGAATCGATTCGAGCGCGAGTGCAAGCCGCGCGAAACATTCAACAATTACGATTTACCAATTATCAATCCGACGCCATCTGTAACGCCGATATGCGCATCGGAGAAATACGGAAATTTTGTAAATTGCAGGAAGAAGGTCAGAGCCTGATGCGGTCGGCGATGAGTCAGTTGAATTTGTCAGCGCGGGCCTATCATCGCATCCTCAAACTGGCGCGCACGATTGCGGATTTGGCGGGGTGTGAAGAAATCCAATCTGTGCACCTGGCAGAAGCGCTGCAATACCGTCCCAAGTTGATGCTGGGGTAAATTATAAGGCCAGCAGTATCCGACACAACAATTGCGCGCTGCGCTCGCCATCGTATTGAAAATCTTGTCAGGAGCCACGCGCCCCGGATCGATACGCTCTGGTACAATACGATCATCACTTCTAATCAAGAAGTGATTGGGTATCCCTTTGGAATTTGGTACATCGTCCAGGAGAGATCATGCCCCAGACAGACCGGAATGACATGTTTCAGACAGATCATGATCTGATCCGGGCCTGCCGGGCAGGCGATGCGCGCGCCTGGGAGCGATTGCTCGACAAATACGAACGGCTTATCTTTTCGATCTCGCTCAATTATGGGCTCACAACGGATGATGCTGCCGACGTCACACAGATCACTTTCACTATTCTTCTTCAAAATCTAGATTCTTTGCCAAATGAAATTCGCCTGGCACCGTGGCTGGCTACTGTTGCCCGTCGACATACGTGGCGTTTGTTGTCCCGCAATCGCCGGGAGTCCGTTAACCCCGAGGAAGACCTTGCAGGGCACGAAACTCTTGGCGGGATCATTGACGACTCGGAACGATGGGAACTGGCCGAGTGGCTCAATTATGGTCTGAGTATGCTGGACGAACGCTGCCGCAAACTCCTGCTGTCCCTGTACTTCGATGCGGAACAACCCTCTTATGCGCAGGTTGCGGATCAGCTGAAAATACCGGTCGGCAGCATTGGTCCAACGCGTGCTCGATGCCTGGAGCAGATGAAGCAGAAAATGCATACCGTGGAATCACCGTCCGCCGTGCACAAGTTGCAGCCTCTGGCGTGACTGTCCCAGGCGTGTATTTTTTAGTGACCCATGAGGCATATGTAAGGTATGAACGATCCTAACATCTCCCAATTTTCTGAACTACTCGACTGGCTCGAAGGCAGGCTGCCACCCGACCAGGCGCAGGCCGTAGCCGAACGCCTCGAGACAGCCGACGCAGCCACGCAGGCCGATCTCGACTGGCTGCGCCTCTTTCTGCAAGCGCGCCAGTCCGTCCAATTTGTGTCCCCACCACCCAGTGTCCGCCAGGCTTTGAAAGGACGGTTCGCAGACTATGCCCAGGCCCGGCAACCACCGGGCCTTTTTCAGCGTTGGCTGGCGACGCTGACTTTTGACAGCCGCGCCCAGGCGACCACTGCGGGTCTCCGCTCTGTCGCAGACGAAGGTCCGCAGCGACAGTTGATCTATAACACGGAGTCCGCCGAGGTTGCCATCACAATCCAATCTGGCCTGCCTAATAAGAACTTCATTGTTACCGGACAAATCTTTCCTGTGGGTGAAACGCCCGCCGACGCGTTCAGCATCCAGCTCCTGCGCGATGCCCACGAAGTCCACTTGGCCACGGCAGATGAACTGGGCGAGTTCACCTTTGCAAACCTTCCAGAGGGGCACTACGAGATGATCATCAGCGCCGGAGAGTACGAACTAGTTGTTCCCTCTCTCCACCTGCAATCCTGACCTATGGTCGCCAACAGCACTGTGACCGCCGAGTGGATAGACGCGCTGCTGCAAGTGCCAGTCCTGGAGCAGCAATTGGCGCGTTTACGATCCGCTGATTTGCTTCATTTCGAGGGGTTGTCACAAATACTCGATCAAGCCATGCAGCGAGCGCGCAGTGACCCGGCGCAGGCCAGGCAACTTGCTGCCCTGTGCGCGGCCGCGGCCGAAGAAGCGAACGCGCCGATCGTTGTGCCGCGTGCAACATACCTGCGGGCTCAAACGCACGCCATCAATGGAGAGTTCAACACTGCCCTGGAGCTGATCCAGTCTGCCTTCCATGCCTATGAGTCCATTGGGGAACGAATGGATGCTCTGCGCACGAATCTTGGGCGCATGCACGTTCTCAATGAGCTGGGGCGACACGCCGAGGCCCTTGAAGCTGGGCAGGTCGTCCTCAACGCATTGGAAGGGATGAGCGAGATTACGCCGCAAGCCCAGATGCTGCTGGCACTGGCATATCAGAATCGCGGCGTGTGCTTTGAGACCATGGGTCGCTACGAGGACGCACTGAATTCCTATGCGTTGGCCGAGGACTACTTTACGACGCTGAATATGACCGACCGCATCGGCGATGTGAGCAACAATCGTGGGATCGTGCTGGTACATCTGGGGCGCGTAGCTGATGCACTGGATGCCTTCGAGTCCGCGGCGCGTATTCGGGAAGAGGAAGGTCTCACTCTCTTACAGGCGCAAACATTGAGCAATATCGGCGAGGCACACCTTGTTCTCGGCAATTACACGCGCAGCTTGAATGCTTTTGAGCAAGCCCGCCGCCTCTTCGATCCACTCGAAGCGGTAGCTCACAAACGTATTCTTCTTCGCAAGACAGCGGATGCCTACCTGGCGCTCAATCTGTACCCCGAGGCGCTGAACACATACCGCGAAGCCAACGCGCTGCTCAAAGACGCGGGGATGGCCGATCATCAGGCGCGTGCGTTATGGGGGATGGGGGCCGCGCTGATTGCTCAATTTCAGTTTGATGAGGCGGCCTCGGTATTCGCCGAGTCCGCTGCTCTCTTTTCTGCGGCAGGTAACACGCCCATGCTGTGCAGCGTTCTATTAGAAGAGGCTGCGCTGCACGACGCCCGCGCTGACCGCGCCCAGGCACTCTCCACCGCACAAAAAGCTCTCGGGCTGGTGGAAGGAAAGGCGTGGCCTGTTCAACAACTCTACGCCTGCATGCGCGTGGCTGATCTGCTCCTTCCAGATGTGGCGGCAGCGGAGCCTTACCTGTTGGATGCCCAGCGGCTGGCTGATCGCTTGAATCTCCCGGCGGTTCATTACCGTCTCAACAGCCGCCTCGGTCAACTGCGGCGATTGCAGGGACGCGATCGAGAGGCTCAGATGCATCTTGATCTGGCGCTAAATCAGATCGAACAGCTGCGCGGTCATCTCGCCCAGGAAGTGCTGCTCACCTCCTTCCTGCGAGATAAGACTGATGCCTACGAAGATCTGATCGAACTTCATCTTACGCGTGGGGATGTTGAAAACATTCGACAGGCGTTTAGCGTAGCCGAGCGCGCCAAATCGCGCACACTTGTAGACTTGCTGACCGGTGTGGTCACGCCGCGACCGGCTGCTTCCGAGGACCCGGCGCTGGCGGCCAAACTGGAATCCTTGCAAGCCGATTTGAGCGCCACCTATAACAAAGTGCTCGAGTCGGCTGGCGAAAACGATCTGATGGAACTGCGCACCAGGGCAGCCCGCCTGGAGCAGGAAATGGGTCGGATTCGCTTGCAGGCTGCTGGTGACGCGGCGGAGCCCGATCGGTTTGCACAGCCACTTTCGTTGGAGGCGGTTCAATCGCAACTTTTCCCCGACCTGTTGCTGGTCTCCTATCATATTGTAGGCGAGGAGATCCTGGCCTTCGTGCACTGCCAGGGAGAACTTCAAGTCGCGCGTCATCTCACTCGCCTGCCGGTCGTCCAGGATTTGTTGCAGCGTCTCAACGCGCAATGGGATCGCTTTCGAGCAGGTCCAGACTTTGCCCGGCGGCATATGGCGGTGCTGGAGAAGTCGACGCAGCGCGTCCTGGCTTCACTCTATACCGAATTGATCGCCCCGCTGGTGAGTTTGCTCCCTCCAGATGGCCCGCTTGCCATCGTGCCACATGGCATCCTGCACAATGTACCCTTCCATGCCTTTTTTGATGGACAGAACTATCTGCTGGATCGTTACGAAATTTCTTATGCACCCAGCGCTACAGTGCTGGCATTGTGCCAACAACGCAGTCCCCGTGCCCCTACGCGTGCACTGATGGCCGGCGTAGCAGATACCCTCATTCCGGCTGCCGTGGCTGAGGTGCAAAGCGTGAGTGCGGCATTGGCAGAGCGCGGGATTGAGACCGAAATGCTGACGAATGAAGAGTCCACCCTGGCAGCCTTGCAGACCCTGGCCCAGAATCGCGATATCCTGCACCTGGCCTGCCATGGACTATTCCGTGCCGACAATCCTATGTTTTCCTCCGTAAAGCTGCACGATGGTTGGCTCAGCGCGGCTGATGTAGTGGGACTCGATCTCAAGGACGCGCTCGTGACACTTAGCGCATGTGAGTCCGGACGGGGCACAGTTTTACAGGGCGACGAAGTGATCGGATTGCCGCGCGCATTTCTTGGAGCTGGGGCCGCCTCCGTGGTTGTGAGCCTGTGGCTAGTGCAGGATGAAACAACTGTAACGCTTATGATGCATTTTTACGATCGATTACGGGAAGGCGTTGGACGCTCCGCCGCCCTGCGAGACGCGCAAAGGGCGCTGCGGGAAAGATACTCACACCCGTACTATTGGGCGCCTTTTATTCTGATCGGCCACCGGTAAGATACGTTTACCGCCTGTCTCATGATTAGCTAGACTTTTCAAATGCTTTCGTAGGTTGAAATTAAAAGCCTGAGTTTAGACAATTATGCGGCACTGTGTAGCATTTGCAAACGAAGTAAGGAGAGAGAATTCCATGCGAACTCTGTTTAGAATTAGTCTCACAGTAACCCTGACCCTGTTTCTGGCAGTCCCCGCATTTCACTCCAGCGCTCGCGCAGCTGCGCCAAATTACGAGCCAGGCCAAATTGTGGTCCGGCTGGCGTCGGCAGATAACAACCTGCTTGGTATTAACCAGACGTACGGCACAATCACCCTGGCGTCGTTCCCCTATCATTCAGATATATTCCTCCTGCAGGCCCCCCTCGGTGCAGATGTGGAACAACTGGTCGGCTTGATGCTCAACGACGCGCGGCTCCTGTACGCGGAATTGAATTACATCAACGAGAGTCCCGAAGACGGAAGTACTGATCGCAGCTATGGCTGGGGCGGTGCGGATAGCTCGACAGTGGCGAGCCAAAACTCAACCAAGACCGTGCAGCTTGATGCAGCCCATACCTTCAGCCGAGGCGCGGGGACAGTGGTCGCGATACTGGACACGGGCGTGCAGCCGAATCATCCTGCGCTGGTAAACAATCTTGAAGTTCTCGGCTATGATTTTGTGGATAATGATCCCGCGCCGACGGATGAGGCCAATGGGCTCGACGATGACGGCGATGGTCGCGTGGACGAGCTATACGGGCACGGTACACATGTCGCTGGGATTGTGCATCTTGTGGCTCCCGAGGCGCGCCTTCTGCCGCTGCGAGTCCTGAACTCAGATGGGCGCGGCAACAACTTCCGAACTGCGTCTGCGATCGTGTACGCTGCACATCGCGACGTAGACGCGATCAACCTGAGTCTCGGTACGCCGAACCAATCGACGCTGCTGCGGGATGCGGTCAACGAGGCGGCTGGGCTGGGCGTCGTGGTCGTCGCCGCGGCCGGCAATCTAAATGTGGATGCGCCACAATACCCGGCCGCCGAGGCCTGCGCTATTGCTGTCACCTCGGTGAATGACCGCGATAAGAAATCGGCCTTTGCCAATTACGGCGGCTGGATCGGCGTAGCGGCCCCCGGCGAAAACATCTACAGCGCGTTCCCTGTTAACGGATATGCCTCTTGGAGCGGTACTTCGATGGCGACACCGTTTGTGTCCGGGCAAGCGGCGCTTCTGAAAGGCGTGAACCCGCAACTGACATTAGAGGAAGCGGGGTTACTGATCGGCGGCACTGCTAAGCCGTTAGACCAAAGGAATCCTATGTATAGCGGTCGCTTGGGTGAAGGGCGCATTGATCTCGTCGCCAGCCTCGAATCGCTGGCCGCCAACGATTGGCCTGCGGCGGAGCACAATTTGTTCGCAGGTTGTGACTCTCAGTAGCTCACGAAGTAACTGAAAAACTATTCTTTCCACCTAATGGTCTGCCAGGTTTTTAAATCCTGGCAGACCATTTTTCTTCGCATGTATTTTTCCCTTCCCAAACGCATATATAGCAAGCTACCAATGATCTGAGCAGAAAAACGTGAGTACCTGATTTCGAAGTGATCTACAGTAATGTCACACTGAGCAGAGCTAAGTGTCTCCGAGAATTTCAGCCAATTGGCTGAAATTCTCGGGGATTCTTCACTCCCTTCGGTCGTTCACACCGTCCAAAGCGGTGTCCTTTGGAGAATGACATGATCATTTTGAGTTTAGGCACTCTCAGAAAAACGATGAAATTTTAAGTGCGCCACAAGGTGAAATAATCGATTGGATTTGCCATAACAAGGCAGCGCATCTCCCCGACAGTGGCGCGCGACGCGCCACTGTCGACTTTTTTGCCGCATGTATTTTTTCCTCCTCGAAAATGCATATGTATGGCAAGAGGCAAACGAACTGAGGAGAAAAGCCCATGAAATAAAAGTCGTTCGCCTCATCACAGTTTTCTTGCTCCCGAAACGTCCGTCATCAATCTGTAAGTTGAGCATGCGGTGATATTCCGCAAAGGAGATAGGAATGAACAAACAGCGACCTCAATTTATTTTCCCATCTGTTTTCAGTTTGATATTGATCATCGTTCTTATGTTCAGCCAAACCAGGGCTGCGGCGCTCGCCCCTGCACCTGCTGCTGACAAATCAAGCATGGCAGTACAGGGTTTGGTGCCAGTTGCGTCCGGCTGGACTCTGATCAAATTCCCGCAGGGGCAGCCGCTTTGTACGGGTGTCGGGTTCCTCGGCGTGGTTTACTACGACCGGCTGGATTGCGGTTTCGGCTACATGAGCGTGAGCGAAACCACCTCCACCTCGACGGTGAAAGTCTCAATCATCGACTCGGCCGGCGTGACGCAAAACACCCAGACGACGACTTTTCGCACGGCAGAAGTTGCGTGGGAGTTCGACATCCTGCCCACAGCTGCCTGGGCTGCCGGGCCGGTCACGATCCGGGTGACGGAGGTGAATGGCGTCACCGGGAACTTCGGCGAGACGATGTTCTTCCTCAACCAGCTCGGCGCCACCGTCGCGCCGGCTCCCGGCAGTTACTCCCCCGGCGCCGCGATTCCTGTTACGGGGACGACCTTCGAGATCGACCAGATCCCGCCGCTTGCGGCCCAGCAGCAGACGAACGTCGGGGCAGCCTTCTCCCTCCAGGTGATTTGGCCGGACGGCACGGTCAGAGGTCCTTATGGCCCGTTCACGGCGAGCGATCTCCCGGGCCCTTCACGTGGAACCTTCAGCGCAAGCATCCCTGGCGCCGCGACGACCGGACTGACTGCGGACGCATCCACCAACTTCCAGGCTACTGTAAGCATTGAGGTGATAAACGCCTCTTATACGGATGCACTCACCGGTGCGTGGAGGGGCGCACGCGCAGGCAGTGGAACGGTGACACTCCGCGTGCCGCCCGCCACCTTGATCGTGGAAAACAGCTTCGTCTCTTCAGTTGGCTGGGTGAAGCCTGGCGATACGTATCCGTTCCGCGTCTTCGTCAAGAACTTCAGGACAACCTCTGAATCCAGCGCGGTCGTCACCATCCCGGCTCCCGATGGGACAACGTTCACCAACGCGACCGCCGTTCCCGGCGCGGGCACTTGCTCGATCAACGGCTCCGGTTCGATCAACTGGAACATCGGCACAGTCCAGGCTGCTGGACCAGCCGGCCCGACGATCAAGACTTGCGTCGTTGAGGCCACAGCAGACACCTTGGGCCAGGATCCGCAGATCGTGTGGAAGAACCTATCCAGCACCGCCACCCTCACGTACGCGGGCGGCCCCACCCAAGCATCCACGAGCCACGGCCCGAAAGTGATTCCGCTCTCGGCGACGTATGATACCGCGCGCTACGGCGACCGGCCCTTCCCGGTCGTCCCGGTTGATTACTTCGACCGCGAGCACGCTGCCACTCACACCGGGGAAACGCTGAGTGACAAGATCAACTCACCGAGCATCCCAGGCTCGACCTTCAACCTTTACCAGGAAATGTCCTACCAGCAACTGTTCCCGAACGGAACAGTACCTTCGGCAGGAAAAGCGAGCGCAGGCTGGGACTATGCGCCCGGCTTTGCGTTTACGACACCGGCGCCACAGGGAACGTGTTACGGCACGAGCTACAAGGATGTGAAGAACACAGCTTTGTATCCGGAGCGGATCGTGAACGGCTGGTACCAGCTTCCGGGCGATACTGCTTACTATGGCGCAGACCAGTTTGGCTCGGCAGTACCGGGGGCCCTGGCCGGTATCGGCCCACTTCTTCAGATCGATAACGCCTGCGGACCTACTGGCAAGGCCGTTTTCGACGCGGCGAATATCGCCGACCCCGAGATCGACTACTCTGATTATGACACCGACAAGGATGGCGTGGTGGACTTCTTCATGATGGTCTTCGTGGGCATCGGCGGGAACGGCGCCTCGCAAACAAGCGTGCCACCATACGACAACATCTGGCCGCACTCCTCGAGCCTCGAATTCTATTACAGCAATCAGGGTCCGTACGGGCAGCAGGGTTACGTCTCTGACGACCAGCTCAAAGATCTCCAGGGCCGTCCCCTCTACTACACCGACGCGTCCGCCTCAACGATGACGCTTACTTCCACCGCCTTCCCCGTCTACGTGCGTGTAGGACCTTACAACGTCAACCCTGAGTCAGCGATTGATAACGCCAGCGTCATCTCGCACGAATATGGGCATTCACTTGGCCTGCCAGATTTCTACTCGCTCGGCGATCGCGAAACATACGGCGATTGGAACCTGATGGCCACGGATAAGTCTCAGAACATGGATGTCTACTCGAAGCAGGAGCTTGGCTGGCTGATTCCGCGTGTGCTTCCGCCCGGCCAGACGACCGCCACGAACTGGCAGGACTCCAAGCTCAACACGCACCGCATCGATTGGGTGGATGTAGAAGGGAATCCATACACCCTAACTGGCCCAGACGTGAATAACGGTGAGGCTTATGTTGCCAAGCTGCCGCAACGATTGATCCTCGACCCAGCCAAGTTCGATGCCGCTGGACCGGGTGAAGGCGCCACACCCAGTCACGTTTGGTGGTCGCAGTCAGGGAATGACTTTGGTTGCACGCCGACTGGCGCGCAAAACCTCGATATCTTCCTGCCCGAACTGGCTACTTTGCCGCCCGGCACAACAGTCACAGTCACCTTCAAATCTTATTGGGATATCGAGTGGGATTTCGATTACGGTTTCGTGATGATCTCCACCGATGGCGGCACGACATACACCTCGCTGCCGTCAGTGAATGGCTACACAGAGCCGACGCTCAACCCGAACGCCAACGCCTGCCAACAACAATACGGTAACGGGATCACGGGCGCCAGCGGCTCATTCGAGGCCGGCACCCAGAATGTCGATCGCCTTCTCGGACAGTACCCGGATGGAGGCTTCCTGACAGACTCATACGACCTCTCCTCAGCCGTGGGCTCCGCGACAGTGCTGCGCTTCTCATATGCCACCGATCCCGGCCTGGCAAGACCAGGCTGGTTCATCGACGATCTCAGGATCACGGCGGGTGGTAATGTGATCTACGAAACCGACTTCGAGACGAGCGGAGACCAGAACGATCCGCGCGTCTATCCGGGTGGTTGCAAAGGCACAGGGCGGGTTGCGGCAATCTGCACCGGCGCCTGGCAGTACATCGACGCTGCCGCGGGCTCGCCTGCCGATCACGCATACTACATGGAGATGCGAGACCGCTCAAGCTTTGACCTGGATGGCAAGGATGAGAACGACCGTGATCCAATCGCTTTCCTGCCCGGCCTGTTGCTTACCTATACAGACGAGGCACACGGTTATGGGAACGTCGGCACAGACAACCCGCCCGCCCAAACACCGCTTGACTCGCAGCCACAGCCAGGCAATGACACACCAAACCTTCACGACGCGGCTTATACCGCTGCGGCAGGTGACAACCACTTCTCCGACTCCGGCGATGGCCACACCGACAACTACACCGACCCGTCGAACAGCGAGGTGGATCCAAACTTTCCTGGTGTTCCCAATCCATGGCGCTTCCGGTTCAACTGCCTCACTTTCGATGTGCTGAGCATGGCCGGGACAGACAATGGGCCCGGCACGGTCCCGCCTTACGACCTGACAGGTGACGTGCAGTTCACGATCGGAGAGGGTTGCGCCCCCTTCGACTACGGGAACGGTGTGCCCAATGGAGCACCTACGGCCATCGCTCAGGCCAGGCCGACGACCGTGAATGCAGGCGTGCCCGTTACTTTCGACGGCAGCGCCTCGTTCGATGACCGTCAGCCCGCGAATGAACTGACCTATGAATGGGACTTCGACTACGACGGTACCACCTTCAATGTCGATGCTACGGGCCAGGTTGCCCAGCACAGCTATGCTGCGCCCGGAACCTACCCGGCGGCACTACGCGTCACAGACGCGGGAGGCCTTTCCGATACGGACAGTGTGACAATCACCGTGCTTGCGCCGCCCACACGCCCGACCAACACCAGCGTCAACTGCACGCCCAGCCCGGTCCAGGTGGGCGTCGCCACCACCTGCACGGCGACTGTCGCGGATACCGGCAACGGCACTCCGAGCACCCCCTCCGGCACAGTCAACTGGAGCAGCAACGGCAGCGGCAGCCTCAACTCGGCCAACTGCACGCTCAGCGGCAGCGGCAACTCTGCCAGTTGCTCGGTGACCTACACGCCGAGCGCAGTGGGCAGCGGCACGCATGTCATCACGGCCAGCTACAGTGGGGATGCTGCCCATGCCACCAGCAGCGGCAGTTTCAATCTGACTGTAAGCACACAGGCCACACGCCCGACCAGCACCAGCGTCGACTGCACGCCGCCCTCCTTCACGACCGGCGGCTCGACCACCTGCACGGCGACCGTCCGTGATACCGGTAGCGGCGCTAAGAGCGCCCCGACCGGAACCGTGAGCTGGAGCAGCAGCGCCACTGGCACATTCACACCCGCCGGCTGCACCCTCACTGCCACCGGCAACCCGGGCAGATCTAGCTGCTCGGTGAGCTATACATCGACACAGGTGGGCACACATACCATCACGGCCACTTACGGCGGCGATGCCAGGCACACCGGCAGCAGCGGCGCCACCAGCGTAACAGTCAAAGCCTGCTTTGATGATGATGAAGGGGATGATGATGACGACTTCGACGACGATTGCCAGCGAGACGATGATGATGAAGACGACGACAACGATGGCCAACACGACGATGATGATGACGATGACGACAATGATGGCCGACACGACGATGATGATGACGATGACGACAACGACAGCATCTCGGACAAGTTCGATAACGAAGCCACTCGCGAGCGCTCAAGTTCCTCTTCGACTGAAGTGGCAGGCGACGGACAAACCGAATACATCGTAGTAAGCGATGCCAATACTGTCTTGCTGACTGCGGTGGCCGCCGACGGTCTGGCGCTGATCGTGGAAATCTATGATCCGCAGGGCGTGCTGATCGGCAGCTCGCTTCCCGTTGGAGGAGGCGCGATCGTGACGGCTCTGCCTACCTCGCCCGGCACCTACACCGTCCGTGTGCGAAACATAACCAGCACGACTGTTACTTCCCTTGTAACGCTGATCCAGAGCGATCTATGGCCTTGATCGCAATGTGGCGTTGAATCCTTTCACAGCGAGGGCGCGCATAGCGCCCTCGCGTACTTTTAACAATTGGAGCAGGTCAGGCACAATGCCCACGTTGGCGCGGTCGATCACATCCTGCACCGTGACCTTTTCATATCCCTTTTCAACAATCAATTCGCTCAAGACATGTGGCGGTGGTCGGTAAGCCTGGCAGGTCTTTTTTTGCATGTATTTTTTTCTCCTCAGAAATGCATATATATGGCAAGAAACAAATCATATGAGGAGAAAAATCCATGAAATTGAAGTTGTTCCACGCAATTAACATCGTGCTCGTGCTGATGCTCGCAGTCAGCCCCGTCTTGGCCAGTGAGCCGCGCCTTACCATTGACTCGGTACGGGGCAAACAGGTGGTCAATGGTGCGATCCAGGGCACGCTTTCAGGTAAGGTACTCGTCCAGGGTACGGCTCTACCTGCTGGCGTGGATCAATCCCCGCCACAGCCAAAGCCGCTGGTCGCCGATGCTGGTGATAGCGGATTCGCTCTGGCTGGCGAACGGATCACGCTCCTGGGTGCTGGCTTCGGAGGCATAGAGCCGTACAGCTTTTCCTGGTCCACGCCGGTGGGTACGCTGGATGGCGCAGATGCCCCGACTGCGCAACTGATCAGCGATGGTGTTGCGCCCGGAAGTTATGATATCGGCCTCACCGTCACAGACTCGGCCGGAGCGATCGCCAGCGACACGGTGATGGTTCGTATCGCCGCGGCGCAGTCACTTGTGTTGCTGGACCAGACCAAAGCTGCCACCACCCCGGGCGTGTTGGGCGGAGGTGCACCTGGCGTCGTGGAGTTCCCATTTGATGTTCCGCCACACACCACAAACATTGACGTTCATATCGAGTGGGAACTGTCCGTCAACGATTTCGATCTGAGCGTTTACGACCCAGGCGGGACGCGCGTTACCGGGCATGGAGATGGTGTGCCAACCACTGAAGAAAATGCCTCTGTTGCGAACCCGGTCGCCGGCACCTGGAAGGCCACGGCCGATAAATTTGCCACCGTTACAGACAATGTTCGGGCTGTTGTGACCGCTACCGTAGCAGCGGATCCGCGCCCGGTAGCAGACTCAGGCGGACCGTATCGGTTTGCCGTTGGCGCACAGCAAACTCTCACCGGCACCATTAGCGGTGGCACAGCTCCGTTCACCGTCGGTTGGGATACCGACCTGGATGGCGTCCTGGATAGAATGGGCACGACGATCTCTACAACTCTGCCGGAAGGCCGCTCGTTTGTCACCTTCAAGGTCACAGACGCCAACGGCTTTGAGCGCCGCGAAACCACTTCGGTTCTGGTCGCGCAACCAGATCGGCTGGCTGCTGAAACGACGCCCATTACAATCGTTGCCATCAATGATTCCGGCATCAACCCTTATCATCTCGAATTCTCTGCCCAAACCTACCCCGACCCGGACGTACTTGCGTTGACAGATAACTTTACACGTCATCCATCTGAATACATTTCCGGTTATCCCGCCGATTCGCAGGCGATCAACATGACCATCGGTCAGGGCTATTTTCCGGCGCAGGACGCCAACATCTGGTCCCAGAAGAGCGCCACCAACCCGACAGGCCTGGAATATGGCAAGCTCTACTGGATCCCAGGTACCAAGATCATCGGCGCGACGCAGCCTGGTCCGCTGAGCTGTTCAAACTGCGCGGCCGGGTCACATCTCATCCTCGACGATGATGGCCACGGTTCTGGTTCAGCATCGGTCTCCACAGGCAATCGTTATGGCTACTGTGGCTCGTGTCTGCTGTTCGTCGAGAAAGGGCTAAATGCCGCACCCGCAGCTGCCTATTCATGGATTGATATTCAATCGAATTCATGGGGTCCCCTGGCAAATGTTCCTCTTGACCTGGCTTTGCAACTCGCGGGCAGTGATCCCGGGGCAATCACACGCCAGGCTGTCGAACGTGGGCAAACTGTCCTCTTCGCTTCCGGCAATGGCGCTGCCAACGCATTCGACGCGCCGATCAGCACATACGGCACCAGCAACACCGGGCCAGACTGGAACATCGTCGTCGGCGCGATCCGCCGCGACAACGAACGGGCCATCGTAGGCGATGGCACACCTGTACATATTTCGGCCTGGGGCGATGGCAACCTGCCATCCGCATGCCGCACAGGAACAGTCTCACAGTGCGCCTTTGGTGGCACATCGGCAGCCACGCCGTATACCGCTGGTATCTTCGGCACCGTGCTGACGACCATTCGCCGCCAAATTGGCGATGGAGCGGTGGGTCAGAGACCCAACCAGGTGATCGCTGAAGGTTTCCCGATGGCGGGCAGTCCCTACCTAAGCGATGGACAGCTTACACGCGCCGAGCTGCGCGAAGCTGTTCTGAAGACTGCCTTTCCATTGAATCAGGATAATGCTGTCTCGATCCCCATCTTTCCGTTCCCGCTGACCGCACCTTACCAGGGCGACATCAATGTGCTCTTCGAAGGTTATGGCGCAGCCACCCCGAATGGCGCCAGGCGGGCAATCGACGTGCTCCTTGGTAAGATGCCTCTGCCCGTGCGCGAGGCCGAAGACCGGTTCTTCGAAATCGACCGGCAGATCCGCGACTCTCTGTGGGGCGGCTATGATCGAAACGCTGACGGCAGCACCGACAGTGCGGCCGCCCTTGGCGCGTTCAACCTGGGCGTGGCCGATGTCGAGACGTTTGCGGCCACGCTTGTAACGATCCGCCGGATTTCTGAAACGCTGGCTTTGTCTGAACTGAACCAGGTGAACGGCGCGAACGCCTATACTTATTATCTCCACCGCGGTTCTGAAGGTGAACCGGGCAGTGAGCCAGGCTGTGGGAATGCTGTAACCTATATGGATCAAACTGATAGCAGTGGTGATTTCGAGCCGTGCTTTACGAATCGGGCAACGAGTGTCCTGGCTGCCTACCGTCCATTGGGCATTTGGCCTACGACCATGGATACAACCATTCCCATCCCGGCCGGCTCGAACGTACAAGTTGAGCTCTATCTTGCGACCGACCTGGTCACCGTTGTACGGCCGACCGGCGTGCTCATGGCCGGCGATCGCGTTCTCGGTACAGGAGCAGGTACCCCATTGCCGACGATCGGCAGCGGCCCCTGGATCAGTCAGGGTTCCCCGGTCGCGCCTCCGCAGCCGCTTCCGAGTGGCGTAGCAATCGACGAGAACCGCTGCCAGGAACTGGGTGAGATGTGCTGGAACAAGTTCAATTGGTCGTTCACAACCGACCGCCCGGCCATTGCTGGTGAGCAGCTTACGTTCCAGGTGCAATTGATTGGCGCCCGGGCCTGGTCGTTTGGTTATGAAGGGCAGCACCGATCGGTGATTACCATCATTCCCGCCGCCCTGCCGCCGACCGGCCTTGAATTTGGCACATCCATCACAAGCCCGGCTGAAGGCGAGGAAGTTCCGAACGGTGAAGTTGTGGCCTTGGGAACCGCCCAATTCCCAGACCTGGGATCGACCGAGGCCGGCGATCATCCGACGCGGAAGCACGTCGATATTTCAGTGGACGATCCAAACTTCAGCTCGCCCATCGAGGCGACTCTCGACGATGTCTCCGGGACGTGGAGTGCACCACTTGGGCGCCTGACACCCGGAGCACATACGATCTATGCCCGAGCGGCAATTGACACGAACTACTCGGATGTCACATCACGTTCCTTCACAGTCTCCGTGTTATCAGGCAATGAACGCGTCGAGTGGCAGGTGGTGGCCAACGGTGCACAACCCGATGCCGCGTACTGGCGGCCAGCCACCGGCGTGCTCCAGTACTCCTTCGAGATCAACACCCAGGTGTATGGGAGAGGCACATTCCAGATCTATGTCCGTCTGATGGAAGGTGATACTGAGGTCGCCATCACCTCCGTGACCGCCCGGTTTTCGGGCAGGTAACACCGTGGTTTGGCCTCATGCAGAATTGGCGATCCACGCCCCGGAACTTTCCGGGGCGTGTTTTGGTATCCCTTTCGTCCGGAACATAATGAAGGAGCAAAGTTTTTTCGTTTCCAGAATATGAAAACCGGTCCAATTGTGTACATGCCTGCCCATGTGGGTTTTATGGGGATAGCCAGAAGCCTTGTACCTGTGCAGCGCCCATTGTGACGAAATATCAGAAGCGCATCTCAGGTCCATTACTGGACCGAATCGATATTCACATCGAAGTCCCGCGCGTGGGTTACGAAAAACTCAGCAGCGATAGATTGGGCGAGACAAGCGAATCGATTCGAGCACGAGTGCAAGCCGCGCGAAACATTCAACAATTACGATTTACCAATTACCAATCCGACGCCATCTGTAACGCCGATATGCGGATCTGGAGGGGAGTGAGGAGATCCGATCCACGCATTTGGCAGAGGCGCTGCAATACCGCCCGAAGTTGATGATGGGGTAGTAACACAGATTGGATGCTCGTTGAGAAAATTCCCGGAATCCCAGGATCGAGGAGTCTAATGAGGAACTCATCTCCTCCTGCGGGGAGATACTGAACCCCAAGATTTGGGACATCCACTTACCCTTTCCAAGTCTTCCGTTCTTTGCGTCCCTGTGTAAGTGTAGTTTGAGAATATAGTTGGCAACAGACACAGCGGCGAACACCGGGATGGAACCTTGCTAAATTAAGACAGCCACACACTGCGATGTGTGACTGCCTTAATTTATCTTCGTATTTCAACCGGATGACTATGGATTGAGTATCAGCCCGATGATCACCGGATCGTGGTCGGATGAGCGGTACGGCTCGGTGCCGTAGAAGCTCGTCACCTGCCCGGCAGATTTGAACTCCACGTTGTAATCGAGGGCAACGGGCTCGTCGCAGTTGATGTGCCACTCGGCAACGCCGTTCACCTGTGCGGTCAGCCCGGAGGTGGCCAGCGCGTGATCGAGATAACCCGACTGCCCCTGGAACACGTACGAGTAGGCAAACTGCCCGAGGAAGGTTTCCGTCAGGTTGGTGTACCCAACGTTTTTGATCGCCGTGATGGGATCTTCCTTCGCATACGCGTTCAGATCGCCGATGATCAGGAAGTCTGGGTCGCCGCTGTTTGTCGGATCAGCCGCCAGCCAGGAGGTCAGATCGTTTGCTGCGTTGACGCGGGTCTGGTTGCAGTTACCCTGGCCATCGCCCGTATCGGGATCGCCGGCGCAGGCAGAACCCTTGGATTTGAAGTGGTTCACCGCCACGGTCAATTTGCCGCCTCCGCTGATCTGCTGGAAGGTCTGCGCCATAGGCGGGCGGTTGAGGGAGGAGAACGCCCCGTTGGTCTTGATCGCAGCCGACCCAATCGGGATGACGGTCTCCACGCGATAGACAATGCCCACGGTGATCTCATCCGTGCCGACCTGCGACACACCAGGGTTGATGAACGCGTAGGTTGTGCCGGACGGAGCGCCGGCGTTCAGCCCATTGACAAGGTCCTGGATCGCGCTCCCGGAACCGTATCCATCATTTTCGAGCTCGATCAGTCCGATGATGTCTGCATTCATGGCGAGAATGGCATTGATGATCTTGGTCCGTTGGCGGGTGAACTCCTCCGCTGTGCTGGCGCCGCGTGTTGTGGGGAAGGTCGGTCCATTGAAGTAGTTAAGCACGTTGAAACTTGCCACGCGCAATGTACCGCCCACGCTGCTGGGGCTGCTCGTGCGCAGGTTGGCATGCGTCCAGTTGGGTGTGACCGTGGCATGGACTCTATACGCGCTGGCGGAGTAATCCATTACACCGGTCACGCTGGTCACCGTATCACCAGAGCGCAGGGTGTTGGCGAAGGAGAGTCCCGGTACAGGGTATTCAACCGGATCGGGGTTTTGCACCGTACTTCCATCATCAAGTGTGATGCGCTTGAGATCGTTCGCGGCTTGCATGGCGTTGGCGGAGGCGCCGGGCGTGGTGATGTTGGTGGGGTTCCACAACCTCTCAGACGCCAGCACAACTTCTGCGTAGCGGCCAAGCCCGTAGTTCTCGGTCACCACCAGCGACTGGGAGAAGGTTACCAGCATACCTTCGTACTTTTCGAGATCGGTCAATGCCGCGACGGGCAGGGATACATTGACCGGCGAAACGTTCGGGGCGGTGCCGCAGACCGTCACACTCTGGACGGTTGTAAATTGAGTCCTCGTGCCTGATTCGCCAACGTTGCCTGTTACCTGGACCGGGTTACCCTCGCTGACGGCGATCGTGGATGAAACGAAGATCCCATCGGAGGAATTGCCATCCCCATCACCGCTATCCTGCACGAAGAAGCCGCTCAACTCGTTCGTCCCCTGGAAGTCCGCGATCACAATGCCGCGGATGGTGCGTTGCTGCCCGCTAAACGGGGTGCTTGCTCCTGTTCCCTGGATCGCTCCAATGGCAGTGACAGTCGCAGCGGGACAACTGGAAATGGTGGGAGTGTTTGTTGGGGTGGGCGAGGGACCCGGTGTGCTGGTAGGGCCAGCCCCTTGGATGGTGAATGATCCGGCGGGCATGGTCAGGCGTGTCGTATCATTGACGGTCCAATTCACGGGATTCCCGATCTCTGCCAGGAGTTGTGCCTGCGAGCCGATGGTGATGCCGGAATAGACCGCGTTGTCAACTTCATTCAACGCGATGGCGCTGGTTCCATTGACCAATCCCAACGGGAGGGCGGAGGTGTTGCTGCTGGTGGCGTCCGCCTGCCACACACCTGCACCTTCGCTGTTCAAGGCGTAGAGTAAAGTCGGGTTACTGCTCGACCCTTGATACGCCAGGATTTGATCGCCGGAAGTGGAAAACGCGACACTGCTGATCACGGGATAGATGATTGTTCCCGCCGAAAGATTGGTCGCGGCCGTCCAGGTGAAGGTCCCTTCGCCGGTACGGAAGGCATTACTGGCAAGCCAGCCGTTGTCGGTGAAGTTGATTTGTGTTCCTGCGCCTACATCCACCAACAGTACAAATGCCAGCTCGTCCGGATCGTCAAAATTGAATCCGATGATGGCGATGTCACCTGCGGATAAGGTTGTGAGACCGCCAACGGGGGTATTGGTCGGTGTATTGGTTGGAGTGTTTGTGGGAGTGTTGGTCGGTGTGAAAGTAGGTGTGTTTGTGGGGGTGTTGGTCGGTGTGAAAGTAGGTGTGTTCGTGGGAGTGTTTGTGGGAGTGTTGGTTGGCGTATTGGTAGGCGTAAAAGTGACAGTGGAGGTGGATGTAAATGTAAAGGCGGGAGTGGACGTATTGGTCGGCGCCGTTCCTTGAACGGTGAACGATCCGGTTGGCATGGTCTGGCGTATGCTATCACTCCCCGACCAATTTGCAGGGTTCCCAATTGCCGCCAGCAACTGTGCCTTAGTGCCGCTGGTGATGCCAGCGTATTTTGAGTTGTCGATTTCATTCAGGGCAATGGCGCTCGTCCCATTGACCAAACCGGTTGGGAGGGCGGATGTTGCACTGCTTGTGGCGCTCGATTGCCATACGCCTGCGCCTTCGCTGTTCACGGCATAAAGAAAGGTGGGGCTGCTGCTGGTTCCCTGATAGGCAAGGATTTGATCGCCGCTGTTGGAGAATGCCGCGCCGCTGACCGCGGGCACGACGATTGTTCCAGCGGGCAGGTCGGTCCCCGCCGTCCATGTAAAGGTGCCCTCGCCAGTACGGAAGGTGTTGTTACTCCTCCAGCCGTTATCCGTGAAGTTGATCTGCGTGCCCGACCCGACGTTCACCAGCAGGACGAACGCCATTTGATCTGGGTCATCAAAATTAAAGCCGATGATGGCGATATCGCCGGCTGTTAATGTCGTAGGCGCCGCACGGGCAGGTGTGAAAGTAGTTAGTAACGTTAGGACGTACAACAGGATCAGTCCAAAGTTGGCCAGCTTCTTCATAATCATTCTCCTCAGGGATATGATTTGTGCGTATCCGCAATCGCGGGAATCACTTATTCTGGTCGGCGTTAACTTCACGATCAAGTGAGCGTAAAAGAGTTGGTGGCTATTCCATTGTGGATCATGATTGATGGCAGATAATGCTTGGCATTGTACCAGTAATAGAACATATTGCAAGCAATAATGGTTGGTGCTTTATGCCAGATATGGATGGTGTTTAAATTAAGGTGATTAACCTTGAGAGAAATCTCCATGGCTATAACGAAAGGTAAAATGACTGATTTTTGCTTGAAAGCCTGTTAGAAACGCGAAACAGTTCTGTTGTTACCAAGCAGTAGAAATTTGTCCGCTTGTGTACAGCCCTGTCCATGTGGGTTCTATGGGGATACGCAAAAGCCGTACACTTGTGCTCATGCCCTTGTCACAAAGTATCAAAAACGAATCTCAGGTCCGCTGCTGGATAGAATCGATATTCACATCGAAGTCCCGCGCGTGGATTACGAAAAGTTGAGCGGCGATAGATTGGGCGAGACAAGCGAATCGATTCGAGCACGAGTGCAAGCCGCGCGAAACATTCAACAATTACGATTTACCAATTAGCAATCCGACGCCATCTGTAACGCCGACATCCGCATTGGCGAGATACGCCAGTTCTGTAAACTACAGGATGATGGTCAAAGCCTGATGCGGGCGGCGATGAGCCAGCTCAACCTCTCAGCAAGAGCCTATCATCGCATCTTGAAATTGGCGCGCACGATGGCAGATCTGGCGGGGTGTGAGGAGATTCAATCCGCGCACCTGGCAGAAGTGCTGCAATACAGACCAAAACGAATGGTGGGGTAATTCGGGCACACCTGAGATCGCGTTCTGACGAGCAACGTGGGGATTGAGCAAGGGAAGGCAATGAATCTATTCAGGCGCTTGTTGACCAGCATTGGTGCGTTTTGAATCAAACGATTGCGCTCCTGCAGCGCTTTGCGTATGAGCCGGAACTCACCGTTCTCCAGATAGCGAATACCGCCGCCTACGACCAACACAGTGGGGAGTGGCTTTTGAGAGAATCAAGGATTTTCTGTCGGTTCCTGTTCTTTGATTCCAAAGCCTACGATTTGGCGGCAAGATTCAGATATTTGTCGAGGTCTCTGACATCGGTGTCTTTAAGCCAATCACATACGGCAACGGTGTTGTCTTTAAATGAACCATTGGTCACGAACTTCCTGTCAAACAACGCGCTGCCAATGGTAAAGCCCCAGGCGCCCGCCATCCAAACTTCTGCGATGCGACGATACGAGTCGATGGAGCCTGCCGATACGATCGGGACCTTCGTTGCTTTTACCACTTCGGTCAACAACTGGTGCGCATCCCCGAGGAAGCGATAGCTCAAGAGGTCCATGCCTGGCACGCCTTTGCTCTCGAGGAACCTGGCATGGGCGACCACTTCGTCGATGGTTCCATCCATGATGCTGGGATGTCCAAAGATGTGGCCGGGGAAAGGATAGTATTTGATCGGCTTGTCCTTAAGATACTCGAGGATGGAATCAAAAAATACGGTCCCCATCAGGATGTCAAACCCCGCGTCTACAGCGATCTTTGCTCCACGTAGTCCTTCTTCTTCCGATAGACTTACGACTTCCAGATATGTTGTCTTGCCAGCCTCTTTCATTTCCTGGACAAGAGCCCTCATCTCCTCAGGCGGAAGTCCTACATCCTTGAATCCCCAATGCGTGACCGGGGTGTCTTTGCAGTCACGGAAGATTTCCAAAGCATCCTTGACGGTTGTGTCATTGTAGGTGAGCATCAGGATAAATTCGGGTTTCATCGTTCTTGCTCCTTTTCTGAAACGGTGTTGGCTGTAACTTCCATTCGAATGGGGCTGTGGGGAACCGTACAACTTGCTCCCCTGGCTTGACTTTTTGATTTGAATTTGCTATAGTTTTACTTGTAATACAACATAACATAGTATAGTACTATTTGGTTTCGTTGTAAACATTTTCTTTTTTGATGCTTCAGAATCCAGCCGGATTCAACACCCAAGGAAAAGGAAATCTATATGGAAACCGCATCAGCACGCATTATCCGAGCAACACAGGCGAGAACCTTCATGGAAGGTCCGGAGCTGTGTCGGGAGTACATCAAGACTCCAAAAATGTGGCTGGGCACTTCCACCCTGCATCCGGGGCAGAGGGGAGCGATCGATGTTGGGCATGAGGTGTCACAGGAAGTGTTCTACTGCTGCACCGGTCATGTTCTTTTGTTCGATGAAAAGCAGTACTATGAATTGTTTGCAGGGGACGCGATCTTCATTCCAGAAGGTTTACCACACACATTGATCAATATTGGCGAAGACATGGCTGTTCTTGTATGGGCAGGGGCTCCCGGAGAATAACCCATGCCCAACATCCTGGCATTTGATCTGGGGACGACTGCACTCAAATGTGCCTTGCATGATCCAAACGGGGACATCATCGCAAAAGCATCTGAGGAATATCAGTTAATTACGCCCAATGCTGATTCGGTCGAAATGGAGGTGGACACCTATTGGCAGGCGTTCAAATCCGCGATTGCCAGAATTCTCAAAGACTCCGGCGTACGGCCATCTGAAATCAAGGCGCTGGGAGTCTCCGCACAGGGGGAGACACTCATCCTTGTCGACAAAGATGGAAAGCCGCTACGCCGCGCGATCGTCTGGCTGGATAACCGCGCCCAAAAAGAAGCGGACGATCTTGGGACGCTCTTCACACATCGTCACGCGTTTGAGATCACGGGACAGGTGAAGCTTGTTCCAACCTGGCCGGCCTCGAAAATACTCTGGTTGAAGCGCAACGAGCCTGAAGTCTTTTCGAAGACTGGCAAGTTCCTGTTGATCGAGGATTATTTCATCCATCGTCTTTGCGGCGAATATGTTTGTGAAGGTTCACTCGTGACATCCACCTGCTACTGGAATTTCAGAACCCGCGGCTGGTGGAAAGAAATGCTTGATGAGCTCGGTATCTCTGAGTCACAACTGCCAGCATACCGCGAGTCGGGTGAGCCTGTCGCAAAACTGCGCCCGGAGATTGCCGCCGAATTGGGACTCGACCGGAATACTCTGGTGTGTACCGGGGCATTGGATCAGGCCTGCGGTGCGATCGGCGTTGGCAATATCAAGCCCGGCGTGTTCAGTGAAAATACAGGTGCGGCTCTGGCGATTTGCGCCACCGTCCACCAGCCGATCCTTGACCCTGGCAACCAGATGCCCTGTCATTATCACGGTATTCCAGGGCTGTACATGCTGCACACGTTCACGAGCGGTGGCATTGTAATGCGCTGGTTCCGCGACGAATTTGCAGGGACCGAGCTTCAGACGGCCAAATCCACCGGAATGGATGCGTACGATCTCCTCGGCATGGAAGCGGCAAGCGTTGCGCCGGGCTGCGAAGGGCTGGTGATGCTTCCGCACTTGCAGGGAGCCATGGCACCCGAAGCCAATCCCAAAGCATGCGGCGCTTTTTATGGATTCACGCTCCGCCATGGACGCAATCACTTTGCGCGCGCGATCATGGAGGCGGTCAGCTTCATCGTGAGGCGCAACATTGATGTTATTGAAGGACTTGGCGTTCCCGTCACCGAAGTGCGCGCGTTGGGTGGCGGCGCCCGCAGCCGGGTTTGGAAACAGATCGAGGCAGATGTGATCGGACGTCCGGTTCTCACCACAACAAACGAGGAAGCCGCCACGTTGGGCGCTGCAATCCTTGCGGGTAAGGCCGTGGGACTGTATTCCAGCATTGAAGAAGCTGCGGAACGGATGATTCAGATCAAAGATCGATTCGAGCCGAATCCCAACAATAGATCGGTCTACGACGATGCGTTTGGCACGTATGTGAAACTTTACGACGCGTTGTGTCCCCTATTTGAAATGAGACAGGCTTAATCAATGGTAAAGACAGAAACCAATAACAGCAATCAACCCATCAATCGCGTGAGACACGCCACTCTGACCGATCAAACCGTCATGGCCATTCAGGACGCGATCAAGCAGGGAAAATTTCTGCCTGGTAGTCAATTACCTCCCGAAATGGAATTGCTGCAGATGCTGGGTGTTTCCCGTACTACGTTGCGCGAGGCGCTGCGCATTCTGGAAGAACAGCGGCTGATCCGTAAGCGGCGCGGCCTTGGTACGTTCGTTCAAGATCGAACGATTGTCAAGGATATGAGCCAGAACTTTGGCATCACCGAAATGATTTCACAAGCCGGTTATGCGCCGGGGACGCGCGATTTTGAGATTTATGAAGAGCCTGCATCGCAGAACATTGCGGACAAGCTGCAGATCACCGCCGGTGCTGGTCTGGTTGTGATCGATCGAGTTCGGACGGCAAACGACGTCCCGGTGGTGTGGACGCGTGACATTATGCCCAGAGAATACCTGGATCATTGGATGCCTTCCACAAAAGAGTTGACAGGGGTCTCCCTGTATGAAGGCCTGCAGAAGTACACCAGCATTCGGATCGTCAACGGCACGGCGTCCTTCAGTCCGTTCCAGGCCAGCCGCGAAATTGCAGACAAGCTCAAGGTGCAGCGAAACAGCCTGCTGTTGTTAATCGAGCAGGTGGACCATGACCAAAACCAGCGCCCGGTTCTCTATTCCCTGGAGTATCACCTTACAGACAAGTTCAATTTCATCATTCACAGAAAAGGCCCTGCATTTTAGGTCATGGAGCCAAGGTCGAAAGGAGGTTGCTTTATTCTCATAGACCGTGATCAGATCGTTCGAAAAAGTTTGGTTTGGCAAGTACGAAATATTTGCACGAAAGGAGTAAGAATTTCATGGAAGCAAAGCAACCTGTTCAAGATGCTCTTCAAGCGGCTGCCCAGCAGGCGGGAGAAGTCTTCTCCCGCAAAGCTTCCGGTCTGACGCGCGTCGTCAGTCCATGGACTGCCCTTGCATACTCGTTCGTAGCTCCCAACATCACACAGGCAAGCTTCTATTTGCTCTGGGCTGTGACGTTGTACGCCGGCGCCCAGATGCAGATCTCGATCCTGTTTATGTTGACGCTGGTACCATTCGCTGCCATCTACACTTATTTCTCATCCGCGATGCCTCGCTCAGGCGGGGAATACATCTACATCAGCCGCGTGCTGAACCCGTTCCTGGGATTCATCGCCTCGTGGACGTTGACCATCGTGGGTTTGAACTGGCAAGGGAATAACACCAACTTCGTGGTCAACTGGGGCTTCGGTCACGCCATTACGCAGATGGGCTTGATCTACAAGAACACTGCGATGACCAATCTTGGCTTGGAACTGGCAAAGACCCAGGGCTCGTGGCTGGTCTGGATCGTTGGCACCCTTTCGCTGATGCTGTCGTTCTATGTGATCTACCTCGGGACGAAGGTCTTCATGCGCTTCGTATGGTTCGCTGTTATCCTGACCTGGGTGATGCTGGGCGTATATGCGGCCGTGCTGCTCTCGGTCAATCCCGACATCGTCCATCAGGGTATGATGCTCGTTCAGAACATCGACTATCGGACTGTGTACGCCAAGGCCAGTGAACTCGGCTGGACGTCGGGCTTTGTCTCGGTCGCGGCGACGATCATGGCCGGTATGACCTTCATGAACCTGACATGCCTTGGTTCGACCTATTCGGCGAACATTGCGGGCGAGATCAAGCGTGTCGACCGGGCCCAGCCTCTGGCCCAGTATGGCTCGATCATCCTGTTCATCATCTACTACCAGGTCTTCACGTATGTCACCTATCACGGATTTGGTAAAGATCTGATGGAGGCGATCTCGAAGCTCAATGCCGCCGGTGAAGATGTTCCGATCTTCGGTTCCTTCCCGCAGACACCGTTCCTCCTGGTGTATGCCACACAGAATCCACTATTGCTCCTGCTGGGTGGACCGCTTGCCTGGGGTTTGATCAACTGGGTCGGTGCGATGGGTCTGGCGTTCGCGCCGGTCCGCAATCTGTTTGCCTACGCCTTCGATGGCATGCTGCCCGATAAGATCAACGAAGTAAATCGTCGCGGTTCACCGGTCTATGCTGTGCTCCTGGGCTTCCTGATTTCCTGGCTGCAGTTCAGCGTCAACGTGATGACGCCGTTGCTGTCAGCATACCAGGTATACACAATCACCATCTGGTTCTTCGGTTGGATCTTCCTGAGCGTTGCCGCGATCGCCTTCCCCTATCGCCGCAAGGATATCTGGGAGAAAGCCCCTGCCATTACGCGCCAGAGCATCGCAGGAATCCCCTGGATCGTTGTGGCGGGTGTCGCAGGGCTGATCATCAGCCTCATCACCGTGTACTTTACACTTGTGCCGGCTCTCAACCCGCCGTCAGAAAATTACGGCTGGAGAGGTTTGGGCGTTTCCTTCGGCTTCTACATGCTGTTGCCAATCCTGTTGTACTACGTTGCCATTTTCATGAACAAGCGACGTGGCACTGCGTTTGACAGACGCTTCAAGGAAATCCCGCCAGATTAGTATCAGGATCAAATCCTTTTGCGATTGGATGGGATGGTCCCAGCCCAAGCTGGGACCATCTCCCAAGATTTGTGTATCAGGTCCATCTCTCGTTCCGCTCTGCCTACTGGAGGTCGTTGTGTCCTTATTTGGAAGTAAGCCTACCCGGGTCTTTTTTACAACAGATCTGCATGGATCCACTGTCGTCTTTAAGAAATTCATCAATGCCGGTAAATTCTATGAAGCCCAGGTCCTGATTTTGGGTGGAGACATGATTGGCAAAATGATCGTCCCGATGGTAGAGCAGGGTGGTGGAAAGTTCAGTGCGAACTATCTTGGAAAGCTCTACGACGTCGAAGGGGAGGAACTTGCAAAGCTCGAGACGAATTTTGAGAACAGCGGCTTGTATCCCGTTCGGCTGACGCCGGAGGAAGTGCAAGCTTACAAGGCAGACCGCAGTCTCGTCGAAAAACGCTTTGCCGAATTGGCGAAAGAGCGTCTGGTCCGCTGGCTGGAGATTGCTGAG
Organism: uncultured Anaerolinea sp.; assembly: GCA_964489725.1. GTDB lineage: Bacteria > Chloroflexota > Anaerolineae > Anaerolineales > Villigracilaceae > Defluviilinea. Next base: position 20,058 of record CAZBAX010000014.1, on the reverse strand, counting down.
GAACGCCTGAAAGACACAGGTATCCGTTGTTACGTTCAACCCGGAAATGACGATCCCTATGAGGTGGATAGTGCCTTCCGATCCTCAGATATCATTCAGAACGTGGATGGCACATTGATTCAATTGGACGATCATCACGAGATGATCAGTGTCGGCGCGGCGAATCAAACGCCCTGGCAGTGCCCGCGCGACAAGAGTGAGGAAGAGTTGGAACGATTGATCGAGAAGCTTGCCACACAACTGAAGAATCCATCACATGCGGTGTTCAATCTGCATGTCCCTCCGTATGACACCAACCTCGATATCGCTCCCGAATTGGATGATAACCTCACGCCCAAACTGTCACTGGCGGGCGGCTTCAATATGGTGCCCGTGGGAAGCAAGGCCGTTCGAAAGATGATCGAAAAGTATCAGCCCCTGCTGGGCGTCCACGGACATATTCATGAGAGCCGTTCGGCGCAGAAGCTCGGTAGGACCATGTGTATTAATCCCGGCAGCGAGTATGGAGAAGGCGTATTGCGGGGCGTGGTGCTGGAATTATCCAAAAAAGGACTCGATAACTATACGTTCACGCAGAACTAGCTACTTATGTGTGTGCGACCTGGATGATGTAGAATAGATTCGTAATCTAAACCCGGTAAAGGAAGAAACAAACAAAATGTCACAAGCCATTGATTTCGTTAACGAAGCGATCAACATCGTGAGTAAGGCCGGGCAGAATGGATTGACCCTGCGTGTGCTGGGAGCGACTGCTTTTCGCATCCATTGCCCGGACCATGTCCACGTCCATGTGTCGATGGGACGCGACATCACCGATATTGATTTTGCGGCCTACTCGAAGGAAGGTGAAAAGATCGAGAACTTCCTGGCGAAGGACCAGTTCCAATCAGAGCGGCAAAAGGCCTCGTTGACACCCGGATTGTTTGCGGGGCGGCATATCTACGAAAACCCGCAAACGGGTCTGCATGTGGATATCTTCGAAGACGAATTGAATATGTGTCATGTGGTCAACTTCCGCAACCGGCTGCACCTCGACTCACCGACCATTACGCTGGCGGATCTTTCACTGGAAAAATTCCAGATCGTCCGCATCAACGAGAAGGATATCCGTGACATGCTCATGCTCTTTGCCTCACATCCCGTGGGAGACATAGAGCAGGAAACGATCAACGGCAAATATATTGCCGGTATCCTGAGCAGGGATTGGGGCTTCTATTACACCACCACGATGAACCTGGGGAAGATCCGCAATGGATTGGAACGCTACAAGGACTTGTTCACCGCCCAGGATAATCAGAACATCAACGAGCGGATTACTACGCTCGAAAAGATGATCGAAGCGGCGCCCAAGTCGCTGGCATGGAAGGCGCGCGCTGCCATTGGAACGCGCGTCCAATGGTACAACGACGTTGAGGAAGTGGAACGCGCCGAGCACCTGCAAAATCTTGACGAATAGAATTCCCGTCTTGATTTGCAAATCGGACTTGAAAACAGGATAAGCAATCTCCATTGGGGATTGCTTTCTTTTCTGAGACTTGAATTTCCACCATTGCGAGCTGTCTTATGGCGAAGCAACCTCACGCACAATGATCTGCCTACAACTATGAACAGGATTGCTTCGTCGCTGCTTCGCGCTCCGCGCAATACGGTATCAGAGGTGTCTTTGTGACATGTTCTGCAAACTGCTTATATAGGGATGATTCCTCATGAAATACGTCCTCGGCTGTGATATCGGATCGCAAAGCCTGAAAGTGTTGCTCATCTCAGAGCAGGGTCAGACGTGTGGGGAAGCATCTGTAAGTTACCCCATTGAGTATCCACAACCGACCTGGGCGGAACAATCCGCGGATGCATGGGTGGATGCGCTGATAAAGGCGATACGCGCGCTGCTTGCAAAGACCGCTGTTGCTGCACGGGACATCCAGGCGATCGGACTCGATGCGCAGGTGGATGGCGTGGTGGCTGTCGATGCGGACGGCAGGCCCTTGCATCCCGCCATGATTTGGATGGATCGCCGCGCCGTGTCACAATGCGAAGTAGCAGGCAGACAAATCTCGCAGGAAGCAGTCTTCACGATTACGGGTTTGAATCTGGACCCATCCCACGTCGCGCCCAAGATCCGCTGGTTGGCTGATAACCAGCCCCGATTATTTGGCCAAACGGCTCACTTTCTGCTGCCGGGAAGTTATGTTGCCTTCGCGCTGACAGGTGAACTGGGTGTGGATTACTCCAATGCTTCGTCCACGTTGCTCATGGATGTACGCTCGCGCACGTGGTCGCAGTCGATGTGCGACCTGTTCGAAATCCCCATGCGTCTGCTGCCGCCGATCTATCCTGCCACACAAGTGATCGGGACGCTCCTGCCTCATGTTGCAGAAGAAATGGGATTGCCTCGGACAACCAAAGTCATTCTCGGAAGCGGTGACGAGCACGCCGCCTGTCTCGGCGCGGGTGTAACGCGCCCGGGTCTGGTGTGTGATATTGCCGGTACCGCTGAACCCGTGTGTGCCTCCAGCACAACTGCGCTGTTTGACGAAAGTGGACTGGTTGAGACGCATTGCCATGCTGCCCCGGACCTTTGGTTATTGGAGAACCCGGGGTTTGTGTCTGGCGCGAATTATCGCTGGTTTCGAGATCAGTTTGCAGAAAAGGAAATCATTCTGGCGAGAGAGGTTGGGGATGATCCATATGTTTTGCTCAATGCAGCGGCAGAGACCATCCCACCTGGCAGCGATGGACTCATCATGCTGCCATGCCTGATGGGCGCGATGACTCCCACATGGAATGCAGCCGCGCGCGGTACATTCATGGGTTTCACACTCGCGCATCGTCGTGAACACTTCTGCCGCGCCATCCTCGAAGCCTCGGCCTATGCCATCCGGGATATCACCGATCAAATGCTCCGCATGGGTCTGCCATTGCAGGAAATACGCATTGTCGGCGGCGGCGCCCGCAGCGCGTTGTGGCGACAGATCAAGGCCGATGTGACCGGCTTGCCTACCTCCATCACCAACACAGTTGAGACAACCGCCCTGGGTGCAGGCATTCTGGCGCTGGCCGGGTCTGGCATGCTCGATACGATCGAAGACGCAGTAACACTCACGACGCAAGTGGTCGAGACTCGCCAACCGGATGCAAAGAACAGCGCCCGATATGAAGACTATTACCAGCTCTATCGTGCCACCTATTTTTCACTTCTACCCGTATTTGAACAGGCAGCCAGGATCAAATCATGAACCACGAACCATTACTCAACGTGCAATGCTTCTTATTGGATATGGATGGGACCTTCAATTTGGGCGATGAGTTGATCGATGGTTCGCTCTATTTCATCGACACACTGCGCGAGTTGGGCAAGGACTTTTTGTTCCTGACCAATAATTCTTCAAAGCATCGTCGCTTATATGCAGAAAAGATCAGCCGTCTCGGATTACCCATCCCGGAAGAGAAGGTCTTTACATCCGGCGAAGCCACGGCAGTGTATTTGCAGCACGAGTATCCATCCGCGAAAGTATTTGTGGTTGGAACGCCAGCGCTGCAGGATGAAATCCGCGGGCATGGATTTCGGCTGGAGGATGTAGATCCGCAACTGATTGTATTGGGATTTGATACGACCTTAACCTATGAAAAGCTTTGGAAGTTGTGTGACTTCGTGCGCGCCGGACTCCCATATTTCGCGACTCACCCCGATTTCAATTGTCCCACCGAAACGGGATACATGCCCGATATCGGTGCGATGATCGCCTTTGTCCGTGCTTCGACTGGCCGCGATCCAGACCTGATCGTGGGCAAGCCCAATCGCATGATCGTGGATGCAGTCGCGAAAAAACTGGGGCTTGGCATCGAGCAGATGGCGATGGTTGGGGATCGACTCTATACGGATATTGCATTGGGACAAACATCGGGCATTACGACTTGCCTTGTGCTTAGTGGCGAAACCCACCCTGAAGATCTGGCTCAATCAGAGTTTCAACCGACCTATACTTTCGATCATCTCGGCAATATCGCGGATTGGTTGAAAGCACAGCATTTGCAGAAATAGTCCATGAATCCTCCGCATGTCGTTGTGATCGGAGCAGGTTCCACAGGCGCTGCCATTGCGCACGACCTGGCATTGCGGGGTGTACGCATCACAATCGTCGATCGGTTTGGACCGGCAGGCGGAACGACCGGGCATAACCAGGCCCAGCTGCACAGCGGTGCGCGTTATGCCGTCAATGATCCTGTCTCGGCGCGCGAGTGCATCGAAGAGAATCGGATCCTGCGGACCATCATGCCGGACGCGCTCGAACTGAATGATGGATTATTCATTGCCGTGCGTGAGGATCATCTGGAGTATCGAGAGAGATTTTTGGAAGCCTGTGCGAGATGCGGAATCCCAGCACAGGAAATCACACCTGCAGAAGCATTGAAACTCGAACCGCTCCTTAACCCGAAGCTGCTGACTGCCATCCGCATCCCAGACGGAGTCTTTGATCCATATCGCTTCACCTTGAGTTTCCTTGCGACAGCGCGCAACAACGGCGCGGTTTTTCTGTCATTTACAGAAGTGCTTGCTCTCGATCCAAAGCGTGGACAGGTGACGATCCGCAGTCGCAGCAAAGGAACGGTGGAGACAATCGGCTGTGATGCAGTCATCAACGCAACCGGCCCGTGGGCGGCGCGGCTGGCAGAGATGGCGGGAATCAAGATCGACCTGGAACCATCTGCCGGTGTGATGGCCACGCTCGATCGGCGTTTATGCAATATGGTGATCAACATCCTCGCGCCTCCAGGCGATGGAGACATCATTGTGCCGCAGCGCAACACGAGCATCCTTGGTACCACTTCATGGTTGGTCGCGGATCCCGATCAAATTTCGATTCCCGATGGACATGTCGCACAGTTATTGGAACTGGCAGACTGGATGATTCCGGGAGCAAGCCACGCAAAAGTTCGCGGTGTCATGGCGGCGGCCCGTCCGTTGATCAAAGACGCGCAGGGTGGACGGACCGCCTCGCGCATGCATCGCTGCTACGACCATTCGCAGGATGACGTTCCCGGTTTCTTTTCGATCATTGGCGGCAAGACGACGACCGCGCGTCACATGGCGGAAGACATGAGTGATATGGTTTGCGCAAGACTCGGCGTGACGAATCCGTGCCGAACACGGACCGAGCAGTTGCTTTCGCATTATTTGGCGGGCTGATATGGAAAAGCAGCTAACCCTTCGCATCAAACGTACAGCTCGTGCAGGTGACGGTGAATCAAGGCGTGAATACTGGCAGGAATTTCGCGTGTCGATACCGGCGGATGCCTGCGTGCTGGATGCGTTGGAAGCGGCATGGACTCAGGATTCTTCTCTGATGTTCCGACATTCCTGTCACCACGCCTCCTGCGGAAGCTGCGGAATGCGAATACAGGGACGTGAACGACTCGCCTGTATCACGCCCGCCTTTGAACTTGCGCGAGACGAAGTATTGACACTGGAGCCGTTACGCAACTTTGCAACGATCGCGGATCTGGTCGTGGATATGTCTCTGCTGGCGCGAAAGCTTCAAGGGGTTGGCGCGCATATTCTAACGGAACCCGCCTCCGGCTGGCAGCGATTCGAAAGCTGCATCGAATGTGGATTGTGTATCAGCGCCTGTCCGATCGCCGCGACCAGCGAATCCTATCTTGGACCGGCGGTGCTGGCCGCTGCGGCGCGAAATATCCATGTCCCGGAAGTGCGCTCTCAGATCGAGGGTGAAGATGGCGTGTGGCGTTGTCACAGCGCCTTCGAATGTACCGAAGTGTGCCCGGCGAACGTCCAGCCGGCATCGGCAATCATGAATTTGCGAAAAGATCTTTTGTTTTCCATGTGGAAGAGGAAAGGTTAGCAGCATGACACAATTACCATACGATCCCGCGGATGGTCCAAAGTTCTGGGAGGAGATTCGCAGATTACCGGGTTTTCCTTTGCAGGAGACCATGCCCATTAAGCACATGATCTTTGAATCGGGCGCTCTGTTTCGATCGACAGAAATCGTCCAATCTGTTGGGGCCCGTAAGGATAAGCCGCTCGTCATCGTGATGGACGAAACTCCGAAACGCCGTGATGGTGGGGATCTCAAAGAGCAGCTCTTGAATACTTTGCGAAATGATGGCTGGCACGCTCAGCTTTGCATCATGCCGCCCGATGAAAGCGGACAGGTCCATACGGACATGCCTCACATCCACCTGGTGCAGAAAAGCTTAAGCCCGGGCTGCGCCGTTCTATCTGTTGGCTCAGGTGTTGTGACCGATATTGCCAAGCATGGTTGTTTTTTGTATCAGCATGCAACGGGTGAGCAGGTACCGTTCGTTGTGTATCAAACGGCCAACAGCGTTAGCGCATACACGTCGAACATGTCACCGACCTTTGTGGATGGCGTCAAACGGACGCTTGACTCGCGATATCCCGACGCGTTGATCTGCGATCTCGAAACGCTGCGCGACGCTCCGATGGAAATGACGGTCGGTGGAGTGGGTGACATGCTGGCGGTGTTTGTGAGTTTTCCCGATTGGTATCTCGCGCATCGCCTCGGCATGGATTCCACATATTCAGAACTCGCGAAGAATCTTGTTGGTCCGCTTGGCGACCTGTTGATGGAACATGCCGAAGGTATTCGTTTGGGAAAACTGGAAAGCGTGGCGATGCTGGCAAAGATCATCGCACTCGGCGGATTGGCCATGTCGCTTTCTCATGCCACCACACCGATGTCTGGGTTCGAACATGTCATGTCGCACGTTCTGGATTTGCAGGCAGAGATCGATCATGCCCCACTCGCCGTGCATGGATCGCAGGTCGCGCTGGCAACGCTGGCGGGTGCGGAAATGTATCGCCGCTTCTTATCGGATTTTGAGCCAGCTGAACTAAATGTGGATTCGTGTTACCCGTCGATGGATTCAATGAGACAGCGCATTGAGAGCAGCTTTGCGCAGATCGATCCGAGCGGCAAGGCAGGCGCGGAGTGCTGGGCAGATTACAGCCAGAAACTGGAGAAGTGGCACGCGCATCGTCAGGATTTCGAGTCGGCGTTGAAAGATTGGGACTCCGTTCGCGCCCACCTTGCAGCGGAAACTTGTCCGCCCGAAACGATTCGCACCATCTTGCAAGCCGTGGAGGCGCCGATCCGCTGGTCACAACTTAATCCGCCGATCGACGAACATCGAGCGGGTTTCGCCTTCATGCATGCTTCCCTCATGCGCAAGCGATTGACATTGGGAGATATCCTGATCTTCACGGATTGGGATCGTGAAGCGCTTTGGAATACCATTTGGAAAGCAGACGTTTGAGCATCCATGAATAGACTCCCTGTACGCAGACTATTGAACTGGTTCGATCCACGTGGACGAGAACCAGGATCGTGGGCCTTTATCCTCAATCGCATCACCGGTCTTGCGCTCACGTTTTATCTTTTCCTGCATCTGATCGTGTTGAACAAACTCACGCAGGGTCCACAGGCGTATGATGATTTCCTCGCATTGACTCACCTGCCGCTGATCAAAGTGGGAGAGCTCCTGTTGATTGCGGCGGTGGTCCTGCATGGTTTGAATGGATTGCGAATAACACTCATGACAGTAGGTATCGGACTGCGTCATCAAAAAGTCCTGTTTGTCATCTCCCTGCTCTCTACGGTCCTCGTGTCGCTGCTCTTTGCGCTGCGCCTGTTCGGTACATAGCTATGCAACAATATTCAGGAACGTCGTTCACTACATGGCGCTGGTTTGTGCAGGGCACGCTGGGAATTTTGTTGCTCGTGCTTCTTTCCATTCATCTCCTCGTCAATCACTGGATTGCGCCACAGGGATTGCTCACCTACGCGGATATTCTTCGCTATTATGACGTGCCGGGAATTGCACTGATGGAGATCCTATTCCTGGTCGTGGTGACAACCCACTGCCTGCTGGGAGTTCACGCCATCCTGCTCGACATGGCGCTTTCCACGACAACGATCAGAGTATTAACCTGGACACTGCTTGTTGCAGGTCTTGCGATCATCTCTTTTGGAATCCGACTGACATGGATCGTAGCGGTCTTATAAGTTCTGATCGTTTTCGTTACAACCGATTGTGTTCCAGGACGGGTGAATCGCATATTGCATAGAAAGCATGATTCGTCTGTCATACGTCGCATCGGGGAGATCCGTCAGTTCTACAAGTTGCAGGACGAAGGCGCCGTGTTGAGCCTGTCGAAACATCAGAACCTGATGCGGGCAGCGATGAGTCAACTGAATTTATGCGCGCGTGCCCATCATCGCAGCTTACAGTTGGAGCGTACAATTGCGGATTTAGCGGGGTGCGAGGAGATCCAGTCCGCGCATTTAGCGGAAGCGCTGCACGCTTTGCAGTCGTCCTAAGTTGATGACGGGATAAGTAAGAGTCTACGTTCAAACAACCTACAAGGGCAATAGGAGTCCAATTGTTGCCCCCCGACCTGGCTGACTTTCCACCCATACTTTGCCGCCATGCGCCTGCACTAATTGCTTGACAATCGCCAGCCCAATCCCCGATCCGCCGCTCGTGCGTGAACGGGATTTGTCGGCGCGATAGAACCGGTCAAAGACAAAAGGCAGGTCATCCAGCGGAATGCCTTCGCCCGTATCAGCTATCGTGACAAGAAGATTATGGGATTTATCTTTGCCGCATGTCACTGTAACCTGTCCTCCTGAGGGCGTATGACGCAAAGCATTGCTGAGCAAATTGCGAATTACCTGGGAAATACGATCGGCGTCCACATTAATCGACGGCAGGTTGGGCGCAGTCTCCACTGTTAGTTCAACCCGGCTGGACTGCGCCTGCAAGCGGAATGGCTCAACCGCACGCGCGACCAGTTCAGCAGGGTCAGTACTGACGCGTTCAAGTTTCAATTGACCCGCCTCCGCCAGGGAAAGCAGTCGCAGGTCTGAAACGAGACGCGCCAGTAACGCGGTTTCATCTCGAAGAGTTGCAATTTCCTGCGGGTTTATTGGCAGGATACCATCCAACATGGCTTCGAGGTTACCCTGAATGACCGTAAGAGGCGTCCGCAGTTCGTGCGCAACATCGGCGATCAGGTTGCGGCGCAGTTCCTCATGATTTGCAAGTGAGTCTGCCATTTGGTTGAACGATTCTGCCAGTGTCCCAATTTCATCTTGTGATTGGGTTGGGATGCGCTGACTTAAATCTCCAGCCGCGATTTTCTGAGCAGCGGAGGTCAGTCGTTGTACGGGTGAAACGATTTGAAAGAATAGCACGGACCCCAGAAGCAAGGCGACGAGCGCGGCAATGCCTCCAGCCAGCCAGGTGGAGTGATTGATCGAAGTAACAAAATCGTCTGCTGAATTGGGCATGGCTGTTCCTGCATAAAGGGGTAGCACTGTTCCAACCTGCTGATTCCCGACCAGGACTGGCTCGCCAACCGCGAGGTCGTCCGAGGACAGAGTCTTTCCGACATCCTGCGTGGCACTATCTGCGACGATGGTTCCCTGCGCATCGGCAAGCAGGATACGCAACCCCATCATGCCCCAAGGATTGTTGGCGTTGCTCATTATGTCGTTTCCCATCCCCATTCCATCCATGTCCTGCCATGTACCCCAATCCCCTTCGTCCATCATCCCCATGCCATCATTCGTCATAGAGATTCCCCAGGGATTACTGAGCAGGCTTTGCACGCCCTGCCAATTTCCCTGCCGGGCGTAATATTGAGCCAGGGCTGGCGCAAGTTGCTGGGCGATTGCCCTTCCATTCTGATCGATGTACTGGCTGAATTGAGTCCTTGTTGAGCGGCTCACCAAATACGTGTCAATGCCGCCGCCGATCAACACGACCAGCAGGAATGCCCCCATCAATTTGAGCCACAGGCTACGCATCATGTCGAAACTCCGCAGAGAAACGATATCCCACGCCGAAGACGGTTTCGATGTAGCGCGGCGCACGGGCATCATCGCCCAGTTTGGCGCGCAAGTTTTTAATATGCTGATCCATCACGCGCTCGTAACCTTCATACGCCACACCCTGCGCCGCTTCAACCAGCTGCAATCGGGTGAATGCCTGCCCAGGATGGCGCATGAACGCAGCAAGGATGTCGTATTCAGTGGGAGTCAGATCGAGGGGCTGATCGGCTTGGGTCGCGGTATGCGCTTCCAGGTCCAGAACGAGCGTGTCGGCGCGCAGGATGGGCGGCGGTTGAACTTGTCCACGGCTCCGGCGCAAGACAACACGCACGCGGGCGGTCACTTCGCGCGGACTGAACGGCTTGGTGACGTAATCATCCGCGCCCAATTCCAGCCCTATGAGTTTATCGCTCTCTTCCGTGCGGGAAGTGAGCATGATGATGGGGATGTCTGCCTCGCGTCGGATCTGACGGCAGACCTCCCAGCCATCCACATGCGGCAGGTGCAGATCCAGTATGACAAGATCGGGCTTTTCATGCCGAAAGGCTGGCATTGCCTGTGCGCCATCAGAGATGATGGCAACCTGGTAGCCCGCCTGTTCGAGATACAACCGCAAGGTGCGGGTGATTTGCGCTTCATCTTCAATGACTAAAATCTTGTCTGCCAAAACCAATCTCCTGCTATTCGAGCACGGCTAGGAAATGGAAGCCTGCTTGTGCGTTAGTGTTTGCGCGAGCCAGATAATGCCGCCAACGATGAGCGCAAGAACACCGAGCGGAATGAGCCACATGAACGCCATGCCGAGAAATCCGAAGGGCATTCCCCAGCTACCCACACCTGCACTTGCGCCAGGTGCAAGTGTCATCGGCATGTACCCGCGATAGCCCATCATGTTTCCGTATCCGTTCCAGCCATCACAGCCATAACCATAGGCGGAGTTATTCCAACCGAAGGGCATGACTGCCGCTGGCGTGCCGCCAAACAAGCCAAGAGCAAACAGCGCAACTACACCAATCACAATCCAGAGTGCGATATTTTTCATTGTATCATCTCCTTATTGTTGTTGATTTTGAAATGCTTAGTTGTTTGGAACGCCTACTGCGATCCAATCCAAAATGGTTTGGATTTCCACCGCAGTGAGCGGCGTGTTTTTAAAAGGCATATAGCCGTTGTACACATAATAGGCAAGGCGGCTGTTGTACACGTCGCCAGGGACGACCATTGCGCCGTTCCTGCCGCCTTTCATTACGTTTTCATACGTGTCGAGATACAAGCCGTTTGTCCCGCCGTGACAGGCAACGCAACGAGCGGCAAAGATTGGCTGAACATTATTCTGGAATGAAACAGGACCGGAAGGTGTAGGATAAGATGGCGAACTGCTGGGTACAGGTGGCGTGAGATTCCAATTGGGGTTGGTCTGCCCGTCATACATGTCGCCTTGCCGTCCGCCACAATTGTCATAGTCCCAATCATGCATGCATCCGCCCTGTTGACCCTGCGGGGCGTAATTCGGATCCATCATCCAGCTCCGCTCCCAGTCTCCCTGGGGAACGTAATTCGGATCCATCATCCACCAGCCTGATCCCCATTGTCCCTGTGGCGGATTGGCAAGTGGTGTCGTTTGTGGAATGGATGGGGCTTGGAATTGTTGTGGAATCACTGTGGGTTGAATTTGCTCTTGCGGAACCAGCGTCGGTTGAATCTGTTGTGCAATGAATGTCGGCTGCGCAAATGGTTGCCCTGGGGCGCTGGCGAGGCGCGTCTGTGCGATGAATGTTCCTGCCATAAAGCCGCCTGCGAGCAGGGTCACAGTCGCGAGCAATCCAAGAAGGATCTTTACAATTTTCATGGTGGTATCTCCTGTTTGTGAAGTTATGCACAGGATACCTGGCAGATATATAGAAGTTATGTAGAAAGAGTGAAAGTGCCATGTAAATCCTTGACAGTTGCTCTTCTCGAAGTAAAATATCATCACATACTTATGTAATGATATGAGGAACTCATGATTACAACCACTACCCCATCCAAAACCGAACTGCAAGCCAAACTATTCCGCGGCTTCGGCGATCCGTCGAGATTGGGAATCCTTGTTGCGCTTCGCGACGGACCGCTAACGGTGAGCGAAATCGTCGAGACCACCGGCCTGTCGCAACCCAATGTTTCGAATCATTTGGGCTGTTTGCGCGACTGCGGACTCGTCGTCGCTGAACAGGAGGGTCGTTATGTGACCTATCACTTGAGCGATGATCGCGTGGGGGAAGTGTTGGCCCTGGCTGAATCGCTTCTGGCGGATGTCGCGCGCGGGGTCTATGAATGCACTCGCTACAACATCCCTCGGACAGAACGTCGCAAGTAGATATGAGACTGCAACTTCGTTTTCTCATTGCATTACTTATTGCTTTTGCAGTTGATGGGCTGACCAAAACCTGGGCCGAAAAGACTTTGTCGCTTTATACCCCTGTCCCGCTCATCGGACAATTCTTCCGCTTAACGTTGGGCTACAACACCGGCGTAGCTTTTAGCTTGTTCGCGAACGGTGGAGTCTGGCCATTGATCCTCACGGGACTCATCATTACCATCCTGGCAGTATGGATGGTGCGCGCCCTGCGTGCGGGTGAGATTCCGCCTGTTGCAGCTTTTCCTATTGGGATGATTCTCGGTGGCGCGGCAGCCAACTTTGCAGATCGCCTGCCCGATAGCCAGGTCACTGATTTCCTGGATATGGGGCTGGGCCTATCCCGCTGGCCGACGTTCAACCTGGCGGATGCTTTTATCGTGCTCGGCGTCTCTCTCTTGATGCTGACAATTTCCAAACAAAGCCGCGAGGATGCTCTTGCAGGTGAAGGATCTCTCACAATACGGAGTCGAAAATGAAAGTGGACCAGGTCCCGCCGATTGTTTGTCGAAGGAGAATAGAACATGAACGATGATCGCACCAACTATATCCCTGCCCTGCGATATGAATGGCTGACTGGTTTCTATGACACTGTGATGGACAAGTTGATGCATGAAACTGAGTTCAAGCAAGCTCTTGTTCGTCAGGCTCGGCTTGCTAAAAATCATCGCGTCCTGGATCTAGGTTGCGGAACAGCGACACTTACGCTCATCATCAAGCAATCTTCCCCCGATACGGAAGTGACTGGCCTGGATGGTGATCCCAAGGCCCTTGGAATCGCAAAAGAGAAGATTTTCAAATCTGGTCTAGACGTTACTCTCGACCAAGGTATGGCATTTGATCTGCCCTATCCTGATAACTCCTTTGATCGTGTGTTTTCCGGTTTGCTCTTTCATCACCTGACGCGTAAGGATAAGGAGCGCACTTTGAAAGAAGTATATCGAGTCCTGCGACCTGGCGGTGAATTACATGTGGCAGACTGGGGAAAGGCAAATAGTGTGAAAATGCGGCTGGCTTTCTTTCTGGTGCAATTTTTGGACGGTTTTAGTACAACTTCTGACAACGTGAACGGACTGCTGCCGGTGTTTTTTAACAACGCTGATTTTGAGGATGTCACGGAGACGGCTCGATATGCAACGATGTTCGGCACTATGTCGCTGTACAAATCCAGAAAGCCCGCTCATTCGTTCATGACTGCTACATGAAACGCACAAGACGTTTCTTGCCGCGAAGCTCAACCCAATGACGTTGAATGAAAAGCAAACAACTCTACCAGGTCCATGCCAATATCTGCCAGTCACTTACCCACAAGGTTGGAAATTGTGGATTGCTTGCGAGATGGCGAAAAGAACGTCACACGGTTAGTCAAGGAATTGGGCATTCCACAAGAAAGCGTTTCCAGGCACCTTAGAATGATGCGCTCAACGGGTATCGTTTTATCGCGTAGGGAAGGGACAAGCGTGTATTGCCGGCTGGGAAGTCCCAAGATCATTGCCGCCTATGACCTGCTGCACCAATACGCGCAGGAGTATCTCTCGTCCAATGCCACACTGGCCTCAGACGAAAACAACCTGAATTCCAAGCTCGAGCGGACTGGTTCGACAAACCCCGGCGACTAAGCAGCAGCAGTAACCAATTCTTCATATGGGCGCCAATGGTGACCCATCACTATTTCAAGGAGATAACAGATGGATAAATTCGATTACACGGTGGAGACCACCAAAAGCGTGGATGAAGCAGTAACTGCGATTGAGTCCAAGGCACAGGAGAAGGGCTTTCGTGTGCTCTACATCCACGATGTAAAAGCGACGCTTGCCGCAAAAGGGTTTGAGAGCGAACCGATGAAAATCGTCGAGATATGCAACGCCGGGTTCGCCAGCCGGGTATTGGCAAAAGACAAGAAAATCTCGCTGATGTTGCCCTGCCCGATCAGCGTTTTCGTAGAGGCAGGCAAGACATACATCAGCGCTCTGAAACCACAAGTCATTGGGGATTACTACCCTGACTCGGATGTCAGGAGCATTGCGATAGAAGTGGAACGCATCGTATTAAGCCTCGTAGATGAAACCAAATAGAAAAGCTATCGAGATCATTAGCATGAACAGCAAACAACTCGAACTTCGCGTTGCCAATCTGGACTGTGAGCATGACGCAACCAACATCGAGCGTGGGCTGGCAGGTTCCACAGGCCTGACCGATCTGAAGATCTATCCTAAATCTGCAAAGGTTGTCATCATGTACAACCCCGCGCTGACAAAACCAGAAACGATCAAGAAAAAATTGGAAGCGCTCGGCTTTCCTCCGCAAAAAGGCATGGAAATGGCTCAGCAACCCAAACCATGGCGCAATCCTAAAGTGCTTACCTCGGCCGCCTCGGGAATACTATTGCTGATCGGCTGGCTGATCGGTCTGGCTGGTGCGCCTGAAATCGTTTCCATGCTGATTTATGTCACCGCCACAATCACTGGCGGCTACTACTTTGGACGCGAGGCGATTGAAAAACTCATCTATGAACGCGAGATCGGGATCGAACTACTGATGAGCGTTGCGGCAGCGGTCGCCACCGTGATGGGACTGGCTGCTGAAGGTGCGATGCTTGCTTTCCTTTATTCCATTAGTGAAGCCGCCGAGGGTTACACAGAACAAAAGACCCGCGCCGCAATAAAGGCGCTGATGGATCTGGCGCCCAAAGTCGCACTCGTGCGACGCGATGGAGTCGAGCGCGAAATCCCGGTTGAAGATCTTGAAGCAGGCGACGTGTTCATCGTCAAGCCGGGGCAGTCGTTCGCCACAGATGGGAAGATTCTGACCGGCGCGTCAAGCGTGAACCAGGCTCCTGTTACGGGTGAGAGCGTGCCTGTAGAAAAGCAGGTCGGGGATGCAGTGTTTGCGGGCAGCATCAACGGGGAAGGCGCGCTCGAAGTAATGGCTACCAAGACTTTCGCTGATAACACCATTAGCCGCATTATCCACATGGTCGAAGAAGCGCAGGAAAAGAAAGGCAAGAGCCAACGATTCATCGAACGCTTCGGGGCGCGTTACAGCCCCATGGTGCTTGCCGTTGGCATCCTGATTGCCATCATCCCGCCGCTATTCTTCAGGGCAGATTGGATTACATGGATCACGCGCGCAACCGTCTTCATCGCCGCCGCCGCGCCGTGCGCTCTGGTCATCTCCATCCCCATGACGCTCGTTGCGTCGCTTGGAACCGGGGCGCGGCAGGGCGTACTGATCAAAGGCGGCGTGTATGTCGAAGAACTGGCGAAAGTGAAAGTCGTCGCGCTCGACAAAACGGGCACCATCACGCGCGGTGAGCCTGAGGTCACAGACGTGATTGTGTCCCGCACGGCTGCGCAGAACCGCGAACAAATGGTGGCAATCGCAGCTGGAATCGAACGCCGTAGTGAACATCCGCTTGCGCGCGCTATCGCGCGCCGTGCGGAGGCTGAGCGTATCGCCCCTGTCGAAATCAACGATTTCCGCGCCCTGACAGGCGCGGGCGCATCGGCTCGATTCAATGGGTCAACCATATACATCGGCAATCCTGATTTGTTTCAATCGCGGTTGGGCATCGCGCTTGAGAGCGCTTGGAATGATATCAATCATTTGCAGGGCGAAGGCAAGACGGTTGTGGTCGTCGGCGACGAACAAGTAGTCTGGGGTTTGATCGCGATCCGCGACAACATCCGTTCCAACGCCTCCAAGGCGATTGACGCATTACACGCGGCGGGCGTGGAAAAAGTGGTCATGCTCACTGGCGACAATGAGCGCACAGCACAGGCTATAGCGCGCGAACTCGGCATTGACGAAATCTACGCCGACTTGAAACCCGAAGACAAAGTTGCAAAAGTGCGCGAACTCTCCACACGTTACGGTCATGTTGCCATGGTCGGTGATGGCGTGAACGACGCGCCAGCGCTCGCCGAGGCGGCAGTTGGTATTGCAATGGGCGCGGCAGGAACAGATGTTGCGCTCGAAACGGCGGATGTCGCGTTGATGGCGGACGATTTGGAGAAACTTGCGTACGCGCTGAATCTCGCAAAACGCAATCAATCAGTGGTGAATCAAAATCTCGCGCTGTCCGCGCTGGTCATTGGCGCACTGGTGATTGGCGCAGTTGCAGGTGTGTTCACTTTGCCCATGGCAGTTCTGGGACACGAGATTAGCGAGTTCGTGGTCATCGGAAGCGGCCTGCGGATGTTGCGCGCCTGAAGTAACTTAAACAGAAACAATCGGGGCGACGAACGACCCGTCCCTAACCATTTCGACCAAAAGGATCGTTTTATGACCGACAAACTGGCGCGCTGGATTTCCGTGTTTTTCGATAGTTCCATGCTCTCTCTGCCCATCTTTTTCGCCCTCGGCTGGATCGAGTCAGGAATCCGCGGCCTGCCCTGGGCCGCGCTGACTGTCCTCATCGTGACGGGCATCCCGCTGGCTTACCTGCTGGTTGGACGCAAGCGCGGCTGGGTCAGCGACCTGGAGATGACGCGACGCGAGGAACGTCCGCGCTTCATCCTCATCAGCCTCGGCAGCGACCTGCTCAGTCTCGCAGTCTTATTTTTTGGGAACGGGCCGCAATTTCTGCGCCTCCTCGTCCTAACCTACTTTTTCCTCGCTGTCATTGTGTTTTCCATCTCCAGCTTTTGGAAGATTAGCATGCACATGGTGGGCGTGAGCGGCTTCTCCACTGCGCTGGTCTTCGTCTTTGGACCGCCCGCCCTGTTCGCTTTTATCAGCCTGCCGTTGGTGGCCTGGGCGCGCCTGCGCCGGCGCAAGCACGATCTCGCCCAGCTTGCGGCGGGAGCCCTGGTCGGCGCCCTGGTGACAGGCCTGGTTTTCGGCTGGTTGGGGAAAGCGGCTTGAGGAGTTGCTGAAAAAATGACCACTCAAACTTTAGAAGTCCCCATCAAAGGCATGGACTGCGCCGAATGCACCATGCACGTCCAGCATGCCATCGAAAAATTGCCTGGTGTGCAATCGGTGAACGTGTTCCTCAGTACCGAAAAGGCCATAGTGAAACTTGATCCCGCAAAGGTGGATATTGCTACCATTCGCACCGCCGTTCAGGGTGCAGGATATGACGTGCCCGCCTCAGACTCCCCCAAAATTGATCCTCTTTCAATGGGAGATTTCAACCGCCGACTGACGATCCTGCTGGTCAGCGTGTTCGCCATCATTTTAAGCGTGGTGATCTTTGGCGAAGGCTTGGGCTTGTTCGATTTTCTCAATGACCTGATCCCCTTTCCGCTGGGCATCGTGTTCGTCATTGCAGGCGGCTACCCTGTCTTTATGAACGTCGTCCGCGCCACATTGAAACGACAGATCATTTCACATACCCTGATGACTGTGGGAGTGCTGGCAGCACTGTTCGTGGGTCAGTGGGTCACGGCCGCGCTGGTGGTTGTGTTCATGCGCATCGGCGACTATGTAGAAAATTTCACCACAGAATCCGCTCGGCGTGCCGTAAAGGAATTGACATCCATCGCCCCGCAAACCGCCCGTGTAGAACGTGATGGAATGGAAGTGGAAGTCCCTGTCGCAGAAGTCAAACTTGGTGAGACAATCATCGTGCGCCCAGGCGAAAAAATCGCCGTGGACGGCGAAGTCGTTAGTGGACAGGCGACCATCGATCAATCTGCCATCACAGGCGAATCCATGCCTGTCGAAGCCGCCAGCGGAACACATGTGTACGCGGCGACGATTGCCAAGCTGGGCAGCCTGCGAGTCCGGGCGGAACGAATTGGCGTGGATACAACCTTTGGACGTGTGGTCAAGATGGTGGAGGAGGCTGAAGCGCACCGCGCCGATGTCCAACGAATCGCCGATACATTCAGCGCCTGGTATCTGCCTGTGGTTGTTGTGATTGCAGGATTAACCTTCCTGTTCACTCGCAATCCATTATCCACCGCCGCAGTCCTATTGGTTGCCTGTTCTTGCTCCTTCGCGCTGGCAACACCTGTCGCCATGCTCGCTTCCGTGGGCGCCAGCGCCAAACGTGGATTGCTCATCAAGGGCGGCAAGTATCTTGAATTACTGGCGCGCGCCGATGTTCTGTTGGTAGACAAGACAGGCACGCTCACTCTCGGACAGCCGCACATAACGGATGTCATTTCATTAAATGGTTTATCGCGCGCAGACCTGCTTGGTCTTGCCGCCTCCGCCGAACGTTACTCCGAACATCCGCTGGCGGAAGCGGTGCGACTCCTAGCTCGTGAGGAAAACATTTCGCTGATCGAACCTGAGAAATTCGAAGCCATTCCTGGGCATGGCGTGCAGGCGGTCATCAATGCGCAGACTATTCGGATTGGCAATCGACGCATGATCGCCTCCGCTGCGTCGTTGCCTGTCGCCTCAAACCTGGAAGCACAAGGCAAGACCCTGTTATTCATGGAATGTGATCGGGAATTGGTGGGTGTGTTGGCGGCGGCAGATACGTTGCGTTCCGAAGTACCAAATGCGCTGGCTGAGGTTCGTTCGCTTGGTATTCGGCATATTGAACTGCTCACAGGTGACAATGAAAGAACGGCTTCCACGCTGGCAGAAAAATTGGGTGTCTCCTACCGCGCCAATCTTCTGCCAGAGCACAAGATCGATGTGGTCAGGGAATATCAGGCAAAGGGACACATCGTTGTCATGATCGGTGATGGCGTGAACGACGCGCCCGCGCTCGCCCAGGCAAATGTCGGCATGGCAATGGGTGCGGCAGGCACAGATGTCGCCATCGAAGCGGCGCACATCGCCCTGATGCGCGAAGATTGGAATCTTGTGCCTGATGTCTTGAAGATCGCCAAACGGACCATGAACATCGTCAAGACAAACCTGGCGTTCACCACCGTCTACAATCTTCTGGGATTATCTCTGGCGGCTGTTGGCATACTTCCGCCTGTTCTTGCCGCCGCTGCACAATCCCTGCCTGATATTGGCATTATGGGAAATTCGGCAAGATTACTGAAACAAAAATCGTTTTCCGTTGGTCGATTTCTTGTATACCGCACTCGGTCACACACTTGCCCTGGGGCAGTGCCAGGGAACTGCGCTTTTTTAAACGGTGGAAAGCGCAATTTGTAACCGTGGGTATTCTATATTGATCTTGAGGTGATCTTTTATAACCATCCTTTCATTTCATCGCTTGTCCGACACGAAAATTATGGTCTATTGTGTACATTCCTGTCCTTGTGGATTTTATGGAGACAGCCAGGAACCCTGCACCTGTGCAGCGCCCATTGTGACGAAATATCAAAAGCGAATCTCAGGTCCGTTAATGGATCGCATTGTCATTCACATCGAAGTCCCACGCGTAGATTACGAAAAACTCAGCGGCGATAGATTGGGCGAGACAAGCGAATTGATTCGAGCACGAGTGCAAGCCGCGCGAAACATTCAACAATTACGATTTACCAATTACCAGCCCGACGCCATCTGCAACGCCGATATGCGCATCGGGGGAATACGGAAATTCTGTAAATTGCAGGACGAAGATCAGAACCTGATGCGGTCGGCGATGAGCCAGCTCAATTTATCGGCGCGGGCATATCATCGCACGCAAAGCGTGAAGCTGGCGCGCACAATTGCAGATTTGGCGGGGTGTGAAGAGATCGGGTCCATGCATTCCGCAGATACGCTACACGCTTCGCAGCCGTCGGCCAGGTTGATGCGCAGCACGATGCGATGGGGCAATTCCTAAAGATCCGTAATCGAGACGGTGGGAAGTTTCATATTCAAATCTCGAATTTCAGTAAATCACGATTCTCATGTCACTCTGAGTGAGCGTTCGTTGCGAAC
>CAZBAX010000013.1:0-103507 GCA_964489725.1 uncultured Anaerolinea sp. | reverse complement strand
GATTTCCTGTGCCGATCAACATCCTTTTGCTAAACTGTCAGGTCGCTAGAGAAAAAGCACTTTAAAAATCTCCGTGGCTTTGTGGCTCCCCCGGCACTTGCGCCCGGGGCAAGTCTGTGGCTAATGATTTGTGTTGTCGCTTCGGTGCCCGACGCCGAAGACTATCCTGGGCGAAATGCCTTCATAAGCGAAGCAATCCTGTGGACCAAAACGAAAGGAAAGAATGACCGGTCAGTTTTATTCCTATCTAAACCCGAAATGTGACTCGGGCGAGTTCGAAGAAAAAGGCGGATGCGGCGTGTTTGCCCGCGAGCCAATCAAGAAAGGTGAGTTGATCTGCCTGTGGGGTGGACGCATTGTGGCAGCAGATGAACTGAACCCCAACATGCAATATTTCACCCAGCGCATTCTCCAGATCGAAGAAGGGTACTATCTGGAGGCGCCCCTGCCTTTGGAACCCACCGATTGTTTCAATCATTCCTGTGAGCCGAATGTTGGCTTTAGCGGTCAGATCGGATTGGTGGCCATGCGTGACATCCATGCCGGCGAGGAACTCAATTTCGACTACGCCATGTGCGATGGATCGAATTATGATGAGTTCAAGTGTAACTGTGGCAGTGAGATGTGCCGTGGCCACGTCAAAGGGACGGATTGGTCACGCCCTGAGTTATGGGAGAAATATGCCGGCTACTACATGCCGTATCTCGCCAGACGCATCGAAGCCATCAAGGCCAGGATGCCTGTTTCTGCATAAGAATCGACTGTTCACAAAGCAAATCGGACACGGATTGCGAAGATGAATGTAAAATCAACGCAGTCCGTGTTCTGGCTTAATCCGTTATTGCGAGGAGGGTGTTGAGGCGCCATAGCGCCGACATCCCGACCAGGCAGTCTTCTACGCTATTTTCACAGGAAATTTCTTGTGAGATTGTGTCGCCACGGCGACGCTTCGCTCCGTCCCGAAGGGACAATGACGTACGTTGGAGTTTTTTTGAGATAGCCTGTCATGTCTATCATGTTTAGATCTTTTGCATTTCGAATCTTCCTTATAGCTCTGGTCCTGCGATTGCTGCCCGTGATCGCCGCGCGCGGATTGGGGATCGGTCTCGACGACATGTTTCAATATGACATGCTGGCGCGCAGCCTCGCGGCGGGGAATGGATTCCGCTGGTACGCGCAGGATGATTTGAAGCAGCTCGCTCCCTACGTGGACTTCGACCTGGCCAGCGCGAAAGAATATGATCCCGCCGTTGGACTGCGTACGTCCTTCCGTGCGCCGCTCTATCCTGCATTTCTGGCCCTTGTCTACTTTTTCAGCGGGATGGACTTCTCCCGTTTTTTCGCGGCCCGTTTGGCGCAGGCAATCTTCCTCGGTGCGCCATTAGCGCCTCTCACGTATCTGGTATCAAAGCAAATCTTTCCGCCTCTGCGTCTTGGCGAAGATGCTGGGCTAAGATCCGAACGCACAGCCCGCGTCGCGGCATGGATCGTCGCCTGCTATCCTATGTTGTTGGTTTATCCACTCGGTCTGGGAACGGAAAACCCTTTTTTCCTTTTACTTCTTACTGCTTTCTACTTTCTCCTCTTAGCCCTCAAACGACCCTCCGGCCAAAACCTGCTTCTCTCCGGCCTCTTCCTCGCGCTGACGGCTCTTACGCGCTCCGTTATCCTTCCATTTGCATTGGCTGCCTTCTGCCTTCTGTTTTATCTACATAAAAAACAAGCGATTATCGCCATTCTTGCGTTCCTCGTCGTCGTCACGCCCTGGGTCGTTCGTAACTCTCTTCTGCATCAGAAACTGACCGGTATCGAAACATCCATGGGATACAACCTATATCTTGGCTATCATCCACAGGGAAATGGTTCCTTCGTCTTTGGTCCCTCGCTTGATCTACTGACCATCCTCGACGACGCCGAACGTGACCGGATCGGGACAGAGAAAGCGATGGAATTCATCAACGCCCAGCCCGAACGCTTTCTTCCGCTGGCGATCAACCGGCTGGGATTCTTCTTTGGGCTGGAAAAACGGGTCCTGATGTACTTTTATTCCAATAACATTCTTGGTTATGTGCCGCAGCCGATTCTCATCGCGATTGCGGCAATCCTGCTTTTCCCATTTGTACTGAGTTCCACCTTTGCCGCGCTCGGGCTTTCGTTTCTGCGCTGGAAACCCGAACATATCCTCCTGATGCTTTTGTTCGTCTGTTATATCCTGCCGCATGTGTTGATTCTCTCCGAAGATCGTTTTCATTTGGCGCTTGTGCCCTACATCGCCATTCTTGCCGCCCAGGTTTGGGTCAATGGACTCTCGCCGATGGTCGTGCATTGGAATGAATCGCAGTCAGGTAAGATCATGGGGGTGATGGCCATTCTGGCGGCCGGCCTGCTGCTCGCAAATTGGGGATTTGAACTTCACCGTGATGCGGATAAAATAGTGCAGTTACTGGGACCAAACGGAAATCAAACCCACTTCCCCTACTGAACACTGCATACTGAAAACTGGTTACTGATCACGGACTACCGGCTACTGATGAAATACATCCTCGGCGAAAAACTTCACTTTGACTGGAAGGTCGTCACCATTACCATCGTCTCCACATTGCTCCTGATGGTGGATTACTATCATCGCCTGACCCCTCACAAATACTGGGACCGCGTGATCCTATATCTCGTCGTTCCATTGATCTTCATTGTCCTCGTCTTTCGTGAGAATCCAAAGGAGTTCGGTTTCACGTTTGGCGATTGGAAAGCCGGATTGCTCATTACGGCGATCGGGATTGTGTTCATGGCTCCGATCATTTACTATCTGGGGCGCGGCGATGTATCCATGCAGGCATACTACCAGCCATACACGCAAGGTTTACCCTGGACAACATTTCTCGATCTCATCGGCTGGGAATTCATCTTCCGCGGCTGGATCCTGTTCGGCTATGCTCGCAAATTTGGTCCGGAGGCGATGTGGCTGCAAGCCGTCCCATTTGCGTTGGCGCACATCAGCAAACCTGAAGTGGAAACCCTGTCCACGATCTTTGGCGGCTTCGCGTTTGGTTGGGTCGCGTATCGTACCCGGTCGTTTGTATGGCCATTCCTCATTCACTGGTTCATCGCAACCTTTATCATCGTCGTTGCCGCTGGATTGATATAGAATAGTCACGCAGAAAATTACCATTTACCAATTACTCATTTATCATCTATGTCTGCCTACACCCTCCGCCCGGCCCGTGAAACCGAAGACGCCGCGATCAAAAGCCTCATCCATTTTGTCGGGATCAACCCGATGGGACTGGACTGGAGGCGCTTTATCGTCGCGGTCGATGCACAGGATCAGATTATCGCCACGGGGCAGATCAAGCCGCACGGAAGAGACATCCATGAGCTGGCTTCGATCGCTGTCGTGCCTGAATATCGCGGTCAGGGATTGGCGCGGGCCATCATGGAGCATCTGCTTCAGGACAGCCCACGTCCGTTGTATCTGACGTGCGTATCCTCACTCGAACCGTTGTATCAGAAGTTTGGTTTTGACTCCATCGATTATGATGAGATGCCGCGTTACTTCCAGCGCCTCAGCAAACTGGCCGGACTGGTGTTTCTCGTCGCAAGCCGTAACGAGAAACTACTCGTGATGAAGTTGAAGTAAAATAACTCCAATGCAAAATCTAAAATCCGTTCTTTACATGGCATCTGGTATTTTGTTGGGACTTTTTCTGGCGGCCCTGGTTTGGGTGGTGGCCCGGAATCCAACTGGCGAAGCAGTGACCCTGCGGCCAGTGCCAACCGACAAACCGATCGTCGTGCATATCACGGGGGCGGTACCTCGCCCGGGTGTGTACGCCCTTCCCAGGGGAGCGCGTGTACAGGATTTGATCTCTGCGGCAGGCGGTTTTCTGGCCGAAGCCGAAAAAGCAGATATCAACCTTGCGGCTCCGCTGGAGGATGGGGAAAAACTGGATATCCCCTTTATCGAAGGAGCCTCGCCGGTTCTGGCCACGCCGGAAGAAACCGTTGTCGTCGCTACGACAGAACTCATTAACATCAACACTGCCTCACAGGCGGAGTTGGAGTCACTCCCCGGCATTGGTCCCACCTCTGCTCAGAAGATCATCGAATATCGCGAAGTGAATGGCCCGTTTCTTAATACAGAAGATATCATCAACGTCCAGGGGATCGGAACAGGTACATACGAGCGTATCAAGGATTTGATCACAGTCGGGCCGTAGTTGTAAGAGACTGTTTCTTAACTCACCACACACCTGCCCTGGTACGGCTTAAGCCGCACGGTGCCAGCGGGGTTCGCAGTTCGAATTTCCCGCTGGCTGCGTAAGGTGAGGTTCTACGACGAGATCCTGTTGCTGCTCCCCGCGTTCCAAACCTGGTACAGTGCACCGCGCCCATGGTAATCGCGCCGCCCTCGACCAAACTTAAGATTTTCACAACTCTGCTCAGGAACTTTTCGTTCCGCACGGCGTCCACAGATGGAAAATTCTGTAGGAGAAAACTGTGAAAAACTATCTTCCCTTTCTGTTGATACTCGCCATCATACTGTCGGCCTGTACCTCGCAGGCAGACTCGCTCACCGGCAAATGGAAATTGGCCTCGTACGGCCCGGCCGAATCGATGACGGCAGCCGTGCCAGGCGCTGATGCCACCCTGACCTTTGCGGAAGATGGAACGGTATCAGGCGGCAGCGGCTGTAACTCTCTGGGCGGCGAATACGCAGTCGAAGGTAGTCAGATCACATTCAGTGCACTTACGGCAACACTGATGGCCTGTGAGAATGCCCTCATGGATCAGGAAAGCGCGGTCATACAGGTGCTGAATGGCGCCGCAGAGTATGAGATCAAGGATCAGACTCTGACCATTGAGAATAGCGGCATGTTGTTGGTTTTTACATCAGTGCCTGCTGAGTAAACGTATTGATGGAAAAGAGCGCGGTCCCATCGGCCTGCGCTCTTTTTCTATTGATGGAAAACGACGGGGTCACATCAGTTATTCAGCGTAGAACGAACCTTCCAGAATCGCCGTTCCATCCAGCAATACCTGTAGTACTTCGCTGGCTCGAACATATGGCACAAGCTCACCTTTTTCCGTTTCACGCCGGAATCGGGCGTTGCCGCGCTCGACGATCAATGCAGCAATGACATGACCGTTGACCGTTAATTGAAGTTGAGTTCCCTCTGGCAGCTTCAGATTATGAATCGAAACCTTACATTGGCGCGAGCCATCCGCGTAGACTTTCCATTCCCCTTTGCCGCGCGCAGGGTCCACGCCAGGTGCTTCCGCAGTCGGCGGACGAAGCATTACTTCATACTCTTCAACCACAGATCGTATGCGCATTGTATTCCCATTGCATAACACGCTTTGATAAGAAAGCGGACGAAGCGCAAAGCTTCGTCCGTTACAACTACCAGCCAATACTATGATCGGCGATCTCTTCCGCCGCGGTCGCCGCCCCCGCGTCGATTGCGGTCGCCTCCGCCGTTACGTCCACCGCCGCGATTGCCGCCTCCGCCACCGGGCTTGCGCTGATCTTTCTCGCGTGCCTCCTCGGCAGTCCAGCCTTCGAGCACGGCCTGGCGTGATAAGCGGATCTTGCCCTGCGGGTCGATGTCGGTCACCATCACGGTGATCTCGTCGCCCATGCCGACCACGTCTTCCACTTTGTTGACGCGCTCGCTGTCCAGCTGGGAGATGTGAACGAGTCCGTCCACGCCGGGCAGGATTTCCACGAACGCGCCGAAGTCCGCGATGCGAACGACTTTGCCGGTGTAAATATTTCCAACTACAGCGCTATCAGCGAGCGCTTCCACACGTTCCTGGGCGATCTTGGCGCCTACGCTATCGGTCGAAGCGATGTAGACGGTGCCGTCTTCCTCGATGTCGATCTTGGTGCCGGTCTCTTCCTGCAGCGAGCGGATGTTTTTGCCACCAGGGCCGATCAACGCGCCGATCTTATCGACGGGAATCTTGACCGTAATAATGCGCGGTGCAAACTCTTTTAGCTCCTCGCGCGGTTCCGGGATGACTGCAAGCATCTTCTCCATAATAGACATGCGCGCCACTTTGGCTTGCTCCAATGCTTCCTTCATCATCTGTGTGCTCAAGCCGCTGATCTTAATATCCATCTGCAGGGCGGTGATGCCTGCGGCGGTTCCCGCCACCTTGAAGTCCATGTCGCCGAGGTGATCTTCGGTTCCCTGGATGTCGGTGAGGATCTGATAGCGACCGGTCTCATCGGTGATGAGCCCCATCGCCACGCCGGAGACGGGGGCCTTGATCGGCACACCAGCTTCCATCAATGCCAGTGTCGAGCCGCACACCGATCCCATGGAGGTCGAGCCATTGGATGACAACGCCTCAGACACAATCCGGATCATATACGGGAACGATTCTTCGGCTGGGATGACCGGTTCCAGCGCCCGCTCTGCCAACGCTCCATGACCGATCTCACGGCGGCTCTGCCCGCGCAGGGGCTTTGCCTCACCGGTGGAGTACGGTGGGAAGTTGTAGTGATGCAAGTACCTCTTGCTCTTGCTCGGGTTCAGGTTGTCAAGCTCCTGGGCCTCACCCAGTGTGGCAAGGGTTGCCACGGAAAGGATCTGGGTCTCACCACGTGTGAACAGACCAGAACCATGTGCGCGCGGCGAAATTCCAACTTCACACCAGATCGGGCGGATCTGGGTCGGCGTGCGTCCATCGGGGCGCTTGCCCATGCTCAGGATGCGTTCGCGTACAACAGCCTGCTCTGCCAATTCAAAGGATTCACGGAACATATTGACCGGCATGTAATCCAGCGGATTTGCGCCTTCGGGAACCAGGCAGAACTCCGTTTCCGCGGCGGTCTTGATCTCTTTCATGCCCGTATAGAATTCGTTCTTGCTCAGGGGCTTGTCGAGCAGCGCGTTCATCGGTCCGCTGACGCGGTCGAAAACTCTTTGGCGCACTTCAGGCGCTGGAAGCGCAAGTACTACTTCGCGCTTCGGTTTGCCCACTTCCTCGCGCATCTGTAGCTGCAGATCGATCAACGGCTGGATCGATTTGTGTCCCAGCTCGAGTGCGGCCACCATTACATCTTCGGGGATTTCATTGGCGCCGCATTCCACCATCAGGATCGCGTCGCGGGTTCCAGCGATGCGCAGGTCCAGGTCTGAGGCGTCGATCTCGGCGAAGGTGGGGTTGATGACGAATTCGCCGTTGACGCGTCCCACGCGCACCGCGGCGACGGGTCCGCCCCAGGGAATATCTGAGATCGTGATCGCAGCTGATGCAGCGTTGATCGCCAAAATGTCGAGCGGGTTCACGCCATCGGAGGACAGCGAGAACATGATCACCTGGACCTCATTGCGCATTCCATCCTGAAAAAGAGGGCGCAAGGGGCGGTCGGTGAGACGGGCGGTGAGGATCGCATCGGTTCCGGGACGTCCCTCACGTCGGAAGAAGGAACCGGGGATGCGTCCACCGGCATACAGTCTCTCTTCGTATTCCACCGAAAGTGGGAAGAAATCGATCCCTTCGCGAATGTCGCCCATCGTTGCCGCGGCAAAGACGATTGACTCCGATGTGCCAAACGTCACCGCGCCGCCAGCCTGGCCGGCCAGTTTGCCGGTTTCGAAGGTCAGGGTGTGCTGTCCAACGGTAGTTGAATATTTTTTTGATTCGGGTTTCATTTTGTCTCCTGTGTTGGCTGACCATGGCCCCATTATCAGTCCGCGATGCTATGAGTGTGCGCAAATGAATCAATTTGCGCAGGCTACTTTAGCTGTATGGTATTTTGAGTTGATCAGCCATGAACTATTTTCCGCCTCGTCAGGGACTGAAGAGCAGGGATAACTCAGTAATGACGGCTTCAGCCGTTGCAAGACTACCCCTAAGGGGCGCCAACGCAGAGTAGTCACTACCGTTATTCGCGCTATTCAATTCCTGACTGCGGTTGGATATGGGTAGGGGCGAGCTTTCGCTCGCCCCTACGGGTTGCCATACTATTTGTGGCGCAGGTTCAGGCTCTCAGTGACGCCCAGATAACGCTGGTAGTCTACTTTGCGCAGGTAGGTCAACATTCTTCGGCGCTGACCCACGAGCTTGAGCAAACCACGCCGACAGGACTCATCTTTTTTGTTTGCACGAAGATGATCGGTCAATTGCTGGATGCGGCCGGTAAGAATTGCGATCTGCACTTCCGGGGAGCCGGTATCAGCATCGTGGCGATGAAAGTCGGTGATGAGCTTGGTCTTAACTTCTTTCTGCAAAGGCATGACGTGTGCTTTCCTTTCTACAAAATTATGCAGGTCTCCATGCCCACAGCCCAACCAGATCGGTGAACCGTGTGACAG
This sequence comes from uncultured Anaerolinea sp., assembly GCA_964489725.1. Taxonomy (GTDB): domain Bacteria; phylum Chloroflexota; class Anaerolineae; order Anaerolineales; family Villigracilaceae; genus Defluviilinea. The sequence goes on along the minus strand of CAZBAX010000013.1, from coordinate 95,180 downwards.
GACCAGTCACGGGCGAAAATTATACCAGACATTTTCTGTGCTGAACGGAGAGCGGATGCGTTTCCCGCTCGTAGACGAAGCGCCTGATCTACACTTCCACCTGGATGGCGCTGCCCGACTCGTACCGCCTCAGACCCAGCCGGAACACGGTGACCGCCAAAAGGAGGAAAATCACTGCCCCTGCGAGCAGTTCCGCCAACGTCTGCCACGAAAAGGCGCGGATAAATTCCGCCGGCACCGCCCCGACGAGCGCGGCCGGGATCAGGGTAAAGAGGATCAGCTTGGCATAGTTGTCGAATAACGTGATGGGATAAATCCCAAATGTGATCAGGGCATTGACTCCGAGACTGACGAAATTGCTGATCACGCCCATCCAGAAGGCCAGGCTATGCATCAGGATCAGGAACGCGGCGAAAACGGTAGCCGCCAGGAGAGTCGCGAGCACAAAGCGCAGCAGCCCATCCCACGAGAATTGACCAGACAGGGCATAGCTCAGAAATCCGTATGTGAAGTCGCCCATACCGCTGGCGATGGTGCGGCTCGCGATCGTGTGCAGCAGGACCGGGCGAGGCAGTGACAGATAATAATCGAGCCGCCCGTTGTTGATGATGTCGCTCAACGAAAACGCGTTGCCAAAGAGCAGCGCCACCAGCCCAAAGGCGCTGGCCAGCACACCATACGTGATGTACATGTCGCTGATTCCCCAGCCGCGCACCTGGTTGAAGCGCTGGAAGAATATGATCCAGATCGCGAAGTAGATGAAGTTGTTGAGCATCATCCCGATCACCTGTGTGAAGAACGCGACGCGATACTCCATGATCGATTGGAGGTTGGCTTGCCAGACCGCCAGGAGAAATTTCAGTTCACGCATGATGGTTCATCTTGTAGGGTACGGCAGCTGCCGTACCCTACAAGATGATTATCCTCCATTCACCGTTAGATACGTGACGCCGCGCCGATACGAAACCAGCAGTGCAAAACCTAATGCCACGATCCAGGCCGCTTGCAGGAGCGTCACTTGCCCGAGCATCTCCCAGCTCGGTGCAACGAATAGCTTCGAAGGTCCATAGATCATCGCAGAGAACGGCAGCGACTTGGCGATCACCTGCAGCCAGCTAGGATAAAAATCAAGCGGCACCAGGAACCCGCCGAGGATGAAAATGAATTTCTGATAGATCCACACGAACGGCGCGACATCTTCCACCAGAAAAGCAGAAAGCCCGATCAGGCAGCTGATGCAGAAATTGAGGACCCAGGTTCCCAGCAGGGCGGCGAACGCAAATAACCAGCCGAGGCGCGTGGGCGGCGCACCGACCAGCCACCAGACCATCAGGCTTCCGAAGAGCGCATTTGTCATGGCGCGAAAAACGGTCTCGCCCATGGAACTGCTGAACTGGTAGAGGAGGAAATTGTACGGCTTGTTCAGAATATACACGATGGAGCCATCTTTGACATTATCTGAGATGGTCCGCGCCAGCATGGGGCGGCTGAGCTCGATGGTTTCCGCCATCATCAGGTACCACATCGTCGAGTGCAGAGTCATGCCACTGATCACATCTGTGCCCGAGGCTTGGAACGTGACACTCCACAGTTGATAGAAGATCCACATAAACGGGACGATCAACAGGCTGCGTCCGATAACTTCTCCCGGGTATGCAAGACTGTTGAGAAGCGTGATCTTGAAAATGGCCCAATACTTTTCGAAAGACTTCATGGATGGATTTCCGTCGAGGCACAACAAAATTAGGAGCTCACTTACGCAACTTTTCCACAGAGACACAGAGTAAACCCATCTCCTGTTTCTCCGCGACTTCGCGTCTCCGTGGCTAGGTTGCGTTACATCAGTTAGTAACGCTTTATTTCATTCAGTGTGTTCAGGAACAATCGGGCAACCTGTTCGCGGTCAGGCAAGTCATCGGGTTGGGAAATAATAGCCAGGTAAATGCTGCGCAGCAGATTACGAGTGTTCTGATACGCCCGGTTGCGCTCTGTCTCCACGTAAGCGCCCTTCCAATCCTTGCCGTCGGGACGGCTGAATGTTTTGGCCCACGCCTCCAGTTGATTAAGTGAGATGACGTCGCGGCGGAGGATTTCGATCACGGCACTCGCCAACCTTTCATCCTCTCCATGGATGTAAACATGACTGGTGGAGTGGATGATCTGATTCGAGATCGTCGACAACATGCTCCACAGGTCGGCGGGATCGATGTGACGGTTTTGGGCAAGCACCAGCATCAGGTCCGCGGTGTGCGCGAGCGCGTGTGCCCAACCTTTGATCGGGACATGTCCGCGCGGGTCTTTTTCCGCGCCAAGGTACCAGATCCCTTTTTCGAGAATTGTTCTGACCTGCGCGGACTCTACTAGCGGTTTCTGATTGTCATTGTGTACGATTTCTGCCAGAAGCAGGACAGAAAACGCGCGCAGGAAAACCGTATCCGATGAGGATTCGCCGATGCCTTTCTCCAGATTGGACAGAAGGATATCGACGTGTTTGTGGATGACCTCCGGCGGGTACATCTCCTGTTTCAGCCAGTTGGCGTACACCTCATAAGCGATATTGTCGCGAAGTACGGGATCCGTGCTGCCAAGATAGCCGAAAAGGATTTCGGTGAGACTGTCGAGTGTGTGACCCTCTGGTACGGCATAACTGTTCCGTGCTACAGCAGTCCAAAAATCCTTATCCATTCCACCTCCGCGTAATTATCGAATCAGCTTGTCAAGCTCTGCATACACTTCCAGCGTGTCGGATCGTTGCACGTGGCGACCCGGGTAGAACATCGACCAGCCTTCGTTGTCGGCAAGCATCATGGCTTTGAGCAAAGGCAGTCCGTTCTGGTCCACGTAGCGGACAATTTCCTCCACTGAGAGCGGCGCCGCCTGTGGCCACTCCTTGACCACATTGAAGGACATATGGAACAGCACAGTCTTCACAATGGCCGCGGCGTCTGACCCCTTCCCAAACAGCTGGTCGACGCCTGCCAGTATCTCGGGGTATTGGGAATTATCCTGAATTGGCTCCGGGGCATCCTCTGGTTGAACATAGGCGGCAAGCACCAGCTCACTCCAGGGATCAATGTGCGATTCATACTCAGGCGCGGTTTCGAAACCTAACTCAGGCAATCTCCGGGCAGCGGTCACAGCAGAACGGAATGCATGGAAGGGGTCGCGTGCACCGCGCTCGACTTCCTTTTCCACGTCGTGCAGCAGAATAACCCACTGCATCAAATTCTGCTGGGCCGGGTTCAAAGACCGATATTCGGGCAACATGTACAATCCCAGAAAAACACACATGACATGCGTGAGAGTTACCCCTTCACGATAGACCGCCATCTTCTGCCAATGAGGCAACATGGCTTCCATTTGCTCCATGCGTGCCGGTGTGAAGAAGTCTGTGACCCTCTGTTCCAGATGTTCCCAGGACGTGATTCCCTCAGCTTGATACCCAGCGACCAGCCCAAGGATGAAGTGATGAAGCTCAGGGAAGCGCTCATTGAAAATCGGCGTGAGCTGAGCTGTGTTCATGTGTAGATTATACAACCTGGGTTTGATAAAAGAGATGCTCTGAAAACCTGGCAATCTGCTGTTGCATGCTTCTCTCTCACAACGTGACAGCGGTCGGCAGATACTTCTCTTTCAGGCTTGCCATGTGATGGTCCACGTGCCCCACCAGCATATAGATCAATGCCCGCGCGCTGACGGTCATCCCGCTGGCGGTGCCATAGCGGTGGATCACCTCGTCGCCCATGTGTGTAATGGCAATGATATTGGCGCGGCGCAGATGCTCGAATTCATCGATCAGCTCGCGCAGAGCATACCTGTCGAACCCAGCCTCACGGACGTAGTCTTCCTGCTCGAAACCGGGAAGAGGTGTCTGGTCATTGCGCGAAATACGCAGGAGCCGGTACGAAAAGACGCGTTCCACGTCATTCAGATGGCCAACGACTTCCTTGATGGACCATTCCGCGTGTCCGGGTTTGAAGCAGGCCTGCGCATCGGTCAGGGAATCGAGCGCGCGGTGAAGTTCCTCCACCTGAAGCCCCAGCGCGGTGGATACGTCACCTCGCTGGGTGGCTCTTTGGACGTAATCGGCATATAAAGGTGCGTATTCGTGAGTAGTTGGCGGGGTGAAATGAGTCATTGCAACTCCTGTAGTTATCCGGGTCGCTGGCGTGTTGCCAGGAAATAAATGGTAATAAGATAGATCACGACGATGATCGCGGGGATGACGACAAAACGCTGGTCGGGAAAGAGGAACCAGGCAACGGTCACGAGCGCGGTGCGGGCGATGGCGTGGAAGGTCCCGATCCAATGCTGGACGATCCATGAAAAGGGGAGCCACATCAATCCGGCCAGTATCCCAACACTGAGCGGAAGGGAGGTTGGCTCCACCAGGAAGAACGGGATGGCGATGGCAAACACCAGCCACGACATCTGAACGGTAATGAAAAACAGCCGGTCAAATTCATTCTTGCCATCTCCGATCAGATCTTCGCCGACCAACCGCGAGATCAACAATCCCAAGAGAAAGATCATGCCGGTACCACTGAACAGCACCCAGGCAGCCAGCTCAAGCGGAACGAACGAACTGACAATTCCTATGATCGCCCAGGCAATCGTTCCAGCGATCGGCATGGACAGGAAACGGCTCCGCGAGAACGAACGCCGCTGTTCCTCCAGTGACGGAGCGGGTGATTGACTCATGATCTCTCCTCTCTGCGATTGTCGCTTGTACCACATGCAACGGGAAAGGAAATTTGGAATCAGTATAGCATACGCGATGTATTTTATAATGTCAGCACGCCTCAGGATTAATTTTATGAACAAGCATCCAACCGTTGACGAATGGCTCGACAAATTCCCACCTGGTCAGCAAGTGATCATTCGCGAGTTGATCGCTTTGGCGCGCAAAAATATGCCCGGTGTGCATGAGTTTATCTATCACGATGCTGTGGGTTATTCTGTGAACGATTCGCCCTTCGACCGAATTTGCTATATTGCGCCACAGAGCAAGGGCTACGTCAATTTTGGATTCTTCTTCGGCGCCGCGCTTCCCGATCCGAAGCAGTTATTGCAGGGTGAAGGGAAACGGATCCGGCATGTGAAAGTTTGGACCGTGGAGGAGGCAAAGAATCCTGCATTGGCAAAACTAATCAAGGCCACCTGGAAGGAAGCGCCGCAGCGGGTTGCGGAGGTCCATGCCGGGATGAAAAAACACAAGACCGCCTCGTAGAAAGCGACCCTCCAGGTCCTGCTCGGAGGGTCGCTGTTTTATGCAGCCAGTTCTACTACCGCATCGAGAAATGTCACGTCTGGCGGACTCGTAACACCAGCCCGCCTTGTTGCGTCACGAAATTCCTGTGACTGAAACAATTGCTGCGCCTGCTCACGGCTCTCGTATTCGCCGAGAATTACAACCTCATTCGAATTGTCGGACTTGCTGAATGCGCGAACGCCTTTCGAGCCGAAACTCTTGCGCAGGGATGCGGCCTCCTCAAAGACCGGTTTCCACTTTGCCAAATCAGCAACGGTGAATCTGACGAGTACGTATGTCATGGCATGTTCCTTTCATCCATAAATTATTTGATAAATACAACCCGAAACTCATAATTTGGATGTTATCCAATCAACAGCTGCCGGAACGCCTGCGGCACAAGCACCTGAGTCCGTCGCCATCCACATATAATAATAGACCTCTTGCATAAGTATATGAAAATGCCCATTAACTCCCTTTTGAACCACTGAGACACGGAGACACTGACACCGCACCTGCGGTCGGTGCAGGTGGAAAAATTAAAAAAAACTCCGTGACTCGGTGTCTCCGTGGTTAAGGTTTTAGGCTTTTGCAAGAGGTCAAATATATCGAATCGCATACACACGCGAAAATTCCCGAAGCAATTCCGAAGCTATGCCTTCGCCAGCCTGGACAGCTTCACCGAGTGCTTTTCCAATTCTTCTTTCAATTCGGCCGGGCTGAGCACAACAAAATCAAATGAAAAGATCGAGATTTGCCGCGCCAGCCAGTCCAGGTCGCCCACACTCCCACGCAGAATCACACCTTGAGTAGCTGCCTCTAAAACGCCCAGCACGTCGAAGACTTCGCGATGCGCAGTATCGAGATCGGTTTTGAGCAGGAGCTCGAAGGCAAAGCGGCGGGGCATGGTAGCAATGGCCTGCATCACGTATGCGAGCGGGTCAAATCCACCGGGTCGTTTGAATTGTGCATCGATAGGATGAACATCTGTAATGCGATCCAGCCGAAAGGAACGTAAGTCTCCGCGAAGATGGCAGTAGCCTACCGCATACCATCGCTGCTGATAATACGTGAGCCCGTAAGGGTCAAAATCGCGCTCTGTATCCTGCCCCTGATCTGAATGATAGCGGATGTAAACGCGCTGTTGAAGTTGTGCCGCGCTGCTCATCGCACTCAATACCCGTTCACTGGGCGACGAATAGGAACTCGCATTGTGTTTGAGAGTGATGGTTTCGGTGAGCGCCCGCACGCGTCCTTTCAGCTCCAGCGACATCACACGTTCGAGTTTCGCCAAAGCGCTTTCCACGGCGCGGTCGGTATCCGCGAGATTGAGACGTCGGGCAGACATTAATCCCACGGTGAGTGCCAGCGCTTCCTCATTGGTGAACATCATCGGCGGGAGCTTATATCCCGTCGATAACACATAGGCTCCGTTTCGGCCGCGTTCTGCTTCGATCGGAATACCAAGATCCTGCAGCATGATAATGTAGCGCCGCAGCGTGCGAACGTTCACTTCAAGCCGCTGAGCCAGTTCCGAGCCGGACATGCGTCCATGGGCTTGCAGGAGCGCCAGCACCGCCAGGACCCGCGTGGTAGGGTGATACATATCCCGGCAGTATACACCTCCGGCGAATACGCGCCGGATGTTTATGGGATCCCGGTCAGCCGGGAGCGCGGCGTGGGGGTCAACCGCAGGATCTCGGGTTTGCTCTGCAATTTCTGGCGAAGAAACGGCTCCACCTCGGTTCTCCAAATTCTGGACCCTCGCAGCGTTGCAAGGTAGTTTCTGTGCGCTTCCGTATTGGGAAACCCAGCAAACCATACGACAGCACGTTCGTCTTCGCGGATCGGTAATTGCGGAAATGTGTTTGGGCTGTCCTCCGTGGCGAAGCAGGCGAGGACCGATGCGCCCGCGTCCATGCTTACGGGTTTGATGATGTTCTCGAAATAGTTTGTGAATTCCGATGTCACCGGACCGTCGAAATAGTAAATTGTGACTGCCACAAATCCATCCTGCTTCGTCATACTTCCCTGGCGAGGCCGAGCGGTATCCTTGAATGCGAATCCGCAAGTCCCAGGTGACGGTCGCAGTAACAGGACATTTTCCGAATCGATCATGGTGGCATTGGCGGCGTCATGGTATGCCTTCCAGATGGGACCTCCGTAAAAGGCCTGCAGGGATTGCGCCCGTGCTTCCATATCGTTAAAGCCGCGCAGCCAGACGAAGCGCTCTGGATCGTCCAGGTCGTAAAACTGGCCTATCGGGTGGATCCCTACAGCTTCCTGCGATTCGATGAACTGACGCTCGAAGAGCCGGATCAGTTCATCACGTCTGCCAGGATGCAAGGCATACATCCGCAGCTCGACAATGGGAGAATAGCTGATGTGATTCATACGCGCTCGAATTCCATGACCCAATTCGTTTCCCAGGTGTTGCCGCCGTCCTCCGAAAAGGCCTGTTCCCATTGGCACGAGTTCGGCGTAATCTTCGACCATATAAAGCGGTTATAAATATGGCGTCCTTCGAAGACTTCCTGCGAATAGAATTCACCGCGTCCATCCTTGAATCCGCCGATCATGGGAACATCCAGTATGCCTGTCTTGTCTGTGGACCAGTAGATGCTCCATTCTTTTGAGGCAGGGTTGAACAAGCGCAGAGTGATGGCATGAACCAGTCCTGTGTTTGAGTGAATCAGGTTCTCGTCCAGGTTGCCAAGCCCGTTGATGATCTTCTTACACACGGTATCGCCGTCGAACTCAACCCACTCGGTTGACTCATGCAGACGTTTCTTGAGCATGCGATGATGAACCTTCCAGTTTCCGATCAGAAAGTCGAAATCGTTGCGTCCGTCGTTTTCTGTTTGCATCGCTTATGCCTCCATTCGCTCAAATGTATTGATCCAGTTTGTCTCCCAGGTCTTCCCGCCATCGATGGAGAAGGCTTGTTCCCACTGCGCGGAGTTGGCTGTAATCTTCGACCATGTAAAGCGGCAGAAGATGTGGCGGCCTTCGAACACTTCCTGTGAAAAGAATTCACCAACGCCATCTTTGAACTTGCCGATCATGGGAACATCGAGCAGGCCGTTCGCGCCGTTTGCCCAGTAGATGCTCCATTCTTTTGAATGTACATCGAAGAGACGCAAGGTATAACCGTATGCTGGACCATTTGCCCGGTTCATGACCACCTCATCAGTGTGACCCAGAATGTTGGGAAGTTTTTTACCTACCGCAGTTCCATCGAACTCCTCCCATTCGGTGCAGCCATTCAACCGTTCTTTCAATCGCCTGTGGCGCATGATCCAATTGCCGTTGAGGAAGTCAAAGTCATCGCGGCCGTCATTTTCTGTTTGCATTTCTATCTCCTATAAAGCGGATTGAATTACATTTCCAGTATAGGAAGAAAAGCGGACAGGATTGTTCCTAATTTAGTTTCTGGTGTAAATCTCGCTCACGCCGCCGTCCGCGGCGGCGATTGTTGAGTAACGCCTGCGCCGAGAAGGGCGCAGGGAGCACTTTCGCCCCGGAAACGAATTGAGCGATCGCTACATAACGATAGGCTCGCGAATGTGTTGTAAAATTCCAAATATCCATGAAATCTACCGACCTCCCCACCTTACCGTTTGAGAGCAAGAAGAAATGGGCCGCCTGGCTCGCCAAACAGCATGATACGTCTGCGGGTATCTGGCTCAAATTAGCGAAGAAAGACTCGGGTATCCAATCCATTACCTATGAAGAAGCATTGGACGTTGCTTTGTGCTATGGCTGGATCGATGGACAGAAAAAAGGCTTTGACAACCAATATTGGCTGCAAAAGTTCACACCGCGGGGGGCGAAAAGTATCTGGTCGAAGATCAACACCGAGAAGGTCGAGCGGCTGATCGCGAATGGTGAGATGAAACCTGCGGGACTGAAAGCCGTTGAAGCCGCCAAAGCGGATGGCCGCTGGGATGCGGCTTATGCGTCGCAGAAGAATATTTCCATCCCAGACGATTTTCAGGCGGCCCTGGATAAGAATAAGAAAGCGAAGAACGCCTTCGAATCGTTGAAGAGCGCTGAACGGTATTCGTTCCTATTCAAGCTTCATCACGCAAAAAAACCAGAGACCAGAGCCAGAAACATTCAGCAGTTTATCGAGTTTCTCGAAAAGAGACGTTTGTAAGCCTGCCTAAAGTCGTACCTGCTTCAAAACCTTCCACTTGACGCAAACCCCGCTCGATACGATAATCTACCCAATGGCTAGCCTCAGCGAATCAGAGCTGCACGAAATCGTTCATCGAGTGGTGGAAAACGCCATCGGTTCACCTGCGGCGAAACCTGCTGCAACTCCGCTGGCTCCTGCACAAACACAGGCCTCCACAAAAAGAGTGGTCGCCATTGGTGCGGATCATGGCGGGTATGAATTGAAAGAAGCTCTCAAGCCGGACCTTGCTGCGCTGGGGTTTGAAATCCAGGATCTTGGGACAAACAGCAAAGACGCGGTCGATTACCCGGATTTTGCCCATGCTGTCGCGCAGGCCGTCGGCACGGGAAAAGCCTGGCGTGGGATCATGATCGACGGCGCGGGGATCGGGAGCTGCATCGTGGCGAACAAGGTCCCGGGCATTCGGGCTGGGATGGCCTATGACATTTCATCTGCGAATAACAGCCGCGAACATAATGACACGAATGTGTTAACACTGGGCGCCGGATTGATCGGCGTGAGCCTGGCGAAGCAGATCGTAAAAACCTGGCTGACCACCGAATTCGCCGCTGGGCGTCACACGGCGCGCCTAGATAAGATAAAATCGGTGGAGAAGAAGTATTTGAAGTAACCACCAAACTCCGATGGTTGAGTAGCGAGCGCAGTCTGCGAGCGTATCGAGACCATCACGTCTGAATCAAACAAAAATTGACTTGAATCGTGGTGGTCTCGATACGGGCTTCGCCCACTCGACCACCGTTATCTTCTAGGAAATTAATGAAACCTGACAAAAAACTGGTCGAACAACTTGTAGAGATCATCACCCACGAAGTTCTGGCTGCCATGGCGGAGGATGAAATGCTGGCTGGTACGCCAGACGGTTACCAGTGCAAGTTCGATTGTGCCGAAGGGCTTTGCGTGCGTGTGTGTACAGACCGCATGGGGAACGTGGTCAACGCCGGCGCGGAACGGCTCTCGTCTACCCTGGGTGTGATCCCGCAGGATCAAAATCTTGCAAAGTTGATCGATCATACATTGCTGAAACCCGATGCCACACAGCAGGAAATTGCTCAACTATGTTTCGAAGCGCGCAAGCATGGATTCGCCTCGGTGTGTGTGAACCCCACCTGGGTGGAACTGTGTGCGCAGCTTCTGAAAGGTTCGCCGGTGAAAGTTTGTACGGTGATCGGTTTTCCGCTGGGAGCCACATCTTCTGAGACGAAAGCATTTGAAACGAAGACCGCCATCGAACAGGGTGCGACCGAGATCGACATGGTCATCAATATTGGTGCATTGAAGGCGCGCGACCTCGAAACCGTGGCCCGGGATATCCGCGGTGTGGTCCAGGCGGCGCATTCGAAGAATATCATTGTCAAAGTGATCATCGAAACATCTCTGCTTACTGACGAGGAAAAAACCATCGCATCGTTGATTTCCAAGGAAGCAGGGGCAGATTTTGTCAAAACGTCTACCGGCTTCGCGGGCGGTGGCGCGACGGTCCATGATGTGGAGTTGATGCGCAAGACCGTCGGTCCGCAGATGGGGGTCAAGGCGTCTGGAGGGGTTCGCACGTTTGAAGATGCCGATGCCATGATCAAAGCTGGGGCGACGCGGATCGGAGCCAGCGCCGGAGTGAAGATCATCCAGGGGCCGAGCAATGGCGGTTCGGCTGCTAAAGATGGTGGTTCATCGAAAGGGTATTAATGATCCAGCCTCGCGAAGGTTCTCGAGACGCTAAAGAGTTGAGCAGTTCCAACCTTCGCAAGGCTTCTGTCTTACAGGAGTATCTATGTTGATAGCAAAAGTGATCGGCACGACTGTATCGACCATCAAAGACGAAAAGCTGCATGGGCGCAAATTGTTGATCCTGCGCCAAACCGATGAGACCGGCGCTCCTTCCGGCAAACCCTATGTCGCGGTTGACACGGTCGATGCGGGTATAGGCGATCTTGTCCTCACAGCGGCAGGTTCGTCGGCGCGTCAGACAGACATCACCAAGGATACCCCTGTTGACGCGGTCATCATGTCGATCATCGACTCGCTGGAAGTCGATGGCAACGTTGTATTTAGAAAGGAATGAACATGGCTGTAGATCCTGGAATGATCGCTCTTGGAATGGTGGAAACAAAAGGACTGGTCGGCGCAATCGAAGCTGCCGACGCGATGGTCAAGGCTGCGAATGTCACGTTGATCGGTTCGGAATATGTTGGCGGCGGATACGTCACTGTGATGGTGCGTGGTGATGTGGGCGCTGTCAAAGCCGCGACCGATGCCGGTGCTGCCGCGGCGAAACGCGTGGGTGAACTCGCATCGGTGCATGTCATCCCGCGCCCGGCTGCCGACGTGGAAATGATACTGCCACAGAACACACGCGGCAATTTTGGCGGACGTTCAAAGTAGTAACGACTTTCGTCGTTGACGACTGAATTCGTCACTACGTTTAATATGCCGAAACAGTTTTACACCGAGAAGGATATCGAGGATCTGTTCCAGCGCGGGCTGAAATCCCTGCAGGTCACAGACGATGTCGTCTTAACTGAGCTTGCCTACGAAAAGGCAAAACGTTTGGGATTGCAGCTCATCATGGACGGTGTCGACAATCCTCCCGCCGCGCCGGTTCGTCCGTATCTCTCCGATGGAGGGAGGCCGGTTCACGCGCAGCCGAAGGTTGTTCCCGGTGCTCAAGCGATACCTCAGCCGGATCCCGCCCTCACCCCGTCCCTCTCCCGCGGGGAGAGGGAGCAGGCCATCGAGCAGCGGATCCGTTCCGCTGTGAGCGCAAAACTCGGCGACCAGGTGGACTCGAAACTGCTCGACAACATCATCCACCGCGTCGTCAAAGGGATCGGGCTCAAGTAATGCTATTCGGACGCGTACGCGGCACCGCGATCTGCACGATCAAATATCCCGGCACGGATGGGGTGAAGCTGCTGGTGGTCCAGCCGTTGAATAAACGACTGGAACCGCTTGGCATCCTCCAGGTGGCGGCCGACGTTGTCCAGGCGGGGCCTGGCGATTTGTGCGTAATGGTCCGTTCACGTGAAGCGGCCCTGGCGATGCGTGATGAAAAATTTGTTCCCATAGATCTCGCGCTGGTTGGCATTGTCGATGAGTTGGAAGTCGAGCCGGATGGAACGTTCGATTACACACTGAAGGCCGGGCACAATCAGTTTACATAGCGCCCATCCTTGCTGAGCGAAGTGAGGGGCCGCTTGCCCGAACGCAGTCGAAGCGGGCCTCCCGTGCCCAGTGTTCGCATGGTAACAAAATTACTCTTTGAACAAGTGGTTTCGATATGGGCGAAAAAATCACTCGCCCACTCAACCACCGAATATGTATGGGTATTTTATGATCCTAGGCAAAGTCGTTGGCACAATTGTTACTACCATCAGCCACCCGCATTATAAGAACCGCCGTCTGCTGGTGGTGCAGCCGTTGCTGATGGACGGGGATGTGCCGGGCCCAAGCGACGATTTTATCGCTCTGGATAATACCCAGGCGGGGATCGGCGATACTGTGCTGGTCAACCGTGAAGGGAACGGTGCGCGCCAGGCGTTGAAGAATCCCGATGCGGCAGTGATCTCCGTGATCGTGGGGATTGTCGATTCGGTGTTTGTAGAGAATTGACACACACGCAAAATGTACCTTTTGCAGACTGGTTTCCGTTGAAATGGCGGAAACCAGTTTTCATTTCACGACTTGACAAAACTAATATTATTAGTTAATATACTAATATATTTAGTAGCGAGGAGAGCATCATGAGTACAAAGTTCTTCAATCACAAAAACGGACAGATCGCCTATGATGTGACTGGCGAAGGTCCATTGGTCGTCTGTGTTCCATCGTTGGGCGATGTTCGCGCAGAGTACCGTTTTCTGATGCCGCGGCTGGTCAAGGCAGGCTATCGTGTAGCCACAATGGACGTGCGAGGTCATGGCGAATCCAGCACAAACTGGGATGATTTCTCGGTGGCGGCGATCGGTGATGATATTCTGGCGCTCGTCCGCGAGTTGAATGCAGGACCTGCCGTCGTGGTGGGAACGTCGATGGGCGCGGGAGCAGCCATTTGGTCTGCGGTGGAGGCGCCTGAACTGGTGCGAGGCATGATCCTCGTCGATCCATTCGTCGATGGTGACAGCAATGCTCCACTCGTCCTCCTGCTGTCGATGATGTTTGCCCGCCCCTGGGGTCCCTCCATGTGGACGAAGTACTATTCATCACTGTATCCCACCTGCAAGCCTGCGGATTTCGACAGCTACGTTTCGACTTTGTATGCAAACATGAAACAACCGGGGAGGATCGAAGCCGTGATGGCGATGCTGCGCGCTTCGAAGCGCGCATCTGGTGAACGGATGCCCAAAGTTAAACAACCTGCACTGGTCTTGATGGGCAGCAAGGATCCTGATTTCAAACAGCCCGAAGCAGAAGCCGAACGTGTGGCAGAAGCCGTGCGAGGCGAGTACAAAATCATTCAGGACGCCGGTCATTACCCCCACGCCGAAATGCCCGACACGACAGTCCCATTGATGATTGCCTTCCTGGACTCTCTGAGGAAAGGATAGAGCATGTCTCGCAAAGCGCGCCTCCGACTTGACAAGAATGCCGTGGTGCTGGCTGCGGTGGAGATCCTCAACGCTGAAGGACTGCAGGCATTGACCCTCAGCCGCCTGGCAAAGAAACTTGGAATCCAAACTCCATCGCTGTACAACCATGTGGATGGGTTGAATGGCTTGCAACAGGAGCTGGCAGTGATGAATGCCCGGCTGCTCGCCGATCGCCTGGGAGAAGCCGCTATCGGGAAGAGCGGTCAGCAGCTCTTCATGGATGTTGCGCAGGCATTTCGGGATTATGTCAAGGAATATCCCGGTCTGTACCTTTCCAATCTGCGCGCCTCAGGCACGCAGGAAGTTCAGGACACGAGACTACAGCACGACGAGGAGCGCGCCTTGAAGGTGGGATTGGCCGTCGTGGCATCGCTGGGCTTGCAGGGCGAGGATGCCATTCATGGGGTGCGCGCTTTCCGCAGCATGGTGCACGGGTTCGCCACGCTGGAAATAGCCGGTGGATTTGGCCTGCCGCAGGATTGTGACGAAAGCTTTCGCAGACTGGTATTGGCTCTGGCTGCCGGGCTGCAATAAAACAAAACTGGAATAGAAGATGAATGGACTAAAAATGTTAAACCTGGGGGTTCGTTTCCTGCTCGAGCTTTGTATGCTTGCAGCTGTGGGCTACTGGGGATTCAAAACAAACTCGGCATGGTGGATGAAAATCCTCTTCGGGATTGGCCTGCCGGTTCTGATCGCCGTGTTGTGGGGAATGTTCCTCGCCCCCAAAGCGACCCGGCCTCTGAGCGGCGTTTCCTTTCTCGCCCTCGAGATGCTCTTGTTTGCCTCGGGCGCGCTGGCACTTTTTGCGAGTGGCAAACCGATCCTGGGCTGGGCGTACACGATTACCCTGATCGTGAACAAGATATTGCTGACAATTTGGAAGTGAGGATTGGTCTGGAAATTCCCGCTATCAGTTTATTCCATAGATGTAAAAATAAACGCAGCACGAGAGTGTCTAATTCCGCGCGCACACCACGCCCAAGGCGTGGTGCCGTGGGATGATCTTTAAGTTTTTTCTCAGTGATCTCTGTGGCTAACGTAATGGTTGTGCAACCAAGAGCAGAAACGTGAAAAACGGTCAAAAAACAGCATGGCTATCTTCCAAAAATAGGATTTCTTCAGCCGCTGTGACCCATATCGGGACACCGCGCAAATCCTGTTCCAGACCGTTCCACAAAAAACAGCGTGTTTGAAGTAGTCACCTGGATCTTACAGAGCAAAACTTCACCACGGAGACACCGAGTCACGGAGTTTTCTACATTTTTTTCTCAGTGTCTTCGTGTCTCCGTGGTTCACAAGGTGTGCCACGGCAGTTTGACCAAGACAAGAGCAAGCGTTTTTCACGATTCCCTCGCTGATCGTGCAAAAGTTACGCTGAGGCATTGTTAGCCCATTCTTTTAGACACTCGCAAAGGAGCACCGAGAATTGATTCGGTTCTCGTGGAGAGTAGAATTAGTCGATCTTCCATCGATCCCTATGATAATCGAAATGAAAAGGAGATAGCCCATGAAGGAATTCCGAAATCCCGTGGATATTCACACACCGCTCGGTGCGTATTCGCACCAGATCGAAGTGAACAATGAACGGATGCTCGTGATCTCCGGTCAAGTGGGTATGCGGCAGGATGGCACGATTGCTGAAGACGCTTATGAGCAATTGGATCTTGCGTTTGAGAATATCATCCGTAATCTTCGCGCCGCCGATATGGATGTGAAGGACCTGGTCAAGATCACATACTATCTTGTAGGTGAATTCGATCCTGCCAAACGCCGTGAAGTCGTACTCGCAAAATTACAGGGACACCAGCCGTGCAGCACATTGCTTTATGTGGCCGCGCTGGCAAGTCCGCAATTCAGGGTGGAGATCGATGCATGGGCGTCACGCGCTGAG
This sequence comes from uncultured Anaerolinea sp., assembly GCA_964489725.1. Taxonomy (GTDB): domain Bacteria; phylum Chloroflexota; class Anaerolineae; order Anaerolineales; family Villigracilaceae; genus Defluviilinea. The sequence continues at coordinate 79,251 of CAZBAX010000013.1, read as the reverse complement.
TAACTGCCAGGAAGAACCCTGCGAATGTTAGAATTGCCAGATCTGACGCTTAACAGGCAACCTTCGCAAGGTTACAATGGAACATAATATTAAAGGTCAGGAGAATTTATGGGTACTGTCATGCAACAACCTGTCGCTGTGCAACCAGGTTCAGGGCACAAGTTGCCTACTCTGGGCGTCACGCATTTACTCACCAGCGCGCAAACCGGGGGAGCATATTATTTGTGCGAAGCCATTTTTGGACCTGAAAGCGGAAGTCCGCCGCATGTCCATCATCATGAGGATGAGGTCATTCATGTACTGGAAGGCGCGCTGGATGTTCGGCTGGACAATGACGAGCTGCACATCCCGGTTGGCGGCGTAGTCCATTTGCCGAAGAAGTTTCCCCATGCACTCTATAACCCACTCCAGACGCCGCTGAAGATCATGGTCCATGCCATACCGGGCGGGCTGGAGGGATACTTCGACGAGGTGGAAGCCGCACTGCAGAATGACTCGTTGGATCAAGAGATGCATAGCACGATCTCTGCAAAGTACGGGCTGGAGTGGTTGGAATAATCTAAATTCACCGTCATTGCGAGTGGCGCTCAGGCGCCGCGAAGCAACCCGAAATGAAATTGTTTGTCTAGTACCATGTTTCAGATTGCTTCGTCGCGATGGCGCCGTGGCGCCACTCCTCGCAACACCTGCACTTGCGTGCGGTGCAAGTGTGACAAAGCTGGAGAATTATGAAAACAGGAATTGTCGGAAGTGGATTTGTCGGTGCAACCGCCGCGTATGCCCTGGTGATGCGCGGCGTCGGTCGCCGATTGGTGCTGGTGGACCAGAATCGGGCCCGGGCTGAGTCGGAAGCGGATGATATCCTGCATGCCGTTCCGTTCGCCAATCCGCTGGAGGTTTCTGCGGGAGGCTATGAAGATCTCGCAGGCTGCCGAGTGGTTGTCGTTTCAGCCGGTGTGGGACAAAAGCCCGGCGAAACGCGGCTGCAGTTACTGGAGCGGAACGCGCAGGTCTTCAAGCAAGTGATTCCCAACATCCTTCAGCATGCGCCGCAGGCGATATTATTGATCGCCACAAACCCAGTGGATGTGATGACACATCTGGCGGCGCGCTATGCCGCTGCGTTTGGAGTCGCTTCGAGCCGTGTGATCGGTTCCGGCACCACCCTGGATACAGCCCGTTTCCGTTCTCTGATCGGACGCAAGCTTAATGTGGATTCGCAGCATATCCATGCGTATGTGCTGGGCGAACACGGTGACTCGGAGGTGTTGGCCTGGTCACAGGTGACAGTGGGCGGGATCCCGTTGCAGGAGTTTTGCACAGAACGGGAGTTCTCGATCTGCGAGGACGATTACGCGTCGATTGATGAACGTGTGCGCCGGGCCGCCTATCGAATTATCGAAGGGAAGGGAGCGACCTATTACGGCATTGGCAGTGCAGTGGCCCGCATTGTGGAAGTCATTTTGCAGGATGAACGCTCTCTGCTCACCGTTTGTACGCCGATGTCTGATGTGGCCGGTGTCAACGATGTGACCGTGTCACTTCCAAATTTGGTGGGCGGTGATGGGATCATTCAGACGTTCACGCCTCGACTCAATGATGCTGAAACAGAAGCGCTGCGCAATAGCGCACAGGTAGTGAGGGCGGTGATCGAGAAATTGAGTTAAACGAAAACGCCGAGCGATCGCTCGGCGTTGTTGTCTGTAGGGCGGAATGGCATTCCGCCTTACATCAGGGAGACGAATTCTTCGCGTGTCAGGGTTTCCTGCTGCAATAAAAATTGGGTGACACGTTCCATTGCCTCGCGTTTTTCGGTGATGATGCGCCGGGCTTCGGAATAGCACTGGTCGAGAATGTGATTGATGGCCTCGTCCATCGCTTCGAATGTCTTTTGCCCGGCCCGGGGAGCAGCCAGCGCCTCGACTCCTTCGGCACGGTTGAACACGCGCAGACCCGTGACGCTCATTCCCAAACGCATGACCATTTCCTCGGCAAGTTGCGTGGCCACCTTGAGATCATTGGATGCGCCGCTGGTGATGTCGTCGCAGAAGATCTCCTCCGCCACGCGGCCGCCCATGAGTCCGGTGATCTGGGCCAGCAGTTGATTGCGCGACAGGAGCAAACTATCCTGCTCAGGGAGCGACATGGTGAAACCGCCCATTTGTCCACGCGGGATAATCGTGATCTTATACACGGGGTTGGAGTGTTCGGTGCAATGCATCACAACGGCGTGACCTGCCTCATGATATGCGATCGTCTTACGCTCGGTCTGACTCATGACACGGCTCTTTTGTTGTACGCTGCCGATCAAATTCTTTTCCACGGCTTCCTGAAAGTCCTGGACGTGGATCTCTTCATGATTGTTGCGGACGGCCAGGATGGCCGCTTCATTGACGATACTGGCCAGGTCGGCTCCCACCAGGCCGGGAGTTGATTTTGCGACATCCATCAGATTCACATCTGCGGCCAATTTGCGGTTCTTGACGTGCACCCCCAGGATTTCCAGACGTCCTTTCACGTCGGGGCGCGGAACGGTGACATGACGGTCAAAGCGACCAGAGCGGGTAAGCGCCGGGTCGAGCACGTCGACGCGGTTGGTGGCGCCCAGGACCACGATCCCTTCTGTGCCGGTGAAGCCATCCATCTCCACCAGCAACTGGTTGAGAGTTTGGTCCTGTTCCATTTCGCCGCCTCCACCGCTGGAGTTGCGCTTGCGGCCGGCTGCGTCGATCTCATCGATGAAAATAATGCAAGGCGCCTTCGAACGGGCCTTCTTGAATAACGAACGGACCCGGCTGGCCCCCACGCCCACGAACATTTCGACAAATTCGGAACCTGCCGTGCTAAAGAAGGGGACACCCGCTTCACCGGCGATGGCCCTTGCCAGCAGGGTCTTCCCGGTTCCGGGATCCCCGACCAGCAGGACGCCGCGAGGCATGCGCGCGCCCATGAGTTGGTACTGCGCGCCGTCCTTTAGAAAATTGACAATATCGATCAGTTCTTCGCGGGTTTCATCGATACCGGCTACATCCTTGAAGGTGACGTTGGGAACGTCGCCCTCGGTGTATTTCTTCTTACTGGCCATCATATTGCCGCTGACGCGATTGATCCCGTAGGCGATCAACCCCAGCATGGCCAGGCTCATGAGAATATCTGCTCCCCTGCCGGAGGTCACGCCATCTGGTTCGACGATCTCATACTGCACCATGGCAAGCTCTGAAGCGCTGACGCCGAGATAGCGCATTTGCTCCAGGAAAGGAGCCGAGGTATCACGCAGGGTCGTGTGTTCTGTGCCATCCGTGTAAAACACGGTGATGGTTCCTGTGTAGCGGGAATCTTCCACCCGCTGCACCTGTTGTGCCGAAATGGCCGAGGCGACCGCGCTCAGCGGGATGGGGTCTTCTGCCGATCTCGTGTTCACCAGAAGGGCACTGGTGATCAACGTTGCCAATAAGACGACTGCCAGGCTCAACTTCGCATATTTATGTTTTTTGAAGAAATCCAGAATTTGTGTAACTGATTGTTTCATGTCTGCCTCGTTAAATACCGTTATCGATGGTTGGAATCCGCCCCATGTTACACCTTTATCGAACCTTTGTTGCTCTCATTTTCGTTATTTTGAATTACAGATAAGTCGATTTGATCCAACACAAGCATGGTGTCAACCTTGACCTAAAAGGATAGCCATTTTGGATGTGAATTGGATTAGATAAGGTTGAGAAAATAATGAGTGGGGCTCACAAAAACTGAGGAAAAATGTCATGTCTGGAGTCTGTAACCTTTCTGCTGCTGACCTACGCGTCAGGCATTTCCGTTAGGAAAAAATAGACACGCTCGCCTGTGAACAGGCGCTGCTTGGGATCCCACGGAAACAGGATCGTTACATCGAATTCGATGCGCTGTCCGTCTGGTGGCGGCATGTCCAGCCATTGCGATTGGTAGGTACCTGTGACATGGGCTTCTTCGAAAACGCCCTGCGGCCCGATGACAATGTGTTGCAGGTCGAAGTGAATATCGGGAAAGGATGTGAGCAACTGTTTGTAGAAGCGGGTTGCTCCTTCCTTTCCGTGCCAATGGGCCTCCTTGTTGACGACAGTGTATGTGCAATCCTCAGTCAGCGTTGCCATCAGCCCGGGTATATCGTGCGCATCTTCGGCCAGCGAATGAGCGATCCATAGTTTTTGAATGGCGGCATGCTCGGCGGGATCAATCCTCCGGCGAAGAAGTTTGATCACACTGGCGGGCAATTGTTTGGGTCTCATTTCGAATTTTCCTTTCCCGCGACTTGGGGACGGTCACGATCGTAGCAATAATTTACAATATGCAATCATGTTCGCCAGGGAGATCTTGCACTTTTCCAAATTAATCCAGCGAGACAGCGCAGGGGAAAGACCACCATACGAGTACAGGCAACAGCGCGAATCGTGTCGCGTCACAGATATCTGTTGAGACGGCTTTGCTTAAGGTGATGCGGTACGTTGTGGGGCAGATCGGAAGAGGAAAAATTCAGGGAATATTGTATATGATTTTTTCAAGATTGTTGAGGAAAACCTCAACGATCTCCGGGTCGAAGTGCGTCCCGCTATTCTCCCGAATGTACTCCACGGCCTTTTCCTGAGCCCAGGCCATGCGATAGGGACGATCACTCGTAATGGCATCCCACTCGTCGACGACTGTAAAGATCCGGGCAGTTAGCGGAATATCCTCGCCCTGCAACCCGCGCGGATATCCGCTGCCGTCCCATCTTTCGTGATGACAGTAGGGGATCGCCAGGGCCTCCTTGAGGTAGGCGATCGGTGTCAGCCAGTCATAGGCAAGCTGTGGATGTTTGCTCATGATCTCCCACTCCTCACGAGTGAACTCACTCGGCTTGAGCAGGATGCTGTCTGGCACACCCATCTTTCCGATATCGTGCAGAAGCGCGCCGCGTCGCATATGGAGCAGGGTCTCCCCTTTGAGTCCCATGATGCGCGCCAGCCTCTGCGACATTTCGGTTACACGTTGGGTGTGTCCTTCTGTCTCCTTATCTCGAAGATCGAGGGCGTGTGACCAGCCTTCGATCGTAGCGTCGTAGGCTTGCTGCAACTCCAAATTAGACTTCTGCAGATTTTCAAACAAGGTGAAACTATCGACAGCGATCGCGGCCTGCCCGGCAATCGTTTCCAGAAAATCGACCCATTCCGGATAGGGCGTTAGGGGGACCCTGTGAAAAACCTCCAGCACCCCAAGAACTTTCCCTTTGGAGATCAGCGGCACACCAAAATAGGTCACGAAACCCTCTCCTTCCAGAAGCTCCGTTACGACCTTGCCATCGGGTTTCTCTTGAAGGTTTTCAATTCGGATCATGCGGCGCTTGCTGACAGCCTGCCCGGCGTAACTTTCGTCGACCGGAATGATCTTGCCAGTGGTCTCGTGGGCGCGAAAACCAAGTATGGCGGCATAGGTCATCGTCTGCTGTTTTGGCTGGAGCAACAGGATCGCGGCCGCATCCACCTGGAGCTGGTTGACAGTTTCGGATAGAACACTGCCCAGGGCAAATTGCAGATTGAAGCTCGAGGTGATGGCCAGATCGATATTTCGCAGTGCTGTGAGGCGCGCGATTTGTTGGCGGATCTGGATCTCTGAGAGTTTGCGCTCCGATATATCCTGGGCTGTGCCGACGAAACGTACGGGTTGTGCGGCGCCATCATAGACGAGAGCGCCGCGACATTGAATGTATCGTAACTCGCCGTTCTGAAAAAGAATACGAAAATCCAGCTCTCTGGTGGGTCTGGCATTCTTGATATCGTGAAGCCATTGAGCGACCATCGGGCGGTCTGGAGCAAACACCAATCTGACCAGCGCGTCGCTGGTATGCGCAAAATCGTTTGGTGCTACATCCAACAGGCGATACATTTCTTCGGAGAACTGCAGCGTGTTCGATAGGAGATCGAGACTCCAACTGCCGATGTGTCCTACGCGCTGCGATTCAGATAACAGCCGCTCCTTTTCGCGCAGCGATTCCTCTGACTGTCGATGTTCTTTACGGACCTGGGCGTCGCGCAACTCGCGCTCGATGGCCGGCCCCAGACGAGCAAATTTTCCCTTGACCAGAAAATCATGGGCGCCCGCCTTGAGCGCGTTGACCGCATTCTCCTCATCGACCGTGCCGCTCATGATCAGGAATGGCAGATCCAGCCCGGTCGATTTGAGAATTTTCAGGGCCTGGTTTGCATCCAGATGAGGCAGGGAATAGTCGCAGACGATCAAGTCCCAATCCTGGCTGGCGAGGGCAGAGCGAATGCCATCCTCCGTTTCGACCCGCGTAGAATCGACATCGTATCCCAGCCGCCGCATTTCACGCAAGAGCAGGAATGCGTCGTTTTCCGAATCCTCGATGATTAGAACGCGGAGCTTCTTGGAGTCGTTCATGGGATCTAATGTGGCGGCGCCTCATTCAATATCAGCCAGTAAAGCCCCAATTGTTTGATGGCATCGACGAACTGATTGAAGTCTACCGGCTTGCGTACATAGGAATTTGCGCCATTGGTATACGCAGCGATCAGGTCCTGCTCCTCGCGGGAAGACGTGAGAATGACAACAGGAGCCATTTTGGTCCGCGGGTCAGCGCGCATCTGGCGTAATACCTCAAGACCATCCACCTTGGGCAGTTTTAGATCGAGCAGTGTGACCTGTGGCAGATCGAGGGGATCACGGTCTGCATAGGCCCCTCTGCAGAATAGAAAATCCAGAGCTTCCGCGCCATCGCGTACCACGTCGACCTTGTTTGCGACACCGTTCTTCTTCAGGGCGCGCAAGGTAAGGGCTTCATCATCTGCATTGTCTTCCACAAGAAGTATCGATTTAGTATTCATCTTTATATACATCTCCTACAGCGCAAAATAGAAGGTGGCTCCTTCATCGGGCGCGCCTTCTGCCCAGACCTTCCCGCCATGGCGGTGAATGATGCGCTGGACAATGGCCAGCCCGATCCCAATACCGGGATATTCTGAACTGGTATGCAGACGCTGGAACACACCGAACAACTTGTTGGCATAGGTCATATCGAAACCGGCTCCGTTATCACGGACAAAATACACCCGTTCATCTGCTCCGCCATCCTGCGAACCAAATTCGATGCGTGCCTCGTTTCGCTTCGATGTGAACTTCCAGGCATTGGTGAGCAGGTTTTCGAGCGCAACCTTCATCAGGCGCGGATCGCCCCGGACGGTGACATTGGGCTGGATGGCTGCGTCGATGATCCGGTCAGGGTCGGTCTGGTGCAGCTCGCGGATAATATGTTGCGCGATGGTGCTGAGATTGATGACTTCTACATTGAGAGGCGCCCTGCTCAGGCGCGAGAGATTCAGCAGATCATCGATCAGTTGTGCCATCCGCTGCGCGGCTGTGCGGATGCGGAGAAGATAGTTGCGTCCCTCATCATTAAACTTGTCGCCGTAATCCTCCAGCAGTGCAACGCTGAAGCCATCGATCGTGCGCAGAGGGGCGCGCAGGTCGTGTGAGACTGAATAACTGAATGCTTCCAGTTCCCTATTGCTTGCCTCCAGTTCGAGCGCACGTTGCTCCAGGTCTGCGTTAAGCCGGCTGATCTTTTCCTCCACGCGTTTGCGTTCGGTAACGTCGCGGATGGCGGCGGTCACGAGCGCTCCTTGCTCTGTTTGGAGAGGGCTGAGGCTGATCTCGACCGGGAATTCGCTGCCATCCTTGCGCAATCCATACAGATCAAGGCCCGATCCCATGGGACGCACACGCGGTTCACGAAAATAGTTCGTGCGGTGGAGCGGATGTTTCAAGTGAAAACGCCGGGGCACGAGTTTGTCGACAGACTGCCCGATGACCTCGTCGCGTGCATAGCCAAACAGCGTCTCCAGCTGCGAATTGACCAGCGTGATCTCACCCTTATTGTTGACCACCACGATCGCATCAGGCGCCGACTCGAGCAAACCGCGGAAAAGCTCGTCCACCTGGGCGCGCTCGCTGGCCGACTGGATTTGTTTCTCCTGCTGCACGATCAAGCTCTGCTTCGTATCCAGATAGCTCTCCCCAAGAACGCTCATGACGAGCTCGATGAACATGTCGGCGCTGGCCATGGCTGTCAACATACGCCTGGGCGTCTCGCCAAATGCGTTGAAGAGGTGTGGTCGAATCAGCCTGCGAAAGGCGCTGACCAGCTCGAACCAGTTTCGAAAAGGAATACCTGCCTGTGCATACTGGCTGCCCTGCAGCCACAGGTTTTCCACGTATGGTTCCCATTCATCCTGATAGATGGCGCGCCGCTGTCGTTCGCGATCGAGTTGTCGTTGTTCGGGTGTCTGTTGAAACGCGGGGTTTTCAGTAAGAGATTTGAAGCCAGGGATTTGCATGGCAATTTGCATCAGTTCCGCGTCCACTTTCTCGCGATGCTCTTCATAGACATCCCAATAATCTCTTAAGCCTGTTCGTTCCTCGCTGCCAAGCTGAGGCAGAAAAATACGAAGGTTTGTGTGGGATCTACCCATAAGCAAAACGTATCCTCACCGATCGACCTACTGGCGGAGAGCAGCATCTTGCGCCACCCTTCTGCTGGTAGAGATATAAATCAGACAAAACTTATCCGATTATATTAGATTTTATCAGGAAAAGGCGAATATGTTCTGCTCTTGCCGTGACGCACGCGAATTTCACGAAAATCTGGTTTCCATTCACGGCTGAGAATATTGTTTCCGAAGGAATTCACTAACTATACGCTTATTGTGAAGAAAAATCAACGGGTCGCTGGTAGGAATTCATGGTCCTGCTGATAACTAACATGGTTTCGTAACGTTTTACTTAACTGATGTTACGCAGTCTAGCCACTGTTCCCTGGCGGGGATAACCCTGGCACCGCCCGCCAGGGCAGGTGTAAAGACGCGGAGTCACAGAGAAGATGTAAAGGGTTTTTCCACCTGCACCCACCGTGATTTGCTTGGCAAATCATGCGGTGTCTGTGTCTTCCCCGGCGCCGACCAACCGGGGCGGTGTGTGGCAGAAATTGCGTAAGGTGAGTTACTTAATATATTCGGCTCTACCGTTCTTAACGGGAATCTTTTCTTGACCACAAAGGAGAACAGGGGTCACGAAGGAAAAAAACCAAAAACCATCCTTTGTGTACCGTTGTGACCCGTCGTGGTTGAGATTTTCCCGCCAGAAACGGAAGAACCATACATTCTTATATTTGCCAGAGGAGTATACTTATTTTATGAACCTCTTTATTGGATGTCCGATCTGGTCATTCAAAGGATGGGTGGGGAATTTCTATCCTAACGATACCAAACCAAAAGAATTTCTGCGCGAGTATTCCCGCCGCCTGACGACGATTGAGGGCAATACCACGTTCTATGCGGTTCCCGCGCAGAAGACTGTGGAAAACTGGGCGGCTGAAACTCCCCCGAACTTCCGATTTTGCCCGAAGGTTCCCAAGGCGATCAGCCATGAAGGCACACTGCTGGAAAATGTAGCGCGGGCCGAGGAGTTTATCAAAGTCATGCGTGGACTCGGCGAACGGCTGGGTCCCATGTTCCTGCAGCTCCCGCCTCGTTTCACGCCCGAGCAGATCGCCGAACTACAGAGTTTTCTCTCCCTGTGGCCGCGTGACGTGCGCCTGGCAGTGGAAGTGCGCCATCTCGATTGGTTCGACGCGCCGTATGATGGATACTTGAATCAGCTGCTTACAAATCACGACAAGGCACGCGTCACGATCGATACGCGTCCGATACGTGATCTGGCCGGGGACGAGATCCTGGAGGGGACCACGTATGGGAGTTTGCTGGAATCGCGGGAACGGAAACCCAATGTCCCCGTCGTCCCGAAGCGCACCACCGATTTTGTTTTCATCCGCTACATCGGGCACCCTGACCTGCAGATCAACGACCCCTTCCTGGATGAATGGGCAGACTATCTCGTCGCGCAACTAGGCGCGGGCGCCGACGCCTATATGTTCTGTCACTCACCGGAGAACCTGACCGCGCCGCAGATCGCCAGGAGGTTGTATCACCGTGTGGCGCAACAGGTATCCCTGCCGCCGCTTCCATGGGATGTCATCCAGCCGGATGCTCCCGAACAACCGAAACTATTTTGACGCCTCGTCTCATAGGAAACCCGCGTTTCTCCTCCCTCCCGAAGGGACGCCGCCCTCGGGACGGCACTTGCACCGTGCGCGTGTAGGGTGTGTGAGCGGAGTGAGGAGCGTAGGATGCGTCGAGCGCAGTCGCTATTTTTGAATTGCTAGAGTGTGTGCAAAATAGATACATGTCATTCTGAGCGACTGGAAGGAGCGAAGAATCTCGGTTGGCTTCCCGAAATTGCATTTGAAAATGAGATTCTTCGTCGCTCTGCTCCTCAGAATGACATGGTCTGGTGAATTGGCATACAGCCCCTAGGCATTACATGGCAAATCGTGCGTTCGTTGCAGTGCCGGTGTGACGGGGATTAGGCGTTTTGGAGCCGAGTTCTAATAATGCTTCTCAATTCCCCCAAACCCAAACTGCTTATTCTGCTCCGTCATCTTAATGAAGTATGCCAGCCGCTTCCTGAACTCGGCGGGACGTTTGCGGGCCCCATCGATAAAACCGATACGGATGCGTTTATAAGCGTCTGAGAATTTTTGGAAATGTTTCCAGGCTTGCTTGTTCGATTTGATCTCCTCCAAAATATCGCCCGGCACGACAAACTTTTCATCCAATATATCTCCCAATGACTCGCGCACCTCTTTGATCACTTTCTTCTTTTTCAGAAGATGGCGTAAGCGTTCCTTATTGGCAGGAGAATATTTGCTCTTCGGCTTGCGCGGCGAAAAGCGTTGTGCGAAACGTTTCTCATCGATGGTCCGCACGGTGCTATCGATCCAGCCAAAGCACAGGGACTCTTCGACGGCGTCGTTATATTCGATGCGCGGCTTACCGCTTCCTTTTTTGTAATAGACCAGCCAGATCTCTTTTGCGGTCTTATAGTGCTGGCGCAGCCAGGCTCTCCACTTCCTGCGATCGGAAACATAAAGTGTTTTCATGATCTTTCAACACCATCAGGCTTCTTCGGAACGATAGGGAGCCTCAGCTTCAATGCTTCCGACGTATTCGGGCAGATCGCTGTGCCCCAGCATCTGGCGGATTGCCTGGATCTCTCCGATGTGATACCAGTAATGATAGGTAATGCGTCGCAGTGCAGAGCCGCGCGATTGTCCCACGGCTTGGCCGTTCAGCAACAATTCGGTCAATAGGATCTCTGTGGTTAATGTGTCCAAATAGGGATCAGCAGCTTTCGCAACGCTTCGCCAGATGTCCAACATCTCTGCGAAGGAAGGAGTGTTCATCGGCGCCCCGTACGCAAACAGTTCATTGAGCTGCGGATATAGAATGATGTTCTGTGGACGCTGCAGGAAGGTGCGTTGTTCATGCCAGGCGAGGTGACCCACCGTCCAACTGATGCAGTTCATCTTCCCAAAGTGACGAGCGCCCTCCTCTTCGGTGAGTCCTTCGAGTCCGCGCAGCCATTCGCTGCGTGTGAAACGGAATTGGTCGACAAGCGGATGTGTCATCTATGCTCTCCTTGGTGACAGTACAGATGTTCTAATTATACTCGTGCGCGCAGTTTGAAATTATGGTGCTATTGTGGGTATAGCGCAAAAGGGTCGGTAACTTTTCCTGAACGCCCCCTGCGCCGTCCCCGACGCAGGATTTCTCCGGAAAACGCCGCCCTGTACCGCTGCTCGGCATCTCCGAGACGGCGGCTGGAGCATAGGTCACGATAGTTTTGCGCTACACTTGCTATCGTAGGGGCGCTTTCCGTTTGACCTCAAGGATGGCGATCTTGGTCGAATGATTAAATGGACTGGGATCGGTGATCGCCGCGGATACTGGGTGGTATCCAACTATGTCATCAGGGACAGGAACCAATTCTCTAATTCTCAAATAGCCATCTGTGCAAAGCGACTCCAATGTGCGCATATAGTCCAGCCCGCTGACGTAGAGTGCATTATTGATCGCAATGAGTGTGCCGCCATCGTTGATGAGCGGGCGGACCTTGTTGATCAACCTGGCGCTTTCGTTCACCTGATCCACTTTGCCTTTGGATGTGGTCGAGAAGAATGGGGGATCGATCAGCACACAGTCGAATCGTTCGCCGTCGCGCTTGAATCGACCGATGGCTGGGAAAAAATCTGCTGCGATGAAATCTTTGGTTTGAATGGGCAAGCTGTTCAGCGTGTACGACTCCTTTGCCAGGCTGAGAAATCGATGATTCAGATCCAACTGCACGACCCGACTCGCTCCTCCAGCCATCGCCGCCACCCCCAGGCTGCCAGTATACGCAAACGTATTCAATACGGACTTGCCGCCCATGTTCTCGATCAGCCATCCACGCAGGTTGCGCGTGTCGAGATAGAAACTGGCGTCGCGATTCATCGTCAGATCGATGGCGTACCAAACCCCATGCTCCTGAATTTTACGATCAGGCACTTCACCAAAGAGCAGCTGCCCGCGTTTCTCTGACTGCGTTCTTCCATTTCGGGTCTTGACGATGGCGGCGCGTAGCCAGGAGAGCCGCTGCCTGAGGAAATCCTCTGCCTCACTCACAAGGCTCCTTCCATACGAGACATCCTCGGCATAGTTATGCAGGACGAGTGTGGAACCATACACGTCGATCACCAGGTCGCGATGGCCTTCGGTAAATCCATTGAAGAGCCGGAACGCAGTCTGATGGGCAGGGTCGAAACGATGTCTGCGCGCCTCGATGGATTGTGTCAGAAGCTGCATGATGGAGGTCATGGCGCGAGCTGGCGCTCCAGCCATGCAGCGATCACCTCCAGCGATTGCTTTGTGACTTCATGCCCCATATCCAATTCGTGATATTCGACGATTGCGCCAAGATCCTGCAACCTGTCACGGCTCCGCCGGGCCCAATCCACCGGGAGCACAACATCATCGATGCCGTGGGTGAGAAGGAAAGGTTTGTTCCGGATGCCAGCTTCGTCGAACTGCAACCCAGATTCGAGAGGCAGGTAGGCAGATTGAGCAATGACACCCGCAACACGTTCCGGCATCGATACAGCATACGACAGTGAAACAACCGTGCCCTGACTGAAACCCAGCAGGTAAAGTTTCTCAGGATCCACCGGATAGTGCTGCTTCACTTCCTCGAGGAAGCCGTCCAGCAGATCCAACGTATTTGCAAGGCGGGCCGGGTCAGGCCGCCCGACCTGTATCAGTTGAAACCACTCGTATGCATCCGGTCCAAGTGAAAAGGTGGCGCGCGGGCTGATCCACAGAAATTGCTGCGGCAGATACGGCGCAAGCCCGATCAGATCGCGTTCGTTGCTGCCGCGGCCATGCAAAGCGACGATGGTGGGAAACGTCCCATCGCCAGCAGGTTCATGCGAGGCGGGATATTGGACCAGATGTACAAGCGATAATTGTTTGGATTGCATAAATAGTCTTTCTGCTGTTTTGTCGTGAAATTATCTCATAAGAAAAGCAAATTCACGTTTCCGTCATTGCGAGCCCTCCTTCGTCTGCGCCGCCAACAAACGGCGGCTCCGCTCAGGACGGCTCGCAATGACGGACGGCATTTTTGGTGTAAAATTAGAACATTCGTTCGGATTAGACGAAACATACCAACGACACTTTAACAACTGAAGAGAAAAGATGAAACTTACACGTTATTACTGGTTCGTATTACTTATCCTTTTGGTGACGAACGCATGTGAAACCAGTGATCCCAGTACCCTCCCGAACCGGCCAGTCATATTTGGTCCTGCTTCCTCGAGTACAACAACAGACACTTCGCTTCACGTGCTGCCACCGGCTGCCGTCGAATCGCTACATCCGCTTCAGATCAGCGCGATGCGTGCCATGCAATATCCCGGCAGCGACATCCTCATTGAAGCCGCGCTTGACCCCGGTGTAAATTACAGCCGCTACTATGTCTCGTATCTCTCTGAAGGATTGAAAATATATGCGTTGATGACGGTGCCCAATGGCGAAAAGCCTGCTACGGGCTGGCCGGTTATCATCTTCAATCACGGATACATCCCGCCCAATGTCTATCGCACCACGCAGCGCTACATCGCCTACGTGGACGACATCGCGCGCAGCGGCTATATCGTCTTCAAGTCCGACTATCGCGGGCATGACCAGTCGGAAGGCGCGGCGGGGGGAGTGTACACGCAGCCGAATTACTCAGTCGATGTGTTGAACGCGGTCGCGTCTGTCAAACGCTACCCCGATGCCGACCCGAATCGGATCGGGATGTGGGGACATTCCATGGGCGGATACATCACGCTGCGTTCGATGGTGGTCAGCGCGGATATTAAAGCCGGCTCCATCTGGGCCGGAGTCGTCGCGCCGTACCCGGACCTTTTCCTGCGTTGGAATGCCGGCGCACGCCTGACGAACGCCGCGCCGGGTACATGGGTCTATTCGCTCGAACAGTCGTATGGCTCCGCCCAGCAGAACCCTGATTTCTGGAAATCCATCTCCGCCAACGGCTATGTGAGCGACCTGAAAGGACCCATCCAATTGCATCATGGCACCAACGATCACGATGTGCCATGGGAGTTCTCGCAGATCCTTTACGATGAATTGCTGCAAGCGAATCGAGAAGCGGAGTTTTATACGTATGACGGAGATAACCACAATATCTCGAACAGCTACAGCGTGGCGATGCAGAGGACCATTGAATTTTTTGATAGGTATGTGAAGAATAGGTGAGCCGTAAGTGGTAAGCAGTAAATAGTAAACAGTGTTCGGTATCCAGTGATCATTATGCAGTAAATCCGCTCGGCGAAGGTCTATGACCGAGCCGTCTTGCTGACCGAAGGTCTCCATAAACTGCAAACTGCGTGTGGGGAGACCTTCGGTCAATATCTCGTCGGGGTTGCAAACCCTCGACGAGCTGAAGAACTGGAGCGCGGGGGAGACCTTTGGTCAACGTCTCGTCGGGGTTGCCAACCCTCGACGAGCTGAAGAGTTGAAGCGCTGGAGTCTAGTCTTCCGTAAGAAAATCCATTCTTAACATCTCTACGTAAGTATATAATGCCCTGGTCACACATTGTTGTTTCACAATGTGTGACCGTGATGGGTATATTTACAGGCCAGCGTGATTAGGGATTCATAAGAGTTTGATTGCCAGATTGTGCCGCCCTTTCTTTTGGGGTAGACTTATCTGAATTGTCCGATATTCAATGAGGTGAGTTATGTCCACGACTGAATTGACTCCGCAAGGCGCCGACAACAAACTGGCCAAGCTGCAAAGTGGTGAAGGGGCAAAGAAAGCTCGAGCAGCGTACTCCGCCAGAGCTTCGACGGATTTTTGGGGTGCAGTAGGGTGGATGGTTGGCCTGTTTATTACACTTGCAATTGCTGTTCCCTTGATCATTTTTATTTACAACAATACTCGTGCTTCGGCGCGCGATGATGTACTGATCATCGGCATCGCGATCGCCTGGTGGCTCAATCCGCTATCTCTGGGCGCGCTTGCTTATGTGTTGAGCAGCATCCGGGCCTGGCGTTTTTGGACGCTGCTTGGGTTGTTCCTTTGGGCAGCGGTCAATGTGCTTGTTTCGATGTCGATCTACTCGGAAACGGCGCGCATCATGACCATCAATGGTCTGATCGTCCTGGGATACATCCTGCTTGGCTTATTGTTCCTTTACATCCAGTTGCGGGTGTTTATCTGGGCTGCCGCTGGCAAACCAACACGTTTCTTCTTCGGGATCCTGGGCTGGGCCGCGTTCAATGGGCTCATCTACTGGGCGATCATCAGCCCCGAAGTTCTCAACATCGTCCTGGTCGTGCTGAGTTTGGCGTTCCGCATCGTTTTTGCGATCTCGTTTGTCGTGATTCAGTTTGTGGCGATCTTTTGGTTCATGGCGAAGTCGCGCGTGGAGACCATCCGTCCCGGTGACCCAAAACAGGTGACCTTCGACGATTACAAGGGACAGCCGAACCTGATCAAGATGGTGCGCCAATGGATTTCGCTTCTTTCAGACCGCACGCAATTTCAGAAGATGGGTGGTCAATTCATCAATGGATTGCTGCTCTACGGAGAACCCGGCACCGGCAAGACGCTCCTGGCGAAAGCCATGGCGGGCGAAGCCGGGATCGCATTTATCTCGATCGAAGGCTCGGGCTTCCGGGCCATGTTCATTGGTGTGGACGTGCTCAAGATGGTCCGCTTTATCGCGCAGGCGCGCAAACTCGCGCGCGAATATGGAGCCTGCATTGCCTATATTGACGAAATCGATGCTGTGGGTATGTCGCGCGGCAGCGTGATGGGCGGGCAGGGAGGCATGGGAATGGGGATGGGCGGCATGATGGGAGGCGGCAGCGGTGCGCTGACCCGTTTACTTTACGAGATGGATGGCATTAATGAAATGTCTCGTTGGGAAAAACTGCGCGCCCGCTGGTATCAATTCCGTAAAAAACCCGTCCCGCCGCGTGATTGGCATATCCTATTCATGGGCTCCACAAACCGACCCGATGTACTTGACCCTGCGCTTACTCGTCCCGGTCGCTTTGACCGAACGGTTGTCGTGAATAAACCTGATCGTGCGGGAAGGCGCGAGATGGTGAAGTATTATCTGAACAAGATCAGAACCGATGAGTCGGTGGATCTTGAAGCCATTGTCAGCGACACGGCTTGGGCGACTCCAGCGAGAATCATGTCTGCCATTACGAAGGATGCTGTCCGCCTTGCGTTATTTGATGATCGTGATCGGGTGGCGCAGCGCGATATTGAACTGGCATTCCAGGAACAGGCGATGGGGTTGGAGAATCCCATCGAAGAAATGCAGGCGGACCAACGACAGCAGGTTGCCTATCACGAAGCCGGACACGCGATCATCCAATACTATCTTCGTCCTGATGAACGTATTGTGCGGGTGAGTATAGTTCGTCGCTCAGAAGCGCTGGGCTACGTATTGCATGTTCCAAACTATGATGTGCACGGGTATCCTCTGCGGAAAATCGTATCGCATATTCTGGTAGCCATGGCTGGTCATGTGGCCACAAAAATCTTCCTGGGTGAATATTGGACGGGCGCAGGCTCTGATTTTCAACAAGTTCGAAATAACCTCCTGGAGCTTGCACATTATGGATATTTTGGGCCGCCACTGGCATTGGATTCGACTGCAGGTTACGGTTCCAAAGACAAGGCAGACATCGTTGATGCGTTCTGGAAAAAACTTGAAGAAAAAACTGCCCAAATCCTGATCGAGCATTCTGCAGAAGTGCACGCAGTTGCGAAAACTCTGCTCGAGAAGAGCGATATTACGGGCAGGGAGTGTGTTGAGATCATCCGAGCCGCTGCTCCCAATGCCAATTTGCTGGACAGCGACCGATTATTGAAGGATCTGGTGGAAGAAACGATCGTACATTCCAACGGCAATGGTCAGGGCAAAACGGAAAAGAAGCCAAGACCGAAGCGCAAGACGATCAAGGCCAGCGAAGATTAAACAGAAAAACATGTAGGGTCGGGCAGCTGCCCGACCCTACATGTTTACTTATGACTATTTCGGCGACCAGAAGGCCAGGTAGCCCTGTGTCAACAATCGGGGTTCGAGCTGCCCGGAGGCGGCAACGATAGCGATGCCGGGCGCTCCGTCGGCGGTAAGGAACGACAGCACCAGGTTATTATCATCTGGCGACCAGATGGTTGCAGACTGGTGGTACTGGTCAAAGTAGGGGAGGATGGCCGTGAACTGCCCGGAGGGACGGAAGGTAAACAACTCCCTGCTTTCACTGTTCTTGACATCCAGCACTTTCAATTGCAGAAGTAATTGCTGTTCCTGCGCGGCAGAGTCGGTTTCGCCCCCTTGCGACGCAGCCTCACTTGCGGTCGGGATGAAGTAGGCCAGCTTCTCGCCGCTCGGGGACCAGAAGAATGCCAGCACATTCTCGTCCTGAAAGAGATCCTCGGACGTTTCCAGGTCGACCACATGCAGCGTGCCCAGCGTGCCGTTGCCCACGTCTTCT
Organism: uncultured Anaerolinea sp.; assembly: GCA_964489725.1. GTDB lineage: Bacteria > Chloroflexota > Anaerolineae > Anaerolineales > Villigracilaceae > Defluviilinea. The sequence goes on along the minus strand of CAZBAX010000013.1, from coordinate 61,267 downwards.
TTGCCTTCGATGTAGGCCACCGTACTGTTGTCATTCGACCACGCAAAGGCAGTATTTAGCTCGAAGGTCCCGATCGACTGCTCGAAATCACCGCGTCCATTCAACACGACGATTTCCTTTTGCTCCTGCTCGTTGACGCGTGTCATCAGGATGCGCTGTCCGTTTGGCGACCAGGCCGGGGCCTGGAATGTGCCGGGCAGCTCATCGATGCCGTTCTCGACGACCTGATCATCCACTTTCAGGAACGATAAATGTGGAGGCGTAGCCGAGTTGGCGGACCCCGTATGAACGATCATGGTCTTTCCATCGGGCGCCCAGGACCAATAATACGGCGAGCCAATATCGAGGATGGTACGTTCTTCGCGTTCGGCCGAAACACTTTGCAGGATCATCGATCCGCCGCCGGGTGTGCTTGCCAGGAACGAAAGGTTGGTGTTGTCTGGCGACCAGTACAGGTAAAATGGCTGCTCGGTTTGGCTGCTGTACACCTTTTTTGTGACTTCCTCTTCCACATCTGTGATGAAGATCTCGGCATTCGATTCGGTCCCCTGACCACTCACGCTGACATACCCCAGACTTTTACCATCCGGTGACCAGGCTGGATAGACATAAAAACGATAGGCCGCCGAAGCGTCGCCGGTTGCATTGGCGTCTGTAGTATGCGCTTTAAGATTGCGCCCGGCCTGATCGGATGTGTAGATGTTCCAGTCGAGTCCCACGTACACGATCAAGCCTGATTTGCGTTCAAGCAGCGGCAGCAGAGGACTCTGCGGCACCTGTACATTGCTGGGCAGGCAGGCCGTCAATAGCAGTGCGATCGATACAATAAGAGTTGATCTTTTCATTTTGCAGTTTCCAGGATGAAGAGCGCGCGTTCCAGCACGGGGTCATCATCAGGTTTGATCTCATCCCAGCCCGCCTCGACGACAAAATCGGGCGTGATGCCGTTCGTTCCCACCTCGTCGCCGTTGGGCAGACGGAACGAAGTGCTTTGCACGAACATACGCGAGCCATCGGGCAAATAGTGCGTGGACGATGTTTCGACCTGCCCCGTGGTTTGCGCACCGACGATGACAGCGCGCTCATGCATTTGCAGGCTGGCGGCGAAGATCTCGGGGAAGCCGGTTGTGTTCTCGCCGACAAGGATCACGAGCGGAACGGTTTGCGAGCTGAAGAAATCCTGTCCCTGCACCTGCAACGGCTGGGTCTGCGTGCGATCGTAAAGTTCACCTATTTCGCCATTATAGAACATCGTAAACAATACCTCGAGCGGCCAGCCGCGCGAGGAGTTGGCAACCCGCAGGTCGAGGATCAACCCCTCCAGTTTGCGATTGCTGGTGAGGTTTTGCAGGGCGCCGAACACGTCCCGGTCCAATCCCTCATAACCGATGGGCGGGAAGAGCAGGTAACCGTAATCTGTGCCAACCACGTTGAACGCTTCGAGCTCACCGGTGCTGGTGAGCCTTGCGCGTTCCACATCCAGCGTGCGCTTGGGCATCCCCGGCGACTGCACATCCAGCTGGACCGAACTGCCGGCTGGCCCGCGGATGCGCTCGACCACCGAAAGGCCCTCTTCCACCAGGACCGGACTGCCATCGATGCTGAAGATGCTGTCGTGGGCTTTGATCCCCGCCTGTTCTGCCGGCGAGCCATCGATCACGGCCAGAACGACGACATGCGGGACCTCTTTCTCCTGGAATCCGACGAATGCGCCGATACCGTCATAGGTTGCAAAATCGGCCAGATCTGATTCAAGACGTTCGGCGCGGGACTGGTACGCGAAGCTGCCTTCGGGAAGCTCGGTCTCCAAATCATTCAGCAGCGACATAAATTCCGCGTCTGTCAGGCCGGAGTCGATCCTGCTGCTGTATTCATTTTGGATGGCCTGCCAATCGGTATCGGCCGCTTCGTAATAGATGTAATGATCCTGCAGGTTTTTCCACAGGACATCGAATGTGCGCTTCTGATGTTCCTGCGGCGAGTAGGCGGGGCCGTATTCTGCGTTCGAAGCTTCCTCTTCGAATGGAAGCAGCCCGCTGCAAGCGGAAAGAAAGAGACTGGCCAGGATCAGGAATGATGGGAAAAATAAATGTTTTCTGTTCATACGGTCACCTCTATCGATAACTCTCATGCTTACCGCTCGTCTCATAAAATAAGTAAACTTTTTTATTCCATTGAAGGTCGATGTTCATACTTCGAGTTACCTGACTATGCGGCACTTCGTAGAATAACAGATAATGATTAGAACCCCATGATTGCAATTTAGACTTCATTCCAGGGTTGATCCTTACTCGCCCGCGCTAGACTGAGCAGTGCTTGCGGATGTCGAGCCACGATTTGTTGTTTAACACACAGGCCGAGCAATCCCGACATCAGACCTTGAACCACGGAGTCACGGAGTCACGGAGTTTTTAATTGGTTTTCCACCTGCACCGACCGCAGGTGCGGTGTCAGTGTCTCAGCGTCTCCGTGGTTAAACTCACTCTCCTGCTTTAGACCTGCGGTCATATGTCCTGTCGGGGTCGGAGACCCTCGACAAGCTGCGACCCTTCGACTGCGTTCGTCGCGAAGGGCGCTCCTCTCTCCGCTCAGGGAGGAAAGACGCGAGGTTAGACGAGCCTTCGTATGTTCTTTGGATTGAGCACTGAGATCAACCTGACCCCTTTTCCCAATGCGGCTTCGACTTCTTCATCCAACTCCACCCAGTAAAAGCTGCGATGCTCTGAGTACGGATCGATGCGCACGACGGTTCCCTCGAACCAGCCTTCACTGCGCCAGGTCTCGGACTCAAGCAGGATCTGTACCCGGTCGCCCAGGCGAAGGAGATCACTCATAGATCATTGGAGCCGGCGTGCAAACAGGACCAGCCCCAGAGCGATCACCATCATGATGCCGCCATTGATCGCCCACTGCGGATCCCCGGTCATGTAGCTGCCCGGCAGGATGTTAATGCCCTGCAGGAAAAACGTGAGACCTGCAAGGAAAATTATCAGTGCAACGAAATACAGCAGCCAGCGCATAAATGTTCCTCCTACTCCTGCAAAATTTATAATACCCACGGTCATAAATTGCGCTTTCCACCGTTTAAATAAGCGCAGTTCCCTGGCACTGCCCCAGGGCAAGTGTGTGACCGAGTGCGGTATATGTGATAATGCCGCGCTGGTTTATGGCGAGCACTTCAGCACGTCGTATGCTTTGGAAACATGGTCAGCTTTCGTATCGGAGGCGGGGGTTCCCTGTTCAAGCCTTTGCCAGGTGGGGCAGAGGATCAGGTACATTCCCTGGGTGGTTTTCCTTGCCTGCTGCGTAAGAGCTAAGGCCTGTTCCCAATCTCCAAGGTAAGCATACGCTTCAATGAAGGGTATATATTCAAACCCGTTCTCTGGCCGGTAGGTCGTTTCACTGGCAGCCTCCCAATAAGAGACCACGGCGGCCCAATCTCGCATTTGACGCGCCAGGTCGGCTTTCTGGTAATAGAAGCACCAGGTATTGCGGTCCTCCTCCATGATCTCATGGAAGAGTTGATTCTCGCGTTCCCCAGCGCTGATATTTTCATACTTGGACATGAGCGCGGCTTTCTTCATTTCTCCCGGCAGGTCTTTATAGGTGGCGTCTTCCGGCCGCAATACCCACAGACACTGTTTCTTTTCTGGTTCATAAGTAAGGAAGATAATGTTTTCGATGTCGCCTTTGAAAAACACATTGGCCTTTTGTTCCTCCAGTGAGTTGTTTTCACGAAGCCGTTCGACGCTGAACTCAAAATTTTCTGAAAGCGCAAAAAACCAGTAGGGGAGCTGCTTGCTGCCTTTGGCTTCGTACATGGAGTTTATGCTAAAGGTTGTGGGGTAATCGCCCATGTGCCCAAGGATCTCTTCACTGGTGATGATGGCTGTATTGGGTTTGATCGAAGGCGCCCGCCAGAGCAATTGATGATACAACCTCTCCTGCTTTTGCCAGCTTTGCCGAAAGTCATCGGCGCTGCGTTCATGCCAGTTTGCAAGCGCGCCCACGGCCAGCGCCAGCACGAGTATTTGAGCCCGCCGTGAGGTGAAGATCACGTAAAAGAATGCACTGAGGATCAGGGCCACGCCGATCAGAGACCCAAAAATAAACCGCGTATTCCAGGGCGGGATCTTTTCAAACATAAAATACCCGGCCGCTACCGATGGAGCCATGCCGAGGATCATCCCCACGATCCCTAAGGCCAGCGCCTGCTTCATCCAACTGCCTTGCTCTCGATTCGTTGCGCTCGAAAAAAAAGTCGATCTATGCAGATACCAGAATACAGCCAGAGTGGTCACCAGCTGCACAAGGGCGAGATAGATATTGATGGGCCGTGAAAAATCAAAGTAGCTGGCCTCCACGACCCTGTTCCAGGAACTGAATAACATCAACACGATGTCTGGAATGGTCTTTTGTATGAGGACAATCAATGTACTGATCGGAGAGACCAGCAAATCATTGAATAGAAGCGGTTCGGAGCGATACAGCACAGGTGATTCGTAGATGAAGCCGCGCCACACAAATTGCGGGATAACGATTGCGATGAATGGCAAACTAATCAGAATGGTCCGCTTTAAACGCGCGGAACGAGAGTCTTCCGACTGCGGCAGCGCCAGCCAAATGAGAACCGGTCTCATTAATTCAGTTCCCCATGTGTATTCATCGGTCACCGCATGGATCAGTTTGAATAGTATTGCCAGGATTAGGAATCTGGCAAACGTCCCGGGATTTTGGACCGCCACAACTGTAAAGTAAAAGGAGATCGCCAGGACGAAGTAACTGATCCATACCTGCGAATAGATCAGCGCCTGGCTTTGAATCACGAATGCAGGATGAAGAGCGAAGAGCAGGGTCGCGACCAGGGCTCGATCTTTATGCTGCGGCCAAATTCGAATCAGAATCAGCCACACGGCGGTTGCCGCCAGCCAGCGCCAAAACAGCGAAAAGATGTGCCAGTACAGTGGTTTGGAGCCGAGCAATGCAAAGCTTAAGTTGATCAGCCAACCGCTGAGAGGATGCCCATCGTAGTATAGAAAATCCACAATTCCTTTTGCACCCTCTGACTGGTTGAAGAACACGTAGATCCAGTCATCCTGATAAAACCCCAGCTCCGGAAGCAGCAAGCCGAGCGCCAACGTCATCACCAGCAGCAGAAAAAACGGAACGCTCCTTTCGTTGAAGGAAAGGGATTCGATTCGTTGACGCAATAATTTCATGAAGGCTCCGCTAGAAAGTGAATTATAAGGCACTCTGTAACTCCCTGTTCCAATTCTACCGTGTTTTCGGATGGGTGCAAATCGGCAGGAAAAAGGATTTTGAAAAATAATGAGCGCCTTCTTCCCAACCGAAGGATCATCGTAATTTCAATGCAGAGCCGCTCCGATCATCAGTTCATCACATACGACGGACGATCTCGTTATTGAAATAGATCATCTGGGAGCACTCAAAGTTTTTTGGAAACATGCTCACGCCGCCGGAGCCGGCGGCGTTATCCGGGTAAATCCTGCGCCGTCCCCGGCGCAGGGAGCACACCTGCCTATCTACTTTTAGTTCCCCCCATCATCTTCCTGTTCAGAAAAAAACACCGAAGCGTGATAAAATAGAACGCACGTTCGGAAAATCAATTCCCTGCTACAACACTCACTTCTCAACAAATCACGACAATATGTCCTGCTGCGCGAAGCAAATCGATGGTCCTTCGGCAGAATGATGTGACATTTATAAGGTACTCATGGCATTCAAACTTCAAGCACCCTTTCAACCGATGGGCGACCAGCCCGAAGCCATCCAGGGACTTGTGGATGGTGTGAACGCAGGCAAGAAGCACCAGGTTCTGCTCGGCGCGACGGGCACCGGCAAGACCTTTACGATCGCTTCGGTCATTCAGCAGCTGCAGAAGCCGGCGTTGATCATGGCGCATAATAAGACACTTGCGGCGCAGCTCTACGCCGAGTTCAAGGAGTTCTTTCCACAGAACGCCGTGTCTTATTTTGTTTCCTATTATGATTACTACCAGCCAGAGGCATACGTGCCGCGGCATGACCTGTACATCGAAAAAGAAACCGAGATCAACGAAGAGATCGAACGCATGCGCCTCGCGGCGACCACGGCGCTGGTCTCGCGGCGCGATGTGATCATCATTGCATCGGTTTCCTGCATCTACGGGTTGGGAAATCCGGAAGAATTCAACAAAGGTTCGGTGAGCCTGAAGGTGGGAGAGTTGTACCGCCGCAACGCCCTGCTGAGGCGGCTGATCGAGTCGCAGTATCAACGTAATGACATGGAGCTTCGCCCGGGCACCTTCCGTGTGCGCGGCGATACCCTGGAGATCATTCCGGCCTACGAAGACAAAAAAGGATTTCGGATCACATTCTTCGGCGACGAAGTGGAACGCATTATGCAGTTCAGCCCGGTAACGGGAGAAGTATTCGACGAGCCTAACGAGATCGCGATCTATCCTGCGAAACAGTTCCTCTCGGATGCCGATAAGACCAAAGCGGCAATCGCGGATATCGAAGCCGAGCTGGAAGAACGACTTGCTTTCTTCAAGGAAGCTGGAAAACATCTGGAGGCGCAGCGCATTGAACAGCGAACACGCTATGACCTCGAAATGTTGAAGGAAGTTGGTTACTGCTCAGGCATCGAAAATTACTCGCGGCACTTCGACCGCCGTGCGCCGGGCACACATCCCTGGACGATGATCGACTTTTTGCCAAGCGATTACCTGCTGGTCATCGACGAGAGTCACATGACGATTCCGCAGGTGCGCGGCATGTATAACGGCGACCGGGCCCGCAAAGAGACCCTGGTCGAATATGGATTCCGTTTGCCGAGCGCGGTCGATAACCGTCCGCTCAAGTTCGACGAGTTCGAACAGGTGATGGGGCATACTATTTACACCTCCGCCACGCCGGGCCCGTATGAGATGGGTAAGGCGGAACAGGTCGTGGAGCAGATCATTCGTCCGACGGGACTCGTCGATCCACAGGTCGAAGTGCGACCCACCCGCGGGCAGGTGGACGATCTGGTCGGAGAGATCAAGCAGCGGGTCGAAGGAGGTGAGCGCGCTCTGGTCACGACCCTCACGAAGCGTATGTCGGAAGACCTATCCGAGTATTTGCAGGAACTGGGAATGAAGGTCCACTACCTGCATTCCGAAGTAGAGACACTCGAGCGCGTGGGAATTTTGCGTGATTTACGCCTGGGCGTTTTCGATGTATTAGTAGGTATCAACCTTTTGCGTGAAGGTCTCGATCTGCCGGAGGTCTCGCTGGTTGCCATCCTCGACGCGGATAAAGAGGGATTCCTGCGCTCTGAGACGGCCCTGATCCAGACGATCGGCCGGGCGGCGCGGCACCTCAATGGACGGGTGATCATGTATGCAGACCGCATGACCGATTCGATGAAGCGTGCCATCGACGAGACCAACCGCCGCCGGGCCAAACAGGTGACATACAACGAAGAGCATGGCATCATCCCTGTCAGCATTCACAAGGCCATCCATGATCTCACCGAAGAGATGTCGCCGAGGGGCGTTGGCGAAGCAAAGGGTGAGTATCGAGCACGCGGCACAGGCCTGCCTACCAATGAAATTCACAAGATGATCGCCGAACTGGATGTGCAGATGAAGGATGCCGCAAAGAATTTGGAATTCGAGAAAGCGGCTGCCTTGCGAGACGAGATCTATGAGTTGAAGACTCTCCTGGCCGAAGACGAGTCACTCAAGCCGTGGGAGAGAATCAAGTTGATGATTGGTGAAGAGTAAGTCATGTAGACGCAGGCAGCTGCCTGCGTCTAATAGAAATCTTTTATAGGAGAGAACATGTCCTGAGAAGATTTCGCGGTCTGTCACGACGCGAGTTCCTCAATTTGAATTCTATGACTTGCAGGCAGACTCCGATGAACGCAGGGACCTGTATTCGATGCATCCCCGACTGGCGAATGAAATGCAGGATGAAATTCTGCAAAAGGTTCAGGATGTGAACAAGGCGTTCCTGACGCGCGGCTCATGACCTGCTAATGCAGACCTGTGTATAATTCCCGTTCATGATCAAGATCTACCGTGAAAAAGACAGCCCTCAGGCTGACCGAATCGAAGCGGAATTTCAGGACATATTGCTTGGCTATGAGCGTGAAGTCCTAACGCCCGAGGAAGCGGCGCGGCGATTCGGCACAGTCGATTCACTGCCCGTCATTACCAACAATGATAAGGTCGTCAGCGGCGATGCAATTCCGGGATACGTCAAAGAACTCCAGGAGCTGATGCGCGACTGGCAGGCGTTTCAAGGGGATTGGTGTTATGTGAATGATCTGGGCGATGTGTGTTGAGGAGGGGGGAAGTGGAAAGCGGGGAAGTAAAAAGTCCCGCAGAGCGGGATGGCGCCGAAGGCGCTCATAAGAAGTAAAAAGTGGAAAGTGGAAAAGTAGAGCAAATGAAGTTTCAGTAAATGATGGAGACCTGCGGTCAAAATGCTGGTCGGGGTCGGCCCTTTGCAGGGTGCTCACCTGCACTGCCCCGAACGCAGTGAGGTGCAAGTGTCGCAAAGACCCGCGCCCAGCGTGAGTTGATTTGCATCCAAATTAGATTCGGGGTTAATGATGATTTGGTTTAAGCCCAGCCCATCAAACTTGCGAAACTTGCCGTCAGAAAAGTGATCAGAAAAGCTGTCCCCAACGTTATGATCACACTTACTGCGGCCCATTTATAACTCTTGGTTTCCTTATAAATCGTCATGACTGTGGTGGCGCATGGGTTATGCAGCAATGCGAACAGCATGAGATTGACCGCGGTCAACATCGTCCAGCCGTTGCCATTGACGAGTAAGTCGAATATCCCAGCACTGGTTCCAGGACCATCGATCATCATGCCGGCACCCATATAGACCATCATCATTGTTGGCACAACGATCTCATTGGCAGGGATGGCAATGATGTATGCCAGCAGGATTACACCGTCCAGACCAAGCAGCAGACCAAACGGATTCAACCAATCGGCGATCATGCGTGCAAGGTTGCTATCGCCGAGATGGGTGTTCGCCAGAATCCAGATCATCGCGCCGGCAGGAGCTGCCGTTTGCATGGCACGCCACAGCACAAAGACTGTTCGGTCGATAATCGATGTATACAGGATGCGTGAGATGTTCGGTCTGCGATAGGGTGGCAGTTCGAGCGTGAACGCAGACGCTTCGCCCCTCAGCACCGTTCGTGACAAAATCCATGACATCAGAAATGTGAAACCAACCCCGATCAGCACCACGCCGACCACTGTCGCGGCGGCGACAAGCGAGGTCAACGCTGGAGGGAAGGCTGCCGCCACGAAAACGGTGGCAAGCATGATCAAGGTGGGGAAGCGCCCGTTGCAGGGGACGAAGTTGTTGGTCAGGATGGCCATCAGCCGCTCGCGAGGCGAGTCGATCACGCGAGTTGCCACGACACCGGCCGCGTTGCAGCCGAATCCCATTGCCATGGTCAGGGATTGTTTCCCATGCGCGCCGGTCTTCTTGAATAACCAGTCCAAATTGAACGCCACGCGCGGCAGATACCCGAGGTCCTCCAGGAAGGTGAAGGCCGGGAAAAAGATGGCCATGGGAGGCAGCATCACGCTGATGACCCAGGCCAGAGCCAGATACACACCGTCCCACAGGAAGCCGGTGATCCACCATGGCGCCCCGATTTGATCGAACCAGGTCCGCCCCCAATCGCCGATGCCAAACAGAAGATTGGCGATGGCTTCCGAAGCGACGTTTGCCCCCGTGACTGTGAGCCAGATCACGATGCCTAAGAGAAGCACCATGATCGGCAAACCTACCACCGGCGAAGTAACCAGGCGGTCGATCTTTTGATCGAAATCATACTTCTTTTCGGACGCAGTCTTTACGGCTCGTTTTGCGATGATCTCAGCTTCGTTATAAAGCGACTTGACGATCTCGTCGCGGTAGCTTGTCGAGAGTGTCGTACGCAGGGCTTCTGCTTTTGCCAGAATTTCATTTGCTTCCATAGGTTTTTCTCCGTGAGGGTACATAGCTACTTGATTACTCCCTCACTGCCGTCCTTCCACAGACATCTTTCTGCTGAACTGTACATCTGCCTGCGTCTGGCGTGCAACGCGTTGCAGGATCTCGCCGGAGAGCAGCGCCTGCTGCACTTTCGAGTCGCCATCCAGCAAGCGGATCGCCAGCCAGCGCGCGTTGGGAACGCCGGGTGCGATGGTCTCGATCATCGGCACAAGCTCACTCACCGCACGCTGGAATTCAGGAGTTCCCTCCACACGCAATGGTTTGGTGCTGATCTCACCCTGGATCACATCTGCGACTGTCCCCAGCAAGGTGTGAATGCCTTCGCCAGTGCGCGCAATGATCGGAACGGCCGGCACGCCAAGGTCGCGGCTCAGCGAACGCGTGTCTACTTCGAGACCCTTACGTTTTGCCTCATCCATCAGGTTCACCGCGACAACGACCTTGTCTGTAATTTCCATCACTTGCATCACCAGATTTAGATTCCGTTCCAATGCAGTTGCATCGGTCACCACAATCGTGCAATCGGGTCTCCCGAACAGAATGAAATCGCGTGCCACTTCCTCATCCTGCGAGGCAGAGAGCAGCGAATAGGTGCCGGGCAGGTCGACGAGCTTGTAGCGCACACCATTGAATTGAAAACCACCTTCGGCGCGTGTCACCGTCTTGCCCGGCCAGTTTCCGGTATGCTGTTTCAGCCCGGTCAACGCATTGAAGACGGTCGATTTACCGGTGTTCGGGTTGCCGGCCAATGCAACGACGCGGTCGAAATCTCCAACTTTGAATCCCATCTGCTCCAACTGAAAGAACGCGGGACACTCTTCACAATGTTCTGTGGGTAGTGATGCTTTTTTGTTTGTCATGGTTTTGCTTTCGCGGTAAATGGGTGGATAGGTAGACAGGTAGACAGGTTTACCTGTATCCGTGTGTACCTATGCAGGCTTAACCCAGATCTGGGCCGCCTGATCCTTGCGCAGTGCGATCAACGTGCCGCGGACGCGATACGCACGCGGGTCACCGAAGAAGTTTCCAAGTTCGGGGTAGATCGTGGTGCCGGGAGTCAGCCCCAGGTCCAGAAAACGTCGGCGCGTAAATCCCTGCACGGCGTCATCCAACTGTACGATCTCGCCTTTCTGGTCTTGTTTCAATTCAGCCAATGGAATGGCCTTCAACCTCGCGGTCTCGCCGGCTGATAACGGCGCAACGCCGACATTTGCCGCAACGGTTGGAGCCAGGCGGTACTCTGTCTCACCATCGCTCAGGACAATTCGCTGAGGCGTGCGTTCGATGATGCGGATGGTTTGTCCCAGGCGGAGTCCGGCCGCAAGGATCTGGTCAAAGGCGATGGCGGGTTCATCTTCGATGTGTACGATGCGCGCAAGACCATCGGCCTGCCACGCCGTAAGAGGCGTGATTTCCACGGTCGGGATCTTCCCGTCATGTGAAGGGATGGGATCGCCATGGGGGTCGCGGGTGGGGTGTCCCAGCGCAGCGTCCAGTTCATCGAGCTGTTCATCGGTCATCAAGTGCTCGCGGCGGTTGGCTTCCTCGTGGATCTGGTTCAACGGCATGCGCGCTTCATCGACGAGATAGCGTTCCCACAATCGATGGGCGCGGACAATGTGGATCGCCCAACGTTCACCTTCTGCCGTGAGATGCAGCTGCGCTCCGTGTGTCTCGAGCAGCCCCTGCGACTCCATGTCAGCGACGAGACGGATCACGTCTACGCGCGGCAGGTTTAGGGTCCCGGCCAGCGATTCGGGTGAAGCGTGGCGACCTCCCTGTTCGCGGTCGATGAGATGCTTGAGGGCATCCTCCACCAGTTCGCGTTGGCGGGTGCTTCGCCAATCCTTATAGAGCGCGAGCAGGCCGTATCGAGGCATCAGCGCGGCGATCAGGATGAGAAGGAGCGGCAAAATCCAATTCAGCAGCTCGCCCATATTAGTTGTCCTGCGCGCCTGCGTTGATCCAGTCCACGATGATTTGAACCTGGGTTGGCGTAAGCTTCGGGCCACGTTTAGGCATTGCGCCAGAGGAGATTTTTTGAACCAGCAGGCTTTTCTTTGCGTCCCCGGCCACAATCACAGGTCCATTTTCGGAACCCGTCATCAGGCTTTGATATGTGTCCATGTGTAACTCTGCGCTTGTGAACTCGCCGAAGTGACAGCTTGCGCAGCGGCTTTCCAGAATCGGTTGGACATCATGGGAATAGCTGATCTCTGTCTCTGGTGCTGCATTAATGGAACTGATCTTTAGGACGGCAAACACGGTCACAAATAGAAGTGCAACGATCAATAGGGTTAGTTGTTTCTTCATTCGATGCTTCCAGAATCCTTACGGTATACCCTTCACGGGCATGATATTTCAAAATAATTTAGGCAGGAACCGGCCTGTTCGGCGCATGTAGTCGCGATATTCATCGCCAAATTTCTCGATCAGATTCGCTTCTTCCCTGGGCGTGCGGATCGCCATGGCGATGAAGGCCAGAATGCCCATCAAAGCGATGAACCAATTGTCTGCCATCAGGCCGAAGGAAACAATGAAAGACGATCCAATCGTATATAAGGGATGCCGCACCCAGCGGTAGGGTCCGCTTGTGGAGAGCTTGTGCTCCCTGCGCGTGGCGCTGACCGGCGTAATACCGGTGCCGATGCTGCTGAACAGCCAGTAAATTCCGGGCACGCATAGAGCGCCAAGGGCGACGCCGAGCCAGCGAGTCCAGTCGGGCAGCCCCATCTTTGACCACGCCATCCAGTTTGGGTTCAACAGATAGACGAGCGGGCTTAACCAGAGGACCAACCCGAAAACCCGGATCACGGTCATGATGGCGCTTCCATCTGCCCTGCGTGAGAGTGACTCGCCGGTTTCCTTGTCTGCCTTACGGCGGTGGTACATGGAAATGCTCATGCCGCTGAACAAGATCACGGCGGCGAGAATGCGGAAAATATTTTCATTCATGTGTACCTCTGTACCTATTTTTTTGGTGTTAACTTGGTGGTCGAATAGTGACGTGTAATCGCGCCACGTATCGAGACCACCGGCTTGCTCACAAGACCTTTGGAAATAGCCGTCCTGTCCTCTTCATATACTCACGATATTGATCGCCGAAGGATTCGATCATCAGCGACTCTTCGTAGGCGATCCTGGAGGCGATTTCCAGCACGGCCATGCCGATCCAGGTAAGACCGATCATCCAATTGGCAGAGATGAAAAATGTGGAACCGAGGATCAGAAGAAATGCCGTGTAGATCGGATGCCGAATGTATCGATACGGTCCACTGGTGACAAGGGATTGTTCCTTCAGCAAGCGCGGCCGATCGCTCCAATTCTTCCCGAGTGTGTTTTGAGACCACTGCAAAAGCGCAAAGCCCAGCAGGGTGATCGCAACGCCTGTCCAACGCAGCCAGGCAGGAAACGGTAGATCTGCCCAACTGATCCATGCCGGGTCAGCGACATGGGCGATGATCGCGACGAACCCGATCAGGCTCAATAGACCAGCCAGCGTGGACGCAATTCCCTCTTCACGACGTTTTATTGTTTCACTCTCTGGTTTGCTGTGCCTGCCAACGTAGTAGCCGCGATGAATGACAAATAGGACGATCAACGCGGGAAGCAGGATTCGGAAAATAGTTTCTGTGTCCATGTATTGCTTCTGTTTTTAAAAGGTCAGGCTCTTTCGATAAGGATTCGGCTGGTAATGTTGAGACCAAGGACAGACGTTTTGCGCCCAACTCTGACCGTCAGGTTGTGATCGAACGGGGAATACTCGATCACTTCGATCCGCGCGCCGGGTACCAGACCCAGTGCTTTCAGGTGGCGAAGCAATTCGGTCTCCGGCGACTTGATTGTCTTGATCGTTCCAGTTTGCCTGGGGCGTAACGCCGAGAGCGGAGCGGATTCGTCGAGCGGCATGATCAGATCGGCAGTCGGGATCAGCTCTCCGTGCGGATCGCGAAGCGGATGTCCCATGGCGGCCGCGATGCGGCGCTCAAAATCCTCCGAGATCACATGTTCCAATCGTTCAGCTTCTTCATGGACTTCGTCCCAGGAATAGCCCAGGGTTTGCACGAGCCAGGCCTCCAACAGGCGATGATGACGTATGACCTCCAGGGCAGCTCGCTTGCCGTGCTTCGTCAAGGTGACACCCTGATGTTTTTGATATTCCACCAGGGCGGGCGTGGAGGACGCCAGCTTCTGGATCATGCCGGTTACAGAAGCCGGCTTGATGTTCAGTTTCCTGGCGAGTGCGTTGGTACTGGCGCTCTCACCGTTTTCGGTGAGTTCATAGATATTCTTCAAATAATCCTGAATCGAGATCGTAAGAGTTGGCGGCATTCTCACTACTTCCATAATGTGAAGGTCGTACAGGCGAAGAACAGCATGAAGGCAATGTTGAAGCCCGCGCCCTCCGTCCAGTCACGGACAAATTGTGGGAGGATGCGTTTGATCAGCATCCATGCAATCGTCATCGTGACCGGGTTGACCGCTGCCATCCAAAGCGGGAAGGACGTCCTGCCAGAGGCGACCAGCACCGAAAAGATGATCGAGGCGAGAAGAATAAAAATGATGACCGGCGCATAGGTTACGATTAGCACCTTGCGATGACGTCCGATCATCTCTGCCACGACCGCCTGCGATCCCTCCTGGACATCGTTCAGTGCATGGATGTATTCGCCCATGTAATAGAACGTGCCGTGGACGAACGCTCCGATCACAGAGGCGGTTCCGAACAAGCCCATAGCTGCCAGCGCCCAAGACGCGTCCGCGCCGCCCAGGCCTTGATACACCTGCCAGAACCCAAGCATCACCAGTGGCGTCGCAAACACACCCAGCAGCGCACCCCAGATCAATCGATTTGGTGGGAGCGCCACCATCTTCTCTGCATCGGAAAGTAGTTTTGCAAATGGCTTGAGGCGTGGGTAATCGTCCAACTTTGCTTTGCTGGCGAGCAGAAGGACGTCGCCCACTGCATACAGCAATGCACCGATGAGTGCAAGGACTCCAGTAATACGCAGAGGAAGAGTGAGTTGTTCCATAAAGATTCCTTTTGGAGTCCAGGAGCTTGCTCCTGGATCTGCGCAGCGAGTGTCGCCACGGCGCCACGCGATGCTGCGCGACTCCAAATTTACTTAATCAATAACCCAGTAACCCAGAGCAATAACATGCCTGATAACACGCCACTGAAAACGGTCAGCGGCATCGATTCGCGAGCGGTATCCTTTTGGATCAGTTTTCCAATTTCATACACCACTTCAAATATCGCGCCGGTTCCAATGGCAAGGAACAGCACTGCCAGAAACGGCGAAGGTGTAAACCCACCGATCCAGGCGCCCAGGATGGCCGGCGCGCCGCCGATGAGTCCCATTAATGCCAGTCGTCCAATCGTTGGTCGATCACGGAGTACCGGGGCGATGATGCCTAGCCCTTCGGTGATGTTCTGAATGATGAAGCCCACCACAAGAAATGTGCCCAGCGCGATCTCGCCGACATTGTAGGCCGCGCCGATGGCGAGTCCCTCGCCCAGGTTGTGGAAGCCGATGCCGATGGAGATCATCATGGCGATGGCAAGTCTGCGGTCTGTCTCGCTCCCGGTGAGTTCGGTTTGGCGTTTCGAGATCGCATCCAACAGAAGAAATGTGGCAACTGCGCCAATGCCGATCAAGCCAATCCCTTGAAATGTAGACGGCACTTCTGCAGCCACCTCTACGGCTTCGACCAGCGTATCAATACCGAGGAAGATCAAGAGTCCCGCTGTAGCAGCCATCAGAAATGTCATTGTGCGGCGACCGAGTTGGCGTAACGCCGGAAACCAGAAGATTCCCAGAAACACAGGGATGACTCCCACGTACAGGCCAATGAGGGTGAAACTCCAGAACGTGGACTGTGATGGCGCAGGCGTCTCGAAGGCGACGGGAATATCCACCGCGAAGGGAACGGCATTGCTGGTGAAGATCGTGATTCCGTACGCTTCGCCTTCGGTCCATGCGTAGTTGACATGGATGTTGGCGCTTCCCAAACGAGGGATCGTTGGGCTGGGGCTGACCGTAAACGGCATGACAGCTTCATTGATGATGACCGAGGCAACGGTCAGTTCTTCGGGTCCCGTATTGCGCACATAAAGCTCGATCTCGTTCGGTTTGAGGTGATAACGTTCTATATCCAGGTTTTCAACGGGCACTGGAGCCTGGAGGTTGAGTCCGCCGCCGGTGGCGAGGAACAGCGCGATCACTCCAATCAGGAGAATGATCGGGATCAACAGCAGGACAAGTGTCCGCAAGGTGAAGCGGTTTGTTGTTGGGGGAGTCGTTTGAGTCATGCGTCACCTCTATGGCAGTACTTCGAACATGCCATTCCATCCCAACTCGGCAAATTCCGTCACATGGGCGTGGAACATGTACATACCTGGATACTTATAAGAAAATTCGAGGATGCCGCGTTGCGCCTGTCCCTGAATGATCGTGTCTGTAAATTCACTGGGAACGAGGCTCGTGCCCGTCGGATAGTAGTTGAAAAAATTCGCGTGCAGGTGCAACGAATTGAGCAGATCAAACTCGAGGATATTCACAAGATAAATGCGAATCGTTTCGCCGACGTGGATCTGAATGGGGTGGTTCTGATAATGGAAGGGGATTCCATTCACAGCATAAAAATCGTTGGCGTCGTCGAAGTCGATGTCGATGCCGTGCATCACCATGACCATTTCGCGGTCCACAGGTGGACGTCCGTCTTTCGGGTCCACAATGAAGGCGCCGTAGAGTCCTTTCGCAATATGCCGAGCCAGTGGAAACACGTGGCAATGATAGAGATGCACGCCGAATGGCTCCGCATCGAACTCATATGTGAATGTGCCACCCGGTTCGACCAGACCGCCAGGGCCTGTGCCGGGCACACCGTCCATTTCGCCGGGGTGAAAGCCATGGAAGTGCATGGAATGCGGATGATTGCTGCCGTTGCTGAAATGGATGCGGATGCGGTCGCCTTCCCTGGCGCGGATGGTGGGCCCGGGAATCCGTCCGTTGTAGGTCCAGGCGGGGAATTCAATTCCAGGAACGACCTCTATGTTCTTATTGAACGAAACGATGTTGTACTCGCGCAGGGTTTGTCCATTGGGCAGCGTGGATTCTTCACCATAATCAAAATCGGTCAACACCTCGGTTGGATCGAACCCATTCTTCTCATGATCCACTTCGCCGACGGTTCCTGGCAGGTCCCCGTGCTCTCCCTGCTGCATGATGTGAGATGTTTCGGCGTGCGGAGCATTGCCATGATCGTGCTTCGTTTTGTTTTGCGCAATTGCGGTCGCCCCCACAGTGCCGATCGCAGCCAATCCACCTACCTTTAAAAAGTCTCTTCTTGACAACGGCTTCATTACGACTCCTCGTTTGTAGTGGGCTAATGTAAAATTTAGGCTTACCTAAATATTTTAGCAAGAATTGAGCATTGTGTCAAGGAATCAAGCGATCTGATCACTTGGGTTTTCTTTTGCGGCAGCATAAAGTTGTTCTGTTCAGATCAACGGGGGCGTATAGAAGTGTGTCATAATAAGAATGTATTACGGAGAGAATACATTATGCGTATTTGTGTACTGGCTGACGATGACCTGAAAGAATTTAACCCATCGCAGTACTTGAAAGATTATTCATGGGAGATGTTTGTCCCTCAAGTACCCATCATTGACTTCGTTCGCGCGCTTAATAAGGACGATCAGTACGATGTGTACTTCAATCTGTGCGATGGCTCGGATGATAAAGATCAACTGTACAGCGGATTGGATATCATCCACGCCCTGGAAACGCTGGACCTGCCATTTACCGGCGCGGACAGCCGCTTTTACAACCCAACCCGCGAAGCGATGCAAGCCGTCGCGGAAACTGTCGGCGTGCGGTTTGCGCGCGGGTTCAATGTGACAGATATCAATGAGCTGGATACTTTGATTCAGGACCCTGGACTGCCGTTGATGGTCAAGCATCCGAACAGCTATGCCAGCACCGGAATGACACGTAATTCGCGTGTGGAGACTCCACAGAAGTTAAGGGAACAGGTAAAGAGAATTTGCAATCGTTTTGGGAGTGCGCGCGTCGAAGAGTTCGTCGATGGACCGGAGTTCACTGCGCTGATCGTGGATAACCCGGATGATCTTGGTGATCCGTTCGTGTACCCGCCAGCCGAGCTGATCCTCCCGCCCGGAGAGGATTTTCTGCATGCCCAGGTGAAATGGAAGGAATGGGTCTACCTGAAACCGGTCGAAGATAAAAAACTGGCAAGACGCCTGAAGGACATGCTGCGCGAGCTATATCTTGCCATGAACGGCGTGGGATATGCGCGCGGCGACCTCCGCATGGGGCCAGATGGACAGTTGTACATGATCGAGATCAACCCCAACTGTGGAATCCTGTTCAAGCCGGAAGACCTAGGTCCTGCGGATGTGATGATGGAATATGATGCAGCCGGACATGCCGGATTCCTCGACAGGCTTTTCCGGTCCGCTTTGGTACGAGAGCGGGCGACCATCACCAATTCTGCAGAGATCGCATTAAACACCGTGCTCGCACCATCGAAGAAGCGCACAACGAACTGACAACAAGGATCCAATGACGATTTCGTTGCAGCGTTGCGTTATCGGCAGATCACGCGGTACACATGCATCAGTTCACCACCCAGGCGCACTTCTTCAAGCAACAATAAATCATCGATCGGGATTTTCCCCGTGCTATGTGACCATTCCACATTCGGGGACAGTTCGATCACAGCTCCGTCCACGGACGCACGTGTCAAGATATGGTCAAATGAATAACCGCAGTAGGGACCCTCGACGTGAATCGACTGCCCCATATCACCGTAATACACGTTCGGCAACGAAATGTAGTTGCGGGTGAGTCCCACGTCGATATACATGTTATCCAGTTTTTGCGTCGATAGCCACACACTCTTTGCATGATCGGCTTTCAGAACATCAGCCAGATGTTGAACCGAAGTTTCATACGGGCTGAACGGAGAGCCCTGCGGCCGGATGATCCACGCGCCCGCCAAAACCTGAACTGCCGAGATCAGTAACATGAGTCGGGCTGCTTTTTCACTCAACGCAGATCGTTGGATCGACTCTTCCGTATTCATCACCACATACAACGCAATTCCCAATGCGACAAATGCCAGCGCCCGGGAGGGGATGCGGAACAAGTCGAACCAGTTGACAAAGCGATAGGCGAGTCCGCTGGCGAGCAGGATCAACAGGCTGATCGAGAACAACAACGCCGCTTCCTGCGCAGTGACTGTGACATTCTCCCCTTTAGCTCGTTTCATCGCTTTTTGCAGCAGGATCATTCCAAACAAATACAGCGTAAGAATTCCGACCGGAGTCCATTTTTCCCAGCTGGGAGGCATGGAGTACCCCACAGCGATCGCCGAAAGGCCGCTCCATAGATCCATGGAATAGGAACCGATGAATACATCCGCATGGGTTCTGGCTTGCCCGACCATATGCCATACGCTCGGCAGATGGAGCAGTCCGAGTGATGCCCCCAGACTGAAGAACGAAAACAGCCTGATTTCGCGGAAGCTGACCACCAAAGCGACCAGCAGGATGCCGGCATAGAAAGTATAGTAATTCGAACCTGTAAGCGCGATGATCCCAAGGCAGAGACCACTGCCCAGGCCGCGTCGGGCAGATGACCAGGTCGGGTTCAACACGCAGTACAGCGCCAGCAGGACCCAGCCCCACGATATCACCTTTTCGACGTGACCCGCTGTAAGAGCCACCAGGATCGGCGACGTGAACAGAATCGCAGACGCTGCTCTCTCGATCTCACCTTTTAAGAACAAAGCTGCCAGCGTCCGACCGGCTAATAGCGAGAAGATCAGGTGCCCCAGGAACACCACACGCGTCCCCCAATCCAGGGGCAGCACAAGCCACACAAGAGTTGCCGGCAGATATAGGAAGTTCCAGAGCGGATTTGCCCACTGTTCGCGCCCACCATACCAAAGCTCCGTGTATAGCGGCAGCCTACCCTGCTCCAAAATAGACTGTCGATAATGGATAACCGGCAGCAGATTGGACCATGTATCGTTGCCATTCCAGAAGGGGGCCATCAATGCGGATGAACAGTACAGCAGTGCCACCGCGATCAGGAAAGCGATGCTTATCGACGACTGTTGTATACGACGTTCGCTTTGCGACGGTGCAGTGCTCATTCAGAGTCTCATGGTTTCTTATTGTGCGAAGTCATGGCTTTTGATTAGCGCCTCTTTCTCAGCCATCTGCCACCTGTGATCAGGGAAATCAGGATGAATGCAATCGCAACCCAGGAAAAGGCGGTTTGATCGGTGGCGATCCCAATGGCGAGGAACGTAATTCCAAGGATAAGGAAAATGGTGGATGCACGTTTTGATTTCATTTCGCAATTATATAGTACCCCCGTACAAAATCAGCCTCAGCCGGTGAGGTCTGTCATGGCGTTCTCAAAATCCATTTCATGTCACCTTGAGGGAGTGGCGCCTTGGCGCCACGACCGAAGGGTCTGGGGCCCGTCGTGGTAGAGACACTTGCACCGTGCGCAAGTACGGTGCGTCCCTTGGTGAGCATGACATTGTTGGGTTTGTCAGGCGATAATGAGAAAGCCATATGAGGTCTGTGCACGCAAAACATGTCGCGCAGCTGTTCCCTGCGCCGTCCTCGGCACAGGATTCGCCCGTTAAAATCCCGCGCCCTCACCAGGGTGCTGCCCAGAAGACGGCGACTTGAGCCTGGGTGCTGATCACCGTTGGGTGCACACAGTGAGTCATTCCTTAATAAATTTGATTCGCCATTGCAATTGAGAATTTTTATGTCATAATCATTTTGATTTCCACTTTGAGAGGTGAACAATGCGTGTCTGTGTATTGACCGATGAAAACCCGGAAGATTTCAATCCTGCCCCATACATGCAGGGGTTCGATTGGAAAATGGTGACTCTGAAAGACCCTGTGAAAGAGGTGCTGCGCGAACTTGTGGCCCGCAATGAGTTCGACGTTTATCTGAACATTTGCGAGGGATATGAACCGGACGAGCAATATCTTTATCAGGGCATCGATGTAGTGCACGCGCTGGAGGAATTGAATGTTCCATACACAGGCGCGACTCCCGCATTCTTCGATCCCACGCGCGAAGAGATGCAGGCTGCGGCCGATGCACACGAGGTCGGCTTCGCGAAAGGCTATCAGGTGAGGAGCGTGGAAGAGGCGCACGAGCTGGTCAAAACTCTGCGTTACCCGATCATGGTCAAACATCCCAGGAGCTATGGCAGCACAGGAATGTTCCGCGAATCGCGAGTAGAGACTCCCGAGCAGTTGGAAAACCAGGTGCAGCGCGTCTGTGCAGAATTTGGCGCGGCGCGTATGGAAGAGTTCATCGTCGGGACTGAATACAACGTCCTGGTCGTGGATAACCCCGATGACCTCGAACATCCCATTGCGTATCCGCCTGCGCAATTGGTTTTTCCTCCAGGGGAGGAATTCTGGCACACCGATGTGAAGTGGGATTACAACGTTCCTTTTGATTTCAAGCGCGTCACCGACCCTCAATTGATCGCCCGCTTGCACGATACCGCCATCCGCATGTACAAAGCTATCGGCGGGGTTTCGTATGGTCGTTGTGACATCCGCATGAACGAACAGGGCGAACTATTCGTACTCGAGATTAACCCGAATTCGGCCATCATGCTTTCGCCCAAGGAGTACGGTCCGGCAGACTATATGATCCTGTACGATGAAGGCGGCTATAAGCTTTTCTTCGAGCGCATCATCAAACTGGCATTCATGCGCCATGAAATGAAGATGGCCGCTAAATAAGCGGCGGTGAGCTTATCACCGTTCGATCAGAGCAATTTCCGAATTTCATTTACACGTTCCGAAACGGACGATGCAGTCGCCAGAATTGCTGCATCGTCTATTTTTTCAGACCGGATCATCATCGCCTCCACTTCGGCAAGCGCAGCGAACACCTTTCGAAGCAGTCTCTTCGATTCGGATGGAGCCTGCCCGATACGGATGAGCGTCTTATCGATTTGAATGGTATGCTGCGTGAAGTGGGCCTCATAGCGATGGAGTCTGTGGCGGATGGGGAAGCGTGTCTCCTCCCAAAAGGTGGAGGGCAGGTCCAATTCGGTGTCCGTGATTGGGCTGAAGTCTTCCAGGATCTTCGCGTGTAAATCGCGATGATAGTCCACCATTCGATCCAGCGGCCCGCCAATCAGAGCCAAATACTCATCATCGCTGATACCGGCCAGCCGGTCAGCTTCGGCATCGGAAAACTTTTCGGGAGTCCAGTTGCCGCTGCGGTGCTTTTCCAAAGCGTATCGAACAACAATGGAGAAGTTGATATCAGTGCCAAGGAGATGGGCATAGGCGCGCTTGACGGACCATTCTCCCGCGGCCGGTTCACGCTCGGCATCTTCATTGGAGAGTCCCAGGATCGCGGCTTGCAGGTCCATATACGCGGCGTGGTATTGCCCCAGGATCCGCTGGGCAGGACTCGGCTTGGGAAGAGACGTGGAAAGCCTCACAGCCAGATGCCGCAGCTCCTGTAGGGTCACAAAAAAGGCGAAGCGGATCCCTTCTTCGTCATGGTCCTTCCATACCCATTCGCGCTCCAGATCCTTCTCAGACAGCGGAAGCATAAGGGCGGCAAAATCCTGTATAGCCAGATTTAATGGTGTATGGAACAGTTCGCTCATTGGGCACTCCTTCGATCAGACGTACAGGTCATTAAAGAAATTGACCAACAATGCATTGCATAGTTCATCCGGCAGCGCATCCAGGATTTCATTGATGAACGCCATCTCACTAGGAAGGGATGTCCCGGTGAGACCCGCGCTCGCTGCCAGTTGACTGAACGCCGCCTCCGGGTCTGGACCCTGGAGCGCCGCGCCGATCATCGCTTTGATCGCGTCTGAATCGATGGGTGTCTTCCTCATTACGATCTGCACGCATTCGCGCAGGTCCTTGAGCAGTGCATCCACGTTATGGATCGTGCCATGATTGACGGAAATGTGGAGATTGCGCGGCGTCAGCGGCGTGGAAAATTGTCCCTGGATGTACCAGCCGCGTGCATTCATTTCATCGGCAAGCTGATACACATTGATCGCATCTGACTTGAATGAGAACATGCACATGGCCGGCTTGCCCAACACCTGCAATTCATCGATCGCGTCGATGCCGTCGATCAATCGTTGGGTCGCTTCCTGGACTTCACGGACGATCTTCTTGTATCCCTCTTCGCCCAGAAAGTTCAAGACCGCCCATGCGCCGGCCATGGGACCTCCGCTTTTCGAACTCAGCACTGTGGGATTGATCAGAGTGTATCCAGTCGTGTCGGTGCAGGCAAAGATCTGATATTTCCGAAGTTCCTTGCTGCGATACATGATGACCGAGCAGCCCTTTGCGGTATAACCGTACTTGTGCAGGTCAGTAGAAATGGATGTGACTCCCGGGACGGTGAAATCAAAATCGGGGGCTTGATAGCCGAGCTTACGCATGAAGGAAAGGTGCAGACCGCCCACGCAGGCATCTACATGGAAAAGTAGATTTTGCTTCTGAGCAATCCTTCCGATCTCCAAGATGGGATCGATGACACCCTGCGAATAACTCGGCGCGGAGGCCACCAGCAGGATCGTGTTTTCGGTGATCGCCTTTTCCATATCTTCGGCGCGTACCTGAAACGTCTCAGGGTCTATATCGACAAGGACAGGCTTCACACTCAAGTAATGTGCAGCTTTGTGAAATGCCGCGTGGGCGGTTTTCGGCAGGGCCATCTCAGGTTGTTTGATCTGCGGCTTCAGTGCGCGTGCCCTATCGCGGGCAGCTTTTACAGCCAGCATAATGCTTTCTGTGCCGCCGCTGGTGAGATGACCGACTGCATTCGAGTCGCCGCGCAATAACTGAATCACGGCCCGGACCACGTCGGTTTCCAGTTTCAACAGGGATGGAAAGACCGTCGGGTCGAGTCCGTTCTCGGAGAGGAATTCCAGATACGCCTCACGCGTCACTTCGGCGGAATCCTCACCTGGAGTATAGACGTAACACCAGACCTTGCCCGCTTTCCAATCCATATCGCGTGATTTGAAGGCCTGCAGGGTAGTCAGGACCTCCTGTTTGGAAAGGCCCTGTTGTGGAATTTGCATGGCATGTCTCCTGGCATTGTTGGTTGAAAACGGTGATCGGTGGTCGAGTAGCCCCGAGTTGTTTTCGAGGGGCATATCGAGACCGCCAGTTTTCAAGAAATCTTTGCTTTCTTGGTTACAGGTTGGTCTCGATACGGCGGCGAGAGCAGAACGGCTTTTTACGATACGCGATTCCCGCCGCCTACTCGACCAACGGATTACCCTTCATGCGGACGATGAGGTAGTGCTCTTATTTCCGCGTGTGAACGTCGCGTCCCAGAGGATATCTCCACATACAGAACGCGGTGATCAAGGTGGCCATGATCGTGGTGCCGCCGATCATAAAGCGGATGCCATTGACCGCGCCCGTCGATTGTGCGGCTTCCCCCGCCACATATCCCGCGGCCGACATCACCGATGCAAACAGGATTCCCTGTGCCGAAAATGCCAGCTTGGTAATTCCTCCGTTCATGCCGAAGAACAGTCCCTCGCGGCGATAGCCATGTTCCCTTTTGGCGTCGTCGTCGATCACTTCCGATATCACCGGAAACGGCATGATCATCGAGCCTGCAAGCCCGGGTGCAACGAGCAGTGTTCCCGCAAGCCCGGAATAAAAATCGTTCGCGATCATCATCAGAAACAGCCCGGGGATGAACGTCAGTGCAGCGATGATCCATGTGCGGCGATAACCCATTCTGAGCACGAGCGGACGCCAGATCAGCAGGCATGGGATTGCCAGCAGGATCGCCAGCCCCAGCAGGATCGCCTCCGAGTCGCCTTCGCTCAGTTGTACTCCAGACACGTTGACCGGACCTTGAATCGCAAGCACATACTTTCGCCAGAACGGGAGCATCGCGCCGAGCGCCAGCCAGATATATTCCTTGGCAATGTTGGCCCCCAAAA
This sequence comes from uncultured Anaerolinea sp., assembly GCA_964489725.1. GTDB lineage: Bacteria > Chloroflexota > Anaerolineae > Anaerolineales > Villigracilaceae > Defluviilinea. The sequence goes on along the minus strand of CAZBAX010000013.1, from coordinate 36,216 downwards.
ACCAACGGAATGGGATCGACGATAATACAGTGCGCAGCGAGTCACCCAACCCCAACTGTACTTCACCGGCGCCCACGGCTACCTCTTTCACACCGATCATCGAGACCAGATAGCCAACCGCCACGAGCGTCCCCATGATGGCTCCCATCCAAATGTACCCGACTTTTTCCGCAAGGATCGGTGCAAGGATATAGGAAGCCAGCAAAGCGATCGTGCCTAAAATCTCGCGCACAACCGAAAGGTCCACGCGGTCATGGACGGCCGGAGCAATCTCTGGAAACAACGCATTGTAGGCAATATGAGTTAAGCTGAATAGGGTATCAAAAATGAACAGGATGACTAAAAAGTACGCAGCCAGCATCCACGGCGGCTGTTGGATCGGCGTCCATAGGAAGAAAAATGACAGCCCCAGCGGGATCGCACCGAATGTGATATAGGGTACGCGCCTTCCAAAGCGGCTCCGGGTCCGGTCAGAGAGTTGTCCCATCAACGGATCGTTGATGGCATTCCATAACCCGTAAATCGTCCACAAGACTCCCGCGGTGGCGGCGTTGAGGCCAAGAATATCGACGTAATAAAACTGGATTCGATTTCCAAAGACTTGATACGCGATCGTGTTAGCAAAATTCCCCATGGCGTAGCTGACATGCTTGACCGTTCTCTTCATTGAGTCTCCCATGATGTGTGGAGCAGGGCGGGTTTTTTGTCGCTAATATCTCATCCCGTTAGCGAAACACTCTTTCGGCAGGACAGTGACTCTATTTTACCGCTTGTTTTCGCTGGACCCGTGAAGCAGTAGATCGGAATGGTCGCGAAGTGTCGCCATGGCGCCATGGCGACACATCCTATGCAGGGCGATCCGACGAGGCACTGCCGAAATTACCAGGTCGTCACGGTGATTCCCAAAGAACCTCGTAAACATAACAGCCAACCCTGATTAACTGGGTTGGCTGTGTATCGTGCGCCACGGTTCAAACCTGAACCAGTACCGATTTTTGCAGTGATTCCAGGTATTTCAAAACGTTTTTCGCTGCCTCACCGCCGGCTATCGCGTGGGCGATAAGCGGAATTCCATGTGGTCCTGGTGTATGGATCGCATCGGGAAAAGCCTTCAGCGCTGCTGTGACCATCTCCAGCTCGCCCAGCATGGCCGCTGCGAAGAGGTCGAGCCGCGCGCCATGTTTCAGCAGAAATTCTGCAATATCTCGCCGCCCCATGTGTGACGCCGCGCCGAGTGCGGTTTCAAAATCGCCGCCGCCCCAATCCCACGTGGCGTTGATCAGACTCGGCTGCTGCGCTAACAATTCCTGTACACGCTCCAGATCGCCATGTGCCTTGCCGATGAATTCCTGTACAATACTGGCTTCCAAAGCGGGGATAGGTTCCATAATTGTCTCCTCGAAAATTTCTTACTGGTAGTGGTGACTCTGCAGAGTATCCTGAAAGGGTTAGTCGCCTTTTGAAGTGGACGACTGATCCTTATAGGACTCTGCGCAGAGTCGTCAATATCATCACCTGATTTCCTGCATCCATTCTACTTCCTCATATTTCTTCTTCGTCGGATCGAACAAGTCAGAACGCCTTTGGTTAAGCGTCAGATCGAAAAAGGATAACAGATAATCGTTCACGATCAGGGTCACGCGTTTTCCGTTGATCGGACCTTTCAACCCAAGTTGCGGTGCAAGCGGCGACAGCAGCGGCAGATCGCTGAAATCGTAATGTGCAGTCCCTTCGATGGACACCGCTCCCAGTGCTGACTTCGAATTTTCAAAGAAGGGTTTGAACTGGGCGTTGTTCAAGCTATCCACATCGTCTGCCCAGATCTGGCTGAACAGGAAGAACGCAGGTTGGCTGATCCCACGTTCCAGCACATCTGTTGAAACGGGACGCATGAACGGATCCATGCCGAGCAGGGCCTTGCAGCGTGAGTCTCGGGAGCAGAATTGGATTGCCGCACCGCCGCCGGTGGAATGTCCATAAACGCCGACCTTCGACAAGTCCAATACATTGAAAAAGCGACTCGTGGAATCGGTGTCTAATGTTGTCAGGAAATCCAGCGCGAAACCCAGGTCGCCCGCCCATTGGTCGGCGAGTTTGTCAGCCGCGGGGTCGTAGATTTCATCCGGCGCGTCGCGCGGCAGGGCGTCCGGATTGTTCAGCGCAACAGTCCCGTCCTCGAATACTGTGACCAGGGCTCCATAGGTGTGCTGTACGCCAACGACCACATATCCATGGCTGGCAAGCTGCAATGCCTGTCCCGAGCTTTGGGCGTTGAAGCCGTTCCACCCATGTGAAAACAGGATCACCGGGAATCCCTGATCTGATGCGGCTGCTTTTGAATCCTTATATGCTGGAATTTGCACCAAGGCCAGATGATCGAGGAAAAAAGACGGCAAATCGATATAGGTCGAGATCGACGGTGCGAAGACCTCTACATGATTCATCCACGGCGCCCTCTCGTCAGATGAATTCGGTTCGGCCGGGTACCAGACCTGGATCTGAAAGCGACGCGCTTCATCTCTGCCCGAGTAAAGTTCCTGGCGCGAGGGATCTGTTAGCTCGTAGATGGTCGTGCCGGCCTGGTACGGTCCATTCGGCGCGGGGATCAACGGTACCGGTAACAGAGCAGGGAGCGCTGTCGAAACGGCCAGCAGGCTCAGGCTTAGGATGGCTGCGAGGGGTTTCCCATCCACAGCGGTTTTGACCTGCCTCAGGGAACTGAACGCAAGGATGGATGTCAGCGCATAGATGGGTATCATCTGCCAGCGATAGCCCTCCACTGCCAAGTGAACCGCGGTCAGCAGCAATACCAGGGCCGGCAGCAGCCGTATCCCAAATGGGCGCGGGCGTTTCCAAACTAGATAGATTGTCAGCAGGAGCGGGATGATGATCTCGAACGGTCGCATGCTATTCTCACCGAATTGATTATGAGGAATACCTGGCTGAAGTAATTCTTACTCGTCTAAATTTATTACTAGACATCTTGCATGTGAACTCTCTTAAACCCCTGCGACACGGAGAAAAATTTAAGAAAACTCCTTGTCTCCGTGTCTTTATTATCCCCGTGAGGGGACAGTGGTTACGGTGTTGGATTTTTGCCAGACGTCAATTCTAGATAAGTGTCCGGATAGATCCCGTCTTTGACTTCCTGGATCAGCCGATTAAATGTCTCGCGTGCGATCCTGGCTTCTGACTCAGTGAGCAGTTTTCTGGAGAGCGCCTCTTCGAATTCATCTTCGTCGAGTTCGAACAAGGTCCCATCTGGGGAGAGCCAGATATCCAGAAACCAATCGATCATATGATAACCGCCTGCAGTTCTGGTAAGCGGTGTGCAGATATCTGAATAATAGCCGAGGACGCGTTCGCGCTCGTCCTGAAACAACAGCAGGTCGAAGTGTTCGTGGAAGAAATAGATCTTGGTTACACAGCAGCAGCGTTCATCCTGAGTGATGAATCGATTCTTGCGCAAGCCGCGCGTCAGATCGTCTGCGATTTCATCTGGCAGGCGTTTGAAGGTCTTGATATATTCATCGTTTTCGGTGAGCAGAGGCTCTTCGTAATAGCTGGTCTCCTTGCCGGGTCGAATATATTCGACGGTGATGGTGCGCGTCATACCGTTTGTAAGCCATCCCGGCCCATTACGTACGCCTGGGCGAAAACGGTATTCATGATGAGCAACTGGTAGGAAATATAAGGGATCATGATGACCGGAACGATGCAGATCAAAATGATGGTCATCATGGCCACCTGCATGACGATCGTGAACACAAAGGATGCCGCCAGAATAATGACATAGCCAAGGATGAATTGCCCAAGCGCCTGACGAAAGATCGGGAACCATTGATTGAACTCGAACGCCGCCTGGAATGACCGTTTGGTGGCAACGTGTGGAAGCGCCGCCGAAATGATGACGCTGTACGGCAGCGACAAGACGCTAACAAGCATGAAAATGATCGTGCCGATCGTGAAGAACAGCATACCCAGCGCGGCAAATCCTTCACCGCCATCTTCGGGGAGCGCAGCGAATCCCACAGATCCAGCAAGCATCGGGATGATGCCGCAGCCCATCAATACGAGGAGCGGCAGGGTCAACACCAATTGTGCGCCATAGATCCGTAGCCCATCGACGAGTAACTCTGACCAGTTGCTTCCCTGCCACGATGGCATGGACGGGGATTTCTTCTCTTCGATCACATCGCGCATGATCTTTGCGCAATAACCCATCACGATCAGTGTTGGCAAAATCGGAATAATGAATACAGTAAGCATGATCGCGCACGTGATCAGGAACTGTTTTCGTGCTTCGGCATCCCGAACGGGGAAGAGCAGCGTATCTTGAATGTTGTTCATGAAATGTCCTTTGCAATGAAGATCAATGTAATGCCCACGGCGGCTATTGTACTTGATATTCCATGCTGCACCGGAGTGCCGCTTCTGGTCTCGCAATCAGCCTTCCTCATTGCAGCTCTCGCAAGGTGTAACTTTCTATAATGTGGACTCGCACTTCATATTTTGACTAACTTGGCACAAATGGGTAGAATATTAACGATTTGTTAACAGCTTCTACGGTCTGAAAGAACAGCGAAATGAAAGGTGGTGGTGCACAAAAAGAGAATCGTGTCTGTAGAGAAATGGCCCGCGTTGGAGGGCGCGGCAGGTCGGTCCGAACACATTTCAGTTCAGAGGAGACAATAAATGCAAAGGAAAACTTCGTCTACCATTGCAGCCTTGTTAGCTGTTGCCGTACTGGTAACGGTAGCGGCAAGTCCGATGGGCAGCCAGACAGGCCACTTTCTGACACCACAGCCTTCCATGTTGACGCCGGTCATGGCTGGAGTTACGGTAACACCCATCCTGACAGTCGGCGATGTACTTTCAAGTGGTTATCGATTCGAAGCCATCCCGGATGGGTTGGCCGTGCGGACAATTAAGCGCGGACAGGCCGAGGTATTCGTGAACCATGAGACCAGCAAGGTTCCGTTCCCCTACAACAGCGCAGCCCCCACGGCGGCCAACGGGGAAAACGATTTTGATAACGCGCAGATCAGTCGGTTGGTGCTCGATACACGATCCCTTAGTGTGCTAAGCGGTACCTTTGCCATTCCGAGCAGCGCGGGGTTTCAACGTTTTTGCTCAAGCTATCTCGCCACCAGCCGGGAGGGTTTTGACCGCGAGATCCTCTTCACAAATGAAGAAACGCCCGATTATGTGTTTCGCCAGGAGGACTCCTGGCCGCCTCCCATCGGAGACCCGTCCGAGCAGGAAGCCGGAGTGGTGGTCGCGCTGGATGTGAAGAACGGCAAGTATTATCCCATTTATGGCATGGGCCGGCACAATCATGAGAACAGCGTACCGATTCCCGGTTTCGACCAACTGGTCGTTCTTTCGGGCGATGATACATTCACCAGCGGAGCTCTTACGGAGGTGCCCTTCCCGGACGGAATCAGCGCGCCTGCTCAGTCACAACTCTACTCTTACATGGCCGCCAATACAAAAGCATTGCTGGCCGATAAAGGCGACTTGTGGGCATTCGTCTCTGATACGCCAGGCTACAACGATTACTACGACTTTACGCCGGGCTCGACCCAGGTGATTAGCGGACATTTCATCCAGGTCCCGAAGAACATTGCCACAGGCATGAACCCCGATGGATCGACGATCAAGTCTGCAGATGTTGGCTTTCCGCCTCCACCTTCCAACGGTTCATGGCAGCGTGATCCGCGCTCGGTGACGTCACTTGGTACCGATGGCCCGCAGTGGGTGCTCGAGTATTGGAGCGATATCAACGGTGTATTCCAGTTCGTGCGCGTCGAGGATATCGCCTACGATAAACGCCCTGGCTTCGAGAATACCGTATACATCGTGGATTCGGGTCGCGGCAGCGCCGGTACGCCGCAGGCAGGCCGGTCCACCAACGGGCGTGTCTGGGAGATGGTGTTGGACCCCAGCGATCCAACTATCGTGACATCCATGTCGATCTTGGTCGAAGGTGATGATAACCCGGTCAAGACCCTGGATGAAGTTCACCAACCCGATAACATCGAGACCATCGCGAGCGGCATTCTGTTGACGGAAGATCCCGGTTCGAGCCAGCAGTTCCCCGCCGGTTCGACAGATCCCGCCGCGACGACAGCACGTCTGTGGTATGTACCGTTCTCCGGTGTTCCCCAGGTTGTGGTGAGGGTCGATCAATCTGCCGATGGCGGCCCGACGGACGTTGATGGCAGGGCGGCCGGCAACTGGGGCGCGTGGGAAACATCAGGCATCCTCGATGCCTCGGCCATATTTGGCCCTGGTGCATTCCTGATCGACGTTCAAGCCCATACTCTTTGGGTGGAAAAAGCGAATGGTGATGACAATAACGGTGATGGGCAGCCGGATTTTACCTACAAACGTGAAGGCGGGCAGCTCCTGTTGATCCGTATTCCCGGTTTGTAAAGAGTACTCTTAAGCTTTCCCGTTTGAACAAAGATACTGGGCATCTGCAGCATGCCCAGTATCTTTGCGTCGCTGCCTTATAATCAGCCGCAGCGCCTCCATGTTACTTTTCGCTCTCAGTATTTTTCTCTCTGCCTTCCTCCTCTTTCAGGTCCAGCCGATGATCGGCAAACATATCCTGCCGTGGTTTGGGGGAACGCCCTCGGTCTGGTCCACGCTCATGCTGGTGTTCCAGGTATTGCTCACGGGTGGCTATGCCTACGCAACCTGGCTTGTCGGGCAGGTGAGACGCCAGGCGTTGATTCATATCATGCTGTTGCTTGCCGCATCGATATTCGTGATCGTGCGCGGCCGGATCGCCGATGCCCCGATCTTTCCGGCGTTCGACGTATCCACTGCCAATACAAGCTCCCCGATTCTTGAGATCCTGGTCTCACTGCTCGCTTCCGTTGCTTTTCCATTTTTCATGCTCTCCTCAAATGGACCGCTGATGCAGGCCTGGTTTAGCAGGCTTCACCCGACCAGCTCGTATGCACGTTTATATGCACTGTCGAATGTTGGATCGCTGCTGGGACTGTTGACCTACCCATTCTGGATCGAGCCCAATTTGTCGCTGCGCACGCAGGGATGGATCTGGTCCATCGGCTTCATCCTGTTCGGACTGCTTGCCGCCTGGGTCGCGCTGCAAACTGGACGCGCTCCGCCTCTCGCCCAGCCGGAAGCGGGTCCCGCCAAACCGAGCCAGTCCCCAACTCTTTCCCTGATCTCGTTATGGATCGTACTTAGCGCGACAGCATCGCTGTTCCTTCTATCTGTGACCAACCAGATTTCGCAGGAGGTGGCGGTCATTCCGTTCCTGTGGATACTGCCGCTTACGATCTACCTGCTATCCTTCATCCTGACATTCTCTGGTGACCGTGGGTACAACCGAAGGCTCTACGCGGCCCTGTGTCTTGTTGCTACAGCATTGACGATGTATGTGATGCTCAACGCCACGTCGCTGCATATTTACTGGCAGATCCTGGCGTATTGTTTTCTGCTGTTCACGGCTTGTATGCTCTGCCATGGCGAGTTATACCTTCTGCGACCGGCCCCCGAACATCTTACAACGTTTTATCTGATGGTCTCCATCGGCGGGGCGCTGGGAGGCATCTTCGTCAGCCTGATCGCTCCGCTGATCTTCAATGGCTACTGGGAATTCTTCCTCGGCTCAGCCATGGTGATCGCCATTCTGCTTACGATGTTCCGCGCTCCCAAAGGGACGCCGCCTTCGGGACGGTGTGAGCGGAGCCGCTGGTCGAGTAACGAAGCGTATCGAGACCGAGCGCAGTCGAAGCGGCGTGCAAAGTACCCTCCGAGCGAATCTGATGCTCTCGCTTCTCGTGCACGTTTTGTATTCACCGTCTTTACCCTGGTAACGCTCCTGCTCGTCGCGCTAAGTGTGTATTTTTCCGAAGTGTCATTTTCGAAGCGGAACTTCTACGGCGTGATCCGCGTCCGCCAGGATCTGGTTGGGAACCCGCCTCAACCTGCTAACTTGATGTCGCATGGGATCACGGTCCATGGATTGCAGTTTCTGAATGACATCAAAGTTCCGAATGTGCCGACAACGTACTACGTCCCCAAATCCGGCGCAGGTCTCGCGATCCTCAATCACCCAAAGTATGGAAATAACCAGCGCGTCGGCCTGCTGGGACTTGGCGCAGGGACACTCGTCGCCTATTCACAGCCCGGCGACATCTATCGGCTGTATGAGATCAATCCCGTTGTCGTCGATCTGGCGGCTGGAGTCGGAGATTACTTTTCATTCCTAAGCGACAGCGAAGCTGAAATCATAACTGTGCTCGGCGATGCACGTATTTCCCTGCAGCGCGAGCTCGATGATGGACAATCCCAGAACTTCGATGTACTGGTGCTGGATACCTTCAGCAGCGACTCGATCCCCGTGCATCTGGTGACGAACGAAGCATTTGCTCTATACCTTGCCCACCTTGCCCCTGACGGAATCATTGCCGCGCACATCACAAATCTACATCTCGATTTGCAACCTGTCTTTTGGCAGTTGGCAGAGCATCATGGTTTGAGCGTTGCCAGAATCGATTACGAGGGCGACTCCCACGGCGGCTATGCCTCCCATTGGATTTTGTTGACACGCGATCCGGCGTTGCTGGAAATTCCCTCTATCAAAGAGCATTCCATCGACTTGAATGAATACTCTACCGACATCAAACTGTGGACCGATGATTACAGCAATCTGTTTCAGATCTTGAAATAATGACCTAATGTATCGTAGTGTTGACTTCGGGTACCCGCTCGGCCTGGGTCTGCCGTCTCGCACCCTCGTGCTCGCGGCACGAACGGTGTGACCCCGCTGCGACCCGACCGCCAGGTCTCTCCCTCACAGCCGAGATCTGGATATCATTTCGTAGCTGCTGCAGCCCGTCTTCCTCCGCTCGGCGTGGGTCTTTGCAAAGCTGGGGACACTCATTGGTGTGAGCGCCAGCTTTAGGAATGCCTTACCAATCTTCATCAACAGTCTCTTTCAGAACTTGGCGGATCAGAGTCTCATCTAGACGCAGACCTGTCTCTTGCATTGTGCGCAAGAGGTGTTTTGCTTGTGGAATCAGTCCACGCTTTTTGGCGAGAAGCACAAGGGCAAGGGACCCCTTTACTCTAATGCTGAATGACACAGCACATTTTCGTGCTGCCCCATCATCTAGAATCGCTGTCCAATCAGGGTGTTCAAGTGCAAAGGAAAGCACGGCAGTTTCCCCCAATCCCAAATCCCAGGCTGCCAGCTCGGGTGTGGGTTCTCGCACCTCTACAAGGCGGAACATTTTCCCCTCAATTGCCAGCCGCGCAGCGTCAGTTTCCGGACCAGCCAGGATCTCCTCCGAAACTCCGCGCGGAACCACAATTTCCTGTGCCAGCCGAGCAAAAAGTTCCAATTGACCAATTTTGCCGAAGACAATTAAAGGAGATGCATTGAGGACCCAACGTTCACTCATCCAAAGTCTCTGCCTTGATTTCGGTAGTGTTAGTTTGGAACGGTGAGACAGAGAATCGACCGAGGGCAGTCAGGAATTCAGCTCTAGATATACCTGCAACTTCCGCGGCTTTTGACTGGGAGATCATGCCTACTTCATACCACTTTACAGCTGCAGCCAGGCGCATTTCCTTGCCAAATGATTCTGGCTCCAGACGGAGCGAAGTAAGGACGCTCCGTGGCAGCTCTATCGAGACATTTACACTGTTCATGTTGACCTCGTACTCATTATAACCGAGCGGCTGGAGCACTTCGACGTGCTGGTGCTGGATACATCCGCTCGGCGTGGGTCTGCCATCTCGCACCCTCGTGCTCGCGGCACGAACGGTGTGACCCTGCCGAGACCCGACCGCCAGGTCTCCCTGCATTTCCATCTTACATCTGCACTACAGCGCCACGCCAAGCACGGCCACAAAATGCGCTGCGGCTGCCAGCATCACAAAGATATGCCAGATCTCATGAAAACCGAACACACCGGGGATGAAGTTGAAGATCTTCGTAATATATACTACCGCGCCCAGAGTATAGATCACTCCACCGGCGATCAACCAGCCAAAAACCCATGCAGGCAAAACCGCTAGCATTTGACCGGCTGCACCAACGCACAGCCAACCCATGACGAGGTAGATCCCGGCATTCAACCAGCGCGGCGCACGGATATAAAACACCTTGACAATGATCCCGATGACCGCCAGCGACCAGATGATGCTCAGCATACCCCACTTCCAAAAGCCTTCGAAGGCGTTGATGCAGAATGGGGTATAGGTCCCCGCGATCAGAAAATAGATCGCAGCATGATCCACCTTGCGGAAGATCTCCAGCGCCTTATCCTTGACCTGCACCATGTGATAGGTGGCGCTGGCAGAAAACAAAAAGATCAGGCTGACCCCGTAGATGATCAGCGAAACGACCTTGGCTGGCGTTCCCCAACCGACGATCAATAGCGCGATCAAGCCGATCAGTGCAAGTATGGCACCGGCCCAATGGGTGAGACTGTTGACAGGTTCTCTAAGTTTACTCAACATTGTTAATCCTCATTTCTCGTCACACTTGCACCTGGCGCATGGCGCCTCGCGCCACCGGGGAGTGCAGGTGTTGCGAGGCGCCATGCGCCACGAAGCAATCTTAATATCCGTAACACAGGATTGCTTCCCGCAGGTCGCAATGACATGATCTATTTTGTTGCAATGACAATTAATAACAGACTTGATTTTACATCAAGCCCCTTGATCTCCACGTGAAATCCCGCTTCGACAAATGGTCGCCGTAGTCGTTCACTGACGATGTCAAGCGGATCCACCGGACTCTGGTGAGTGACCCGAAAAACAAGAGCCATGACGCGATCCAGGAAGCCGCGTCCCATCAACGTTGCGGCGGGCAGCACGATGAATCTGCCTTGCTCTGACAGGCAGCGTTTCACTTCAGACATCGTCTGTGCGTCGGTGATGTAATTCGATGGAAACGTGGCCACGATCGAATCAAATGAATTGCCGGAGAAGGGGAGTTCCTGCGCTACTCCACGTGTTAAATTAACTTGCGTGTAGCCAGATCGGGAGTTACGGTTTGTTCTAATACTTTCCTGACTCGAAAAATGTCTCATGTTGCGTTTTGCCAGGCGACCCATCGGAGCAGACTCGTCAATTCCCACGGCGAACAGGCCGCGGCTGAGAAGGACCCGCTGCAAATGCCCGGGCCCGTGTCCGATCTCCAGAACTCGATTTCCTTCGATGAACGGGACCACGCTCAAGACCCAGTCCTTCCATCTGCCAACCGAAACCGTAGCGGCCACCAGATCGTACGCGAACGCGAACGGATGGTAGAGCAGATAAAAGAAGAAGCGCAGGAATGTACCCATATAATGCCCGGGAAGGGTATAAAAAAAACAAGAGTTTGGTATTGACCAAACCCTTGTCCGGTGATCGTACCTGATTAGGCAGCGGCTTCGCTGTCAGACTTTTTGGTCAGCTTGCTGCGGGCAGCTTCTACAGCGGTCTTGCCGGCTTCGACGGCGCTCTTACCACGTTCACGCACATCGTCGTAGACCACTTGTCCGCGTTCGCGCAGCTGGTGGGCAAGCTCATCGGCGCGGGCACGCGCCTCCTGGGCGGCAGCTTCTGCACGGGCCAGCGCCTCTTCGGCAGATTGCTGGGCGCGGTCGCGCAGTTCGATGGATTTATCTTTGATCAAAGCGCGGGTCTCTTCTCCAGATTGAGGGGCGAACAACAATGCAACAACAGCTCCGCTCAGCCCGCCAACGATGAAGCCTACAAGAAAGGCTCCGAATTCATCACGGTCAGACATAGTAACCTCCTTAGGGTTGGTTTTACTTTTTACGAATACCCATCAATTCTAACATACGGTTCATGCCTGCCAGGTAACCGTTAAGTTTGATGACGGGTTCGACGACGTTCTCACCAAGAAATTCTGCCGTGCCGCGAAGTGTGTTGACAGTTTCATTGGTGGCATGCAGGATCGGCTTGACTTCATTTTGCAATAGATTGATCAGGCTCGCCAGCTGGACGATCAGGACGATCAATGCGACCCCGATCACAAATGATTCGAGAGCAACAATAATGATGAATATATCGCGGATCTTGTCTGTGGGACTGGTTGGCTGAAGCAAATAGAGTACAGATCCAATGAGTCCCAGCAGCAGCAAAACGCCAACAATGATACCGATAATGATGTACTTTTGTGATTGTTCTGTTTCAGGTGGGGTGGATGCTGCTGCGGGTAACGGTCGATCGATCTTTTCAGATGAAAATTCAGGAGTTCCCATAAATCGATTATAGCATTTTTGAGGGGCCGAGTCTATGAATCGCCTGAAAAGCGCAAAGATGTATCCAAAGATATGACTCTTTTTCGCCCTACATGCACGCGCACGCCGCCGTCTCGCAGATGCCGCGTGGCGGTACAAGGCGGCGCATACTAACTAAACCCTGCGCAGGGAACGGCGCACGGAGCATACTTGCTAACAGCTATTTCGGTGCATTGAAAGTTTTGTCTTGACAACGGTAGTACCTCCCGCCGCGGACCATTCGCCGTGTTCGTAGGTTTGGCTTTGTCATTATCGCCTGACAAACCCAGCAATGTCATGCTCCCGAAGGGACGCACCGTACCTGCGGTCGGCGCAGGTGCCGCTTCGGGACGGTGTTGGCAATCCAACTTCCATGCTCTTGGTGCAGCCCTTTATCTTGACTTCTCTACCGTACATCACGCCATTTTTACCGCTAAGAGCGCGAAGAACGCAAAGATTTAAAGGTTTTCTTAGCGCACTTTGCGGGCTTCGCGGTGAAGATGTACGGTAGCAAAATCTTGACAACACTTCCTGGTGCTGATATTATTAAGCTACCGACCGTTCGGTAGGGAGCATCCATGACCAGAGATGATATTCTAGAAGCGGCTGCACAAGTGTTTCGACAGAAAGGCTTTCATGGCGCGTCGATGGCGGACATCGCCGAAGCTGTCAATTTGCAGAAAGCAAGCCTGTACCATCATGTCTCTTCGAAACAGGAGATCCTGTTTGAACTGTTGGATCGCGCGCTCGAACTTCTGCTCGAACGAATTTCTCCCATTGCTGCGCAAAGCATTCCCGCCGAGGAGCGCCTGCGGTTGATGATCCGCGAATATTTGCAGATCCTCGCTGAAAATACCGATCTTTCTGCCGTACTGCTTTTCGAGCATCGCTCCCTCGAAGGCAAACAACACGCGCGCCACGTTCCGAACCGCGATAAGTTCGAAGCATTGTGGCGGTCGGTGCTTGCAGAGGGTGTGCGCTCGAAACGCCTGGTCTGTGAGAACATCCCGCTTGCGACTCGGGCCATCCTTGGGATCACGAACTGGACGATCACCTGGTACCGACCGAATGGGGACCTGAGCATCGACCAGATCGCCGATCAATATTCGAACGTGCTGTTGAATGGACTATTGAAATGAGTCCCACACCGGCCTTTACCACTTTTGAAACAGCCAGTGGCGCCAGAATTTTTCGCTTGCCACTGGAAGCCTTTCCGAAATTTTGGGCGTATGCCTACGCGGTGCAAAAGGATGAATATTGTGTCCTGATCGATACCGGCTCTGGCACGGACTCCTCACACGCAAGTCTGTTGGATGGGCTTCAACAGGCCGGCCTTTCTCCGTCAGAGCTCACCCACGTCCTTCTGACTCATGCGCACATCGATCACTACGGCGGGCTCTGCAAACTGCGGCCGATAACAGACGCGAAAATTGGCGTGCACGAATTGGACGTGCAGACGGTCGCCCATCATGACGCACGACTCGCGCAGATCGGGCGGCGTCTCGGTTCTTTCTTAGCCGAAACCGGGCTCGCTGAAGAAGAACGTGAGCCACTCCTCAGCCTGTACCGTTTTAGCAAAGCCCTGTATCAGTCCACCCCCGTTGATTTCACATATGATTCCCTCGACATGCAACTCGGGCCGTTTGAGTTCATCCATTTGCCCGGGCACTGCCCCGGCCATGTTGCCATCCGCCTGGAGGATATTGTCTTCTGTGGCGATATGGTTGTTGATGGTGTCACCCCACATCTCTCACCGGAATCGATCAATCCAAACAGTGGGCTCGATCATTATCTCCAGTCGCTGTCGCGCCTCCAGCTCTGGGCAAGGGATGCCCACCTGGTCCTCAATGGACATGATGACGCGATCACCGATCTGCCCGCGCAGATCGAATTAACCAGAAAGAATATTCTGCGCAGAATGCGCAAGGCCGTACAGGTATTGGGGGAACCGTTGACGATCGAACAGTTCTGTACCGCCGTGTACGGCGAAACCGGCGGCTACAACAAGCTGCTCGTCATCGAAAAAACGGGCGCCTATGTGGAGTATCTGTACGAACACGGCATGATCGAGATTGTTAATCCCAGTGATGTAGAGCAGGGACAGCCTGCGAAGTATGGGCTGTTACAAGACGCATCGGTGGTCTGGGAAACTCTCGAAAGAAATCTGGGTGCGTTCACTGGTACGCAAGTAAACACATAAGCTGCTCTCAACTTCTTACTTGTCTACTTGTCCCGCAAAGCGGGATGGCGCTGAGGCGCTCATCTACCTGCCTACTTATGTACTTGTCTACTTTTTACTTACCAAAAGGAGAGGGCCGATGTACTCATTTGAACCGACGGAAGAACAGCAAATGCTGGTCGATGCGGTGGGCAAGTACGCAGTAAACGACCTGCGCACTGCGGCGCGCGAAGCAGAGGAAAGCGGTGAACTTCCACAGAAGCTTGTAGCCAGGGGATGGGAAATCGGCTTATTGCAGGCCTCTGTTCCTGAGTCATATGGCGGCTTTGGCGAGCGCAGCGCCGTCACCGGGGTTCTGGCGCTCGAAGAGATGGCGTTTGGCGATCTGGCCGGCACGCTGGCCGTACTGACGCCCTCCTTATTCGCTACACCTGTTTTGCTGGGAGGAAGTGAAGAACAAAAGCAAACCTACTTGCCGAAAGTGATCGAAGGGGAGTGGAGTCCATATACCGCGGCCTTGATCGAATATGCCTTCGATTTCGACCCCAATGGGTTGAAGACGATGGCCAGCCTGCGCGGCGATCACTTCATCCTGAACGGTGAGAAGGCGTTTGTCCCGTTTGCGAAAGATGCAGAAGCGATTCTCGTCTATGCGGACTTTGAAGGTGTAACGCAGGGATTCATTATTCCAGGAGATACAGCAGGAATAACAATCAGCGATGAGCGCGAGAAGCTGATGAGCCTGAACGCTCTGCCGCTCTATCGCCTCAACCTGGATTCGGTAAACGTCCCGGCACAGAATCGATTGGGCGGCGACAAGGGCCATGACTTTGCGTCAATTCTGGCGTCGATGCGGGTGGCGACTGCTGCGGCGGCTGTCGGCGTGGCGAACGCGGCCTTTGAATACAGCATGAACTACGCCAAGGAGCGCGAAGCTTTTGGTGTCAAGATCGCGCAGAAACAGGCAATCGCCTTCATGCTCGCCGAAATGCGGACGGAGATCGAAGCCAGCCGCCTGCTTACATGGGAAGCAGCCTGGAAGCTCGACCAGGGCAAGGAAGACGCCTCCAGCGAAGCGTATCTTGCAGCCACCGGCGCGGCGGATATGGCCATGATGGTCACCGACCGCGCCGTCCAGATCCTGGGTGGGCACGGGTATATCCGCGAACATCCGGTTGAGATGTGGATGCGGAACGGCCGTGGATTCGCCATGTTTACAGGATTAGCAATTGTCTAAAACTACTTTCCACTTTCTACTCGCCAATTATGGAAAGTAGAAAGTGGAAATTGGAGGAACCATGCCTATCGAATTTGAAGCACCAAAGCCGATCACACAAATGCAGGTCGTCTTGAAAACTGTCGCAGACGAGATGATGCGTCCGCGCTCACGTTATTTTGATGAACACGAGCATGAGATCCCCTGGGAATATATCGAGTTCATGCACTCTGCGATGAGGGCTATGGGAGGCAGCGGGTTGGCGCCGCGCGAGAATGGAAAAAAGACAGATGAAAATGGCAAACGCCCGCCCATTGGTTATCAGTTGATCGCATCCCAAATTGAAGCTTTATGCTGGGGCGATGTGGGAATGTATCACTGCCTGCCAGGCGGCGGACTCGGCGCGGCGGCTGTTTTTGCTGCGGGCTCGCCCGAACAGAAAGAGAAGTTCCTGGCGCGCTTCAATGAAGAAAAACCCACCTTCGCGGCCATGTGCATCACCGAAGCGGGCGCGGGTTCCGATAACTCCGCCATCCGTACCCGGGCTGTGTTGGACGAACAGACAAATGAATGGGTCATCAACGGCGAAAAGATCTTTGTCACAGGCGGCGACAAATCCTTCACCGAGTATGAAAAACTGGGCAAAGGCTTCATCGTCGTGTGGGCAACCATCGATCCCAGTGCCGGGCGAAAAGGGATGCGCGCCTTTGTAGTCGAAGGCGGGACGCCTGGTGTGCGTGTCGTCAAACTGGAACACAAACTTGGTATCCGCTGCAGCGACACGGCCGCCATTGCCCTGGTGGACGCGCGCGTTCCGTTTGACAACATCCTGGGCAGTCCCACGGTCGAGCAGACCACCAGCGGCTTCAAGGGCGCGATGGCCACATTCGATGCGACCCGGCCTCTCGTCGCGGCGTCTGGTGTCGGCGTCGCGCGAGCCGCTCTTGATTTTCTGAAGGAGAAACTGACCGAAAACGGAGTCCAGATCCGATATGGGCTGCCGCGCCAGAAATTGACATCCATCGAACGCGATGTGATCGACATGGACATCATGTTGAAATCTGCCTGGCTGATGGTCATCAAGGCAGTCTGGATGGCAGATAATAAGAAGGGCAACGCGCTGGAAGCCTCGATGAGCAAGGTCAAGGCTGGCGATGTGTGTACAAAGATCACGCAGAAAGTCGTCGAGATTTTAGGTCCGCTTGGCTACAGCCGCGAGTTCCTGGCAGAGAAGTGGTTCCGCGACGCGAAGATCACAGATATTTATGAGGGCACCGGCCAGATCAATCGGCTGGTCGTGGCGCGGCAGATTTTGGGATATTCAGGAAAAGAGCTGAGATAACATAAGATCTCGGTGGTCGAGTGGTCCTGAGCGTAGCGTAGCGAAGACGATGGACCGTATCGAGACCACCAGTTAACAACGGAGCATATACTTGTCATGGTGGTCTCGATACCTCCGTACTCGACCACCGAGGAGAACAAGGAAAGATGAAATATCACATCCACAAAGCGGTCGTGATCGGCTCGGGGACCATGGGCGCAGCCATTGCAGCACATCTCGCCAACGCCGGCGTGCCTGTGACCCTGCTCGACATCGTGCCAAAGGATACGCCCGTTGACGACAAGGAAGCGCGGGATAAAATCGTCAAAGAAGGCTGGGATCGCTGTTTAAAAGCCAGACCTGCCAATCTCATGTCCTCCGAACTGAAGACGCTCGTGAGGCTTGGAAATCTTGAAGACGATTTTGACGCAGTATCAGAAGCCGATTGGGTCTGCGAAGCCATCGTGGAAAATCTCAAGATCAAACAGGATCTGATGGCGCGCATCGAGGAAGTCCGCAAGCCTTATGGAATTGTCACCACGAACACATCAGGTATCCCGGTCGCTGCCATTGCCCAGGGACGTTCCAGAGAATTCAAGAAGCATTTCCTGGGAACACACTTTTTCAACCCGCCGCGTTATTTGAAATTACTGGAAATCATCCCGACCAACGATACCGATAAAGAAGTTGTGCAGTTCTTTTCGTGGTTCGGCGAATATCGGCTTGGCAAGGGCATTGTGCTTTGCAAGGATACGCCCAATTTCATCGGCAACCGCCTCGCATTTGGGACGGGCGCGTTCGCCATGGACTTCATTCTGCAGCATGGATATACCGTCGATGAAGTGGACGCGATCACAGGGCCCTTAATCGGGCGGCCCAGGACGGCGACGTTTCGCTTGATGGACCTGGTGGGACTCGACGTCTGGGATCATGTGGGCCGCAACCTTGCTCCATTGATCCCACATGACAAGTTGGGACAGGAATATCTCAAAGCCGAAGCGCCGGCTACATTGATGTCCACGATGCTGAAACGCAAGTGGCTTGGGAACAAGACGAAGGTTGGATTCTACAAAGAAGTTCGCAAAGAAGATGGAAGCAAGGAATTCTGGTCGCTGGACTTGAAGACGCTTGAGCACGTCCCGCCGACCAAACCGCGTTTCGACTCGGTCAAAGCGGCAAAAGACGCAGAATCGCTCGGCGAAAAGCTCAAAGTCTTACTGGGCGCCGATGATAAAGCAGCTCAACTTGTCAAAGCGTTGACGTATCAATCCTTCCAATATGCATCCTCGATCATCCCTGAAGTGGCAGACACGCTGAAGCCGATCGATGACGCAGTTCGCTGGGGATTTATGCACGAAGCCGGTCCGTTCGAAATATGGGACATGCTCGGCGTGCGCGATACGGTCAGCAAGATGAAAGCGGCGGGCTATCCGGCTGCGAAGTGGGTGAACGAGATGCTCAAGGCAGGCGTCGAGTCGTTCTATCAATACAAGCGCAGTGGCGCCAGCGGCGCCACTGATAAGAATGGCGAGAAGGTTGGTGTATACGATGTTGCCAAAGGGAAGTACTCCAGGATTAAGCGCCCGGAGGGTATGATCTTCCTGAAGCAGCAAAATGTAGTTGCAGAAAATGCAGGCGCGACGATCCGCGACATGGGCGATGGCGTGGCGTGCCTGGAGTTCCACACCAAGATGAACTCGCTCGACGAAGATATCATGAGCATGGCGGAGGAAGCATTCAAGCGTCTCGACACCGATTTCGATGGACTCGTGATCGGCAATCAAGCCGAAAATTTCAGCGCTGGTGCGAATCTGTTTATGATGGTGGTCGGCGCGCAGCAGGGCATGTGGGACACGCTGGACGTGGCCGTGCGCAAATTGCAGGACTTCAACATGCGCATGCGCTATTCGCCGAAACCGGTTGTAGTAGCTCCCGCGGGACTCACGCTCGGCGGTGGATGCGAGATCACGATGCACGGCTCACGCGTTGTGGCTGCCGCCGAAACATACATCGGACTCGTGGAACTCGGCGCGGGCGTCATCCCTGCCGGCGGCGGTACAAAAGAGATGCTTCGCCGCATCGTAAACCCGGTGATGCGCGTGGAGAATGCAGAAGTGCTTGCGCCATTGCAGCGTGCTTTCCTGCAGATGGGACAGGCCAGGGTCGCTACCAGCGCAGAAGAAGCGCGCGAGTTGAACATCCTCACGTCCGCCGATCGCATCGTGTTGAATCGCGATCATCTGCTCACAGAAGCGAAGAAGGAAGTTCTACACATGATCGCCGCGGGATACAAGCCGCCTGCACCAGAACTCATTTACGCCGCCGGGCGCGATGCGCTGGCCGCCATCCGTATCGGCGCGTGGATGTTTGCAGAAGGCAAGTACATCACGCAATATGACCATCACATCGCAGGCAAACTCGCTTACGTGATGTGCGGCGGCGAACTGACCCGCGGTCAATGGGTGAGCGAGCAATATATCCTTGATCTGGAGCGTGAAGCGATCCTGTCGTTGTTCGGTGAGGAGAAAACGCAAGCGCGCATGTGGAATATTTTGCAGACGGGAAAACCGCTTCGAAATTAGATAGTGGAAAGTGGTCAGGTTCTACTTTCCACTTTCCACGAAGGAGATCAATCATGAAAGATGCCGTAATCGTGAGCGCAGTGCGGACACCTGTTGGAAAAGCCAAACGAGGAGGACTTGCCACGGTTCGTCCGGACGAGATGGCGGCTTCCGCGATACAGGCGCTACTCAAGCGGACTCCGAATCTCGACCCCGCTCAGATCGAAGACGTGGTATTCGGATGTGCGTTCCCCGAGGGTGAGCAGGGGCTCAACATGACGCGCATGATCGCTTTGCGAGCAGGCTTGCCAGATTCAGTCCCTGCAGAAACGATCAATCGCTACTGCGCCTCCGGTGTGCAGTCGATTGCACATGTGGCATATGCAGTTCAATCTGGCCAGATCGAAATTGGGATCGCAGGTGGCGCTGAGTCGATGACCATGGTGCCGATGGCCGGCTACAAGTTCGCGCCGAATCCATACTTCGCGCAGGAGCTTCCACACTATTACACTAACATGGGACTGACCGCAGAGAACGTTGCAGAGAAATATGGAATCAGCCGCCATGACCAGGATGATTTTTCGTTGAAGAGTCACCAGAAGGCTGCACAAGCAGTGAACTCGGGGCTGTTCGATCCTGAGTTGGTTGCGATCGATGTACAGTTGACTGAGTTCAACGGCAGTGCAAAGCCGGAGAAGAAAAGTTTCACGGTCAAGCGCGATGAAGGTCCGCGTGGCGATACGAACATCGACGCGCTCTCGAAGCTCAAACCTGCCTTCAAAGAGGGCGGAACAGTGACCGCTGGGAATTCATCGCAAATGTCAGATGGCGCGGCCGCGGTGCTGGTCATGTCATCTGAGCGCGCTGCTCAGCTGGGACTCACGCCGCTGGCAAGATTTGTCTCTTTTGCCGCAGGAGGTGTCCCGCCTGAGCTGATGGGGATCGGCCCGGTCGTCGCCATCCCGAAGGCGTTGAAGCTTGCCGGCCTGACCTTGAACGATATCGACCTGATAGAATTGAACGAAGCTTTTGCTGCGCAGTCGCTGGCTGTCATCCGCTCGCTGGAGATCGATGAGAGCAAGGTCAATGTCAACGGCGGCGCGATCGCCCTGGGACATCCGCTGGGATGCACGGGAACCAAGCTGACGACGCAATTGATCTATGAAATGGGTCGCCGCAAGTCGAAGTACGGAATGGTAACGATGTGTATCGGCGGCGGCATGGGCGCCGCGGCGATCTTTGAGAATCTACAAAACTAGCTCATAAAACCTGACAGGTCTTAGTCGCGCCACAATCCACCATCAAGCGCGCCAGGACTGAGACGCATATTAATGAATCGGTCGGCGAAGACCTGTCAGGTTTGAACAATACAATAGGAGACAAACTATGCCCCTCACAGTAGAACAATTGATGGAAAAAATGCCGGGCGCATTTCTTCCAGAGAAAGCCCAGGGACTTGACGCAGCCATCCAGTTCAAGTTCACTGGCGCGGAAGCAGGTGAATGGAATGCGGTCATCAAGGATGGAAAAGTGAACGTGGAACGCGGTATGCATCCATCCCCGAAAATGACGCTCACTGCCGATTCATCCGATTACGTCAAGATCTTCACCGGTGAACTCGACGGCATGCAAGCCTTCATGCAGGGCAAGATCAAATTAGCTGGCGATCTGAACCTGGCGATGAAACTCATGCAGATGTTCAAGATTAAATAGAAGAGAAAACGCCCCGCGACTTGCGGGGCGTTATGATTCCTGTGTGGAACTACATGAAAAGGGAAATGACCGAAAAAAAGGCGTAGCTGATCAGGCAGACCGAAATCGCTGCAAAGCCCGTTGTGAGAATTCCTGCAACCCTCGAACGCAGCCATCCGGCCATGCCGATGCCGCCTACGAATATATACACCGCAGCAAGCAGGATCAAAAAGCCACCGGCGTTGAGCCCTTCAAGTTCAGTGGGGACCCGATTGAGTTCTGCTGCTGCCGAAAACGACAACACTGCCACAAATAGTGAGTAGAGAAACATGACCGACGATGCCGCAAAGACCACGATACCGGCCGTTGCCAATTTACTGTCCAGGTGCGCCGTAAGAAGCTGGACCACAGCCGCCAGCGAAAAGCCCGCCAATACGCCTGCCAGTCCGGCCAATGCTCCGGCTTCCGCAAGATAATTTTCAACCGTCATGAGTTCTCCCTTGGAATCGCGATATCGAAATACTGCTTCAGTAATTGCTGATATTCTACTTGATTGTGTACAGGTTGTTCTGAGCGCAGACCATTTTGGGTAACGATCAACCGTGCAGTCTCCAGGGAAATACGACCATCGGTCGTAGCCCTGCTGATAATGTTGTTGCGCGTGAAGCTTGAAAGCGGCGATGTCTGGTGATACAGAGAGCCGGCTTCGTATTCGTCTGGAAATTTGTGAGGCTGGAGATCGAAGAAATACTGTCGCTCCCACGTTCCGTCATAGTCGCATTGCCAGGTAACGTATCCGCCCTCGACTTCCTCGATACGGTACGCGCGCAATCCCTGTGGTTGCTCGCCGCGGCCCTCGAAGTGCAACGGCTGAAGGAATGAATCGCCAAAGCCAACATCGACCAGCCAGCGCTCAGATACTCCAGGCGTGCGGACGAGCAGAGCGAGATGATCGAAGTCGATCCCGGGCTCGCCGCTGCTATTGAAGACTCGGGCGTTCAGATGGATCACCTCATAGCCGATCAGTTTGAGCAGCTCGGCAAATAATCCGTTGAGTTCGTAGCAGAACCCGCCGCGCCGCCGGAGAATGAGCTTATCCCACAGCGAATCAATATCCAGACGTATTGGGCGCTTCCAGCCGATATCCAGATTTTCGAAGGGAACCGTCAACAGATGCGCAAGTTGTAACTCATGCAGAGTCGTAACGTCTGGTTTAACAGGTCTGGAATAATCGATGCGTGTCAGGTAAGCGGCTGTATCCATGAGCGCAGATTATAATGGACTGGCAGGCACGATTTATGCCCACCGCGGTCACACACCTGCCCTGGTAAGGCTCAAGCCGCAGGGCGCCAGGGAATTGCGCCGGTTTGCTTCGCGGGGAAGCACAGTTTGTGAGCGGGGTGTGACTTGTTCTCGGTCCAGTTGTGTTGCAACAACGTACTGGTCCTCGCGTCACGGAGTCTGATATGCTCAATCCTGCCTCGGAAGTACAATCTCTCCAAAAACAGTTCGCTGATATCAATGCCATCCTGGCGTCCGTCGTCGCCACGCTAACACGGACCGGGAATCCGCTGGTCGCCACGGCGCTCCAGGACCTGGAGTTGGCGTCGAAGGGCTTGCAATTGCTGGAGCAGCGTGTGGGTGAGCGCCGTCAATTGGAAGCATTGATGGATGTTGGAAACGTGATCAACTCGGCATCTCTGAACCGGGAACAGGTTCTTCAAGAGGTGATGGATTCGCTGATCGCCCTGATGCGCGCCGAACGCGGCTTCCTGATGTTACGCAACGAACAAACCGGCGAATTGATCTCGGAGATCGCAAGACCTCCCACGCTGGGCCAGGATGCCTTTGAATTTAGTCAAACGATCGTTCGTAAAGTAGCCGAGTCCGGCGAGCCGGTGCTGACCACGAATGCCCAGGAAGATCATCGCTTTGAGGGGCATCTCAGCGTCGCCGCCTATCAATTGCGCTCCATTATCTGCGCGCCGTTGAAGAACAAAGACAAATTGATCGGGGTGATCTATGTGGATAACCGTGCCAGGACAGGACTCTTTCAAAAAAGCGATTTGGCTGTGATCCATGCGTTTGCCAATCAGGCCGCCGTGGCAATCGACAACGCCACATTGTTCGAAAACCTGCAGAATTCAAATCGCGAGTTGGAGCTTAAAAAAGATGAGCTGGCAGAAGCCTACCAGAAAACGCTCGAAGGCTGGGTGCATGCCCTCGATCTCAAAGACAAGGAAACCGAGGGGCACACCCGCCGTGTGACTACCCTGACAGACCGGTTGGCGCGTTCGATGGGGGTTGAAGGTGACGCTCTCGAACACATCCGGCGCGGGGCGCTGCTGCATGATATTGGCAAGATGGGCATTCCTGATTCGATCCTGATGGGCAAAGACCAACTGACACCTGAGGAACGGGAACTGATGCGGCAGCATCCTGTATACGCGCGCGACATGTTATGGCCGATCAAGTTTCTGCAACCCGCCGTCGATATTCCATATTGTCACCACGAAAAATGGGATGGGACCGGGTATCCGCGCGGCCTAAAAGGGATGGAGATTCCCTTTGCGGCCCGGGTCTTCATGATCGTCGATGTATGGGATGCGCTGATCTCCGACCGCAGCTATCGCAAAGCGCTGCCAGCCGAGGATGTGCGCGCACACCTCAAATCAGAATCCGGCCGGCACTTCGACCCGAACGTTGTGAAGGCGTTTCTGGAGTTGGAGGATGTATCGGTTTGACGTGTGGTAAACGTAGGGGTGGGCAGCTGCCCGCCCCTACGTTTACCGTTCATGATTCTTCGGGTGGTTTCACAGCGCGGAACTCACGATACAACAACAAATCGTAAATGATCTTCAGTCCGCCTGCTAAAAAGAAGGGTACGTTGAACAATAACGGAATGCTGAACAGCAGACCCGTCAGCGCGGGAGACACGGATGCGCCCACAGAACGTGCAATGGCAGTGACACCTGATGCAGCCGATCGTTCGTCGGGCGCCACAACCGCCATCGTATACGATTGACGCGTGGGCACGTCCATCTGCGAAATGCTGAATCGCAGGAGCAAAAGGCCGATCGCAAGCGGCAGGCTTGGCATCAACGGCACAAGAATCAGCAGAATGTTCGATGGGATGTGGGTAAACACCATCGTGTTGATCAAACCGAATCGATTCGCCAGCCGGATCGCAAGCAGGGCCGAAATGCCAGCCAGGATCTCTGCGCCAAAGAAGATGCTTCCCAACATTCCCGACTCCACTCCAAAGCGCACATGGAACCAGTAGGCCATCAGGCTTTGTACGAGCAGCCCGCCGGCAAATGCATCCATGGCAAACAGGGAGCTGAGCTTGAACACGACCGACCGTGAGCGGTGCAAACCAAGGACGCGCCGCGTTGAGTCTGGCGCCGCTTTCACCTCCACAGAATCGCTCAGTTGAAAGAACAGGATCGATAACACGAAACCGCCGGCCGCATAACCAAGCAACAGGACGCGGTAGGATTCGAATTCCGTCCATCCGGCCATCTCCATGAATTGCGCGAGCCAGCCGCCTGTCAGTGCACCGGCGGCGCTGGCAAATGAACCGGCCAGGTTGTACCATGCAAAAAACTGCGTGCGTCTCGCATCGGAGATGATTTGCGTCAGACCCGACTGTTCCACAGATAGAAACGGGCCGATGTCTTTCCCGCTTGGACTGATCACGCCAACGATGGCTGCGGCGATCAACAGGATATAGTTCCGCGTCAACACAAAGGCGATGCCTGCTCCCGCCATCAAAAGCGCCCCCAGAATCAATGTGCGTTTCCTGCCAAACCGGTCTGCGGAGGTGGTCAGCCACAACGAGATCACCGCATCGCCCAGCAGCGTTAACGAGAATAGCAAGCCGGTCTGTTGTTCAGTCAAACCGATCTCAG
Organism: uncultured Anaerolinea sp.; assembly: GCA_964489725.1. Classification (GTDB taxonomy): domain Bacteria; phylum Chloroflexota; class Anaerolineae; order Anaerolineales; family Villigracilaceae; genus Defluviilinea. The sequence continues at coordinate 11,055 of CAZBAX010000013.1, read as the reverse complement.
AGAGATATAACGCCAATATGATGGATAGAAACCCATAACAGAATAGGCGCAGGACCCGCGTGGTAAACAGGAGCGTGATATTGCGTTCTGCTGGCCGATCTATCATTTGGACACGCTTGCCACGTCCAGGCGGCACCATGCATACAGGGCGTCATAGACGACAAATTGATGCTCAAGATTCTCCAGGTCATCCGGGTAGCGCAGGCTGTAGCCCGATGCAATTGCTTCAAGCCCGCGGGCGATCGGATCGCTATCGATGTCTTCGGCCACATCTGCGGCATGGACGATCTTGGCCAGACGTAAAAGACTGGCATCCTTCAGCTCATATTTGAGAATGATGGATTCGAACGAGCAGCGCCCGTCATGATGACCAAGCTCCACGCCGGGTGCGTCGAATGGGATCGACCCGGTTTCCCGGGCAACTGTTTCGATCTGGTTCGCGGGCACAAACAAGAATTCCGCTTCACTATCGATGAAGCGCGTGATCAACCATGGACACGCGACGCGGTCCACGTGGACGTGAGAGCGGGTGATCCATTTCATCGTGGGCTCCTTAATCTGCGGAGTAGGTCGTGCAGATGTTCCAGGATTACGTCACGAGCCTTTTCATAATCCTGGGTTACAGGTGGGACATCCTTCCATTGCTCGACGGTGGTTGCTTGAGCAAATTCGGAAGGCATATCACAGAAGCTGATCATACGCCGCGCGGAAAGAATATCCGCCCCGGTTAGGTCTTGCGGGCGAGATTCACATGGCTCCAGCCCATCCCCGGCAAGCCCGTTGACAGCTGCCGCCGATAATTCGCCGTCTGGATGGGTGCCGCGCGCGATCGCGTTCAAATGCAAGCCACGCACGTTGGCCAATTGATTGAAATATGTGGCTGCAATGATACTCTTCGCTGCGCCATGTTCACAAACAAAGATAATCGTGTTGCGCGCTGTCATAGCGTACTGCCTTTGGGTGCAGTGGGTCAGATCGTGTCCGTGTTTATTGTCGTGCATCCAATTTCAGCTGAGCATACAAGGCGTCATAAATCAAACAGCCGCGTTCCAGCGCCTCGAGGTCGTCTTTGCTGATCTGTCTGATTCCGCGGCATATCATATCCAGTCCGACGGAGGCGGGTTCCACGATGACTTCCTGTATTTCATCAGCATCTTCCACGATCTGTGCGATGCGAATCAGAATCGGGTCATCCATCTCATAATTCTCCAGCAGCGCATGAAACGTACAATGACCAGCGTGGTGCGAGAAACGCTGCCCCGGGATATCGAACGGCTCTCCCACCTCTGGAGCCGGCTTTTCGCCAACGGGAATAAAGCGGAACTCAGCGTTAGCATCGATCCGGCGGCGGATCAGCCAGATGCATGCCATGCGATCGATTCCAATAGTTTGCCAGGTGACCCATTTCATCTTTTCTCTCCGCGTCTTGCCATTAATCTGTCGCGTACCTGTACTCCAAGTTTGGAATGGAAGAAATCCTGCGAGACAGCCTGCTGATACTCGCGCGAGATTTCTGTCAGATTGGGCTTGGATTTATCGAGTTGTTTCAAAAGTCGTGCATAGACCGCCTCCACCTGCTCCTGGAATTGTTGCTCGATCGATTCGTGATCTGCCCCCAACACGGCGGTCGCTTTCCACGAATATGCCTCACCGCCCATTTCCCTGATCTCCGAAACAAGCCATTGGAATTGTTCGGCCGTTCGCGCTCGGTCGGGCAGCACCCACACAGCATCCTGAAGAAGGATGGCTCCCAACTGCTTCAATTTTCGCCAGATGTAGACGCGCAGAGCCGATGGGTTGCTCGGCAATTTGTAATGAAGCAGGAGCCAGTTAGTCATCGGCGGAGGGTCTCGGTATGGGCTTGGATGATTTGCTTTGCCCCGTATCTGTCGCTTTCGGTGGCTGCGGCGATTCGACATCATGATCGGGGATGATGTCTTCCACATTTCGAAACGCAGGTATCGCATAGCTGAGGCTCGGAACGGAAATTCCAACGATTGCAGCCAGGAAGATCAGCAGCGACATGATCCGCGGAAGGTTAGAAAAAAAGATCAACGTTGTGATCGTGGTGGCCTGCCCGGTTTGTTGATACAACCAGATCGCGAGCGCAAATGAAAAGAGTGCCGTTCCAACCAGCGATATGACTTGACCCATCCAGAGGATGGTGAAAGCAGGCATACCAGTAAAATGAAAACGTGCCATCCGGTATCTCTGAGAATGTAACAACCGTTACATAAATTATACCTGCTCGATACGATTTGTCAACACGAAAAATGGCGGACCTGCCGGGGCCGCCATAGACGGAGCTTCGAATCCAGGTACGCTGTTATGTTTGAGAACGTTGCCGGAACATTTGCCCTATCGATTCACGTATGGCGCTGACGGTATGTCGATGCCAGTAGGCAGCGAGTCCGAACATCAAAAGACCGACCCACAATAGGATGGGAAGATCCAGAAGAATTCCAGCGATCAGTCCGGCGATCAGCACATAGGCGTGAGTAAGGAACGGTACCCAGAAGACCAATGATGGCACAGATCTGAGGTGGAAGCGTGGACGCAGTAGAAGAGTGACGATCAGCGCAAGCGACAGCGTTGCGAAAATCGTTGGCGTGCGCAGCGCCGGTGGGATCCCAAAGACGATGAGAGCGTTCGTCCCGAGCACGCCGGCTAACCCAACGATTAGGGCCAGAACAGGAGAGATCCACACACCGACCCAATCCTGGCGTCGAGCGAAAACACGGTAGCCCAGCGAAAACGAAAAGACCACCCAGAACCAGGCCCAGAAATTTGCATAGGGCACGCCGAAGTATTGGAATTCAGATCCCTGTCCCCAATCCCAAAAACCAAAGCGGATGGCGACCGCGTCGAGCGCAAGATCGATATTCAATGCCAGCAATCCATCCAAAACCGGCCGCATCCAATAGGAAATGCTGCTTGCATCCGAGTATTCCATTACGCTGTAGAGAATAGCGCTCCACGCCACGCCGATACAGAGTGGGACGTCCCAGACCATGATCAGGAATTGTCCGTATTCGTACGCACGAAGCTGACGGATCGTTGCCAATTCCAGCATGACGCCGAACAGCACGCCCGCCAGCAGTCTCATCAAGTTTGCTGTTCCATGCTTCCAGGCGTGATGCAGGCAGAGCGCGAACTGTAAGAAGAGGGTCAGCTCGAACAGAATAAAATAGGTGTTGGGCATGTCTCTTATTTTACAGGCTGCCACATAATTGGGCAAACTCGAAATTCGAATCGCAGCGTACGGTTCAACCCCAAACGCTTCGCGCCACCGGCAGTTGTCACGAAGTCGCCCCTATTGTTCTCGAGATGCAGGGATGACAGGCTACGACTACGCGAGTCCGCACATATAGTTGATCGCCACTGTTCCAGGACCGGCGTGCGTGCCGATAACGGGACTCAGCGGTGTGATCAGAGTTTCAATTGGATCAAACCGTGCCCGCGCCGTTTCGAGCAGGGCAGACGCGTCCGCTTCGGCGTTGGCATGGGTCACCGCGATGCGGACCGGGCTGCCGCCGTTGAAGCGCTCCGCGGTGAGCTCGATCATGCGCTGTATCGCTTTCTGTTTCGTGCGGACCTTTTCCATCGATTCGATCTTTCCATCTCGCATCCCCAGGACTGGTTTGATATTGAGAATTGTGCCAGCCATGGCCTGGGTGCTGCTGATGCGTCCACCGCGTCGCAGGAACTCCAACGTCTCGACGACGAAGAATACTCCGCTGTTATCACAGGCATGCTGGGCGACCTTCCCGCATTGCGCAAGACTCTCGCCTGCCTGGGCTGCGCGCGCTGCGGTAAGGACCGGCCATCCCATGGCCATTGTGGTCAGCAGCGAATCGACAATGCTGATCTTATTCGCCGCGCCTGCGATCAACTCACGTGCATGGATCGCGGATTGGACGGTGCCTGAGATTTTCGACGATAGGAAAACGCCCAGCACATCATAGCCCTGGTCGATAAGGGACTGAAACGTGTTCATCATCACCGCTGGCGTAACCTGCGATGTGGTTGGCATGACTTTGGACTTCGGCAGACGCTCATAAAACTCAGCGGCTTCAATATCTACGCCATCCTGATAGACTTCATCACCCCAGATGACGCTTAGGGGTGTGACGGAAATAGCATATTGTTTTGTACATTCTTCGGGGAGATAGGCGGTGCTATCCGTTACGATTGCGACTTTGTTTGACATAGCGGCGTGATTGTACTCAGAATGTGCGGTTGTAGCAATGGATAGAATATTAAGTGACTGTCACTTTTGCTTCATTACATCCCCAGCCACTTGCCAGCCTCGCGCGGCAAATTTCCCGCGGGCCCCTGCCTGGCAGTACATTGCGGCAGCGACTCAAGAAACAAACGCCCATATTGTTTCGTAAGAACGCGCCGATCCAAAATAGCAACTACACCGCGGTCCGACGCAGTACGGATGAGACGCCCAAACCCCTGGCGGAATTTGAGGATCGCTTCGGGCAAATAATATTCCTGGAATGAATCTTCGTACATTTCCGAGCGCGCTGCGATCAGAGGATCGGTGGGCACGTCGAACGGCAGCTTGGTGATCAGCACAATAGATAATGAATCACCGGGTACATCCACGCCTTCCCAGAAAGACTTGGTTCCCAGCAGCACGGCGCGCTCCGTCGCCTTGAATGATTCGAGCAGTGCGTTCGGCGAGGCGCCGTCACCCTGTTCGTAGACATAGATTTCTTCACGCGCCAGCGGACCTGTGATTGCATGGGCGGTCTTCTTCAACGCTGCATAAGATGTGAACAGCACCAGCATCCGTCCGCCGGTGGCTTTGGCGGTGTTGATGATCGTGCGGTCAAGATGCTGCTGGTAACCATTGACGTTCGGTTCGGGAATATCGTTGGCAATATACAGCAGCGCCGCGCTCTCGTAATCGTACGGTGAGCCAAGCTGCATTTCATCGGCTTCGTCGGCGCCGAGCGTGCTGCGCAAATACTGGAATTGACCGTGTGTGGTCAGAGTGGCCGACGTAAGCACCACTGCCTGCTTCGTGTGCCAGAGATGCTTTTCGATCAACGGTCCAACGCGCAACGGAGCAGCATTGAGTGACAGCCGGTTGCCCTGCGGCTGCACTTCGAGCCAGTAGACGAGTTCTGCATTGGGTTTGCTGATCATACTGGTTACGTTTACTTCGGCTTCGCCGAGCCTGCGCGCTACATTGCCAAGGTCAGACATCACGTCCTGTAGATTCTCATGCCCTTCATTATATAGATCTGCAATCGCAGAATAGATTTCCTCCAACGCTTTCAGAAGCATGCGCACGGTCGAACCGGCGGTATCCCAGGCGATCTCTACTTCGTCCCAGTACGGAAGAGTCCGTGTGGCGGGCAGGATGCGCGCCTGCCAGGCATAGTTCGATTGCGGCTGACCTTCGCGCTGCAGCCGCGCAAATTCTGCCAGCGCGTTGAAGAACTCGCGGTTGACCTGCTCGATGCGGAACGACATGTCGGTGGCCTGGCTCACTTTTTTCTGAAGCAGGCCAAAGTCCGAAGGGCGAAGCGCATCTTTCGTCTCGGTGAGCAAACGTCCGAGCACGCCGGAGGTCGAGCCGCCGATCTCCTTCATCATCCGCTCCAGGTCATGCTGGTTCAGCCGAAACGAAAGTGAACTGGTGGTCGCGTTCTCGAGATGATGTCCCTCATCGATGATGAGGTGTGCATATTCGGGCAGGACTTTGCTGCCGGTGGCGATATCGGATAAGAGCAGCGCGTGATTGACGACCAGCACGTGTGCGGATTGTGACGCAGTCTTGGCCCGATGAAACGGACACGCGCCGCCCGTGCGCTTCATGCATGTTTCACTGGTGCACGCATCATCCTCAGCCGAGACGCGTACCCACACCTCGCGCTCTGCCGGTCCCGTCAGGTTTAACTCGCTTCGATCGCCGCTCTGGTTGGTCATCTGCCAGACCATCACCTTGGCAAGCACGCGCATCTCATCTGTGGTGCGCGGACCAAAGTGACGCAAACTCTCCAGACGACGTGGACACAAGTAATTCGAGCGCCCCTTCAAGACGGCAAAACGAAAATCGAGATTCAACGCCTGACTCAAATTGGGCAGATCGCGTTGAATAAGCTGATCCTGAAGGTTGATCGTGTTCGTGGAAACCACCACCCGCGTGTTATTCAGTTTTGCGAACAACGCCGCAGGCACGAGGTACGCGAATGAGTTATGCACAACAATATCATTCGCAAGAAAGTTTGGCTCGCCATCCATCGTTAAGTCAAACGTCTCGGCTTCATCGACGGGTTCGATCGCTACTATACGATCCCAGTACAGATCGGATTGGGCCGTCTCACGGAGTGAAGGCGATGCTAGAAATTCGCCTATTGCCGACATCTTTGCGCGACTGATTTCTCGTGTGCGGTCGGATGCGATGGTGCAGGCATTGCGGATTGCATTCCAGGATTTCCCCGCCTGAAGTCTTTCGTGGTTGATGTGGTCCCAGGCTTGGACAGGCAATAGGTCGTCGTTGGGGTTATATGTGCTGCTCGTGTGAGACTCGTACCAGGCATCGAGGGCATATTTTCGTTTTCCCACCATAAATTTGCCAACGGTTTGCCAGAACAAGCGCTTACTTTGAACATCCAGAATTGCGAGACTCCACGAGTCAAAACGCTTTTCTTTTAAGATGGCCGACTTGTAGCGAACACGAGAGATAATTCCTAACCGTAGAAGCAGGTGCTGAATATCGATTATCAATTGCTCTGACGCGGATGCAATTGTAAGGTTGCCTCTTTGGGTTTCAATGCAGCCGTCCGTTACCCACAGACCAGCTAACAATGCAGAAATGGTTTCCTGGTCAGCGAGAAAATACACTTGCGGAATCGTCTTGGTTCGGGCGTCTCGTCCCAGCAAGTCTAATTTTTCAAGTAACAAATTCAAACCACTTCGTTCATGCCCCATCAAACTCAAGCGGCGAAATCCATAATGTCCCTTTGCTTTGTGCTGCGTCATCTTGACGTTGCCAAGTCTTTCTACATTTTGGCTGACCGTTTCGACAACGTCTGCATCGAAGTTGGTAAACGTGAGCGAATCCGGGTGTCCAAGGCCGCCATCGCCAATCATGGCTCCGGTCACAAAAGCCTCATGGACAGGATAGGAAATCGATCCAGTTGGAAGACAGCGCGCCGTAGCGATCCTATCACCGACCTTAAGTTCACAAAGCGGTTGCCAGCCATTAAAGCCCAGGAATGGATGGTTCGCGGTAGCAGTAATTTTTCGACCTAATGCAGTTCTAAGTCTCCAGACCGGCCGAACGCCATTATGGTGTACTGCCTTAATATTTTGGTATACGAGTCGGCCGTTGGCAGCGACGCAGATGATCGGTTCAGTCGGAAGCGTGGCAATTTCGACAATTTCACCAATTTGTCTTCGTTCACCGCTCTTGAATGTTACCCATGCATCGCCTGTTAAGCATTTGCCTACGCCGGTCCCGGCTTCGACCATCAGATGACTTCCATACGAGAGTGCATTGGTGACGGCCCGCAGCATTTCCACTTGCTCAGGTCGCTGCTCAAACGATTGGAAGAACTGCGAAAACGGACCGCCGTACTCCAGCACCGAAGCGATCTCTTCGGGATCCAGCGGGCGCGGATTTTCGGGGTTATCGAGCGGCGGATACTTCGAGTCGTCAAACCACGCGCCAGCATCCTTCTTCTTGATGCGCTTCGACTTGACGCCCTCCTTGCTTTGTGCACGCAAAGCTTCATTGAATAGCCAGGCGGCGTCCCATGCCAGCGGTTCGCTCAAGCGGATGATGTCTTCGATAAGCTCCGTCGGCAGCTCGCGTGCGATCTCGAATAGACGGTTGAACACTGCCATCGTGACTTTTGCATCGTCGAGGGCGCGATGAGTGGCAGGAAGAAGAATGCCCAGCTGCTTTCCCAGGGCGCCGAGATTGTACCGGCTGGCGGTTGGCATCAGCACCGACGAAAGCTCGTATGTATCGATCACTTCGTTAAATTCAAAAAGCCCCGTTCTTTGAAGGAAACCGAGATCGAAACGCACGTTGTGACCCACCAGCGGCGCATCACCAACGAAGGACTGTAACCCCTCGATCACATCGCCCAGCCGCGGCGCGTTACGTACCTCGGCATCGTTGATGCCGGTCAGCCCCGTAATGAACTCTGGAATGTGTCGATTGGGATTGATCAGCGAAGACCACTCCGCCTCCACGCGGTGGCCTTTGAACTTGACCGCTCCAATTTCGATAATGGCGTCACGGTCCGCATTGAGACCTGTGGTTTCAATGTCAATAGCTACAATTGATTGCATAATCCATGTGTTTCGCTGAGCATTCGGTCAAACAGGTACGCTCAAGGAATCTCGCTTTTCCAGGGGTGTAATGCTTCACTTTCAGAAGTAGAACAAGTGTATCATAAATCATTTATGGTCTGGCAGGCTGAGTGTGGCAGTGTGCACGCAAAACATGTCAGGCAGTTGCTCCCTGCGCCGTCCTCGGCGCAGGGTTTACCTGTGAAACGCCGCCGAGGACGGCGGCTTGAGCTTAAGTTGTGACAATCTTTGCGTGCACACGTGTGGCAACATTCCATTCCCTATGAAAGAATCATGTGAGATTTCGTAGAGCGACATTCATGTCGTTCAAATGTTCGAGGCGACATGAATCCCACAAGGGGACCATGTGTCGCATTACACTGTCTCGGCTGCTCGAGCACGGCGTTAATTGCCAGCTTCTAATCTGCGATATACAAACCAATCCCCAAACTGCGCAACGTTTTCATAGTGATTCCCCAGATATTCCACACCCGCACGGACGATCTCGGATCGCTTTTGCAGCGGTACATAGAGCTTGTCTGTCAGTGTTTCGCGTCCGCGCGTGTCGATGATCAGCAGAGGTTCGTTTTCGAGGATCTGATTGAAATACTCCTCGAACATGGGCCGGCTGCCCGTCAGCGCAAGCGGATATTGGTAGACATAGCGCGTCGGAGATTCACGCCTAGCGAGAAAATTGATGACGCTTTCCGCTCCAATAATCAACACTTTGTCGTCCGCGTCCGTATTTTGCAGGACGTACTCAACGACGTTTGCTCGGCTATTGCTGCTGACGCCGCTCACATACTCCGGGTAGTAATACACCTGCGCATATTGTGAAACAGCGAGCAGCGCCAATACTGCGGCGGGAATCCAGCGATGGACTCGTTGAAGAGCGGCCACTCTGCTTAGTAGCTCGGGAAGTGTATAGATCAGGATTCCTGTGAGGACTGCGATGATCGGTAAGGGCGTTAGATAATAATGCAGAATGGATCGGCCGGATACCAGGATCATTCCCACCTCAACCGGCAGATCGATCAAGGCGATCGTGATCAACGGCGAAACAGTAGCAAAGAAGTTTTTCCGTCCGGGCCACGCATACGTAAAGCCTGACAACCAGCCAAGGATCGTAATATGCAGAATATAGCCATTCTGCAGGTAGAGAAATCCCTTCGTAAACACCGGGATCAAACGTCGAATGCCCTCATGTTTTCCGACGTAGAAGAAGTTATAAAGGTATGCCTGCTCCCAGAAATCGCTCAAAGCCTGTTGGCTCGCAAAATAAAGGACGATCAGGAGCGACGGCAACAACCATCCGACCGCGAGCATACCAACGTCTCGAAGGGGAAGTTTGCGCTGCGCGAAGCGAAACGCCAGGAGGAACAATCCGTAGGCGATCAACACGCCGATGGTGGTCTGCTTGAAGTTGAACGCCAGCCCGCCAGAGACCCCGATCCAGAAGGAAAGATGGGAAGGAAAGTCTGCTTTGGCGGCTTTCGCGATCAGCAAAAAACACAATGCCTGAAAGAGTAGTGCATATTCCTCGGTCACATTGCCGCGCGCCAGGATTGTCAATAACCCAGATGCAAATAGGATCGACCCGCCAATGGCTGCATAGATGTTAAATTCCCGCTCCAGGAGTCGGTATAGCACAAGGAAAGTAGCGAAGATGAAGATGCCTTCGATCATCCAAATGCCCCACAATGAATCTGGGGTAATCGACAAACCGAGTGCATCCACAAAATAGATCAGCGGCGGTTTGTGATCCCATACGTCGCGATAGGGCACGGCGCCCATCAACAGCCGCCAGCCGACGTACAGGAACACACCCGAGTCGCGCGACGGGTAGGTCATGTTCACCGGGTTCGTTGGAAACAACGCGACCATCGTCCCCAGGAATGACGTCAGGATTGGCAGAATCGCTCGACGAAGAGCTGTCGAATCCATCATGCTACGATTCATTCTTGTTTGAACGTAGCGTTGATTTCCTGGATGTTTTGTGAAGAAAGCTTTATTTCCTTGGCTTTCTGCCGCAGGAAATCTTTGACTTGTTTGAGTTTCAAAGCCGGCACGGGTGCATCTTCCGCATCGATCTGCACATCGTCGCTTGTAAATATCATCAGGGGCCTAATTTCCGGGATCGCCGATTCGTCCAGTTGTTTTGCGAAATGCTTGCGGATGTTTCTCAGCTCGCTGTCAATTTCAGCATCGGGTCGCCCTATGCCCTCCTGACCAAAGATTCGCATGTACGCCTGGAGCGGGCCGCCACCGCCCAGCCTCCAGCGATTCTTTTGGTAGCTCACCTGTCCGCGTTGGTGATACGGCATCAGGACCCAGACGCCGGCCGGCCCGACGAGCAGGTGAGAGGCCGGTGTGGTGTAGTGATACAGAGTGTAATCACCGGGCAAACCCTTGAGACCGGCGTCAAGCTTTTCATCGGGACGTGGACTGCGCCCATAGCGAATGCCCAGGTACATGCCAATCTGCATCACGATCAACCCTGCAAAGAGGGCGATGTAGGAATACAGGATCATTTGCGAATTGGTCTGGTTCATGAAGGTGAAGTACAAAGCGCCGCCAAGGATTGCGATCGCGCTCAGGTTCATCCAGTTCCCAATAGTTCCCTTGCGTTTGATGAGCTTTTCGTTTTTGATGATTTTCATGAAGACCTTGTGCTGCTCTCTGCGCCGAGGACGGCGGCATGATCAGTATTATTTCTTGATGCTTTCCTCAATG
>CAZBAX010000012.1:0-117761 GCA_964489725.1 uncultured Anaerolinea sp. | reverse complement strand
GCGATTTCCGCAATTCCTACCTTCCAATCACCGCAATCTGTGATTTACTGAAATTACCTTTGATATATGGATCATTCTCCTTACCGGGGATGACCCTGCCCATTGCGCCCATCTCCAGCAGCATACGCTGAAAGTCGAACAGATTGTCGCTGCCGAACTCCGCTTTGCCATGACGTGTAAAAACGCGGTGCAGGTCTGCCATCGTGAATTTATGTCCCAGCTCAGGGAGACAGCGGCGGCAGGTCTCTTCTGCTGTGGGATAGACCAGGTTGAACGCGACAAAGATCTCGCGTACCATAAAATCTTCCACCTGGCGGATGCCGTTCACGACGCGTGCCTCACTGACCGGAAACCCATTCGAACGGGTTGAACCGAAATTCTTGAAGATCGAGTTCAACAGGATGACAAAATGACGCGGCAAGAGTTGAGTATGCCTCAGTATATAGGAGATCGTCTCTTCCTTGTGCCCGGACTGATTCGTGATCGACGCTGGCAGCACGGCGTTAAAGAGGGCTAGCGCGTCGGCGCGCCTGGTCAGATCGAGGTGGCGGACTTGTTTATAGAATTCCGGATTCTCCAGGGCAAGATAAAACATCAATCGCTGCGCACCGATCAGGATCAACTCGCTGGCAGACCATTGCAGCTTGAGGGCGCGGCGAAAGTCCTTGTTCGGATTGGACGACAGCTTGACGAACTGCGGATACAACTCGGAGGGCAGGCAAAAGCGGATGTCGACCAGGTCGCGCGGCTTGTTCATCGAACCGACGATCTTCAACAATCCCTGCAGGGCGCGTCCCACCGATGCGATATCCAGCCGGAAATCATCGAGCGAATCCATCAGGATCGCGAACGACTTCCCCGATTCCTTCAAGCGGTTCAATACAATTGTCTTTGCATCTTCAATGCTGATCTTGTCTTCGAGCCACGAGGGACCGGATCTCTTTGAATTATTCCTACCCGCGATCTCCTCGAGCATTTCAGCGATCTTACGCAGCACATCGTCGACTGTGTCGCTGGCGCGCACGCCAACCTTATGCAGGTAACGGACGATCACGCTCATCTCATGTTCCGGCAGAATGCGCAGTTTGTGGACCTGGAGGAAGACGGTGACCCACAGGATCGTATCCCAGAGTTCCGAGACCATCTCTGAAAACACAACCTCAGAACTCATTTTTTCAATGGCGGTGGCCACTTGTCCCAGGGCATGAGGGGTACGGATCTCCACGTAATAGTCGTACTGATTGTCGAAAAACACACTGCGCAGGTAATGGGTTTTTCCTGAGCCGCGACGCCCAATAATAATGGAGGGACGGCTGCGCAGGTTTTTGTAGATCCAGTTATGTTTGTCGAACAACATCAACAATGCTTTTGGGTCACTTGAAGCAATATCCCCTGAATCGATCGGGCCGAAGGGCTCGTCTTTTGTAATGTAGTGGCTGACTGTCTTTAGTACCATATTCCCGTTACCTTATTGTGGTACGGAAATTATACAGCAAAGGCCACAAAGAAAAGACCTGTCAGGTCTCCACAAAAGCTTTGCAGGCAGGGATTCATTGCTGCACAGAAATGTTCGACGTCGAATGGGTCAATGAGACCTGTCAGGTCTACAATTTCATCTATATCTCGGATAACTTCCCAGTACTCGCACCATCAAGGCGTATTCGCTTAAATGGTCCAGCGCCTTGCGGACTGTCTCCTCATGGGTTGCGCCGATGAAGTCGATATAAAACAGGTATTCCCATGGCTTTCCCTGCAGCGGACGTGATTCAATCTTGGTCAGGTCGATATCGCGCAGGGCGAATACGCTGAGAGCTTTGAACAGCGCACCGGGCTGATTCTTTAGTGTGAACACGATCGAAGTCTTCGCCTCGCCTTGTGACTGCACATTTTCTGTAGTAATGGCAAGGAAGCGTGTGTAGTTCTCGGCGTTATCCTCAATCCCCTCTTCGAGAATTTGCATTTGATAGAGTTCCGCAGCACGGCGGGATGCAATGGCGGCGGTATCGCGTGCGCCCGACTCTTTCAGCATTTTCACGCTGCCCGCCGTATCGTAGGCCTGCTCGGGCTTGATCCCGTGACCTCGCAGATATGCGGCGCACTGTCCCAGTGCCTGTGGATGGCTGATGACTTTCCGAATATCCGCTTTTTTTACACCGGGCAATGCGATCAGACAATGCTGCACGCGCAGGAGGTATTCACCAACGATATGCAGGTCATGACGCAGGAGGAGATCATAATTTTGATGGATACTGCCAGCCAATGAATTCTCGATGGGAATCAGTCCATTTTCACATTCCCCAGACACGACAGAATCAAAAACCATATCGAATGATTCACATGGCTTCGTTTCGATGTTTCCGTAATAATTGAAGACCGCCTGTTCGCTGTACGCGCCGGGTTCACCCTGGAATGCTACTTTCATGATGCTCCTATATGTCATTGCGAGCCGCTCTTCCCTGGCGCCGCCGCCAGGACGGTGTGGCGAAGCAATCTTAACATAATCAGGAGATTGCTTCGTCGGATTTCGACGCTAGCGCGTCTCAACCACTCCTCGCAACGACATTTGTCATTGTTTCTCCGCCCACTCGACGATCTTTCGAAACCCCACTTCTACATCCTCGTCCGAGGCGGCAATCGTCATGCGGACAAAGCCTTCCCCTTCACTTCCAAACGCCGATCCGGGCACGAGTCCCACGCCGGCTTCATCCAGAATCCTTTCGCAGACTTCGAGCGATGACATTTCCAATGGACGGAAATCGAGGAAGAAATAGAAGGCTCCCTGCGGCGGCGTGACCAGTACCTTTTCCGATTCGTATTCGTGCGCGAGGCGCAGTACCAACTCACGACGACGTGCATACGCAGCGCGCATGTTCGCGGTCACCTGCTGGATGTCGGGGTCGGTCAACGCGAAGGCGGCAGCTTTTTGGATGAATGGTGCCACACAGGTGATGGAGTTTTGCCCTGCTTTCAGCGCGTGATCGATCACTTGTTTAGCTGCAGCCAGAAATCCCACGCGCCAGCCGGTCATGGCATAGGATTTCGAGAGACTGTTGACCAGCAGCGTTCGTTCCTTGGCTCCATCGAATGCCGCCGCGCTGGTTGGCTTCTCACCATAGAAGAGGCTTCCGTAGACTTCATCGCTGACGATCCACAGGTCATGTGCTTTGGCAAAGTCCTGCAGCTTTTGCAGATAGTCGCGGCTGGGATATGCACCAGTGGGGTTGGATGGATAGTTCAACACGATGACGCGCGTCTTTGTGGTCAGTGCCTTTTCCCAGGAATCAAAATGAGGAATAAATCCGTTCTCCGCGGGCGCCGGGACACGGATCACATTTCCACGCAGCATGACCGCCATATTCGAATGAGTAGCCCACGACGGGTCGGGCACCAGCACGTCATCGCCGGGATTCAAGATCGATTGCATCGCCGTGTAATAGGCATGGATGCCGCCATGCGTGATCAGAATCTCGGAGGCAGGCTCGTACGAAACGCCTTCGTCGCGGGCCAGTTTGGAAGCGGTGGCGGCCAACAGGTCCGGGTAGCCGCGGGAGGGACCGTAGTGAGTCAACCCGTTTTGGATGGCCTTCATCGCCACATCCATGATCGCGGGATGGGTTGCAAAATCCGGGTCGCCTACTTGCAGACCGACGATCTTTTGTCCGCTGGCTTTGAGCGCAAGGATGCGGTCTGCCATCGCGACGGTGGCAGACTGGCGGATGAGATCGAATTGAGCGTTGAGGTGCATCATGAAGATTCCAGAAATTAAGAGCGGAGTGTATCAGTATCGTACACGTATCGTCAACGTGAAATTAATAGCCACGGAGCCACTGAGAACACAGAGTTTTTTTCTCTGTGACTCTGTGACTCCGTGGCAAGAAATCCTGGTCGGTTTAAAGAGCAGCCTTTGCAGCCGCGAGCACTTCTTCGTAATTGGGCTCCACACTCAGCTGCGGCATGTACGCCACGTAGGTTAACTTTCCATCGCGCCCGACGATGAAGACCGAGCGGCGGTGATAACGGCGCTCCCGGACCAGCACGCCATACTTCTCACCGAATTCGGCGTTGACCACATCGGATACAAGCTTTACACGGTCCACACCGGCTGCGCCGCACCAGCGTTTTTGTGCGAACGGAAAATCGGTGCTGACGACGTAGATCACAATATCGTCGCTGAGATTGGCGGCTTCCTGATTGAAGCGCCGAGTCTCGATGTCACAGGTGTCGGTGTCGATCGAGGGCAGCGCACACAGGATGATGACCTTGCCTTTCGATTCCTGAAGCGGATTTACCGTGCCCCAGCCTGGCACGACCGAGGTGAATTCCGGCGCGGGGTCCCCGACCTTGACGTCATCGCCGATGATCGTGGCGAACTTGTCGCCAAGTTTGAAGAAATCATTTCGTACGGTTGCCATTTGCTACTCCTCCTTTGAGTTTGTCTGCAAATTTACCGCCCGTCTCACGATAAAGTAAACTTTTCGATTTTACTTACGCCAGAGCATGCGGCACTATGTAATCACAACAGTTCTAACGTGGTCAAAGAGAAAAACCTTACCTGGACCCAACCCTTGCGAAGGTTTCACGCGCTTGTAGCGCAGCCTTCGCCAGGGTGTTAAGGCTTTGGCTCATCATCCGAAAGCGGACTAAAGCCGCGTCCCAACACTTCATATGCATTGGAAGTTGCGACGAATGCGGTTGGGTCGATCTTCGCAATGATCGTCTTGAGGTTATTGATCTCGGTAACGGTTAACGCACACATCAGGATGCTGCGATCCTCGCCAGTATACATCCCCTTACCGCTCAAGGCCGTCACGCCGCGGCGCATCCCTTCGATAATCCCCTGCGAGATCTCTTCTGCCTTTTCCCGTTTGGTCACAATGAATACCAGCAGCTGATTGCGATGATGTTTCGGATACAACCAGGCGCGGATGCCGCGTCGCCCGCCTCCGGAACGGGCGATCTCGCGCAGTACATCGCCCTCCAAATCCTCACCGAAACGCGGCAGCACTTCGCCCGTTGCGTGCGTCATTCGGATACTGATGAGCGCCAGCACAAAAAGGGTGGCATAAAAGAGAAACCCCAGCACGATCATGAGAACCCCCGGCACCGGGCCAACCGCCGAACGGAGGATAAACTCCTGCAGGCTTCCGGCAGGTTGGGGGAACAACCAGATCTTGGCGATCCAGGACGCGTACAGGATCAGCATGATCCACAGATAGTTACGGCGCAGCCTTCGCCCAAATGCCTCCAGCATCGAAATGGGAAATTTCGGCGAGAGCAGGTTTTCAGCCAGGCTCTCCGCCCACTCGGGCGAGGGATGGAACGGCGGCACGAGCATGGCGGCATAGAAATCGGTCTCCATCAGGCGCACGCGGTAGCTCCACAACTCATAATAGCGATACCGTCGTGCTTCGATCATGAGGAAACCGGTCACCAGTAAGGTATTCAAAATAATGATCGCGTGATGCACGTCCGACTGGCTGAACGCGATCGACAGCGTTGCGCCGGTGGCAACCACGGCCCAATTCGTGGTCGTATCCAGGCGCTGCCGCCAGACGTTTGCGCGCTGCACCTCGGCGCGAAAAAAATGTACCATCGCCGTGACAAACTCGCTCGCCCGAATGCTGTAGCCGCGGTACGTCCAGACCGGCTCTTCCACCGGCGGCTCTTTTTTCGGCCGCTTGCGTTTTGAAGAAGTGGATTTCTTTTCCATACTCTCTCTCCAATCGATTTCATTATACCCACCCTGGAGGGAGTTCCCGCCCCGCGCCGGCCCGCAGCTTGTTTCCGGTTTATGGGACTCAACAACCCGACCAACTGGGTTCGCGTTACATCCATCCTAAAACTTAAGAGAATTGTTAGTTTCATCTCGCAGAACGCGAATGCTACAATATTTTGATGGTCTCTGATGGATGTAGTCAATATGAAATATGTTCTTCGAATATCTCTGCTGATCTTATTCTCCTTCGTTATTGCTCCCCTCTCCACCACTCTGGCATCTCCCATACAGCACCCACCTGCCGACGTGGAGTTCAGCTTTGCACCGGGCAGCGTTGTCCGCTTTGAACATCTGACGAGTGAAGACGGACTCTCGCAAAACGCCGGGCTGGACATCCTGCAGGACAGCCGCGGTTACTTGTGGTTCGGCGTGCTGATTGTCCTGCTTGCAGTCGCCATTGCAGTCGGCTTTCGGCTCCGACTGAATGCCATCCGTGAACAGAATATCCATCTTGAGACGCTCGTATCCGATCGGACGTTCGAGCTACGCAGCACGAATATGCTGCTCGAAAAGGAAGTTGAGCAACGCAAACTCGCCGAATCGGAACTCGAAAAACGCGCTGCGAATGATCTTCGCGACTCTGAAGCTCGTTTCCGCGCCATGTTCGAAAACTCAGCGATCGGCATCGGCATCATGAATTTGAATCGTGAAGTGCTGGATATGAACCCTGCCATGAGTGAGATGCTTGGGTATTCCCGCGAGGAATTGCTGGGAGATTCTCCTGTGCGCGTTACCTACCCGGAAGACATGCCCCTCTCCACGCAGCAGTTCCAGGACCTGGTGGCAGGCAGGATCGATCATTATGTGACCGAACGACGCTACATCCGCAAAAACGGTGAGGTGTTTTGGGCACAGGTCTCGATGAGCACGGTACGTCATGCCGATGGCAGCCCAAACTATTTGGTCGGGTTGATCGCGGATATCGATGCGCAAAAACAGGCCCAGGCCAAACTTGCCGAACAGGAAGGCGAATACCTACTAACACTCCAGCAGCGTGTTCATGAACGGACCCTGGAATTGCAGGAAGCAAATCAGAAGCTGCAAAAGGAAATCGAACAGCGCGTCAAGATCGAAAAGGAACTTGCCCAAAAAGCGGCCGATGAAGCAGTGACCGCCGACCGCACGCGTCTCGCACGTGACCTGCACGATGCGGTGACTCAGACATTGTTCTCGGCAAGCCTGACCGCAGAAGTGCTGCCCGAACTCTGGGATATGGACGTGCAGGAAGCGAAGAAGTCGACCGAGGAACTGCGGCAATTGACCCGTGGCGCGCTGGCTGAAATGCGTACACTGCTTTTGGAACTACGGCCATCCACATTGACTCAGACCCGCCTGGGCGATCTCATCCGACAGTTGTGTGAAGCGTTTATCGGTCGCTCGCGTTTGCCCATCACACTGAATATTCAGGGTGATTGCCAATTGCCGCCGGAAGTGCAGGTGGCGATCTACCGTATCGCGCAGGAAAGCCTGAATAATGTTTTCAAATATGCGCGCGCAACACAGGTGGATGTAAACCTTTATATTTCAGAAACCACTGTGAACTTTGTAACGTGCGATAACGGCATTGGTTTCGATATGTCCACGGCAAAACCCACCAGCCTTGGTTTGCGTATTATGCGCGAACGAGCCGAAGCCATCGGCGCCGAGTTTCAGATCACCAGCGCCCCCGGTGAGGGTACCTGCGTGGAGCTGACATGGAATCGAAACCCGAATTTGAAATTGAGAGTTTTATGAGCTACGCCCCCATCGCCGTCCGCGGCGATAGGTATATTACAAATACGCCGCCGGGGACGGCGGCTTGAGCAGGCATACAAGGAGCAAACATGACGATCAAAATCCTTCTCGTCGACGACCATGCCGTTGTGCGCAGCGGCTTATCAAAATTCCTGATGGTCAACAAAGACCTCAAACTGGTCGGCGAAGCCTCTGATGGCGCCGAAGCTGTTCAATTGGTTTCCCTCCACAAACCAGATATCGTGCTGATGGACCTGATGATGCCGGGCACGGATGGCATCAGTGCCACACGCGAGATCCGTCAGAAGTATCCGGCCGTCAAAGTGATCGCGCTGACCAGTTTTGCCGAACAAAACATGATCCAGGGCGCGCTGCAGGCCGGTGCGGTAGGTTATTTGCAGAAGAACGTCACTGCTGCGGAATTGGGGCATGCCATTCGCTCGGCGTGTGCGGGCAATATGATCCTTTCCCCCGAAGCGACCCAGATTCTGGCACAGTCCGTTGCCCAGCCGCAGATCCCCGGAGAGCAGCTTACCGAGCGCGAGCGCGAAGTGCTCAAATATATGGTCGATGGACTCAACAACAACGCCATTGCAGAAAAACTTGTCGTGAGTCTGGGAACGGTCAAGTTCCATATCTCGAACATCTTCAGCAAGCTCGGCGTCAACAGCCGCGTCGAAGCGGTCAGGGCGGCGATCGAACAGAAACTGGTTTGAACCCCCACCGCCCCTATCGGGGCACCTCCCCCAAATTCGATACTGAAATTTATTTCGCAACCAAAATTTTCGTCTCGAATTTGGGGGAGGCTGGGAGGGGGTGTCCTATCCACCCGGCTAGGTAAAAACTCCACTACCGACAGATACTCTTGCGCCTCACTTGTCATACACTACAAGCCGAGGCTTAAATGAATCACATCATCATCGCGGACCGCGATTCCGCAACACGCAAAGCGCTAACCCTTTTACTGCAAAGAAAATTAGGAACACACAATATTCTTGAAGCTGACGGTGTGGAGATGCTGATCCGCACACTGGCAGATACCTCCCCCGATCTGCTTCTATTAGACTGGAATCTCTACGGATCTCCCGCCCTTGAGACCTGCCGGCTGCTTCAACGCGCGTATCCTCAGTTGAAGATCGCCCTGCTCAGTATCGACGCCGAGGATGCCATCGCTGCCAAACAGGCAGGCGCGACCTTTATCCATAAGGGTGCATCCCCGGATGAATTAATTACAACTCTTATGCCGCTTTTGCGTAAAGAGAATGAGAGTGCATAGGCGGTTGAGAAACTCAGTAGGTCTGCAACTCGAAAGGAGAAAGAAATGCAATCGAATCGTTCAAATGTAGGGGCGTTGATCGGGGGCAGCATCCTGATCGGCTTTGGCCTGCTCTCGCTGATACCCCAGCTGTTTCGTAACCTCAATTGGGGATTCCTGTGGCCCTTCATTATCATCGGCGCCGGCGCGTTGTTCTTTGTCGCCATGTTTGCCAGCGGCAGGAGCGGCGCGGCGTTCGCGGTGCCGGGCAGTATTATCGGCGGAGTGGGACTTGTGCTGCTCTTCCAGAACCTCACGCAACACTGGGAATCGATGTCCTATTTCTGGACCGTGATCGTAATGTTCGTCGGTCTGGGAATCTATCTGATGGGTTGGTATGGCGAAGATGAGCAGCAAAAGAAGGCAGGTGGACGCGTGATGAAGATTGGCTTCATCCTGTTCATTATCTTCGGCACGTTCTTCGAGATGATCTTCTCATCGTTCGGCAATATGATCTTCCCGGTCCTGCTCATTCTCTTCGGCGCATACCTGGTCTTGACACGCTCCGGGCTGTTCAGAAAGAACGACAACAGCGCCGATACCCCGGTGCCGCCGGTGAGTTAGAAAATAACAACCTTGCGAAGGCTGGTCAGAAAGGCCTGACACATCACCAGAAACCTTCGCAAGGTTATGTCATAGAAAGAAGGAAATCATGGAACAGAAACGATCTTTATTTGGGGCGCTCTTTCTGATCGCGGCAGGCGTCATCTGGTTGTTGATCAAGCAGGGGAACGTCCCGTCCGCAAATCTTTGGGCATTGACTCACATCTGGCCCTTTTTGCTCATCGCTGCAGGTCTTGGTTTGATCCTGCGCTCTTACTGGTCGTACACATCCATCGTTCTGGATATTCTCATCGTCGGTGGTGCAGTGGCCGCGATCCTATACGCCCCGCGCATGGGATGGGACACGCCTCCCATGGGCTATGTGTTCAGCGGAAATGAATTTTATGTTGGTCCTACTCAAAGAGGTTCAGGTGTCATGAAATCAGAAACACGCGAAGTACAAAATTTCCATGCCATCGAAGTCAGCTATCCGGCGGAAGTGTTCATTTCACAGGGCGCGACGGAGTCACTCCAGGTCGAAGCGGATGATAACCTGCTGCCCGGTTTGCAGACTCGTGTTCGCAATGGCACACTCGAGATCTTTTATAAAGTGGAAAATGGCGACGCGGTCCGCCCCACGAAACCCGTCAGGATCACCATCGTGGTCAAAGACCTTGATGAAGTAGATTTCGAAAGTGCGGGAACGATCGAAATCACAGGCATCGAAACCGATTCGTTGAGCGTCTCGGTCAGCGGCGCCGGTGAGTTGAAACTCGAGGATCTCGTAGTAAAAGATCTTTCCGTGAATTTGAGCGGTGCAGGCAGCATGTCGGCCTCGGGTACCACCGAGGAACTGGATGTGAACATCAGCGGCTTCGGTGATTTTAACGGTAGGGATATGCAAAGCAAGCGCGCGACCGTCAACATCAGTGGCGCGGGTGGCGCAAGTGTTCGCGCGGAGGATCAGCTCTTCGCGCAGATTTCGGGTGCAGGGTCGATCGATTATTACGGTTCCCCTAAGGTCACCAAGCAGATCAGCGGCGTGGGCGGTATCAATCAGGCAGACGATTAATATCGTACACTGTCCACAGGGCTAGTGGAAGACTCCCCTGTTAGACGGGGAGTTTTTGTTGCCTTTCACTACACTATGATTGATACACCGGAATAAGCGTCTATGAATAACTTCCTTTTGCAATTCATCGATCTTCAACATAAACTGGAGCAAAATCTGCGGCATGTGTATGGCTGGTGCAATGAGGTGAACGAACTGGAAAAGCTGCGCCAATCATGAGATTGGCAAATCAGAATAGCTCGGGCAGTATAATGCGGAAAATCAATGCGAAAGATTCATCCATGCGTAACGGCAAAACTCGAAAATTTATCCGTGTTCTTTCAGGCATCCTGATCGCAGTTGCATTTACCCTGTTCGTTTGGGTGATCGTTGCGGGGCCGGTCACGGTTTATCGTGTCGTCACGCGCGGCGACACAACCATCTACGATTACAAACGCTTTCCCGGGCGAAGTTTATCTGCCAGCCCGGCTCCGTTCCATTTCGATGTTGCATCGCCTGATGGTGCCATTCCAGATACCATCCATATCGAAGGTTCAGGAGAGTTGAAGATAGCTGAAATTCTTGAATCCAGCCAGACACTTGCCTTTCTGGTGGTCAAGGATGATGCTATTATTTATGAACGCTACTTGAACGGACACAGTGAATCATCCATCTCGCAAGTGTTCTCGACGAGCAAATCCATACTTTCCATTTTGATCGGAGCAGCAATTGACGATGGACTGATCGGGTCGGTGGATGATCCGGTGACCGATTATGTTCCTGAACTGGTTGAAGCCGGTTTTGAAAAGGTAACGATTGAGAACCTGCTGAACATGCACTCGAACATCGATTACTTTGAAAATGACAACCCATTCGGTGAGCATGTCATCTTCAACTTTACCGACCAGCTTGAGGACGAAATCCTGAGGCTGCAACTTCTGCAAACGCCCGATGAACAATTCCGATATAAGTCTGGTGACAATGCATTGCTTGGACTCATCCTGGATCGAGCATTGGGAGATAAGACCATCACGCAATATACACAGGAACGGCTTTGGGATCCGCTGGGGATGGAGCACAGAGGTGTGTGGGGCGTCGACCGCGAAGATGGACTCGAAAGAACCTGGTGCTGCCTGTCGATCAGCGCCAGGGATCTTGCCAAACTCGGAAGACTTTATTTGAATCAAGGTAATTGGGATGGAATACAGATCATTCCACCGGAGTGGGTGGAAACTTCAACTACAAGCGGCGCTTATCGGGCCGGTGAATGGCCGGCAGATTACGCCGGGTCTGGCCTACTGAATTACAAATATCAGTGGTGGCTGCTTTCTGAAGATTCAGGCGCTTACACTACCGTTGGCAAGGATGGACAATATTTATATGTCGACCCGGAAAAGAAGCTCATCGTCGTCCGTTTGGGAAACGGAACGGGCGATTTCCGTTGGATACGGATATTCCAGGAGATCAGCAGGGAAATCGAGTGAGACCCCGCGTTAGCAAGTGACGATTTTTCGAAGCTTCTTGCCGCAGTTTGCGGATGCTCCAGGCTCGGCGCGGGTTTCCAACCCCGCCGAGACCTGACCGAAGGTCCCTTTTATTGCCGCGCTAAATCCAAGACCTGCGATCGTGAATGGGCTCGGTCGGAGACCTTCGCCCAGCGTTTAGCCAGCAGTTCAACACCACCTATCCACTTGACCAGTGAAATACTCTCCCAGTGGCGGAGGAACGTTATTTGCCTAAGATCTAAAATAGGATGAATCAAGGAGACACAATGAAATATCAAGCAGCCCTCAAATGGCTTATCCCTCCAATTGGCATCCTGGCGCTGTTCGCCATCCTGATGGGGTTATTCTATGAAACGCCCGGCGCCCCCTATCCTATCACCAGCTTCCGCGGCGAAGAAGTGATGATCAACGGGCATGGACTGTATTACTACGATACCGTCAGCTCGGCGGCGCAAATGCAGGGCAATGACTTTATTGCCTTGATTTTGGGGTTGCCGTTATTGGTGATCTCCAGCGTGATGGCTGGAGTGTATCCGGCAGGGCGGGGCGGCTCGTTGCGCGGCCGATTATTGCTGACCGGCACGATGGGATTCTTCCTCTATACCTATTTGTCCATGTCGATGCTGACAGCCTACAACATACTGTTTCTGGTGTACGTCGCGTTGTTTACGATGAGCCTGTATGCATTCATCCTGTGCATGTTATCCTTTGACCTGCAGGATTTGCCGCGTCACTTCTCCAATGAACTGCCGCGCGGCTGGATCGCAGGCGTCCTCTTTGCTGTCGGCGGATTCCTCTTACTAGCCTGGGTCGGACGCGTCGTCCCTGAACTTTTGAACCCGCAAGCGCCTGCCGCGCTCGAAAATACGACCACGCGCGTCATCCAGGCCCTCGACTTGTCTCTGATCGCCCCGCTGGCTGTGTTGTCCGGAATTTTGCTGCTTCGACGAAGTGCCTGGGGGTATCTCCTGTCATCGGTAACGATCCTCAAAGGTCTGACCATGGCGCTGGCAGTCAGTACGATGGCGATCAACATGGCATTGAGGGGAGTGCCCGATTCAATGGCGATCATGGTCCCATTTTTAATATTGACACTGTTGAATCTGGTGATAGCCCTGGCTTTACTGAAAAATATCAGGGAAGATGTTTACAGAGCGCCGCATATCGCTGGCGTAAGCAAGCCCGAAATTTGAATCCCAGCCTGTAATTCGGTTGAGAAAGTCTATTTTTTCGCATCCTGGACATGTGTGAAACCGTTGGTAGACCTTCATGAGCCTATACTGTCCAACTGGATAGTGAAAACTTCCCGGTTGACCGAGGGTTTTTCCCTTGAAATGCGTATGATGAAATACAGAGTGCCGCATAAATGGGTAAACTCGAAATCTGAATTTCAACCTGAAATCCGATCTAAAAAGTTTACTGAATTGAGAGACAAGCGGTAGAGAATAGCCTACGGAGGTAGAAATCATCATGAATCGCACGTTTATTATTGCAATCGTACTGCTAAGCCTTGGCATCCTGGCATCTGCCTGTAGCAGCCCGGCCAACGCAACGCCGACGGCAGCGTTGATCCCCACGGTTATCGCCGACGATACGATCATTGCGGAAGGTCGTCTTGAACCTGTCCATTATGCCGATATTGCATTCACAAGCAGCGGCACCATCAGCGAAGTGCTGGTACAGGATGGGCAGGAAGTGAAAAAAGGTGATGTGCTGATCCGCATCGGCGATGCATCCGACGCCAACTATGCAGCCGCGCAGCTTGAGCTGGCGAACGCGGAACAGGCCTTCAACGACCTCGAGAAGACGGCAGGCTCCCAGCTGGCGCAGGTGATTATCGATCTCAGGGAGGCTACGGCACGCCAAAAAGAGGCCGCCGATTATTTACATTATTTGCAGACCGATCTAACAATCCACCAGACCGAAACCAGGATCACCCTGGTGCAAACCGGCCGAGGACCTCAATTCCAGTATAAGGATCGAGACTTCGTGGCTCCAGCCCCCGTGGATTGGATCATCGAGGCGCAGAATGACCTGGCGTTAAAGACCGCAAAAATGGATGAATTACAGCGCGCCTACGACCGCATGAAAGACGGCGTCGATAAGGAGCAACTGGCGCTGCTCGAAGCCCGGTTACATGCCGCCAAAGCCATGCTCGCCTCGTTCGCTGTGACCGCTCCATTCGATGGTGTTGTGGCCGACATGGATGCCAAAGTAGGTTCCACAGTCACTACCGGGCAACTCGCTGTTACGATTGCAGACTTCTCGAGCTGGGTGATCAAGACCACCGATGTGACCGAGATCGAGGTCGTGAACCTGTCTGAGGGGCAGCCGGTAACGGTCACGTTCGATGCATTCCCCGAAGCGGCGCTGCCGGGCAATGTGGATTCGATTGCGAGGACGTTCACTCAGGATCAGGGTGACATTGTGTACGAGGTCACGGTGATCCTGGCAGATGCAAACCCTGAAATGCGTTGGGGCATGACCGCCAACGTGGCGTTCGAGAACGAAAATTAGATAAGCCCGTTCAGCCGTGTTGTCGTCAACACGGCTGAACTTTGGATGGAGGAGCAAGATGGCAATACCTTCCCATGAAAAAATGACTGACATCGAAAATGCAAACGGCGATCACCCGTTCATGGTAGACCTGCGCAGCGTGGATAAGTATTACCAGAGCGCAGCCGGTGATTATCACGCACTCAAGACCGTGGACCTGCAGATCGATCCCGGCGAATTTGTGAGCATCATCGGAAAGTCTGGCAGCGGCAAGTCGACCCTCCTGAACATGATCACCGGTATCGACCGCCCTACTACGGGTGAGGTATTTGTGAATGGCACAGCCATCCATACGATGAGCGAAAATGAACTCGCCGGTTGGCGCGGTGAAAATCTCGGTATTATCTTTCAGTTCTTCCAATTACTGCCTGCACTCAACCTCAAACAAAATGTGATCCTGCCGATGGACCTGGCTGGCAAATACAGACCGCGTGAACGACGCGCACGCGCAGAGCATCTGCTCGAAATGGTTGGGCTTGCAGATCAGCTGCATAAACTGCCCAGCATGGTCTCGGGCGGGCAGCAGCAGCGTGCCGCCATCGCACGCGCATTGGCCAATGATCCTCCGGTGTTGATCGCCGATGAACCTACAGGTAATCTCGATTCCAAAACAGCCGCGACCGTCTTCCATTTGTTCAACCAACTTGTCGCAGAGGGCAAGACCGTCATCATCGTTACACACGACAGCAGCCTTGCCAAAAACGCTCATCGCACCGCCCTGATCGCCGATGGTGAGATCGTCAACGAGTATGTGGCAAAAGCGATGCCCACTCTGCCGCAGGACCAGATGCTGTGGGCTACACGGAATACAAAAAAGTCGAACTACGAAGCCGGACGCATGATCGTAACCGCAGGGGCCAATGCAGATACGTTTTATATTGTGTCCAAAGGCACTGTGGATGTAGTCTTGCCGCGCCCGAACCAATCGGATGTGATCGCCGCCCAGCTCGGACCGGGAAAGTTCTTTGGAGAGATGGCATTTTTCCACGATCGAAAACGGCGGGCATCTGTCCGCGCTTCTGAAAACGGACCAGTGGAAGTGCTGACGCTTAGTTACGATCAGTTGGAAGACCTGCTCGATCAGTCTGAGTCCACGCGTAATCTTCTCCGCCAGATCGCCGACCGCAACGAGCAGCGCAGCGCCGTCTTGCGAGGCGTTGCGGCCTGAATCGTACGGCGGGGGACCTTTCCTCACTGGAGTTCAACATGAGCGTCATCTGGTACAAGATCTGGTTCGACCTCTGGCACAACAAGACCCGCACGCTTCTCACGGTCTTGAGCATTGCCGCGGGTGTATTCGCCGTGGGTGCGATCTTCGGCATGAGCGACATGATGCTGTTCAACATGGACAAGTCGCATCACGAGGTCCTGTCCACACATATCAATATCGCACTGGAGACGCCCGCCGACCGCGAGACTCTCCTCAGCCTTGAGGATCTGCCGGGCGTGGAAGGCGTGGACCCCTATAATTCCGTCAACGTCCAATACAAACTTCAGCCAGACGGCCAATGGCGGCAGGGCGTGATCCAGATGCGCGACGACTACGAGCAGCAGAAATATTCCCTGCTCCAACTGCGAGCCGGACACTGGCCCGAGAGCAAAAACGAAATTGCTGTGGAACGCATGGGCGCGCAATTCCTCGACGTCGGGATCGGCGATTCGATCATCTTCAAGATCGACGAGAAGGAACGCATCCTGCCGATCACGGGATTCATCCGGCATCCGTTCGTGCCGCCGCCGCAATTTATGGACCTGGCGTTCTTCTTCGTGAACGGTGAAGGTATGGAGCGGCTGGGTATCCCCCAGGGACAATTCACCGCCGCCTATGTGCGCGTGACCCCCTACAGTGACGCCTATGCAAGAGAAGTCGCCACGGCCATCAAGGATCAGCTGGCAAAACAGAATATTAACGTGGCGGGCTTTGGCTACGAAAACCCTGACAAGCATTGGGGACGGACCTACCTGGACGCGATGACGCAAGTGCAGCAATTATTGGCGTTGATCTGTGTGGTGATCGGCGCGGTGCTGGTATTCAACACCATTTCCAATCTCATCACGCAGCAGACCAATCAGATCGGCATCCTTAAGGCGATCGGCGGG
This sequence comes from uncultured Anaerolinea sp., assembly GCA_964489725.1. GTDB lineage: Bacteria > Chloroflexota > Anaerolineae > Anaerolineales > Villigracilaceae > Defluviilinea. The sequence continues at coordinate 101,181 of CAZBAX010000012.1, read as the reverse complement.
CGCACACCCAGCATTGTCGGCATGTATATGGTCAGTGCGTTTGTGTATGGCGCGTTGGCGTTCGTGATCGCCGTGCCGTTGGGCGCCATCGTCGCCCACGCCATCACAAAATCCTTTCTGAATTTGTTCAATATCGATTACGACACGTTCCATATCTCATGGAGCGCGGTCATCCTCCAGGCGTTATGTGCACTTCTCGCGCCTTTGCTGGCCGGGTTACCTCCCATCCTCAAGGGCGCCGCGATCACCGTCCGGCAGGCGATTGCCAGTTATGGTCTGGGAGGTGGATATCGCTCGGGCCGCGTCGACCGATTGGTGGAATCGGTTGGTGCGCGTTTGCTGCCATCACACTATGCCACCGCCCTTGGGAACATGTTCCGTCATAAGGGACGGCTGGTCATGACCCAACTTGTTTTGATCACGGCAGGCGCGTCCTTCCTGATGGTGATGAGTCTCAATTCATCGCTCGATCTGACGCTCGACAATTACTTCGGGCGGATGCGCTTTGACACCAGGATCTATTTCAACAATCTAGAAAGGGCAGACCAGATCATTCCCATAGCGAAATCAGTTGCCGGCGTGGAGCAGGCGGAGATTCGTTATAGTCAGCAGGCAAATCTTTTCATCGAAGGACAACAGATCAACGATGCCGGGTTAAGTACCAATATCCGCGGCGAACCGGAAGGCAGTGATTTCTTTCAACCGTTGATGATCGCCGGCCGCTGGCTTGCGCCCGGCGACGGCCGCGTGCTTGTCATCCCACGCCAGACTGCCGAGGACTACAACATTAACGTCGGCGACCTGGTCACACTCGATCTTGGCGTCCACGGCAAGGATGAGTGGCAGGTGATCGGGTTGTACGAACCTGTGTTTTTCGGAGGCTTTTCGTCTGCCAACCTGTATGCTCCGGTGGACACGTTGTTCAAGATCAGCAAGAAATACAACCGGGTCTCGCAGATTATCGTACGCACAACCGCGCATGATGGTGAGTCGGTCGCGGCGATCACGAAGGCCCTGAAGGAATCCTTCGAGCGGCATGGAATGGAAGTATCTGCCAGTGAGACCCAGCCCGATGCGCGTACGACCAACGAATGGCAGTTCAGCATTGTCACATCGATGCTGCTGGCATTATCCATCATTGTCGCGATCGTGGGATCCATTGCATTGATGGGCGCCTTGTCCATCGGCGTGATCGAACGCACAAAAGAGATCGGCGTGCTGCGCGCCATCGGAGCGAAGTCCCGCACGATCATGGGCATTTTCGTCATGGAAGGCATGTTGCAAGGTATGATCAGCTGGCTCGCGGCCGTGCCTCTCTCCCTGTTGATCAGCCCGCCTGTGGCGAGAGCAATGGGAGGCGTTCTGTTTGGCACCACGCTCGACTATCAATATAATTGGACTGCGGTAATGCTCTGGCTGGCGATCGTGGTATTCATTTCGATTTTGGCATCCATGCTGCCTGCGCGCAGCGCCACGCGTATCAGTGTGCGCGACAGCCTGGCATATGCGTAAATTCAACGATCACATCGCTGGAGTAGAGAACATGAAGCAAAAAACATCCTTCAAGTTAGACGGACAAGTGGCGCTCGTTACTGCTTCCTCGAAAGGGATCGGCAAGGCATGCGCGTTGGCTTTGGCGGAGTCGGGCGCCAATATCATTCTCGGCCTCCGAGACATAAACTCGGGGAGAACGGTCGTAAAGCAAATTCAACAGATGGGACGCGACGTCTTGCCTGTGCAAATGGATGTCACCCGGCTGAATGAAATTACAGCCGCCGTTCAGGCAGGAATTAAATACTTCAGGCACATCGATATTCTGGTAAACAATGCCGGTATCGGTGCACCCAACCTCGCCGAACACGTTACCGAAAAGGATTTCGACGATACTTTGAATGTCAACCTGAAGGGCACGTTCTTCACTGCCCAGGCTGTTGGCAACGTGATGATCAAACAGAAACGCGGACGGATCATCAACATTTGTTCACAGGCGGGTTTTGTAGCCCTGCCCACCGAATCTGTGTATTGCATGACCAAAGCGGCCATCGCACATTTGACAAAATGTCTCGCGCTGGAATGGTCACCCTATAACATCACTGTCAATGCTGTCGCGCCCACCTTCATTACGACACCCGGGACCAAAAAGTGGCTGGATAACGCCGATTTTCGCGCCTCCGTCCGTCAGCGCATTCCGCTTGGGCGTATTGGCAAGCCAGAGGAAGTGGCGGGCCCGGTCGTGTTCCTGGCATCCCCAGCGGCATCGTTAATTACAGGTGAAACGATCATGGTAGACGGCGGCTGGACGATTCAATAAAGTCATTCCTGGCTGTCGCTTGTGTCGATCCAATCGAACGTGCGTGTGACCGCTTTCTTCCATCCTGCATATTGTCCATCGCGCAGCCCGGAGTCCATCACAGGGCTCCACTCTTTATCTTTCACCCAATTGCTGCGCAAGTCATCGATGTTTTCCCAGAAGCCAACGGCCAACCCCGCAGCGTAGGCAGCGCCCAGGGCAGTCGTCTCGGCCACTTTCGGACGGATGACCGGCACGCCAAGAATATCTGCCTGGAATTGCATGAGCAGCTCGTTGTAGACCATACCGCCGTCCACTTTGAGGGCGGTCAGCGGAACGCCTGAATCGGAGTTCATCGCGTCGAGCACTTCGCGGGTTTGGAAGGCTGTCGCTTCGAGGGCGGCGCGGGCGATGTGACCGCGGTTAATGTAACGTGTCATGCCGACAATGACGCCGCGCGCATCGTTCTTCCAATAGGGCGCGAACAAGCCCGAAAAAGCAGGGACAAAATAGATCCCGCCGTTGTCCTCCACGCTGCGGGCCAGCCGTTCGATATCGGCTGAGGTTTCGATCATCTGCATATTGTCGCGCAGCCATTGCACAAGCGCGCCCGTAATGGCAATTGAACCTTCGAGACAATAGACAGCAGGCTGGTCGCCGATCTTATACCCGAGTGTTGTGAGCAAACCATTTTTCGATTGGACAGGTTTCGTGCCGGTGTTCAACAGCATGAAGCAGCCGGTGCCATAGGTGTTCTTCGCTTCCCCCGGGCTGAAACAGGTTTGACCGAATAATGCGGCTTGTTGGTCGCCGAGATCACCGGCCACAGGAATACCTTCCAGAGTCCCCTTTGCATGACCATACACGGCAGAAGAGGATTTGATCTCAGGCAGCATCGCGCCTGGAACGCCCAGCGCATCGAGCATCTCGTCATCCCAATCGAGCGTTTCGAGATTCATCAACATCGTGCGCGAAGCGTTGGACACGTCTGTGATATGGGCGCCACCGTTGATCCCACCGGTCAGATTCCAAATGATCCAGGTATCGATGTTGCCAAATAGAATCTCTCCCCTTTCAGCTTTGGCGCGCAGACCATCCACGTGATCCAGCATCCATTTGATCTTTGGGCCGGAGAAATAGGTCGCCAGGGGAAGTCCCACTTTGCCGCGGAAGCGGTCCTGTCCGCCATCGTTCGCCAACTCGTTACAGATCGCATCCGTGCGTGTATCCTGCCAGACAATGGCGTTGTGAACCGGTTTGCCGGTCGCCTTTTCCCACAGGACGGCCGTCTCACGTTGATTCGTAATTCCAACCGCAGCGATGTCTTTGGGAGAAATATCCCCTTTCTTCAACGCGCCATCGATGACCTGCTGCGTCCGTTCCCAGATCTGCAGGGCATCGTGCTCCACCCAGCCGGGCTTGGGATAGATCTGTTCATGTTCACGTTGATCGATTGCCACTACATTGCCGGCATGGTCGAAGATCATAAAACGAGTGCTGGTGGTGCCCTGGTCTACGGCTGCTGCGTATTTGGTCATTCTTCAATCTCCTGGTGAGGAAAGGATAGCGCCCTGGCGTTTTGAATCGAATTGTACTTCCATCCCTGTCCACTCGGACAGTGAAGACTCTCCCGTTGGCGGGGCAAATTCCCTTCCCTGCTATGTATCATGTAGTCGAAGTTAAACTCAACAGCACCATGGAGCAAACCATATGAAGCTAAAGACCTGGATCATCCAACACCCGATATTCACGTACATCCTTTTTACCGTTCTCTGGTCATTCGGCATCTGGTCGCTTTTATTTCTGTACATCAAACCCGGTGAATTGATGAAGAACGCCCCACCGGTCTCGTTCGTATTCGTTGTTCTGGGTGGATTTGGACCCACACTCAGCGGATTACTGACCACCTGGCTGATCTATGGCCGCGCAGGCCTGCGGGAACTCTGGAGCAGAGCCCGGATCGCGCGGGTCGGCAGATGGGAGCTGGCCATTTTGATCATCCCTGCTGTGACGGCGCTCACACCGCTCCTTCGCTGGGCAGCTGGCTATCCGGTGGACGTCGATGCTATGTTCAAGCTGCTCGGGCCCGGCATCGCCCTGGGACTCACCGCCGGACTGATGGAAGAGTTTGGCTGGCGGGGTTTTCTCCTCCCGCATTTGTTGAAGCGCTATTCGCCTCTCACCGCCACCCTGCTGCTGGGATTGGTCTGGGGCGGACTGTGGCACGGGTACGCCGATTACTTTGCCCTCGGCGGACGAGGCATTGCTTCCTGGATCTTGATCATACTGCTGGGACCTGTCCTGCTTACGGCCTGGTCTGTGATCATCACCTGGGTCTATGAGCGCACGCAAGGCAGTTTGCTGATCGCCTATTTTATGCACGCCAGCATTTCCTCGAGCGCGTTGATCTTCGGGCAAACGTATGTGACCAGCAGCGAAGAAATTATATGGACAGCCATTAGTGTTGGGCTTGCCATGCTTTCGGCAACTATGATCTGGACGTTCGTTGGTCGTATGGAGGCTCTAGGCGCACAGAACGGGAAGCTCTCACCAGCTGCACAAAAGTGAAATAAAGTATGGACACAAAAGAATTAACCCTCGATAACATCATTCAAATGACACTCGATCTTGGTCAGGATTGGGCGGTTACCTATGCCAAACGGCTCTCTTGGCAATGCTGCGATGGGCATTCCAACAATACTGAAAGCAACGAACCACCACAGGTCGGTCTTCCAGGTGGCCCGTGAGAACTTCAGGATATCGAGGAAGCGTTTGCCTTCTGCCTTGAAGACTCGGTCGAGCAAATAGATCGAACAGACATTCGTCAGGATCACGGCGAATGTCCACCAGCGGGTTGCTTCGTCCCAGGCAGAGGCAGAGCTGGTAGTCATTATGAAGATCAGTGTAAACAGGCACTGGAACAGAATAAATAGAGCCGAGCGGGAAATGAGCATGAGCCAGGGAATTGATGGTTTTGTTTGCACGATGTTCTCCTATTAAGTCAAGCTAATAAATTTTCATATATACAGTCGTCGTGCCGGGACTGCGATGCGACGTCAGCAGCACCTGATAGGTACCGGCCGGCAATCGTTCCTGCCACAAGCCGCCATCCTGATCGGCACGGTATTCTTCGCCGTGCATAATGATGGAGCGAAAACCATTCGACCCTGTGATGTAAAGATCGAAATAGGTTGTATCGATATCCCGAATGGCAACGAAAATCGCCACATCGGCTGGTTCATCCAGGCTGAACGTTGTCAGCGATTCAACCGTATACGCTTGTTTCGAAAGATCGATCTGAGCGATTGGAGAAAAATCCTGAGGCGGGAGGTATCGATTCAGAGGATTGGCTGAGGCGACACGATTGAGTGTAAAAGACAGAATAGCTGCTACCGCCAGAATGCCTGTCATCACGGGGATCGTTCTGTTCGTTCCAACATTGAGTTTTGCCGGGTCCACTATGCGGAACTGCAGGAATTCATTCCGCAAACCCTTGATCTTCGAGAGGAATAGGACCCAGCCGCCGGCATACAGAATCGAAGCCGTGAACGCCAAAAGCAGCGACGGCATTTCACTGTAGTGCAGGAAATTGGTTACATCGTCGGTGGGCGCATGCCCAAGCAGGAACAGCAGCGGAAGGATGATCCAGGACAGCAGACTGTTGATGACGGCCATCGAAGAAAGCAGCTTTAAGGTTTCAACAAGGAAATTGGCCTTTACGGGAGCCAGGCTGATGAAGATGGCCCAGACCAGCAGCGGGAGGCTTGCACCTGCCAGGGCTTGAATGGCAAGCTGCGAATCGGTCAGGTTCCCGCCGACCATGCCGACATGGGCGTTTAGATCCCAGAAGCTGACGTCGAACTGGGTCAGCGATTGACCGAAATACAGCCCTGCGATCGCATGTCCGCTTTCGTGGAGAAAGGTGTAGAGAAAGAATACGAATAACATAACGAATACGATCAAGCGGATCTTGATGAATGTTGAATTCGTTATTGCTGGTTTCATGTTGTGATTTTAGTTTGTCTGACAAAAAGACTCCCCCATCCCTGGGGGAGTTTTCGACTGTCCGAGTGGATAGTGTATGCATGGGGACAAGCCCTGCCGCTTGTCTCATTATTAACCAAATTCAGTAAATCACGATTCTCATGTCACTCTGAGTGAGCGTTCGCTGCGAACGAAGAGTCTCGGCGCAAATTACGGGAGATTCTTCGTCGCCAGAAGAACGTTGGCTCCTCAGAATGACAAACCTGTGATTTACTGAAATTCAGCAAATCACGAATTTGATGTCGTTACGAGACAGCGCGTTTTCAATCCAGGAAAGTGTCCTCCGTATTGATACTCTTTCCAGTATCCGTTATTCGAATTGTGCAAAGGCGGTCAGCAGCAGGACGAGAACGCCGCAAATGGACATGAGTTTCGAATACAGCGAGAAGCGGGCAATCGCGGCGTCGGCGTTATTGTTCGAGCTCATCATCGGTCCGACGCGCAGGATGGCGTTATAGAAAAATCCCAGTCCGATCATGGCAACGATCAGGATGTGTTTGAGGAGCATGGCAACCGCCCACGGATTCCCGAAGTCGCCGACGCCGCGATAATTGGGATCGACGATCATCAGGTAAATGCCGGTGACCATAAAGATCAACAACGAACCATACATCCAGGGACGGCTGCGCTTCGAGACGTCGCTGAGGATGGGTCCGGCTAGTTCAGCTTTTGCTTTGGCGAAGGCGGGCAGATAGAGCAGTGAGAGCAAAAGAGGGTGACCTATAAAAAGGACAGTCGCGACGGCGTGCAGCCAGGTAAAGAGCGAGAATAGGAACTGTGACATAGTGTGGTGTTCTCCTTGGTTTCATCGTAACCGGTAATGAAAAAAAACTCCCCCCTCCGCGGGCGAGTTTCATCCTAGCCGGGTGGATAGGGCAGGCGGAAACGAAGGTTTTTATAAGCGAGTTGGTAGTAGTTGAGGCAGGGAATCAGAATTCAGTAACTGCCATGTTCACACTTTAAGCGGATCATGCCTTGAACTCAGGTAGAATTGTCCTATGTCGTTATCTCGCAGCAAGAGCGAATTGCTCGACGGATTTGGAAGAACAAGTCTTCACAGCAATTCTTCGCATACTGGCGGAACCTTCCGAAGACCAGCTCGACGAGCATGATCTCCATGCACGCGTGGCAAGCAATACGTTCGAGCACTATCACGAGCACAATCGGGGTGTTCGAAAGTGGCGGGCAACGCTGGCTGGCTGAACAAAGCGTGGACCAGCAGCCGCGTCGAATCCAACAGATGGAGGTTACTCTATGTCCAAACTTGTGACTCATGAGGTCTTGAAGGATTTCCTCGAAGCGTTTAACCGGCATGATCTGGATAGCATCATGGACTATTTCGCAGACGATTGTGTCTTCTACATGCCGCGCGGATCGTCCCCGCGCGGCGATCGTTATGTGGGGAAGCAGGAAGTGCGGGCCGGGCTGGCAAAACGATTTGAGGGGCTTCCAGATGTTCATTACGGAGAGGATCAACATTGGGTGTGCGGTGATTTCGGAGTCTCCGAATGGACGCTCACGGGCACAGCTGTATCGGGGAAGAAGATCGAAGTGCGCGGCGTCGACTTGCTGGAGTTCAGCAATGGAAAGATCACTCGCAAGGATTCGTTCTGGAAAATCCTTGAGTAGGCAGTAAGAAATGGAAAAGTGCATGTATCAGATCGTGACTGCAGCCTTATCAGGGGAACACTGGCGAGGAGAATCTGAATCTTATGGATGAGGCTGTCTCAGGCGGTCATACTCCCCGAAATCGATGGATGCGAGTCATGCTGCTTGCGCTGGCGCTTCTCACGTCCCCTGCCCTGTGTTGTGGCGGTCTACAACTATTGGATTCACTTCCATCCTCATGGATGCCTCCCTCTCTGGATTTCACCGTGAATCTCTTTGAAAATAGCGCGCGCGTAGAGAATCAGACCTCTGAAACTTTATACATCACTGCGATTACGACCACATACGGCGATCCGCGCATTATTCCACAGGACATCGCGTTCAGACAGCGCAGCGTGCCAGTACCGCCACAGAGTTCGATCGTGTTGGAATATGATTCGGCTGACCAGCCGCTGTCTGGAGTTGTCGTCTGCAAAACTGCGGAAGATTGCCGCGTATTACCTGCAAATAATTCTGATGTATATGAATTGACTTCTTATGAAGGCCTTGAAAATTTGGAACCAGGCTGGTTAAAGGCAATTCAGGCAGCTCCTTTGCACAATTACGGTACTCTTCTGATCGCCGCGGTCAGTTTGGTATCCATTTTGCTTTTTGGGGGTTGGATATATTTGATATGGCGTGAAAGAAAAACGAATTCATAAGGAGTAACATCGCATGACGCTGACTCAATTTACTGGCGCGCTATTGATCTTCCTCCCAATCGCCTTCAACGTTCTCTTCTTTCGACTCCAAAAGACCTTTGAATACCCCGACATTCTTCGAAAACCCACCGACTATATTCTCCGTCAATTCAATGCCGGCGGTAATCGGCTGATCGTTACATGGTATAGCTTCGCTTTGATGAGTCTGCTTTTCATTCCTACGGCGATCCTGGTGAATCAAATCTTTGCCCGGGACGCTCTGCCGTATATGGCTGTTGCTACAACGATCGGCGTTTTGGCAGGGCTTGTACAGTTCATGGGTTTGATCCGCTGGACGTTTCTGGTCCCGTTTTTGGCGAGGAGTTATTTCGAGCCGAATAGCAGTCTGGCTACGCGTGACAGTATCAGCGTCGTTTTTCAGGCATTTCATCGGTTTGCAGGCATGGCGGTCGGCGAGCATCTGGGTTACCTGTGCACAAGCATTTGGACTGCTTTGATCGCGCTTGCCATAACACAATCATCACAATTCGCACATTGGCTGGGGTGGCTTGGCTTCCTTCCGGCGATCGGTATCTTCATCGGGTTGTTTGAAGAAGCCGGTTTCCAGGCGGCCGCCATGATTAATGCGATCAGCTATATTCTGTGGTCTCTGTGGCTGATCATTGTTGGGGTGGCCTTCTTTTTGCATTGAACCTTGCAAAGACGCTGACTGACAACGTCGATCCACGACCTGCAGCCAGACATTCCAAACTCTGAACCGCAGCAAGCAAGAAGCTGCTGGGGGAGAAGTTCGAGCCATTGCGCACCGGGCTGCATTCGACATTATCGGAAATAGTCTGCACACAGCGTCCCGCGGGTTTTTCTTTGGCTGCGATCAGTACGAAATGCCAACCTTCGGGACGTTTTTCCTTATTACCGATAGAGTCTATTGTGATCGTCAAGGCTTTCTCAGCACGGCGAAGCCCCTCGGTCATGACCGCTTTGCCCAGGTTTATTGAAAGTCATCCATGATCCTTTGCGCCGATAAACGACCAGAGACCATGGCTGTCGGCATACCCGTGCCGGGATGTGTGCTCGCACCGGTAAAATACAGATTGCCATAACGCGGATGTTTGTTCTTCGGACGAAAGTATCCGAGCTGGGTCAGGTTGTGGCAAAGCCCATGCGTGGAACCTTTCATCAGGTTGTAGCGCTTGCGCCAGGAGAGCGGCGTGAAATTGGTCTCGAACTTGATATGGGAGTCCAGATCGGCAATGCCCAGCCGCGACAAACGACGAAATACATGTTCGCGCGCCTGATCGCGAATGGCGGCCCAATCCTGTTCTCCGTTTTCGCTCATATGACCCACTGGCACGATCGCGATCAGCGTGTCTTCATTGGCAGGAGCCATGGATGGGTCGAGCCGCGCCGGGGCATGAATATACAGACTGGGATTTTCTGGCAGCCCCAGGTCGTCGATGATGCTTTTGAAGTTTTCGCGATAATCGTGTGCAAGAAAAAGCGTATGGGCGGGGATGTTCTCGTATGGTGTATCGAGTCCCCAGAAGAAACTGATCACCGAGCAGGAGAAGCGTTTGCGAGAGATCGAATCGGCCAGCTTCTTATCGGGTAATAGGTCGTTGTAGATGTACGGCAGGTCGGCGTTGGCAAGTACGGCGTCTGCCTGGAGGCGCTGACCATCCTCCAGGAATACGCCGCGTGCATGAGCCGAATTGACATCGACCTGCGTCACGGACGTATCGAACATAAATTCAACGCCTGCCTGGCGCGCCATGGTTATCAATGCTTCCACCACGCTGTACATCCCGCCGCGCGGATACCAGACGCCGTGGGCAAGTTCCGTATAAGGCATCATCGAAAAGGTAGCCGGCGCTTCGAAGGGACTGAGTCCCATGTACACATCCTGAAAGGTAAAGGCTGCCTTCAAACGCGGATCGTCAAAATAGGCAGACATATTTCTATAATGGTTCGACAGTGGCTTCAGCTGTGACAACAGCGGAATATTCTTCAGCGTAAAGAATTCAGATGCCTTGCGAAAATCACGGTTGACAAGCCGTTCGATACCCAGGTGGTAATGACGATGACCTTCTGTCATATAACGCAACAAGCCGTCGAAACTGCCCGGCTCGAACATTTCAAGCTGTTCCTGCATCGATTTCATATCTGACGTCAATGCAAGTTGACTGCCGTCATCGAAGACGAGATGGTATGTTGGATCGACGCGCTGAAGATCGAGCACGTCACGCATCGAGGTTCCCAGTGCATGAAATTCCGCTTCATACAACAACGGCATTACCAGCAATGTGGGACCGGTATCGAAATGGTGTCCATCGCGGCTGATGCGGTCACAACGACCACCGGGGCGCGAGTTCTTCTCGATCACTGTCACTTTAAAGCCGTGTTTTGCAAGATGGGTGGCAGCCACGATTCCGCCGATGCCTGCGCCGATAACGAGCACTGATTTCACGATTTGCCTCCGCTAAAGCCGCCGTCCTCGGCGGCGAACACAACTGTTGACACACAACCGAGAGAGGAGCTTGATTTCATCATTGAACGAAACTCTAAATGATCCCCGCCGGGGACGGCGGGGGAGCATTTTTACCTCACCAAACCTTGATGCGCAGTCATATGCTCACTCTTCGGTTCTGGGCCGCGCAGATGGGTCATCGACGAGAATGCCGAGAGTATCATGCGCAAGCCAGTTCCGAAGCTTTTTCGTTCTGCATACTGCGGGCGCAGCAGATACCCTTCGCGCTCGATCGTATCCAACAGCCATTCGAAGCGCGCCGCGTAGGCGTACCCTGCCAGGCGGCAGCGCGGATTTTGCACCTGATTTAGATACTCTCTGCCAGCTTTGAAATAGGAACGCGCCAGCTGGACTCTACTTTTTACCCAGGCGCGATAGGCATCACGATTCACATCGCCCGGCAGCATCTCGTTTGCAACCAGCACTTCACGCGGAATGTTGTAGTATCCGGCCTGCACGTCATCGACTGTATCGCGCAGCATGTGCGTAATATGTGCAGCAGTCACAGCCAGATACCGTGACTCATTCTGCGGCGCATAACAACAATGACCGATGAAATAATGCATCGCTTCGGTCACTGCGCTGGCCAGCAGGTGCGTATATTCGTTCAATTCCATGTGCGAGATATAACGGCCGCGCCGCTTACCGTCAAAATCCATCACGCCCATCATGTTGCGCAGATAACACTGCAGTCCGCTGTTCTTTTCGGTATCTTTCTGTACAAGCTCAACAAGCATTCTCTCGTGGATGTCTGCGTCACGAGGCAGTTCGCCTCGATAAGATTTCTCCAAAAGAGACTTTTGCCGTTCGAGAAAAGCGGTTCGTTCCGGGCTGAGGGCGGATTCCGCGTCGAGGCAGTCATCTACCCAGCGGAAGTAGGCATAGGCCCGATAGGCGTCCGCGACCCGTTCTGAATCCACAAGATATCGGATCGTATAATACGTCTGCTCACTGGCAGCTTTGGTAATGGAGGGAGCGAGTCCCAGGTGGGCATTTGTGTTTTTCATCACTATACCTACGCAACTTTGTAAATTTCGTTCCAAACGTTAACATCGTACCGGAGGCAGAACAAAAACTCCCCCATCGCTGGGAGAGTTTTCCACTATCCGAGTGGATAGTGTGTCTACGTGGATGCGTGAATATTTAGACCGTCTTCGGTTTGCGGAGTGCAATATAAAGGAGATAAAGGCCACCCAGAATGAACGCGACCGGCCAGAAGGTCTCGTAGTAGCTGATGAAGAAGGCAGATGCCACGGCCATCACGGCCAGCAGGATCGTCACGATCTTTGCCCAGCTCATTCCATGACGCAGCCAGAGCACCGCGAAGGTCGCTGCAAGCCCTGCCATCAACAGTGCGCCAACGCGCCCGCCGCTCGTGGCATCGTTGATCAGATTCGCGATCGCGAGCGTGGCAATGATTGCTACTACGCTCACTGCCCCGGCTGGGATGATCGCCCACCAGTTTTGGGACGAACGGAAATAGAGCACAAAAAACGGCAGCGCCACCGCAAAGAGAAAGATGGAGCCGAAGTAGTCTGCGTTTCGTCCTCCCATCGACATCAGCGGTGCAATACCGAGAACGAACGTGATATAGGCCACCAGCAAGGCCCACCAGCGCGTCCGGTCGGTCAGGTATACCACCAGGAAACTGATTGCCACCATGAAGAACAACAACGCGCCGATCCATTCATCTGCGGGTGTGTAATCAACCAGCAGTGTGACCATAATCAGGAACACCATCACGCCGCCGGGGATCAATGCCCACCAATTCTGTGTGCGGTCGGTGAGGTAGGCGGCCATGAACGGGATCAGCAATCCGATGAATAGCGGGGAGGCAACGGCAGCCGTATTGACATCATTGGTCGCCAGCGTAATGGTCACTGCCAGGCCGCCAAAGATGCCTGTCGGGAAAAGCCAGCCCCATTGTGTCCATCCGCTCATGGCGTAACTGACGAACGCGATCAGGCTGATGGCAGAAAAGACAAAGATCCACGAGGTGGCGGTCAGGTCTTCGATGTAGCCAAGCTGTGCGCCGAGCGCGAGTACGCCGGCCCCGATCAGCAGCATCCCCCAAAACAGACTTGAGCGATGGATGTTCATGGGAAGTACTCCTTTCGATATCTATATCCAGTATTTCTCTACCGGACAGATTTTCGCTCTTTGTGTCAAGAATGTGTTTTTTTTACCACAAAGGGCACGAAGTAACACGAAGGAAGGTCCTTAAGATTTGTCCTTTGTGCCCCTTCGTGACCCCTCACGTTTCACAGAAATAGAAAGCAACCTGCGGGGCGATCTTCGTGGTGAAGATTTTGAATTTTGTTCGGTAGCAAAATTCAATATATCTGTTTGCGATGTTCAGGCAAAGGGGTCCCGCCTTAATGGAAGACGTTTACGATTCTACCGCTGGTCTGTAACCGGAATTACTTTTCATATTTGCTTACAGACTAAAATCCAGATCTGAGGTCAGGTAAAGTCCCGCAGAGCGGGATGGCGCCAAAGGCGCTCATAAATTATGCGGCACCCTGTATTTTTCTAAACCGCAGCACAGCCAGGGTAAAGAAGAGAATTGCATAGCCGATCAAAGCCATTGATGGGATCAGCACTGCTTCGAATCCCAACCCGCGCGCCACGATGTTCTCGAATCCATCCATGGCCCAGGCCACGGGGGACAGGTGACCGATGGCTTGAAACGTGGGACCGGTCACCTCAAGCGGAACCCATGCTCCGCCCAGCCCGGAAAACACAAACATGGGGATCAATGAGAAGGTGACTGCCTGCTCTTCCGATTTCGCCAGGATGCCGATCAGCAGACCCAAAGCCGAAATACACAACGCAGCGCTGAATGCCACCAGCAGGGTCCCAGCAGGAACACGGAAGTAGGCGACCTTCAGGACCAGTTGACCGAACAGGATCAGGATGAAAAATTGGATCAGCAGCAACAGCAGGATCGCCAGATAATGTCCTACCACGATATGAACGCGGTTCGTGGCGGTTGTGAGAATCCTTTGTAATGTACGCGATTTGCGTTCTGCCACGATCACCTGGGCACACGTCAACAACCCGGCGATGGCGAATTGCAGCATCATTCCGGGAGCCGTGTGCGCCAGCGCAGAGTTCCCATTATCTTCATTTTGCAGTGCTGGGCTGGTCGTTTCTTCAATGCTAATGGGCGGTTCATCCCAGGCTTCCAATGTCTTCCTGAAGGCATACTCGAATGGAATGCCCTGCGCGCCGGTCTCTTCGATGATCGTGGCCGTGTGGACTGCGCCATCCAGCCGGCTGGTGAGCGATAAAAGTTCAGCTTCGATAGTGGATCCGGTTGTCGTACTCGCGTCCATGATTACAACCAGCCGTGCATCTTTATCCTTGAGGAACGCTTTGCCGTATCCGTGCGGGACGATGATGCCCGCGGCCAGTTCACCCTCCGCAACGAGTTGTTCCAATTCCGCCTCAGCACGGAAGACGTTTTCATCGAGTTTGATCACTTCAGACTTGTCGAGCAGGTCATGGAGTGAGTCTGTAACCCAGTGATCGTCCTGCGAAATATAGCCCACCGGCAGGCGCGAGTCAGACTCTCCGCTGCTGAAACCGCCAAAGGCAAAGCCGAACATGAACGTGAAGACGATCGGCATCAGCAGCAGGAACATAAATGTCTTGAAGTCGCGCGAGAGTTGCAGCAGGTCTTTGAGAGCGATGTCGAGAATACGGGTCATAGTTTCAAAAACACTCCGGTGGTCGAGTAGTCCCGTGTCCTTCGGGACGTATCGAGACCACTACGTCTCAAGTTATTTTTTGTCAAGTTCAAACTCGTGGTCTCGATACATTCCTCGCTTTCGCTCGGAACTACTCGACCAGCGGTACACTTTTCTACACATATCTTCTATTGAATCTCCATACACCGGTAATGAAAAACGCGGCGCTCCAGATGAACATTGCCAGCACAGAGAGCAATACGGTTCCCAAAGGCTCGCCGTTCATTGTTTGCATCAGCCCGCGGATCGCCCAGCCCTGCGGAACAAGCAGCGAGACCGTATCGCCCAAAACCGCCGCGCCGGGCGCTCCCATGGCGAAAATGCTGATCATTCCTAACATGCCGGTGACGGTCAGCACACCGCCAAAGATGACGCCACCCTGTTTCGTGGTCTTGAGAAATGAATTGACAAAGATGCCAAAGGACGCAGCAGAGAAGACAATTCCCAGTGCAGTGAGCGCTACAGAACCAAGCGCACCCCACTGAATTCCGAATAGCAAACGCGCTGCGAACAACAGTACGGTCACTTGCACCGCGACCGTTGCGAATACAGACAGCAGTTTACCTGTCAGGATGGTTGCCTGGGGGGTGGGTGTGGTGAACAGGCGTGGAAGCGTGAGTTCTTCCTCTTCCCTGAGAATACTTTGGGCGGTGGATGTGCCAGTAAAGAAGGCATAGAAAACCATCATGCCGCCCATGATGGGACCGACGATACCCAGCAGGACGTTTTTGCTTTCTTCCTGCGTGCTTTTTGCACCCGCGGGCGCGCGCACGTCTAAAAGTTCAGCTTCGGGGTTTTCACTCAGGGCGAGAGATTCGTTCAGATAACGCTGGACCACCTGCGCGGTAAATGCCTGATCGGATGGAGAAGCCTCATCCATGAACACATTCACAGCAATGCTGACCCCTGCCATACTATCTAAAAAGCGATTCATGATCGAACGCATGATCGCAGGGCCGATCGTCAGTGTGGGATCCTGATAGAACTCAATGACTGCTTTGCCATCGCGTACATCTGCGAACTGTTCAGAGAAATCAGCCGGGATGATGATCGCCACCTGGGCCTGCTGGTGATCTACGGCGGAGCGTGCAGCCTCAGGACTCTCGGCCTCTGTGATTTCGATCAGGTCCGCCAGATCGTCGCTTTCGAGAATTCCAACGATCAGATCACCCATCGTCTCGGCTTTGCGCCCACCCGGGATATTCTTCGGATTGACCTGAAACTTTGGCCCGCCTGCATCCACGTTAGCGATGATGACCTTTGTTTTCGGAAGGTCGAACCCGCCGCTTTGTGCGATGTTACCGAACATGAAATAGAACATTCCGGTCACGAGCAGCGGTACACCGAACATAAAGATGACCGCGAATGCACTGCGGAAGGAACGCTGGAGGTCTTTGAGGGCGATATCGATTGCTTTCATGGTTTTCCGTTGGAGGTAAACAGGTACACAGGTAAATGTCGCCACGGCGTCACGGCGACGCACGTAGACAGGGACCTGTGTACTTGTGTACGTGTGTATTTCATTCAATCCCTCAATGCCCGTCCCGTCAGGTGCAGGAACACGGCTTCGAGATTTGGCTCACGGATATCTACTGAAGTAATGCGCGCAGAATTTTGAGTTGCACATTCGAATAAGCGCGGCAACACTTTATTGCTATCATCGACCAGCGCGCTGATCGTCTCCTCTTCGATGGTCACACGTCCCACGCCTTGTACCGTCCGCCAGGCATCTGCCATTTTGACGGGATCAAGAGTGGACGTCAGGTCGATGCGGGCCTGTCCGCCGACAAGTTTCACCAGCTCATCGTGCGTCCCATAGGCGATCAGTTTGCCGTGATCCATGATCCCAATATGATCTGAGAGTTCCTGGGCTTCTTCCATATAATGCGTGGTGTACAGCACGGTCATGCCTTGTTGCTTCAATGCCACCACGCTATCGAGAATACTGCGTCGCGACTGCGGATCGATACCGACCGTCGGCTCATCCATGTAAATAACTTTGGGTTTGTGTAACAACGCCACGCCGATATTGACGCGGCGCTTCATGCCGCCAGAATATTTCCCAACGCGGTCGCCGGCGCGGTCTGTGAGTCCGATCACTTCCAACACTTCGTTCACGCGTAACTTGAGCGCGGCTCCGCGCAGGCCATACATCTTGCCCCAGAACATGAGGTTTTCGCGGGCGGTCAGGTCTTCGTACAACGCGATCTCCTGCGGGACGACCCCCAGCATCGATTTGACTCCAATCCCTTCGGTACGGATGGAATGCCCCATGATGCGCGCCTCGCCGTGGTCGGGCCGCAGCAGGCACGAGAGCATCGAGATCGTCGTCGTCTTCCCGGCTCCATTCGGACCGAGCAGGCTGAAGATCTCCCCAGGGGCCACGTCAAAGCTGACGCCCTGTACCGCGTGATTCTCGCCGAACGATTTGCGCAATTCCTGAACGCTGATGGCAGACTGGTCCATGAAGCCTCCTAAAATTTCACTCTTATTCTACTATCTACGCAGGAAACCACCCCTTGTCGCAGGGGGAGTATCGTCCTAGCCGGGTGGATAGGACATTAAGGCTCTCCCGTCTCTGGCGGGAAAAAGCCTAAACACGAAGGTCACCAAGTACACAAAGGAGTAAAGAGCATTGATTTTACGGGCTTTTTTCCTTCGTGACCGTTGTGTCCTTTGTGTTTGAAAAGAGTTATCCCGTTAAAAACGGTAGACCCGACATTAATAAGCCAGCGGGAACTGTACATTCTGTGCAAACGTTTTATACTCATTCCACATGGAAAGGCCAGTGAGGAAAGAGAGAAAGCGATGAAACAGAACAGGCATTTACATTCCATTATTGTTTGTTTTTCAGTAACCGCAGTGCTGCTTGCCTGCACGTTCACCGTAGACGTTCTGCCCACGCCCACGCCTGTGCAGCCCACCTTTACAGTCGCGCCGTCCACATTCACTCCTGTGCCGGTCGATACATTTGCCCCGCCGTCGCCAACGCCCACGCTGATCGCCATTCGAATGGGCATGACGTCGATGCTCGAAAACTTTATGACCTTCCAGGGAGGCGAAGTTCCACGCAGCGTTGCGTTCACACGCGATGGAGCGATCGTTGCCCAAGGGGGAGGCAATAGGGATGACTTTGCCATCCGCATTTGGGATGTCGCCAGTGGGCAGCCTCTCGGCATCCTGGGCGGTCACACTGACTGGGTGGATGAACTGGCGTTCTCGCCTGACGGACAACTGCTGGTCTCCGTTTCTGATGATGGAACGGCAAAGATCTGGGACTGGCGCAATGGCGATCAGTTGAAGACCCTGGAATTTCCCGGCGGTGTCTACAGCGTCCTCTTTTCACCGGATGGGCAAACCCTTGCGATCGGCGGCGTCGATGAACCGGAGAACCAGATCCTTCACGCTGCGATCTGGACGTTCGCAGTGGGTTCCTGGGAGCCCAGGATGAAATTCTATGAATTCTGGAATGTCACATCCATGGCGTATTCACCGGATGGCGGCGTGCTGGTTGGCGGCGGCACATCCCGTAACGTGCAGGTCTGGCGCACCAGCGATGCAAGCGTCGTCTACACCTTGAACCACGCCCATCAGGTCGGTGACATTGCCATTACACCCGATGGGTCCACTGTAGCAACGGCCACGTGTATCACGGTCGTGAATTATGAATGCACAGACGGCGGCATCTGGCTGTGGGACCTGCCCAGCGGCCGCTTGCTGCGGAAACTCTCCGGATTCCCCCATGGCGTGGAGAGCGTGGAGTTCACCGCCGATGGATCGATGCTGATCGCGGCCGCCCGCTATGGCATGTTGCGCTTCTATTCCACAGCCGATTACACTCCCGTTTACGAAACGACTCCTCCCGACGGCAACAGCGTGCTGACGCTGTCCGCGGACAGCGGCCTGCTTGCCACAGCCAGCAACAACGGAGAAGTGAGGTTGTGGAAGGTGGTATATAGGCCCTGACCTCGCGCTGAGCGGAGTGGCGCCCTAAGCGCCACGCAGACGAAGCGCGCGCAGTAATGTAATTTACATTTGGACGAATCATTTTCTCCTACTACGCTCCTGGTGTGCAGGACAGCGTGAGCAGTTGTAAATGCAAATCGCTCCATAATCGCCGCTTCGACTACGAGCGCGTAAAGCGCCCGCTCTCCGCTCAGCGCGGGAGGGTACCTTATTCTTGACAACCTCCGCCAATTCCATTAAAGTAGGTTTCAGATGGACACACTCCATCAAATCTTTTTCAAAAGGAGGTGCGCTCACATGTCAGCAAAGCTCAACAGAATAGACCTGTTATGTGAGTGCATCTGCTGATCGCATCGTATTTTCGTTTTCTGTAAATATGAATTCCTGACCACGGACGTGCTCGCATAGCGCCCCGTGGTTTTTTGTTCCTCTATCTGCTGGGAACCCATCTCTCTGCCGCGGCGATCTCCGCGGTGTTTTTTTGTTAGTAACCCGGCATAAATGCCGCTGTACAGGAATTCATGATGAACACTCGAACGAAAAAGTTTTTCTCGTATTACAGACCATATCTGGGATTATTTGCTTCCGTGATGTTCTGTGGATTGATCGTCGCAGGGATCACACTCCTCCTTCCTCTGGGTACGCGTTATATTACGAAAAACATACTGGAAGGCAGCGCAGCAAATGCGCTGAGCGACGTCTATAAACTGGGCGCATTGATGTTTGTGCTGGTCATCCTCCACACGCTGTGCAACTTTTATGTTGCCTATCGCGGCCACAGCATGGGCGCCATGATGGAAAGCGACCTGCGCCGTGAATTGTTCGACCACTATCAAAAGCTGCCCTTTCGCTTTTACGATGAGCAAAAGACCGGCGAGTTGATGTCGCGCATTACGAACGACCTGTTCCTGTTATCCGAGCTTTACCATCACGGGCCGGAGGATCTCCTCATATATTCGATCAAGGGTATTGGCGCTTTCATCATCCTGCTGACGATCAACGTCCCATTGACCCTGATCGTATTCGTCTTCGTGCCGGTCATGGTGATGTATGCTCTGCACTTTTATAAAAAGCTGAATGTAGTATATGCAAAGAATTGGGAAAGGATCGGCGACATCAACGCCCAGGTGGAAGATACACTGGCCGGTATCCGCGTGGTAAAGTCGTTTGCAAATGAAGAAACCGAAGCCCGGAAATTTGGCCATATAGACCACCTGTTCGTGCAAAGCCGAAAACTTCGCTACCTCAATGAAGCCTGCTCTTACGAAGGGCTGACCGGTTTTACGCAGTTGATGGTGCTGGTTGTGGTGATCTTTGGAAGCGTTTGGATCCTACATGGCTCGCTTGGGTTGGCAGACCTGATCGTTTTCCTGCTTTATATCAACAACGTCACAGACCCGATCCTTCGCCTTGATGGAATTGTGCAGCAGTACCAGCAAGGTTTCGCGGGCTTCGAACGCTTCATGCAGATTCTGGCGATCGAACCGGAAATCGACGACCCCGCCAATACAGTGGAAGTAAAGGACGTAAAAGGAAACGTCCAATTTCAAAATGTCAGTTTCCGCTATCGCGACGACCATTCCCACGTCTTGAAAAATATTTCACTGCATGTGAATGCAGGCGAGTATGTTGCCATCGTCGGCTCATCAGGTGTTGGCAAGACCACCCTGTGCTCTCTCATTCCGCGTTTCTATGAAGTCCGCGAGGGCGAGATCCTGCTGGATGGCGTCAATCTCAAGGATATCTCGCTGCGTTCGCTGCGCAGGAATGTAGGGGTAGTGCAGCAGGATGTGTATCTCTTCGCTGGAACCGTGTTCGAGAATATTCTATATGGGAAACCCGATGCGGGCGAAAGCGAGCTGATCGAAGCGGCGAAACGGGCCAATGCCCACGATTTCATACTGTCTTTGCCAGATGGCTACCACACCGATATCGGTCAGCGCGGAGTCAAGCTCTCGGGTGGGCAAAAGCAGAGGCTGAGTATCGCAAGAGTCTTCTTAAAAAATCCGCCCGTCCTGATCTTCGATGAAGCCACCAGTTCGCTGGACAACGAGAGTGAACGAGTCGTCCAGGAGTCGCTGGATGCCCTGGCAAGGAACCGCACAACATTTGTCATCGCTCATCGTTTATCCACCATAAGGAATGCAAAACGGATCCTTGTCCTTACCGATCTGGGCATCGAAGAACAGGGAACGCACGAAGAGTTGATGAATGCAGATGGCACATACGCACGGTTGTATAACATGACCTACTCGTAACAAGACCTGACAGGTTTTCACGGAATACCCGCTGATTGGAAACCCTGTCCACGCAGTGACCGTGATGGACATTTTTGAAGATGAAACCTGTCAGGTCTCCTATTATAGTTATGAAAACAATCCTTGAAATCTTTTATATGCGGATCGTCGGTAAAAGCCTGCGCTATCAACGCAGGGTGGCAAACCTCAGCAAGAGAGGTGGCGACCCAGAGGCGATGATCCGATCATTGATCCGCGAGAAGCGCCGCACCGATGCGGGAGAGGTCGAGGAGCAGGAGTTCATCGTCCATTCGACGAGCTGGCGGTATGAGCGCGGCACGATCCTGCTTACGTATGTGGCCTACTCCGATGAATTGGAGTTTAAGAAGGGGACGTTCAAGAGTCTTTCACTGAATAGACTGCGTACTATCCAGAAGAAAAGTCACAAGCCGCGTTCACAGACTGAATTGCACAACAAAGTGGTTTCACACGCCATACGGCATATTGCCTTCCTGATACAGCTCGGCGAGGATGATTTCAATAGTGTGCTGACCTCCGGGACAGCAAAGGTATTCGAAACCATATGGGGAAATTTGGCCGGCGAGGTGCTGGAGAGAGGTAACCGTTAGTAGTACATAGGAAAGAATTGCAAGCAGCAATTCCAAATATAAAATCCGCACAGGAACATTGTGGTCCGGGGTTGGCGGTATTTGTGAAGCCCAAAGCGATGTAATGCTTCGGCAAGCGTTTGTTAACGCGAATTCCACGAATTTGGCGAATTTCGCCAATGATTTTTGAATAATTCGCGCCATTCGCTCATTTGTGAAATTCGCGTTGATCTTTTGGCGGGCCAGTCTCAGATTCGGAATTGCTAAATTTGACCTCTTGCAAAAGCCCAAAACCTTAACCACGGAGACACCGAGTCACGGAGTTTTTCTTAATTTTTCCACCTGCACCGACCGCAGGTGCGGTGTCAGTGTCTCCGTGTCTCAGTGGTTCAAAAGGGAGTTAATGGGCATTTTCATATACTTATGCAAGAGGTCTATTGCAAGCCGCCTGTCACGGAGATGGCATGTTTCCCATAACTGAAAACATTCCTGTTCGTTTGACTATAAAGCAGGCAAAAACAGCCCAGTTTTGCCTGCATTTCGAGAAAAACCAGAGATTCGGAGGTCTCCATGGCAAACAAACGTATGAGCAAGACTGAATTTGTAGAGGCAATTGCTGCGGAAAGCGGCCTGGAAAAGAAACAGGTCAATGCGGTTCTGGATGGTTTGAACGGCGTGGTGTACAAGGAGCTCAAAGCCCAACACGAGGTGGTCATTCCGGGTCTTCTGAAGCTGACCGCGGTCACTAAACCGGCCGTCCCGGCCCGTGAGGGGATCAACCCCTTCACAAAAGAACCGGCGATGTTCAAAGCCCGGCCGGCCCGCAAAGTGATCAAGCCCCGCGCACTAAAAGCTCTTAAGGATGCATTGTAAAAAGTGACGGTCATGTCGCCAAGGCGCCGTGACCGTCATCTTTTTGTCACGAGAAACCTTTTCCCCCGCGCTTTCAATAGATTGCATTCTGATTCCAACCCGCAGGTATTGCAGCATTTCCCATCCGGTCCGATCTCGATCAATTTTCCTTTTTGTACGAGCAATTCGATCATACAAAGAACAGCGGATGGCTGGGCCTTCATGGCGCGGCTGATCTCAGAAAGACTCAGTCCGTTCTCTTTCGTTTCCAGCAAGCTGACGAGTTGCGCAAGCATCGGTTTATCCAAATCCTAACAACAGCCCGCCCTGATAGACAAGGAAGGCAACCAGCCAGGCGACGCCCGTTTGGTAGACGGCGGATGTCACTGCCCACGACATGCCAAACTCATGCTTGATCGCGCCCAGTGTCGCCACACAGGGAACATAGAGCAACACAAAGACCAGCAAAGACAGCGCGCTCAGCATCGAAAAGTGATCCCGCAGTGCCAGGCTCAATACGGTATCTTCGCTCTCGGTGGATTCATCCACCAGGTCTACACCCGGCAGGATGCTCAACAGAATTTTGCCAGAGCTGACCGCTGCATCCACGAATCCCGTGCCGATGGATGTGATCTCTGCTGCAAACGCGACCGGTTCACTTTCAGCCGGTTCGGCGTCGCCAAGATAGATTTGGCTCATCGTGCTGACAACGATCTCCTTGGCCATAAAGCCGGAAATCAGAGCGCCACCGGTTTCCCAATTATCAAACCCCAATGGAGCAAAGACCGGCGCGATCGCGCCGCTGAATTTTCCGAAATAGGAATCGCGTTGATTTGCAACGCCCCATGGCAGGTTCAACAGGATCCACATGACGATCGATGCGCTCAGGATGGTCGTTCCGGCCTTGCGGACGAATTCGCGCGTGTTCTCCCACATATGGATGAGCACGCTTTTCAATGCCGGTTGGCGATACGGCGGCAATTCCAATACAAATGCGGAGGTGACGTCTGGCTTGAGGACGGTCCGGGTGAAGACGATGCCCGCCAGCATGGCTACGACGATACCCAGTGCATACATTCCCCAGATCACCGTGCCGGCGCGTGCGCCGAAGAATGCCAGCCCAAACACCACATAGACGGGCAGCCGCGCCGAGCAGGACATCAAGGGCACCAGTAACGCCGTCAGAACCCGGTCGCGGCGGCTGGCAATAGTCCGTGTGGCATAGATGGCAGGGACAGCACATCCGAACCCCAGGATCATCGGGATAAAGGATTTGCCATGCAAGCCAACGATACGCATGAAGCGATCCATCACAAATGCGGCCCGCGACATGTAGCCGGAGTCTTCCAGTAATGCGAGGAAGAAATACAGGATCAACAACCCCGGCACGAACACGAGTACACCACCCACGCCAGCGACAATGCCGTCGATGACCAGGGAATGAATCCATGACGGGACCAGCACCAGGTCCAGAAGGAACGAGAACCCATGTGCAAAGGGACCGTTGATGACCGCGTCTGTCCAATCCAAAAACGGAGAGGAGACATCGATCACGAGTCGGAAGACGATATACATCACCGCGAAGAAGATGGGAAGCCCCAGCCACTTGTGCGTGACGATGTTATCGATGCGGTCGGTGAGCGCGAGCCGGTCTACCAGTGGGCGATGCAGCGCCTGGCGCACGATCCCATTGATATATCCATAGCGATGGTCGGCGGTAAGCAGATCGAACTCCTCGCCCAGCATCGATTCGACATGTGCAGAACGTTCCCTGGCGAAGGCGATGATCGTCTCCCCGTCTTTCATCGATTGAACGTGTTCGAGAACGTCTGCATCCTTTTCCAGGAGTTTGATGGCCAGCCAGCGTTTGGCATAGCGCTGTGTATCGAAATTTAATTCGTCGAACTTCGCGAGCATGTGGGCGATCTCACGTTCGATCTTGCCGCCGTAATCCAGTTTGAAGAGTGGAGAGTGTGTGATGTTCATATAATTGTAGAGTAGGGCGAGATTTATCTCGCAACTGGCGACATGAATGTCGCCTTACGGTTTGCGGTTTGTACGGCTTCGGCGATCAGGTCTGCCACGCCATTGCCATGATTTGCGGAGGTATGCACAACAGGCACGTTCCCAAGCAATTGTGAAAGCTCCTTCACGTGGATCTTCGCGCCATCCTTATGCAGGGCGTCCGACATGTTTAGCGCCACCACGACCGGGACCTCGAGCTCCAATAATTGCATGGTCAGGTACAGATTCCGTTCGAGGTTGGTGGCATCGACAACATTGATGACAACATCGGGTTTCTCCTCGATGATGAAATCGCGGGCGATGATCTCTTCCGGCGAATAGGCGGTCAGGCTATACGTGCCAGGCAGATCCACAATATTGATGGTGAGTCCTTTATGCTCGAACTGGCCTTCCTTCTTTTCCACGGTTTTGCCGGGCCAGTTACCGGTGTGCTGATGCAGCCCGGTGAGTACGTTAAAGATGGTGCTCTTGCCTGCATTGGGATTGCCCGCTAATGCGATCGTCAGATCAGCCATGGCTGTCCTCCACGATTACTTCGATCTGCGCGGCTTCTTCCATGCGCAGCGCGAGATGATAACCCTTGATCAGATATTCGATGGGGTCCCCCAGCGGAGCATGGCGCTCGATGCGGATCGTCTCGCCTTTGACAATTCCCATTTCGATGAATCGCCTGCGCAGCGCGCTGACCCCGTTGATCTTCAGAATTTTCGCAAGTTGACCGGGACGCAAGAGATGGAGCTGTGTTGGTTCAGACATTGTCATTTTCCTTTGAACGTGCATTTCAGTGGTCGAGGAACTCCTCGACCACCAGTATTTTCTTATTCCTTACCTTCCACAATCACAAATTCAGATAATAACAAACCCAGCGCGACTTCTTTTCCCTGCACGCTCAATGTGAGCGGACCCTCCATCGGCGCTGCTTCGAGCACGGTGATTTCAGAACCAGGCAAAATTGCACGCGCCTGAAGATACTGTAGTGCATCGGTGTCGGTAGCATTGACAGCCAACACGCGTACCGTCGTCCCCACAGCAACGTTACGGAGCGGGGTTCCATTCAAGGGTGTCAACGCTCCATCTGCCGAGGGGATCGGATTCCCACGCGGGCAGAATTTTGGATCCTTCAGGAACTCAGCCAGCGCTTCTGTCACTTCAGGCGCTGTGGCATGTTCAAGGGCACATGCAAACTCATACAACCTGGCCCACTCGATATTCAAATATTCATACAGGAAACATTCCCACAGGCGCTGGCGGCGTAGCACGTTGCAGGCCGCGGCGCGGCCGCTTTCTGTCAGCGCTACGCCTTTGTAGGGTGTATGTGTTACCAGTCCATTTTCGGTCAGACGATGGACCATCTCATTGGCAGAGACGTTGGTTACACCCAGGCGACCAGCGAGACGCCCCACCGCGATGACATGATCGGGATCCATTTCGGCCATCGCTTTGAGGTACATTTCAGTGCTTTCGGACATCTGCAACATAAGGTCAGCCTTCTAATAAATGTTATGGTTGACCTTATTATTCCCCATTTGCGACAATTTTCACATGGAAGGAAGTCACATGTTCTACTGAAATCCATCCTCAGGATGCTGAGCCTCTCGAGGTCCGCTGTGCCCAGCATGAAAACATCCAATTTTGCAATTAATATCCCGACAGCGAGGTAGGGAATCCACCCATGTGCATAACTATTTTGTGATAGGAAAATGTTTTTGAAAGAAAATTCATCTTTTTTGCCCACAAATCACATAGAGCAGCCAAGGATCATATTATTTTCAACGATACTTTCCATAGCTCAGGAGTCATTATGAAAAGTGATACACCCCAAAAGCGGTTGGGCAATGGCGGGGATGCTGCCTTACGGATCGCAGGTTTGTATCTACTTGTGGGGGTTTTGTGGATTCTTTTCTCAGATCAGGTTGTTGCAACGATCACCCGTGATCCAGCGCTATTAACACAGATCAGCATGTATAAGGGCTGGGGCTTCATTACTGTCACTGCCTTAATCCTTTATCTATTGATCCGGGGACATAGCAGGGCATTGCAACAAAGTGAGCAGAGACTGCTCACCCTCACTAACGCTCTGCCCGTCCTGATTTCCTATGTGGGAACAGATAAACGCTACTTGTTCGCGAACCAGGAATATGAAGAGTGGTTTGGTCATCAGCCCGCCGGCAGGGAAGTAATCGATGTGGTCGGAAAGACAGCCTATCAACAATTAGAGCCTTATATCGATGCAGCATTGCAGGGCAACAGGGTGTCTTACGAAACGCGAGTCGATTTGCAAAACGCAGGCACAAGATTTATCAACGCAACCTATGTCCCTGACCAGGGGACAGATGGGAAGGTGAAGGGTTTGTTTGCCCTGGTGCAGGATGTGGGCGAGCGAAAAAGGCAGGAAGAGGAACTTCGCCAATGGGCAGATGCGTTCGAGCACTGCGCGCATGGAATTGCGCTGGCTGACCCAAACTCCAGCCGGATCGTGATCTGTAATTCAGCATTCGCGCTCCTGCATAAGGCGCGTATCGAAGATATTGTGGGTTCATCGATTCTGAGCCTGTACGCGGCTTCAGATCATGACCATGTGCGGCACAACGTTGCCCGGGCAGACCAGATCGGTCACGCGCAGTTTGAAGCACAGATGCTCCGCCGGGACGGCTCGACGTTTCTGGTGCAGATGGATGTGGTCAGTGTTCGCGGTGACGATGGAGAGCCGTTGTATCGTGTGGCAACGGTCCAGGATATTACAGAACGAAAGAAAATAGAAGAAACCATCAAACGGAGCGAGGAACAATATCGCGTACTCATTGAGCAGGCAAGCGATGGAATATTCATCAGCGACGCAAGCGGGAAGTACGTCTCTGTCAACCCAAAGGGATGCGCCATGCTGGGATACTCGATGGAGGAAATTCTTGGCAGGAATATTTCTGATCTACTTCCCGAGGAGGATAAACAAACGGTCGCGCCGCGTCTCGAATTGATGCGCTCCGGACAGGCCCTGATCACAGAGCGGCGTTTGATCCGCAAAGACGGCTCGTTACTCCCGGTTGAAATCAGCGGAAGGATGTTATCGGATGGACGTTATCAGGGGATCGTACGCGATATTACAGAACGTAAAAAAAGCGAAGAAGTACTACGCCAGTCACAAGCCCAGTTTGCCGGGTTGTTCCGCTCCAGTCCCACGCCCATTGCACTTACACGTTTAGCAGATGGCAGGATCATGGATGTGAACGATGCATTCTGTGAATTGTTTGGCCTACCCCATGACGAGATCATTGGGCACACCTCGCTCGAAATTGGCATTGCAGACCCTGAGTCGCGGGCAAAGGCAGTTGAAATGCTCCAGACGAACGGTCAAATTCGAAATTTGGAACAAAAGGCCAGAACCCGGAGCGGTAAGCTGCTGCATCTGCTTAATTCAGTGGAAAATATTAATGTCAATGGCGAGCCATATGCTCTCACTACGATCATCGATATTACCGAGCGCAAGCAGGCAGAAACCGACGCACTTGAAAATGAGGCCCGCTACCACCGCGTCCTCGATGCCATGATGGAGGGCTGCCAGATCATCGGCTTCGATTGGAAATATGTGTACGTCAATGATGTGGTCGCAGCGCAGGGACGGCGCAAGCCAGAGGAATTGCTTGGTCATACGATGATGGAAATGTATCCCGGCATCGAAAACACAGAATTATTCCCCGTCCTGCAGGAATGTATGGAAAAGCGAACGGCACGACGTCTGGAAAATCAATTCGTTTTTCCGGATGGCACGATCGGGTGGTTCGAACTCAGCATCCAGCCTGCCCGCGAGGGCATCTTCATCCTGTCTACAGACATCACCGAACGCAAACGATCGGAGGAGGAGATACGCGGTCTCAATGAGAAGCTTGAGGAACGTGTGATCGAGCGGACTGCCCAGCTGCATGCTGCGAATAAGGAACTTGAAGCCTTTTCCTATTCTGTTTCGCATGACTTGCGGGCGCCCCTGCGCGCCATCAGTGGTTATGCGCGCATCCTGGTCGAAGACTACCTGCCTGTACTCGATCAGGACGGCGTGCGCCTCTGTAAGGTGATCACTGACCAGGCACGGCACATGGGCGAACTGATCGATGATCTGCTGTCATTCTCGCGATTGAGCCGTAAGGAAATGCAATCCGCCAGGATCGATATGAAAAAGCTCGCATTTTCAACATTTGGCGAGCTTACCACCGAGGAGCAGCGCAATCGCATTGACTTTTCGGTAGGAAAACTCCCGCCGGTGACCGCGGATCCAACGCTGATGCATCAGGTGTGGATCAACCTCGTTTCCAACGCGATCAAATTCAGTTCCAGGAAGGAACGGGCCGTCATCCAGGTGGGCACCAGGCGCAGCGAGGAGGAAGTCATCTATTACATCCACGACAATGGCGCGGGCTTCGACATCCAGTATGTGGATAAGTTGTTCGGCGTATTTCAGCGTTTACACAGCCAGGATGAATTCGAAGGCACCGGGGTGGGGCTGGCAATCGTCCAGCGAATTGTGCAGCGTCATGGCGGGCGTGTATGGGCAGAGGGTGAATCAGGTAAGGGAGCCACGTTCTATTTTGCCCTGCCTCGAGGAGATCATCATGAATGATTTGAACGCCGTTGAACTTTTGCTTGTAGAAGATAACCCGCATGACGCCGAATTAACCATCCGTGCATTGAAAAAGAAACACCTGGCCAACAAAGTTTTCCACGTGGAGGATGGCGCGCAGGCACTGGATTTCCTGTTTGCCCGCGGCAGGTTTGCGGACCGCAGCATGGAGGATTCGCCGAAAGTGATCCTGCTCGATCTGAAACTTCCGCGCATCAATGGGTTGGAAGTGCTGCGCGCCATCAAGGAAGATGAGCGCACACGCAATATTCCTGTAGTGATCGTCACATCCTCTGCCGAAGATCCTGATGTCAACACTGCCTATCAGCTGGGCGCGAACAGTTATGTGATCAAACCCGTGGAATTCGACGCATTTATCGAAGCCATGAGCAAACTTGGGATCTACTGGCTGATGGTCAATCACCCACCGAAATAATCCAACCGACGGCAGGTCCGCTCCGCTCTACGCCGGGACCTGCCTCCGCTATCCAGGCATTCTTTACCCAGGACAGAACGTATGAGCAAGAAAATCCGCATCTTAATCGTCGAAGATAATCCGAATAAGTACGATCTCGCACAACGTGAAATTCAGAAATCGTTGAATTCCAGTGTTTTTAAGCGAGTGGCGACTCTGAACGAGTATCTCGTAGAATTGGCTTCTTTTCAGCCAGATCTCATTTTGTCCAATTATTCTCTCGCAGCGTTCGATGGCATGAAAGCGCTGCAATTGGCCCAGGAACATCTGCCTTTCACACCTTTTATAATCTGGACCAATTCGATGGGTGAGGACGTTGCGGTCGCGTGCATGAAAGCCGGCGCTCACAATTACATTCTCAAAGAGGACATAACCGCCCTGGTGCCCGCCATCCTACACGCCCTGGAGGAAAGACAACGGCTGTTAGAACGCAAACGGGCAGAGGATAAACTGAACAGGTCGGAAATGAATTATCGCGCTCTGGCAGAAAATTCTCTGCAGGGGATCGCCATCTTTCAAAAGCAAAGCATTGTGTATGTCAACTCTGCGATGTGCACGATCATGGGATATACGGCAGACGAACTGTTGGCAATGTCACAGGAACAGATCCTGGCGCTCACACACCCGGAAGATCGATCCATTGCACAGGAGCGCGCCGCCAGACGCCTGGTCGGTGAAGTGCTCTCTGATGTCAATGACGTCCGCATCATCCGCAAAGATGGTACGATGCGTTGGATCCATACGTTTGCGAATCCGATCGAGTATGACGGACAGCCTGCACTTCTGGCAACCAGCATAGATGTCACTGAGCGAAAACAGGCAGAAGAAAAGCTGCACATGCAGGAAAAACATTTTCGCGCATTGATCGAAAACAGCCTGGATAGCATCTCACTCCTCACTGCAGACGGCGTATTGATCTGGGAAAATCCCGCCGTGGAGCGAGTACTGGGATACGAACCAGGAGAGTTCCTCAGCCGCAACATCTTCGAGTTGATGCACCCTGATGATCTAGCCTGGACCAGCGATTTGTTTTCGCAAGTGGCCCGCCAGCCAGGCAGCCAGCAACACGGCATTTTTCGGCTGAAACGTCGCGACGGCACGTGGCTCTGGATCGAAGCCACCGCCACCAACATGCTTCAGGAACCCAGCGTTGAGGCGGTCGTCATCAATTATCGCGATATCACCGAGCGAAAAAATGCCGAGCAGGAATTGCGAGAGAACCAGGACCAGTATCAAAAACTGGTCGAGACATCGCATGACTTGATCTGGGCTGTGGACGCACAAGGTCGCTTTACATTTGTAAATGGCGCCGCCAGAAATATCTATGGCTATGAGCCGGAGGAATTGATCGGACGTTTCTACTTCGACATCATGGATCCTGACCACGATCATCTTACCCCCGAAACATTCCGGGAAGCGCTATCCACCCAGACCGTATACCATGAATATGAAGTCTATGTTCGGCATCGAGACGGGAGGCAGATCATCCTGAGTGCAAACTCGATCGTAGTACGCGATCAGGATGGTACCGTGATGGGCATGACGGGAACATCACGTGATATCACCGAACAGAAGCGCGCCCAGGAAGCGTTGCGCACGGAGCGTAACCTCCTCAGAACGTTGATCGACCATCTGCCGGACCGCATCTACGCCATGGACAAGCAAGGCAGAAAAACAATGTCCAATACTGCCGATTGGCAAGCCTCGGGCGGAAAAACGATGGAGGATGTGATCGGAAAAACGGACTTCGACCTGTATCCCCTGGAACTGGCTGAACCGTTTTGGCAGGTGGACCATGAGGTTCTGGAGACTGGCCAGCCCGTGATCAATTACGAGGAACCTGGGTTGGATCCAGAAGGCCATCGGGTCTCGGTGCTGACGAGTAAGATCCCGCTTCGCGACGAGTCCGGCAACGTCATTGGATTGGTGGGCATCGGGCGCGATATCACCGAACGCAAGAATGCCGAAGCACAGATCAGGGATCTGCATTCGTTCAATGAACAAATACTCCATCAATCGCCCCTCGGCATCCTTTCATACAAGCTGACAGGGGAATGCATCTTTGCAAACGAGAGAGCTGCAGACATGATTGGAGCGACTGTGGAAGATCTGAGAGCACAGAACTTCCATACCATCCCTTCGTGGAAGACGTCTGGCCTGTATGCTCTGGCCAAACAAGCAATTTCGAGTCAAACGCTGGCGAGCAGCGACATACATCTCATCAGCACATTTGGCAGGGAAATCTGGATGGCTGTCCGTTGTGTACTGTTTCAAGCCAATGAAGAGCAGCACTTGTTGCTTTCCATGTCAGACATAACAGAGCGCAAACTGGCCGAAGAAGCATTACGTGCAAACGAACTGCGCTACCGGACCTTTTTCGAAAATATGCCGGTCGCCATCTGGGAGGAGGACTTCTCAGCGGTCAAAGCACACCTGGAGTCCTTGAAATCGCAGGGCATCACAGACCTGCGGGCCTATCTCATATCTCATCCCGAGCAGGTAAAACGATGTGACGACCTGCAACGGATTCTGGACGTCAATCACGCTGCTGTGGAAATGTATCGGGCCGGTACGAAGGAACGCCTGATCCGCGAGACGCTCCAGGAAACCAGCCGTGGTGAACAGGAACACCTCATCGAAGACCTGCTCGCGATCGCAGAGGGCAGAACCAGTAACAGCTGGGAGGGCGCCGATGAAACCTGCGACGGTATCTCTTTGGAAATCCAGCTAACCTGGTCCGTGGTACCAGGATATGAAAGAGATTTCTCCAAAGTCATCGTCACGACCATCGATGTTACCGAGAACAGGCGGGTTCAGCAGGCGGAACGTGAACAGCGCACACTGGCAGAGGCTCTGCGCGATACGGCCCAACTCCTGAATAGCACGCTCGATTATGGTGAGGTGTTGGATCATATCCTCGCTGCCGTAGAGCGGGTGGCGCCCCACAATGCTGGAACCATCATGCTCATCGAGGATGGATTTGCCCGTGTCGTCCGCTCGCACGGCTACGATAAATTGGGCATCAAGGATGAGATCCTCGGGCTTCGGCTGCCTCTGTCGGAAACCAGAAACTTGCGCCAGATGCTCGAAACGCGCCAGCCCGTGATCATATCTGACACACACACCTACCCGGGCTGGAAGAGGATGGAAGTCACAGACTGGCTGCGCTCCAGCGTAGGTGCACCGATCTCCATTCGAGATGAGGTGATCGGTTTTATCCTCCTGGATAGCGAAATGCCGGGATTTTTCACTGCCTTTCATGCCGAACGTCTCGAGGCGTTTGCCAACCAGGCAGCTTTAGCCATCTACAACGCTCGGCTGCTGCAGCAGGCCAGGGAGGAGATCGCCGAACGCAGGCGGACAGAAACCGAGCTTCACCATAAGAACGAGGATCTGCGGTTGTTGAATCTAATTAATAATGCGGTCGTTCGAGGGCAGGATCTGGATTCGATCATCGAACTGTTGGCCCGTGAGTTGAAACGCATCTTCTCGGCCGTGGGAAGTACCATCTATATGCTCGCGCCAGATAAACGTACCCTCACAATGCAGCAATATTCCTTTTCTCCTGAAACTGAGAAGCGGATCGAAAGGCTGCTCGGCTTCAGGATTCCGAAAATCGATATTCCTATTAAGGAGGGCGGCCATTTCCATAATGCGTTGCTTACCAAACAAAGCCTGGTCACAACCGACCCGCAAAAGATTCAGGAATGGATCGCGGAGTTTACTGAAACAAGGTTCCTGCCTCCCCTCGCCAGGGCAACAGTTCATAGGTTGATCCCGCATATTTTCAAACTTCTGAAAATTAGATCCACGATTATTGTCCCTCTGATCTCCCATGAGGAGGTGATCGGTTTTCTGGATGTTTCGAGCGCAGGTTTGCTCACGAATGCTGATCTGAAACGGATCGAAACAATTGCAGAGCAATTGACCTCCCTGATCCAGCGTCAGCAGGTCAATGAGAGAGTACGCAAATCAGAGAAATTCCTGCAGGGCATCCAAAATTCGCTGTCTGCACACATTGCAATCCTGGATAAGGATGGCACGATTGTTCAGGTCAATGAGGCCTGGCGGGAATTTGGCGATCAAAATGGTCTGCAAAACCCTGATTATTGTATTGGAACGAACTATGTTGCTGTCTGCGAATCTGCCGATGGACCCGATGCCGTGGTGGCCAAAGAAATAGCGTCGGCGATTCATCGAGTGCTTTCCGGAGAAACAAGTGAGGCATCTGTAGAATATCCTGCTCACAGCCCAACGGAGAAACGCTGGTTCATTGTCCATATCACTTGTTTCGATGATGGAAAACAGAAATGGGTCATCCTGGCTCACGAGAATATTACGCAACGCAAACGGATCGAGGAGAAACTTCAGCAGAGTGAGAGCCGCTACCGTACCGTCGTCGAAAATCAGACGGAATTCATCGTGCGCTGGAAAAAGGATGGGACACGCACGTTTGTGAACGATGCCTACTGCCGTTACTATGGCATCACTGCAGAACAAGCCCGCGATGCAAATTTCATGCCCCTCATCCATGAAGACGACCGTCAAATGGTCCAGGAAAAATTAACGCGCCTGCTCTCGGGTATATCCAGTGTTGAAACGGAGAGTCATCGTGTTCTTAAGCCTGATGGCAGTGTAGGTTGGAATGAATGGACAGACCAGGCGATTTACGATGAAGACGGACAACCGGTCGAGTTCCAGGGCGTCGGACGCGACATCACGGAACGAAAACTAGCCGAAAGCGCATTGCTGCAAAGCCAGGCACGCTACCAGGATCTGTTTGATACGTCGCCCATTTCGCTTTGGGAGGAGGATTACTCGCTGGTCAAAAAAAGGATCGACGCACTGCGGGAAAGCGGCGTCACGGACTTTGCCGAATACTTCGACCAGCATCCTGATGAGCCGCTGGAGCTTGCATCTCTGGTGAGAGTCATTGATGTCAATAATACATCGCTGGATCTTTTCCACGCAACGGAAAAAGAAGATTTACTAAGAAATCTTACAGTATTACTGGAAAAGGATGTACTCCAGCACTTCCGCGAAGAACTCCTGGGGCTGCTGAGCCCCACCAGGGGTTTCGTCTGGGAGGGACCTGACAAGCGGTTTGATGGTCAGGCGTTGGATGTGATAGTCACCGGTACAATTCCAACTGGATATGAAGAAGACTGGTCAAGAGTGATCGTATCCATTGTCGATATCACCGAACGCAAACGTGCAGAAGATGAATTGAAACGTTCGCATTCACTCCTATATGCAACACTGGAATCCACGGCCGACGGAATTTTGGTTGTCGATTCAAAGGGCAAGATCACGAATTTCAATCAAAAATTCCTGGAACTTTGGCGTATTCCCCAGGAGTTGGCGGCGCAAAAAAATGATCGCGTTCTACTGGATTTTGTGCTGGAACAACTCCGCAATCCATCTTCCTTCATTGCCAAAGTCGAGAAACTCTATCAATCACAGGAAGACATTTCCTTCGATGAGTTGCAATTCCGTGATGGGCGGGTATTCGAACGATTCTCGCAACCGCAACGGTTAGGCGAGTCCATTGTGGGGCGGGTCTGGAGTTTCAGAGATGTCTCTGAACGCAAACGGGCCGAAAACGCCTTGCAGGAGAGTCAGGCGCGCTATCAGGATTTGTTTGACAAGTCACCGATTTCCCTTTGGGAGGAGGATTACTCGCTCGTCAAACAAAGGGTCGACGAACTTCGGGAAGGCGGCGTCACAGACTTCGCCCACTATTTTGACATGTACCCTGAACAGATTTTTGAACTTGCATCTCTGGTAAGGATCAACGATGTCAATAGAGCATCTCTTGATATTTTCCGCGCCGAGAAAAAAGAAGATTTAATGAAAAACCTGTCGATCATGGCAGGAAATGGTGTGTTCCCACACTTTCGAACCGAACTTCTCGGATTGCTCAGTCCCGTAAGAGGCTTCATTTGGGAGGGGTCCGACAAGGCGTTCGACGGTCAGGCATTAGATCTGATCGTCACCGGGACAATTCCATCAGGATATGAAGAGGATTGGTCGAGAGTAATCGTATCGATTGTCGATATCACCGAACGAAAGCGCGCCGAGAATGAATTGCGGGCCTCCGAGGAACGCTTCCGCCAACTGGCAGCCAATATCGAAGAAGTATTCTGGATGACAGACGCGAAAAGCGGCAGGGAACTGTATGCCAGCCCCGCTGTCATGAAGATATGGGGTTTCTCGCTCGAAACCTTATTGCAAGAGCCAGGTCTATTTCTAAAAAGTGTCCTGCCCGCTGATCGATCGATCGTGCTGAGCGGCATCGAACGGGAGAAGATGGGGGAAAAAGCAGAGATGGAATATCAAATTGTCCACTCGGATGGCTCTGTACGCTGGATCTGGGATCGGGCGTTCCCGGTTTTCGATGAAAATGGTCAAGTCAAAATTCTTGCCGGTATCTCAGCAGACATCACCCAACGCAAGCAAAGTGAACTGGAGACCCGACGGCATTTGGCCGAACTGGAAGCGCTCTACGAGAACGGACTGGCAATTGGACGCCTGCTGGAACCGAGGGAAATTGGAAATCAAATTATCGAAACATTCGCACGCCATCTTTCCTGGCATCATGTTGTCATCCGTTTGCTGGATCCTGAAACAGACTCGCTGGAACTGATCGCCTTCAACCAGCCCGGTTTGAGCGACGAAGCTCGTGCAGAAGCGGAGATCCGATACACTACCAGGGTGAGCAAAATCGGGCAGGGCCTAAGCGGGCTGGCAATGCAAACCCGCAAATCCATTCGCACAGGCAATGTACATACCCACCCACAATACGTCGATACCCACCAGGAAATTATGTCTGGCCTGTATATGCCGCTCGAGGCGGGAGATCACGTTATTGGATGCATCAGTGTGGAAAGCGACCAACCGGATGCTTTCACTGTACAGGATGAACGTCTGTTGGCCACACTAGCCAACCAGGCTGCGATTGCCTTTGAGAATGCGCGTCTCTACCAGTCGATGCAGCGGGAACTCACAGAACGCAAGCGGGCGCAGCAGGCGCTTTGGGCCAGCGAGACCCACTACCGCCAGCTGGCAGACAGTATTACCGACATTCTGTTTGAGCTGGATCAGGATCTCCGGTACACGCATTGGAACAAGGCCTCAGAAATGTTTTCAGGAATCCCTGCTGCAGATGTCATTGGAAAATCGATGCAGGAGATCAAGGCAACGGGACTCGACATTTTCAAACATCCAGAGATCTACAAAAGCGTCCTTAAAGAGCGGCAGGCAAAGATATTCGAAATCAATGCCAGTACACAGGGACAAAAGCGAAATCTTGAAATCAGCGCCTACCCATCTGCGCGCGGTGTTTCAGTCGTTGCCCGCGATGTGACAGAGCGCAAAAACTTCGAAGCGCTTTTGCAGAAACGAGTCGAGCTGATCGAGTATTCGACGAATCATTCTCTTGTCGATGTGATGAAAAAGGTGGTCGATGAGGTCAGCGCACTGACGGAGAGTCACGTTGGTTTCCTGCACATTGTGGAGCCGGATGAAACCACGATCAGCCTGCAGACATGGTCCACGGAAACCATCGAGCGCTATTGCCGGGTCGACGGTGCAGAAACAGGAATGCATTATCCACTGGATCAGGCGGGAATTTGGGCAGACGCGGTTCGCCAGCGGCGCCCGGTGATCCATGAGGATTTCGAAGCAATTCCAAATAAAAAGGGCCTGCGGGAAGGACATGTTGAGCTAACCCGTGAGATGATCCTGCCTGTCATCCGAAATGAAAAGATCGTGGCAGTGATCGCTGTGGGCAATAAGGAACAGCAATACACGCAACAGGATGTCGAAGTGGCAACCCGCTTTGCAGACTATGCCTGGGATATTACCGAACGCCGGCGCATCGAAACCGAGCTGGCCGAGGAGCGCAATCAACTGGCGCGACGCGTCGAAGAACGCACTGCAGACCTGAGCCGCGCCAACTCCAACCTGGCGCGGGCCTTGCGCGTTAAAGATGAATTCCTGGCGAATATGAGTCACGAACTGCGTACGCCGCTCAATGCCATCCTGGGGCTCTCGGAAAGCCTGAGCGAGCAGGTGGCGGGTCCGCTCAATGAGAAACAGTCCAGATATCTTTCCACGATCAATGAAAGCGGTCACCACCTTTTGTCGCTGATCAACGACATCCTCGACCTGGCAAAGATCGAGGCCGGCCAGATCACACTGGATATCAACAAAGTAGATGTAAACTCGGTCTGTCAGGCCAGCCTGCGTATGATCAAACAACTGGCACAGAAGAAGAACCAGGATGTCAGCTTTGAGATCGGGCCCAATCTTGGACTCATGTGGGCAGATGAACGCCGCCTTAAACAGATGATCGTTAATCTGTTGAGCAACGCTGTA
The DNA here is from genome assembly GCA_964489725.1 of uncultured Anaerolinea sp. Lineage (GTDB taxonomy): Bacteria > Chloroflexota > Anaerolineae > Anaerolineales > Villigracilaceae > Defluviilinea. Next base: position 63,108 of record CAZBAX010000012.1, on the reverse strand, counting down.
AAGTTCACACCCGAATCCGGCAAATTGGGACTGCAGGTCCATGGTGACGAGGATGCCAATATCGTCAGCATCACGGTCTGGGATGAAGGCATTGGAATCAGCGAAAATGATATACAGCGGCTGTTCCGGCCGTTTGTCCAACTGGATGCCGGCTTGGCGCGTGAAGCAACGGGAACCGGCCTGGGGTTGGCGCTCGTTGCACAAATGGCACAACTGCATGGCGGCAGTGTGATCGTGGATAGCCGACCAGGAAACGGCAGCAGCTTCACGATCAGGCTTCCCTGGCAGCCGGCCATGGCCGGTGAAACCATGGCAAGGTTGAGATCGACCGGCAAGTTCCGGGCCATCAATCCAAACGAAGTCCGGCCCACCGTCCTCCTGATCGAAGACACGCAGGAAGTGGTCATGATGCTGGTGGACTATCTCGAAATGGTGGGGTTCAACATGGTCACCGCCCAGGATGGAATCGATGGGCTGACCCAGGCGAAGATTGCGCACCCCGATCTCATTCTGATGGACATACAAATGCCGCGCATGGATGGTTTCGAGACCACCGAAAAACTGAGAAGCGATCCGGAATTCAAAGAGACGCCCATCATCGCTCTGACCGCATTGGCCATGCCGAATGACCGTCAGCGATGTCTGGATGCAGGCATGAACGAATATCTGAGCAAACCGGTCAACCTCAAGGCCCTGTCGAAAACGATCAAGGCATTTCTGTTTGAATCGGAGGGCAATCCACCATGAGCACTGTATTGATCGTGGATGATAATGCAAGCGCTCGCGAAACTGTGCTCGCCATGCTCGAACCCGAGAACTATCAGATCGAACAGGCCCGGGATGGATTCCAGGCCCTGCAGATGCTGCGCCATATCAGACCAGATCTGATCCTGCTGGATGTGATGATGCCCGGCATGGATGGATTCGAAACCTGCCGGCGGATCCGCGCCACGCCTGAACTTGCCGAGGTGCCGATCATCATTCTCACCGCCCTGGATGACCGGGCATCCCTTTTGCAGGGTATTGAAGCGGGCGCCGACGATTTTCTCACCAAGCCAGTGGATCGCCACGAGTTGACCGCCCGCGTCCGCACCATTACACGGCTGAACCGTTATCATATCCTGCAGAGGCAGCGCCAACACCTGCGCGAAATGTCGGAGCGCCTGATCACAGCCCAGGAGGAGGAACGGCAGCGCATTTCACGTGAACTGCACGATGACCTCGGGCAGGCGTTGACCACACACATGATCTCACTGCGCAACCTGCAGGATGATCTTTCGATCCCCGCAGAAGTGTTGTTTGGACACCTGCAAACCCTGCATGACCAGTCGTATGAGATATTTGTCAAGATACGCAGGCTGGCGCAGGATTTACGGCCGCCGATTCTCGACGCACTGGGCCTAAAGGTATCCATGCAAACCTACTGCACAGAATTCACCCGCCGTACCCATCTGCCGATCACCTTTGAGGTGGACGACTCGGTTTCCCATCTTCCAGATATCTATAACATCACGCTCTATCGTCTGTTGCAGGAGGCTCTCAACAACATCGTCAAACACGCCAATGCCACGCAAGCCTGGGTGGATCTCAGCATAGAAGATGAGTACATCGTGCTTACGATCCAGGATAACGGTCGCGGGTTTGACACGGCAAAAACACAGCCGAACGGCATGGGGTTATCGAGTATGAACGAAAGAGTTATGATTGCAGGCGGCACATTCAAGATCAGTTCCACCTCTGAGCATGGTACCATCCTCTCAGCGCAGTTCCCGCTGCCCGCAATGCAAAAATCCACGGAGGGCTCATGATACATGTGCTGATTGCAGAAGATCACCTGATGGTTCGTGCAGGCATCCATGCGCTGCTCGAAAAAGCAGGCGACATACACATCCTCGGCGAGGCATCCAACGGCCAGGAAGCTGTCGATATGACGCGCGAACTAAAACCAGATGTACTGATTATGGATATCATGATGCCGCGCCTGAACGGCATTCAGGCCGCTGAAAATATCCGGGATCTGCATCTGCCCACCTACATCCTGCTGCTATCCATGTATGCAGATGCAGGCTTTGTGCACCAGGCATTGCAGTGTGGTGTGAAAGGATATGTCCTTAAGTCATCTGTCAGCGATGAATTGATCTGGGCGGTTCGAGCCGTTGCCAATGGGCAGACATTCCTGAGCAGCCCGATTTCCGAGATCGTTGTCGAAAGCGCCATCCATCCACACACTGCCGGGACCGAGAATGATCCACTTGCGAGCTTGTCGCCGCGCGAAAAGGAAATTCTGCAGTTGATCGCAGAAGAGCATACCAGTGGTGAGATTGCCCAAATGCTGTTTATCAGCGAGAAGACCGTTGAAAAACACCGCGCCCGCCTGATGGAAAAATTGAACGTCCGCAACCTGGCGGGTCTGGTCCGGGCGGCAGTCAAATACCACCTGGTGGACCTGGATTCGTAAATCGATGTTGACAGTTACTAGAGCCTATCCTAAAAGTACTTTTCCGTCATTGCGAGGAGGGTGCTCTTTCCGACGAAGCAATCTTTCATACTGTTTTCATAAGAAATTACTTATAAGATTGCTTCGCTCCGCTCGCAACACGTGCGCCTCACTGCGTTCGTTGCAGTGCAGGTGTGACGAAGTGGGGAGTTTTTTAAAAAACCTGTAATGGAACCAAGGAGCAATCTATGAGCAGCACCGTATTAATCGTAGATGATGAGTATTCGGGACGTGAAACCCTGCAGTCGGTTCTGGAGGGTGAAGGTTATGAGCTTATCATGGCGGAGAACGGTCTACAGGCGATCGAAAAGGCCAAAGCCTATCAACCAGATGTCATCCTGCTGGACGTTATGATGCCAGGCATGACCGGCTTCGAAGTCTGCGAACGCATCCGCAGTGACCCGCAGGTGGCTGAGATTCCCATTATCATCCTCACGGCCCTGGATGACCGCGACTCGCTCCTGACCGGGCTGAAATCGGGCGCTGATGATTTCATCTCCAAGCCATTCGATCGCTTCGAACTGCGCGCTCGTTTGATCGGTATCACCCGGCTCAACCGCTTTCACAAGCTCGTCGATGAACGCGAAAAACTTCAGCAGGCCCACCAGCATCTTCTCGACGCCTATGATGCCACGATCGCTGGCTGGTCCCATGCCATGGATTTGCGCGATCGCGAAACCGAGGGGCACAGCCAGCGGGTGACCGAATTGACACTCAAACTGGCGAAAGCGTTTGGCATACAAGACAACGAGTTGACTCACATCCGACATGGCGCCCTGCTGCACGATATGGGCAAATTGGGTATCCCCGATTCGATTTTGCAGAAACCGGACCAGCTTACCAACGAGGAATGGGTGGTGATGCGCAAACATCCACAACTGGCCTACGAGATGTTATATCCCGTTGAATATCTTCGTCCCGCGCTCGACATACCGTACTCTCACCACGAAAAATGGGATGGCACGGGGTACCCGCGCGGCTTGAAAGGCGAGGAGATCCCGCTCGCAGCCCGTATCTTCGCCATTGTGGATGTCTGGGATGCCATCACATCTGACCGTCCCTATCGCCCGGCGTATTCGATCGAGCAGGCGCTCAGCCATATTCGCGAGCAATCGGGAAAGCATTTCGACCCGCAAGTGGTGGATGTGTTTTTCAAATTAGTGAGATAAAGCGTGTCATCTATCTAAATCACCAATGTTGCGCCGTGATGATCGTAAGGCGAGATTTTGAAGGTTGCCGAAAACAACAAAACTTAACCACTGAGACACAAAGGCACCGAGAAAAACAATTAAAAAACTCTGTGGCTCCGTGTCTCAGTGGTCAAAACGAGCGGTTAGGAATGCTCGGTTTAATTGTTAACCGATAATATCTCGCTTTTCAGGTCTTCCTTGCGCGAGGGCGACACCGCGAAGCGTGTCGCCTTACAGAAATCTGCATCGCCTGTTTTGCGTAACATCAGTAAATCATATGACAGTCACCGAAAGCCAAAGGTGGCTGTCACGCTTTGTTGTTTATGCCATCTTTCGCCATTCGAGAAATTGGACTGTCGCAAAGATATCCACACAGATGGCGGTGATCCCAATTGCCCATTTTGCGTCGCTGCTAAAGGCAAAGAGAGGTAGAACAAGCAGAAGGATGCTGCCCAGCACCCAGGCGGAATCGCCGATGACCGTGAATAATGTAAAGCCGCGTCCGATTGCGGCGCGCTGCGTATTGAACGCGATCAGCGCTGCATACCCGAACATGATCAGTGCAAGCTCGATCATTACAGCGGGCGATGCACCGAGAAAATCGCCCAGCGGTTTCCTGGCAAGGATGAAGAACAGTCCGCTGGTGAATGAGAACATGGCGTTCGCATTCAGAATATGACGCAAATTGGATTGATCGGTTTGTGTATTCATTTTCGGTCTCCTTTTCCGCCCATTATAGGAATCCCCCACTGCCGAGTCCACGAAAGGGACTGCCATCTACTGCCAGTTTGACATCACCGGAGTGCCAAACATCAAAAACAAACGTTTCCGTCATTGCGAGCCCTCGCGCTGACATCGTACCCTTTGGGTAGCGGAGCGAGTGCAAGTCGAGCGTAGACGAAGCGTAGGGCGAAGCAATGACGGAATGTCTTGTGATTCAGCTACTCTCAACACCAGGTTACAACTGTGACCTGCGCAACTCCTCCGCGATCAATTTTGCAGCCGTATTTTGCCAGTTATGCAGCGTTCGTTCGGGAACCGAGGTCTGGAACCAATCGAGCGCGGCGCGGGAATCAGGATCCAAAGAGTCGTACCCTGCGTGACGCAGATAGGGCTTGAGTCCGCGCACGTAGGGGAAGTGCACCGAGTTGTAATAGCGCCATTCCTCCGTAGTGCCAAAGGCAGCGCTGGACTGAGGCTTGAGCTTCTGTATGCTCTGCACCAGAAGGGATTTCAACGCATGGGCGCGCTCAAGCGGATTTGTCCCTTCGAGAGTTGGCAGGTTCATCAGCGGGCTGGCTGCCAATTTGGAGAGATCGCCCAGGTTGGATAACGCGCGCCGCGTCAGACGGTCAAACTGTTCCCTGTCTCGCAGGGCCGGCTCGAGCGTGGAAAGAAGCGGGAGCGCGTCTGCTGTCTGGCGCAGTGTCTGTCGCTCATCCGTAGTCGTCTGCGGCAGCGTCAGACGATCCAATAGCGCCTGGATGGAATCCGAGAATGTTCGAGTCAATATCCCAAAGCTCATGAGCAGGACCAGCAGGGTGGGATGATTGCTGAACAGGCTCGCGATCAGAACGAGGCTTCCGGCGTAGTATAACGACGAGATCAATGAGTGCAGCAGATGTGCGCGGATCGATTCACCTTCGTCGAAGGCATCCCATGCGGTGATGGTGATACCCAAAAAGATCAGGTCGGCTCCCAGGATAGCCATGCCCCACGACATAGGGATCCAATTGAGCGGCAGGAGAAGCAAGCCGGCGCTCAATGTGACGAACAAGCCAATGACAGCAAGAAGCGCCAGCGTATTTCTGAACTGCGAGCGCGGTGCTGAGCGCAGGGCCAGTTTGGCGATCATGCCTGCACACAGGATCAGGGCGAAAACGACCAGAACGGCAAACCAGGCATTGACCAGGGTAAGAATGGCAAGTGGAATGGAACTGAGCACCCACAGCCGGATCAGGGGGGAACGAGTCTTCGCTTCCTCCGGCAAGAGATGGAGCGCAGCGCCGATCCACAGCAATGCCGGGAGGAGCAGGATGAGGATGACAAACTGGTCGAACACGAGCTGAACGGCCAGAGCAAACGCGTACGCCAGCAATCCCCAGCCAGTGAGTCGTACGGTCATTTTTTGGGTATGCCGTGCCAGCAGGTATGCTCCGAGCCAAAGAGTAAAACCGAAGAGGATCAACTGCATGATGGTATGAAATGATTTTACCGCTCGTCGCCTGAAAAACCGGACTTTCCAACTGCGAAGAGTACCTATAATACCCACGGTCACAACTTGCACTTCCCCTCGCTTACCCTGCTACAACTTTTTGAGACGTTGTTAAAGTTCGATGGATACGACTTTATGAGATTTGACACGTTTAAAAAAGCGCAATTTGTGACCGAGTGCGGTATAACATCAAAAACATCATGTCATTCTCCAAAGGACACCGCTTTGGACGGTGTGAACGATCGAAGGGAGCGAAGGGTGACATTAACTGGTTTGTCCTCGCTCTTGGACACTCTCCCAACCGCGTGTATATGTTGAACTTTTGATCCTGAGTTTAGACAATGATGTGGCACTTTGTAACCCGAACGTAGAATGTTATCATTCGTTTATCCAGATATCTTTGGTTCGAACAACTCTGAACACGAACGGCATTACGTTCACAAATGGTTAAGAACGGGCGTTTTTCCTTCCCAGCCTTTGTGGTAAAGAATTAATTTTCCCGTTATGAAGTAGGAGGTTAATGGTATGAACACAAATACACGCATCGAACGTGATTCATTGGGGGAAGTGCATGTTCCCGTGGATGCGCTCTATGGGGCACAGACACAACGCGCCGTTGAAAATTTTCAGATCTCCGGCTTGAAGCCGCGCCCGGCCTTCATCTGGTCGATGGCGATGATCAAAGGGGCCGCGGCGGAAGTGCATCGCAACCTTGGATTATTAGATGCAGAGAAAGCCAACGCAATTGTCCAGGCTGCACAGGAAGTGATCGATGGCAAGTGGAACGACCAATTCGTCGTGGACCCCATCCAGGCTGGCGCCGGGACGAGCCACAATATGAACGTCAATGAAGTGATCGCCAACCGCGCCACGCAGCTCCTGGGCGGCAAGCCCGGTGAGTATAAAGTTCATCCGAACGACCATGTCAATATGGCGCAATCCACCAACGACACGATCCCCACTGCCATTCGGTTGGGCTGTTTATGGCGGGTGAATGAACTGCTGGATGCTCTTAACGATCTCGCAGCTGCATTAAATACAAAGGCAGTCGAATTTGATGACATCGTCAAATCGGGCAGAACGCATTTGCAGGATGCCGTTCCGGTACGGCTGGGCCAGGAGTTCGGCGCGTATGCAAAAGCCGTCGAACGCGATATACAGCGGATCGATGCCGCCGCCGATGGGCTGCGTCGCCTGGGCATTGGAGGCACCGCCGTCGGCTCGGGCCTGAACGCACATCCCGAATATCACACGCGCATGGTGGCGAAGCTCTCTGAATTGACGGGCCTGAAATTGCAGACATCCGATAACTTGTTTGAGACGATGCAATCGATGGCAGATGCCGTTTCGTTTTCCGGCTCGCTGCGTACGACGGCATTGACCTTGATCCGCATCGCCAACGATCTGCGCCTGTTGGCCTCGGGCCCTGCCACAGGCCTGGATGAAATTCAATTCCCTGCGCTGCAGCCAGGGTCGAGCATTATGCCCGGTAAAGTTAATCCCGTGATGGCAGAGATGCTGAATATGGCCATGTTCTATGTGGTGGGCTGTGACACGACGGTCGCTTACGCGTCGCAGGCAGGTCAACTCGAATTGAATGTGATGATGCCTGTGATCGCACACAGCCTGTTCGAGGAGATGCAAGTGATGATCGGCGCGGTACGAGCGTTCACGGGAAATGCCATTGTGGGGTTGAAAGCCAACCGCGAAAAGGCAGAAGGATGGTTGGCAAGAAATGCGATTATCGTGACCGCCTTAAACCCGGTGATCGGGTATGCCCAGGGAGCGGCCCTCGTCAAAGAGTCGCTGGCCAAGAATATTTCCATAAGAGATTTGATCATGCAGAAGACACAAGCTGGCGTGCTCAAACACCGCGATAATGATCGCCCTGTGACCATGGAAGAAATTGAGGAAGTACTGGGAAACTTAAGACGATTGACAGAGGGTGGGATTGTTTAGAAAATGTCGTTGCGAGCGGAGCGACACTTGCGCCTCACTGCGTTCGTTGGAGTGCAGGTGAGCAATCTCCTCGGAAATGAAGCTTACTCCAATGCAAGGAGATTGCTTCGGCGGCACTTCGACTACGTGGCGCTTAAGGCGCCACTCCGCTCAGCGCGGAAACCGCCTCGCAACGACATATGTAATCTTACCCCTCCAACAAGAACAACGCTGGGTCTTCGATGAATTCCTTCACACGTACCAGGAATTGCACTGCTTCACGCCCATCCACGATGCGGTGATCGTAACTCAGCGCGGTATACATCATCGGGCGGATCAGGACCTGTCCGTCCACCGCGACCGGGCGATCTTCGATCTTATGCAGACCCAGTATCCCCACCTGCGGTGGATTTAAGATCGGCGTGCTCAGCATCGAACCGAAGATGCCGCCATTCGTGATGGTGAACGTCCCGCCGCGAAGGTCTTCGATCGCCAGTTTCCCGCTCTGTGACTTGACGACAAGCTCCTTGATGTATCGTTCAATATCGGCAAACGACAATTGATCGGCATCGCGGATGACCGGCACCACAAGCCCCTCTTCTGCGCCAATCGCCATACCGATATCATAATAATGCTTGACCAGGATCTCATCACCCTGGATCTCCGCGTTGATATAGGGAAATTCCTTCAAGGCAGCCACAGCCGCTTTGACAAAGAAGGAAACAATTCCCAGTTTGATCCCGTGCTTGGCGATGAACTGTTCGTGGGTCCGTTTGCGCAAATTCATCACGCTGGTCATATCCACCTCGTTGAAGGTGGTCAGCATGGCAGTCGAGTTCTTTGCTTCCAACAGACGCTGTGCAATGGTGCGGCGCCTGCGCGACATGCGGATGCGCTCTTCGCGGCGTGATCCCGAAGGTGGGACTGCAGATACTTTATTCTGCACGGCTGCCAGAGAAACCGGTTCATCGCCAGTTCGATCTAATTTGTCCTGAGATTGTAGATATTGTTCCACATCTGCCTTGGTGACGCGCCCCTCCGAGCCGGTGCCGCGGATCGACCCGAGATCCACTTCCTTGTCGCGGGCGAGGCGGGAGGCCACTGGCGTCGCCACGGGAACCTCCTTTTGCCGCCCTCGTCCATTCTCCCGCGGCGATTCATCATTCTCCTGCACAGGCATATCCTCCTTTGCTTCCTCCTTCTCACTTCTCACTTCTTCGCCCTTTGGCTGTTCCACTTTCTCATCGATCATGCCCAGCACATCACCCACTTTGACATCGCCTCCGGCAGGTACTTTAATTTGCCGCAAGACACCCGCGCCCTTGGCACCTACCTCCACGTTGACCTTGTCCGTTTCCAGTTCCACAAGCACATCACCCACGTTGATATAATCCCCTTCCTTCTTGAGCCACTGGGATACAGTCGCTTCCAGGACTGACTCGCCCATTTCAGGAACAACAACTTTGATCGCCATATCAATCTCTCCTCAAATGCTCTTCCTTTTTGGTCGCCAAGTTTATGCCATTAAGACATTACACAATAATTGAACCACGGAGACACGGAGACACTGAGAGAAATGAATTAGAAAACTCCGTGACTCAGTGTCTCCGTGGTTCATGGGTTTTGTGAGACCAGCACAGAATTCACAGGTTTTCACGAAGCAATTATCCTCTTTCCTTGACCACACTACGTGTGCGTGCTTGTTCATCAAATTTGAATGCCTGCTCGATCAACGCCTGCTGGTTGGCCCGATAGGACGTGGACGATCCCTCGGCGGGGCTGGAACTCTCGGGCCGGCCCACGTAGTGCAGAGGCACCTGGTCATTCGTAATCGCTCGCAAACGCGGACGCAGATAATCCCATGCGCCCATGTTCAACGGCTCCTCCTGGACCCAGATCAACCGCTCAAGGTTTGGATATCCCCGGAGCAGATTTTCGAGAGCATCCTTCGGGAACGGATACAGCTGTTCGAGCCGCACAATAGCCGCGTCGCGACTTTCCTCCCGCAACTTGCTGCTCACCAGATCGACATACATGCGACCGCTGCACATCATTAACGATGTAATGTTTTTCGGTTTATCGACCCTGGTGTCATCGATCACCGGCTGCCATGTGCTCTCTGCCAGTTCACCAACAGTGGAAGCGGTCAACGGATGGCGCAGTAATCCCTTGGGTGTGAACACGATCAACGGCAATGGGTCGGTCTTCAACAACAAGGCCTGCCTGCGCAGCAAATGGAAATATTGCCCGGCAGTCGATGGATACGCCACCCGCATATTCGTCTCGGCGGCCAATGCAAGAAAACGCTCGATACGTCCGCTCGAATGATCGGGACCCTGCCCTTCGTTCCCATGCGGTAACAGCAATACCAGTGAAGGGGTGAGTCCCCATTTTGCGCGTGCCGAGACAAGAAACTCATCGATCACGCCCTGGGCGTTGTTGATAAAGTCACCATATTGCGCTTCCCAGATCACCAGCCGTTCCGGCGCCTGCACGTTATATCCAATTTCAAACCCGATGGCAGCCAGTTCGCTCAACGGACTATTCAACACTTCAAATGAGGCCTGCGCCTGTGGAATGGACTGCAACGGGATGTATCCCTGGTTGGTCTTTGCATCGTAGAACACTGCATGACGCTGACTGAAGGTGCCGCGGGCGCTATCCTGCCCGGTCAGTCGAATTGCGATTCCATCCCCCAAAATGGATGCAAAGGCGATCTGTTCAGCAGTGGCCCAATCCACTTTGTCGCCAGATTTATTGATCGAATCGAGCCTGCGCTCGACGAACTTCACCAGCTTTGGGTTGATCGGGAATTCTTTGGGAAACTGCAGCAGGGATTGATTCAACTCCTTAATGCGTTTTAATGGAATCGACGTCTTCACCTTCTGTGCGGCTCCGCGCGGGGGCGAGGGCGGCAGCGGTTCGAACAGCGATTTCTCGGCGTCGAGCTTTTCGTTCTCCTGCTGCAACTGGGTCATGAACGCTTGCAGCATTTCCTCCGCTCGTCCGGCAGGGATCACATTTTCCTGTTCCAACCGGCGCGCCCACAACTGCCGGACCGTGGGATGCGCGTCGATCTTTTGATACATCACCGGTTGTGTAAAGCGCGGTTCATCGCCTTCGTTGTGACCATAACGACGATACCCGATCAGGTTGATCACAAAATCCTTATGGAATCTTTGTCGATACGCAAACGCAGTACGTACCGCTTCGATGCAGGCATAGGGGTCATCTGCATTAACGTGAATGACCGGCATCTCAAAGCCCACGGCCATATCGCTGGCGTGCAGGCTGCTTCGTAGTTCGGGATCTGTGGCGGTGAATCCCAGCTGATTGTTGGCAATGATATGGAGTGTCCCGCTCACACTATAGCCGGGGATACGCGACAGATTTAGCGTCTCGGCGACAATGCCCTGCCCCGCAAACGCAGCATCGCCGTGGATCAATATCGACAGGGAAGCATTTGGAAAATAACGCGGCGCGCCGGGCCGGTCTACCGCGGTATTGGCGGCACGAGCCATCCCCTGAATGACGGGGTCGATCTGCTCCAGATGACTTGGGTTGGACGGCATGCGCACCACCAGATCGATCTCAGCGTTTTGTTCGGGTGTGCGATACCCGCCCATGTGATATTTGACGTCGCCCGTCCAGCCTTGTTCATCCCAGGTGGTGGCGCGTCCCTTGGGGTCGTGGAACTCGGCAAGGATCTGGCTGTAGGGTTTGTTCAGAATGTGAGCCAGCACATTTAAACGTCCGCGGTGGGCCATGCCGATCAGGAGGGCGCAGATTTTGGCGCGCCCTGCCGAAGCGATCACCTCATCGAGCATGGGGATCAGCATATCCAGCCCTTCGATCGAAAAACGCGTCTTGCCGGGATACAAACGATGCAGGAACATTTCGAATGCTTCGACCTGCGTCAGGCGTTCGAGCAATTTCACTTCGTTCATGTCCTCTGTCGGATCGCGGAAACGTCCCGACTCGGCAACTTGATGCAGCCAGTCTCGTTCTTCACGTGAATGGACGTGGGCATAATCAAAGCCGATGGCCCCGGAGTAAATCTTGCGCAGGGTTTTAATAGCTTCCCAGGCGCTGCCTCCTTTTTCTTCAGCAGCAAGATGCACGATTTCAGCAGATAAACTGCGCAGATCTTCTTCGTGCAGATTGTGATATTGCAGAGTCAATGACGGATCACCCGTCAGCTTGAATAAAGGATTGAGGTCGGCTGCCAGATACCCCTGAGAACGAATCGCCTGGGCCAGATTCGCCGTCGCGATCACCGTCTGCAGGTTTGAAACAGACACGGGCGCAGCGCCAGACTCGTCCATCTTCCATTGTTCGAAAAACGTGCGCGTGGATTCATCCAGGGAGGCTGGATCTTTTTTGAATTGTTCATAGAGATCCAGGATATAAGCGAGGTTCGCTCCATGGAACTCACGATCAAAATTCATGCAACCGCCTTTTCCTCCAACGGTATTGCAGACGGGTCTTCCACGGTCACATACTGTTCGTTCTTCTTGTCGATGATGGCTTGTTCATAGACCTTCAACATCTTGCGTGCGAGACGTGTATTGTCATAGGAACGCGATGTGCGCAAAGCAGCCGTTTTGAACTTGCCAAGTAGACTCGAGTTTTCCACCAGCCTGATGAGGCCATTGGCGAGATCGTTGGCGTCATTCTGCGTGAGAAAACCCTGTTTGCCGTCCTCAAGAATATCTCTGGTTCCCGAGGCATCCACTGCCACAACAGGCAGACCGGCCGCCATCGCTTCAAGTGTGACCAGTCCCTGCGTTTCGGTGATCGATGCAAAGGCAAACAGGTCGGCGGCTTTGAGATAGTTGGGAATATCTTCAAAGGGCACTTTGCCAACGAATGTCACCCGGTCTGTGATTTCAAGCTCTCCTGCGAGCCGGTGCAGGGCCTGCGCCTGCGGGCCATCACCCAACAATACCAAACGGATATTTGTCAGTCTTTTTTGGGCGATCGCAAAGGCTTCCAGCAGCGTGACCCAATTTTTCTCCTCGGCCAGTCGTCCGGCAGAGATGATGATCTTGTCATCATTCCCATTCCACTGGGCGCGTACCGCAGCGCCGTCCGCTTTTTTATAGGGCGTGATATCGATGCCTGTAGGAATCACCGTAAATTTATCGACCAGCCCATACTCGTTGATGAGCACCGAACGCATACTTTCAGAGGGAATGATGATATGCTGGCATTTGCGCATGAACTCACGCATCCAGTTGATGACCTGGCTTTTTAGAAATTCCTGCACCTGCTCCTGCGGGAATGGAATGTAGTGAGTGTATTCATGATATTGCGTATGGAACGTGAATACAAGAGGTAGGTTGTAGTCGCGTGCCTTGGTGGCGGCGGTCTGTCCCAATAGAACGGGGTGGTGGGTATGAATGACATCCAATTTTAATTTCGGAATGAGTTGATCTACAAATGGTGAAACAGGTACTGCGGTGGGGATGTCCACGCCCAGCGGCAAATGCAGGCTTGGATATCGAAAAATAAACGGCTCGGTGTCTTCGTAATCATCCTCCTGGGCGAAGACGAATACATTATGCCCCATGGCCGACAGCGCTTCACGAAAAGACTGAACAGAGCGGACAACTCCGTTCACGACCGGCAGGTAAAAGTTGGTGAAATACGCGATGTGCATGATCTCGTCCTGTGCTTAGAATTGGATATGCTTCGAGGCGTTCGCGCTTGCCTCTTCGAAAGAGCGGCAGGCATAGATGAACATGCCCGCGCTCCACGTCAGTGGCGCTTCGGGCTTATACCAGATGCTTGCCAGCGGCTCGCCATTTGTCCCATACACTTCATGTATCTGTTTGTTTCTAACGATTACAGCCGTCATCTGTGACAGGATCTCCTGCGCCCGGGTCAGGTCTCCGCACTGCACGAAGGCGATGACGTGCCACGCGCCCAGCCAGAGCCAGGCGGCCTCGGTGTGATAATTGCCCACCCCAGCCAGCACGTTCTCGATGGCGATCAACTCGCCGGGATAGGGCGTGGAGGTGACGCGCGTCGGCACAGGCTGAGACATGCCCGCTTCATCCATCGACCTGAGGATTCGCGGCGCTTCTTCGGCATTTGCCAACCCCCAGGCAATTGCCAGCAGATTCCCGTCGCTGCTCAGTTGTGGAAGCCTGCGGCTGGTAACGAAATATCCCAGGTCGTCGCGCCAAAACCGTTCACGGATGGCTTCTGACACGTGACCGGCCTGTTGCTTGTAGAAACCTGCATGGGCTTTCAACTCCAGGTCTTCGGCAGCGGATGCCATCTCAGAAAGCGCCTTCCAGTAGACCACATTGGTGTAATGGACAGTTCCCCGGCGCGCGACCGAATCGGCCCAATCGGCAAATGAGTCCTGGTACAGCAAAGGGTCATCCGGGTAGCGTTTGTGATTCTCGAGCCAATGCAAGCCAGCCACCAGTGCAGACCAGTACGCTTTGAGGAAGTCGATGTTCTTTGTCTTACGCGCATATACGATCGCGCTGATGATCAGCAGAGCCTGTCCGTCGAGCGACGGCGCGCCATGAGCGCTGATGTACTTGGGACGCAGCGTGCCCTCGGTGGACTGCTCACGTCCTAAGAAGGAATGGAAGTAACGCGTTACAAAATCCATCGAATGGAGTTTGACCGGTAATTGTCCGCTCGGGGCTTGATAGAAGAAAAAGGCTTCGAGCGTTTGCCGCACGATGTCATATTGTTCGAGCGCCAGTAACCCGTAGGAGGCGAACCCAAAGTCGCGGGCCCAGCTTTCGCGAAAATTGCGATAGCCCGCATGAAGCACTTCTTTATGTTTCCCGTTCTTCAGGCGGCGCGTCTGCACGCCGGCGCTGATGGATTCGGAGGCGATAAAGAGCGCCAGCGCCTCCTGGGTTTCAAAATCGCTGGGATGTGAAAGGATCGTCCATGATAAGAGCCGCGGCTGTTTGAGAATGCCGCTCAGAAACTGGTACAACAACAGGGAACTGATGCCAGCCGCCGCGCCGAATACTGCCCCACTCCAAAAACCATTTCGTTCCCTGCCAGATCGGATTCGTTTCCTCATGCAATGAAGTTGACGATGCCTGAAGAGATTACCTGACCTCCGACTGGAATTGCAGCCAGCGCAGAATATCTTTCTTTTGCAGCAGCCCAATGACCTGGTCATTAAAGCGGACAGGGATCTGGCGCAGGTCCAGGCGCTGCAAGTGGTCGAAGGCATCGGCAGCGTCCTGATCGGGAGTGACATACTCAAGTTGTGAAACCGGGGTCATGATCTGGCCGACCGAGGTCGACGCCCATTTTGTCTTCTCGGATTTCTCGATATCGTTCATTGCCACAACTCCGACCACTTCTTCACCGGCCGTCACCAGCAGGGTCTGTCCGTCCAGCTGCTGAAAGCGATAATTTACCAGATCATTCACCATTGTCTCCGATGATACCATTGGCACCTGGGTCTGCATGACTCTGCGCACGGGGATATCCTCCAGAATTTCCTGGATCTCCGCCTGCCGGTATCCATTTGCTGCGGCGTTGTTCAGGAACCACCCGATGAAGATGATCCACAACCCATTGAACAGGCCTGTGCCAAGAAATGGGATCGGTACACCAAACATCATTGCCGTTCCAGCGAGAATGAAACTCCAGGCAATGATCTGACCCAGAATGGATGCCCAGCGCGTCGACTTGCGGATGTCGTTCGTGAAGGCCCAGAACACAGAGCGTAACACTCTGCCGCCGTCCAAGGGGAACGCGGGGATCATGTTGAAGAGTCCCACCATGATATTCACCGATCCCAGCCACGCCAGGATCGTTCGGAATGGCTGCAGCTGCGAAAGGATCGACGACGCGTGCAGTGCATCGCTGAACAATAGTATGCTGTTCGCTCCAAGCAAAATAAAGATCGCGCCCAGGAACAAACTGGTCAACGGGCCTACGATCGTAATGAATAATTCCTCGCCCGGCGTGGAAGGCTCATGCTGAATATGGGCCACACCGCCAAACATAAACAACGTGATGCTTTTTACAGGGATACCGCGCGCCTGGGCTGCCAGTCCATGAGCAAGTTCATGGGCCAGTACCGACACAAAAAAAAGAAACGATGTCAGGAATGCCCATCCCCAGCGCATTTCAAATGTCCATGTGCGATGGATCTGCCCGAATGTCACAGCCAGGCTCCATGCCACCAACAGGAAGATCACGAACCAGCTCCAGTTGATGTGGATATCGATCCTAAAGATTTTTCCAAGCCGGAATCCATTCATAGTTCAACTCCTACCGCCTATCTCATAATTAACTGATGTTACGCAGTTGTTCCCGTAAGGCGAGATTTATCTCGCTTTTTAGATGTTCCTTGCGTAAAGGCGACACCGCGAAGCGTGTCGCGTTACAGAAACCTGATTAATCCATTTTGCGTAACATCAGTAATTAACTAAACTTTTCTAAAGCATTCGGCAGACTCAAATTCAAAGCCTAAATGTATATGATTAGACGGCACTCTGTGAGTACACCGATAAATAGGGATACAAATTGCATAACGAATCATGTTTCCGTCATTGCGAGGAGGATGTTCTTTCCGACGAAGCAATCTTTGATCCAATTTACACAGGAAATTTCTTGTAAGATTGCTTCCTGGCGCACTCGCCGTTTGAGGCTCGGGCGCCACTCGCAATGACGGGAATGGCGCGTGTTTTGAAATAATTTATACAACCTGCATAACGAAATATTTAGGGGTTTGATACTGGGGTATAGTTCCGGATATTGTTCCCCGCTTCACTTATAGCCGGCAAGTAATTGTGTTCGTTAACGTACCATCTCAGCCCTTCATATCTTCCGAGGCTGTTGCATCGCCTGTGGCCTGATCGAGTTTCAACTTACGATCGATCGCGGACGTAATGTGTGCACCAAAGAGTGTGATGGTGGCAAGAATATAAATGAGGAACAGAAACGCCACCAGCGCTCCCAGGGAACCATAGACCAGTTCATAACGGCCAAATCCGCTGCGGATGTACAACGAGAATAGTGCAGTCGCGATCTTCCAGGAAATCGAGGAGAGCAACGCCCCAGATGTGGCGGCCTTCGCTCTTACATTTACCGTTGGCACCCAGTAATACAGACCGAAGAACAGCGCGAAGATCACGGCCCACGAGAAAACATTCGAGATCCACTTCCACAGCCCCAAATCCAGAAAGGCGACCAAGGGCAGGTCGAGGATGTGCAGTACATTAATGACCGAGTCAACGATCAGAGAGAGGACGAAGAGTCCGCTTAATCCCGCGATCATCTCCAGACCGATCAAACGCCGCTGAAAGAAATTGCGCTGCGGCGCCTCGAGCCAGGCCAGGTTGATATTGTAGGCAAGGCTCATGAACCCCCCCGATGCCGCCCAGAGCAACGTTGCAATACCGATGATCCCTACCGCTCCACGTTGCTCAAGGATTTGACGCAGGTTCTCGTCGAGCCATTCATAGGAACCAGGAATATTTTCCTGGACGAGTTGAGTTACCCGTAGATAGACCTCTTCGCTGCTGAGAAAGAAACTGCCCGCGGAGATCAACACCAGCAGCAATGGAAAGAGTGAGAAGATCAGGTAATATGCAAGCCCGGCAGAAGCCTGGTTCGCATGGGTGATATTGAAGGTCTCGATCGCATCTTTGACGATATTCAGCCGATTACCGCTGATGCGGTCGGCGCGTTGATAAAGCTGCCTGATCCGGTCGGAGATCACAGGCTCCTCCAAATTGGTTTATGTCGTCGAGGACTTGCCTTCCAGAATGCGAAGGAGATCATGTAATGAAAGCCCATTCCGTTCCTGTACGCGGATTTCGAGCCAATTCATTTTTAGGTTTATGGCTCTTTAGGGTTAAGTGGGATTCCTCGCCACAGAGCGCACAGAGACCTTTAAGAAAAAGCCTAAAACTCACTTTCTCTCTGTGATCTCTGTGGCTACATCACAAATACCAGAGAACCATTCTTATTTTACTTCCATCGCTGGAAACTTCGATACATTGCAGGCAGAAGGTTTCGTCGTACATGCAAAGGCTATACGGGGGAAAGCCTTGACGACGATGTACCAGACGGTTACCTGTTGCCGGCTATCTATTGATAAATGCCAGATAGGAGGCTGCTTCTCCCCGGCTGCTAACGTTTAATTTTTCCAAAATGTTGTGGACGTGATTCTTAACCGTACCTACTTCGATCACGAGCTGTTGAGCGATCTGCTGGTTGGTACATCCCCTGCTGATCAACTCCAGGACTTCTACTTCGCGCGACGTTAGAGATGTGGTGTCGGTCATATGGCTTTCAATTCCGGTAAACATCTGCGCCAGGTCTGTCAGGCGTGCCATCATGGCCGCGGCGATGTGCGGCGATACGAAGACCTTACCCTGCTGTGTGGCCCGCACGATCTTCGCCAGGTCATCCAGTGAATCCTCCTGCAGAATGTAGCCGGAAGCGCCCGCTTCCACATAACGCAGGACACGCTTCTTTTCCTCTGTCAATCCCAGGGCTAAAACCTTTGTCGCAGGAGAAATTTCAATAATGGCGCTTGTCAGGCGCAATCCGCCGCGACTGGGCAGACTGGTGCTGACGACGGCCACATCCACTGCGGTTTCGCGGAGGACCTGCAGCGCCTCGTCAGCTGTGGTCACGCAGGCACTGATCTGAATATCCGGTTCATCTTTCAGTGCCGCCACGATCACATTGCCCATCAACCGGATCTCATTCACCAGCAGGAGCCGAATGGGATGATCAGGTTTAGGTTTCATCTGCAATCCTCGTGGAGCACGTATCGACTTGTTCTTATTTTTAAACGCAGACCGCATAGACGATATGGAATGGAATGATTTGTGGTCTCATTTTCCGTGTGCCGCATGTTTTTCCAACGCCGTCTTTCAGGACCGCGATGCGCTCGCTTTGTATGAATCATCCTGGAGAAGCGTGGCATCGATCTGGATCTCAAGCCCGTTGCGCAGGAGATTTGAAACAGGGCACCTCTCATCTGCCTCCATGATCATTTTCTGGAAGGTATCTTCATCCATGCCAGGCACCTCGGCACGGATGTGGATCTGCATGGTGGTGATCCTGTCACCTTCCTCGTCTGAGGATAGGATGCACGTCGCCGTAGCATCGGTGCGAACCGGGTCGTACCCGTTCCGGGCAAGCGTGTTCGCAATCGACATGCTAAAACAGGCAGCATGCGCCGCCGCGATCAACTCCTCAGGGTTCGTTCCTGGTTCATCCTCGAATCGGGTGGCATAGCGAATCGGAGTTTCAAACAGGGTACGACTCTCGGTGCTGACGATCCCGTTGCCATTTCTTAAGTCGCCGGTCCACAGTACGCCGGCCTTTCTATATTTTTCCTTCATATCTAAAATCCTTTCTGCACTACTGGGATACTAATTCTGCACTTCGTTCGCGGATGGTATCCAACGCCTTGTCATACGGATGGGTGAATTTCTCCATGCCGTTGTTCAATAAATTGAGTCCCACCTCTTCAAGGTCAATTCCAAGACTGGCAAGTTGTTCCAGGTGAGCACGGGCTTCTTCCAGTCCCTGCTCCAGAGTCAGGCTCACGGTGCCATGGTCGTTAAATGCTTCCAGTGTTTCAGGCGGCACAGTGTTGATCGTATCCACTCCGATCAGATTCTCGACATACAATACATCGGAATACTCCGGATTTTTCGCGCCGGTGCTTCCATACAAAACACGCTGGATACGTGCGCCAACTTTGGCAAGGTGAGACCAGCGTTCACCGGTGAACACTTCCTTAAATCGTTGATACGCCAGTTTGGCGTTGGCGATCCCGATTTTGCCCTTGAGCGACCGGGCGTCGGGGTTCTTGTGTTGATCGAGCAGTTCATCCACTGCGGTATCAACCCGGCTGACAAAAAAGGATGCAACCGAAGCGATATGCCCCAGGCCGTAACCGTGAGAGGCGCGTTCCTCCAGACCAGAGAGATATGCCTCCATGACCTGTTCATATTGACCAAGAGAGAAGATCAACGTGATATTGACGTTGAGCCCATCTTCGGTCAGTTCCCGGATCGCCTGATAACCCTCCTCGGCTGCGGGGACCTTGATCATCACATTTGGTCTCGCAACCTTACTGAATAGGCGCCGCGCCTCGTTAACGGTCCCCTGCCTGTCGTGGGCAAGATGCGGATTCACCTCCAGGCTAAAAAATCCATTTCTCCCGTGTGTTTCATCGAATATTGGCCGCAGCACATCGGCAGCAAGACGTGCGTCTTCGAGGGTCAACTCTTCGTAAATTTCCTCGGCAGATTTGCCTTGTTGCGCCAGCGCCTCCATTTGACCGTCATATTCGCTGCCTTCGGTGATGGCCTTTGCAAAGATGGCCGGGTTGGAGGTGACACCTGTAATTCCCTGCTCCACATAGTCCAGCAGGTCGCCAGATTGGATCAGGGAACGCTGGATAAAATCCAGCCAGACCGCTTGCCCCAACTCTGACAACTCATGTAATTTGGTTTGTGTCATGAATACGTCTCCTTGGGTAAGTAACATGAACCGATGGTTTGCGTTTCTAACAATATATACGAATGAGATATAGAAAGAGATACACGTCTCCGGGTAACTCCTTATGGGAGCCCTGGCGGAACTCTTGACCTGAAACCGAGCCAGGCAAAGGATGGACCATGCCATTTGAGCAATACCATGAACCAGCCGCAGAACTTCCCGATGAAACCCGTACGTTCGCGCGCCTTATCGCGTCGATGATCGAGGAGGCAGATGCAATTAACTGGTACGAGCAGAGGATTGCTGTGGAAGCAGATGAGGAAGCAAAGCAGGTCATGACACATGCACAAAAGGAGGAATTCATTCATTTTGGAATGGATCTTGAATTCCTGATGCGACGAAACCCTACCTGGCGAAAGATTTTGAAGAATATTTTGTTCAAAAAAGGTGACCTTGTGGAACTGGCAGAACATTCAGAAGAAGCAGTATCCGATGAATGACAGACAGCCAGACTCTGAAAGGAGACACACATGAAAAACTATATTGCCGGCTTATTCAAGGACCAGACCGGCGCGGTGCTGGCGCGCAACGCCTTACAGGAACATGGATTCGAGGACGAGACGATCAACTTGTTGGAACGCACCGAAAACATTGCCGTGGTTGTGAGAAATCCACCCATCCAGTCGATTGGCATTGCAGCGGTGATCGGGGCTGTGGTGGTTGGCGCGATCGGCGCGCTGCTGGGGTTTCTTGTCGGGTTGGGGGTGATCCAGGTTCCCACGCTGGAACCTTCGGGTGGCGCGACCATTCCCTTTGAACTCACCGGCCAGTTCTTTGCCACTTCGGTTCTGACCGGACTGATGTTCGGCGGTATCACCGGGATCATCCTCGGCGTGGCAGCCCGTTTCTGGATGAATAAGTATCGCAAAGTGGACGCCCACAGAAGAGGAAATAACTTTATGCTGGCCGTGCAGACTGATGATATGCGCAAAGAGACCAAAGCCAGGATGACAATGAAGGAATATGGGGCAGTAAAGTTCGAAGAATTCAGAGAGAAGTGGGACAGCGACGTTTGGTCCGTCTTTGATGAGAAACAGATGCCGCAGACAAGATGAACCTGTAATTGCAATTCAAAAATAGATGTAACGCGACATTTTATACTTTCTTTGCTACCGTACATCTTCACCGCGAAGCCCGCAAAGTGCGCAAAGAAAACCTTTAAATCTTTGCGTTCTTCGCGCTCTTAGCGGTAAAAATGGCGCGATGTACGGTAGAGAAATACTTTCCAAATTAATCAAGCAATAAACCTGGCCAGAAATACCAAAATCAGGCTACAGGGTCACGGAGACACAGAGAAAAGCCATAAAAACTCCGTGCCTCAGTGTCTCTGTGGCTACAATGGGATTGATCGATTTAATTGTTAATCTGCAATATGTCGCCCTTTCCAGGCAAACGACATAAATCCCACAAGGGGACGATGTGTCACGTTACGGTTTTCCTGGTCAGTGGAGGAAACGCGGTTCGAAGCATCGCAGGTTTCGGCTGCGAAAGAAGCGGACGGTTGTTATCGTGTCTGCATCAATCGGCGCATGATGAACCAGTCTGCCAGAAAAAGCAGCAGCCCGATCAGCGCCAGTCCACCAATATAGAGTTGTGGAAGTGGAAGTCCGCGCAGCATGACGTTATGCATGACGGTGATGCCGTACGTGGCGGGCAGAATAAAGGAAAAGGCTTTCATCGGTTCCCACATCAGGCGCAGGTCCAGGAAGAAGCCGCTGAAGAAAATGCTGGCAAGCAAGAGCAGCATGGAGAATTGCACTGCCTGGGTATCGTTTTCAGAGATCAGGGAAATAAAGAAGCCTACGGCAAGCGAGGTGAACAACAGCACGACGACCGCGATCGCATAGTTTGTCCATGTGCCAAGCATGGGAGAGCCCAGCACATAGACCACCAGCAATGTGATGGTGGCAGCGACGAAAAGCCCAAAGGTGAAGAAGCTGAGCGTCTTACCGAACAGCACTTCAAATGCTGAGATCGGCGATGTCTTGAAGAGTTCCATCGTACCTGCCCGGCGTTCCTGCACGATCGACATGGCAGCAAAGGTAACAAACAGATGTTGCAGCAAGAGAACGATCACGGCGGGTATGAAGAAATCGGTAAGCTCAAGTTCGATTCCGGTCACACTTTCTGTATCTACAGTAAAGGGACTTGTGATCACGTTCGGATCCATGTTTTGAAAATCACTCAGGGTGGTATTTAGTTCGGCGATGCTGGTCTCAATTTCGGCCGCTTCCTGTTCCTGCCGCTGCATTTCAGGTTCAGTCGTTGGATCGGGCGTTTCGTTAAGCGCCTGGATCAGGGAATCGAGGCTGGCGATGGCATCTGAGTTTTGATCTGGCGCTGCTGCTGTGCCGCTGCCAAACGTACTATTCGTTCCTTCCATCACTCCCAGAGATGCTGAGGCCAGAATGCGCAGCGCCACCAGGTCGGTGTTCAGTTTCTCTTTTTCCGTTGTGGCCGCGGCAGAATTGCGGGCCGCCAGCGCCTCGCGATAGGCTTTGGCGCTGGCCTGAGCGGCTTCGAGTCTATCCTGCAAAGTACCTGCCTCTTCCTGGTTCTCGGCAGTGACGGTGCGCAGAAGTTTTCGATTGACTGCATTGACATACAAGGCGCCCACCTGTCGCACATAGTCGACCTGGATCGGGTCGATCTCGTTGTGGTACATCCCCAGCACTGCCTGTTCATTGTTGCGGATCGTCTCCATGGGATCCTCAGGCACAACGATGACCATATCCACTTCATTGCGGGCAAGTCTGCCAAGGGCATCTTCACGGTTGGGCACGATGCCTTCATAAATAATGGCCGGACCGATCGTCTGGGCAAATTCTTCCACCTGCTGGGCGAAGGGGCTGTCTGGAGCGACGACAAAGAGGGTTCGCAGGGAACGCCCTTCCTTTTGAAACGCAAAACCAAACAGCAGCATAATCAGAAACGGACCCAGGATCAGTGTCAGGATCAGGCGCGGCTGGCGGAATACAGTCGCCAACTCCTTGCGCAGGAACGTCGTGGACCGAACAATGAAACGTGCCAGGCTACTCATTTCCGTTACTCCTGTGTTTTTCGATCAATTTCACGAATACATCGTCATACGAGGGAAAATAGCTTTCGATGGAATTGATGGCCTTGTTACGGTCGCGGAAATATTCCAGCAGATACGGTGTGGCCGTGGCGGCATCATCGACCAGTAATTGCATCTCATAGTCGTTTGCGGTTAGGATCCTGGTCTTTAGGTCGGGCAGGTTCTGAACCTGCTGGCGAAAATTGTAGTCGATACGCTCCGTGGATCCCATTTTGACGATGTCGCCGCCGTAGGCTTCGCGGCGCAGGCCCTGGGGAGTATTGACGGTCAACAATCTGCCTTCTGACATGACACCGACAAAATCACAATAGGCAGCCTCACCGACATACTGGGTGGTCACGAACAATGTGTGTCCGCGTTCCTGCAGGGTCTTGAAATAGTCCCAGAACTTTTTACGCAGGATCGGGTCGATGCCTGCGGTCGGCTCATCAAGAAACAGGAGATCCGGATCATGCACCAGCGTGGCTGCAAGGCTCAGACGTCGCTGCATACCACCCGAAATCTGACGCACCAGTTTATGTTTGTCCTCGCGAAGTTCTACAAGATCGAGCAGCCGATTTAGAAGTTTGACGCGCCAGAAACTCACGCCATATAACGAGGCGGCAAAGTTCATATTCTCCCAGACGGTCAGGTCTGGATACAAAACAAAAAGCTGTGGAAGATAACCAATCCGTTCACGATCCTGGCGGGTGAATTGGCTGGGTCGTACACCCAGCACACTTGCTTCTCCGCTATCCGGTTCATACAGACCCATCAGCAGGCGCACGGTGGTGGTTTTTCCACTTCCGCTGGGACCGATAAAACCCAGGATGGCGCCCTCGGGTATATCCATCGTCACTTTATTGACAGCAATTTCGCCGCCGAATGACTTGGTCAGCTCATGAGTCCGAATCGCCATGGGGCGTTCCTCAACATGAGGGATCTCCTGAGTTTCAATCTGCTCGCGTTCCAACATCCTACTACCTCCGGGGGTATACCTGAAATCGTTTGCCAATCTACGCTTGTTCTTTATCTGGGCGTGGTGGCGATGGAGAAAGGGGGAGATCCGCCAGATGCCTGTATAAACGAAATTAAGCGCCAAAACGCACGGTAGATATATTCAGTTGAAAGGAGTCGGAGGAGAGAAGGTATACTTTTGCTTCAACCAAAGCAGAGTGACTTTCGATGCTGACCGAGGAACTGCTCACCCATCTCTTTGATGGAAAAGCTCACATTTTGATTCCACCCATGCAGAGGTGGTTGTCGGCGTCGCGTCCGTTCACGGCGTTTGTAAAAACATTCCAGGATAAGATCCGGAAGAAAATACGCGTAACGCAGGATCCGGAAACCATTCTCGATCTGCATCTTGAGCTGGAAACAGCATACCTGCTGTTGCAGGAACGGGCGTTGAATGTATCCTATGAGCCGCAGTTGGCAGAAAAAATGCGTTCCCCCGATTTTGCCGTCACGTTTACCACCAGCAACACGTTTATGCTGGAGGTTACACGCTTGCGGACCAATTCCAGACCGAGCGAGGATCTATCTTCGGGCCCGGGTGCCATCGGAGATCGCCTGGCGGATGCGGTATGCAGCAAACTCGGACAATTCGTCCAGCAACACAGTAATATCATCCTCGTAGGCGTGGACGCTCCAGAGATGACCCAAGAGGATATTCGTGCCGCCATGCTGCGGGTGCAACAGCGAGCAGAACGGAATGATCCTGCATTCTTTGAACGCTATCGTTTCCGCGATCGGGCGGATTTCTTCCGCTATTATCAACGCCTGAGCGAGATCCTTGTACGCGGGACGCATGTGCAATTCATCGCCTGGGTCAATCCACAGGCAAAGTATCCAGTACGCGGCAGAGTGCGAACAGTGTTGTACCGAAGTCTCCAGACATCAGACTGGGCCCCTTGAATTCACCCACACAGTCATCTGTGACTTGCCCCGATTCCCCCACAGAAAATACGGAATGAATGTCAACGACCTGCCATCGGTTGTAGTGCCGTGGAGGATGACACATCCGCCCAGCAGGTCAGGGATGAACTCATTGCGCAACGAAACCGGGTCAAGCTGCGCCGTGAAAATATCGGTCTCTGGATGATCGATACTTTCCAGGCAGTACACCAATGGTCCGCGTGTGACGGCGGCTTTGCCTGAGTGTCCCTTTACTTTGGGGTGAGCGCGGCGAAGTTTGATGGACATGTCGAAATCAAACCCAATCGTTTTGTCGCCAGTAACCATGATCGTTTCATACTCGGCGTCGCGCGGATCGTAACCCATAACGGGTATATCTTTCGTCCAGGATGGCTTGCGTACATGGATAATACATTCCCTGTGCGTCTCAGGCGTGACTTGAATTGTCACCTTTCCGTTCCATGGCAATTCGGATTCGACCTTGATCGTGGTTCCATTGACAGTTGTTTCACTGCTCACGAACTGATGGAGCCAAATATTGTTTTCATCAAATGAGTAAACATACTTCCCCAGATCTGCGAACATGCGTGACAAATTCGACGGGCAGCACGGGACCACATACCAGCCCTGCCGCGTTACACCGTGATGGACTTCGAGCGGGTTGTTGTAGAGATATGTGTCTCCATTTTGTCCCATGCCAACATTCGTAGCGTTGTAGAGCTGCCATTCAAAGAGGTCGCTGTAACGTGCATCCAGGGTGAGCAGGGTCATCTCCCAATTCCAAAAGAGACTGGCGAGGGAGGCGCAGGTTTCAGCATAAGCATATTTTGGATCGAGTTCATAATCAGCACCGAAGCCCTCAATAAAAGGCGCCGCGCCGAGTCCGCCGGTGATGTACATGCGGCGGGTCACCATTCGTTCCCAGGCTTGCTGCAAGGTTGGTAAAGCGGATTGCCAATCCGCCTTACTTTCCCTACATACCATTGCAATGGCTGTTTCCAAATATCCAAATCGGACCGCGTGACCAACCGGCACGGTTTGTTTCCGGATGGGCGCATGCTGTTGGGCGTAAAGTCCGCGCAGGGCATTGAGATACCAGCGCTGACGGCTGAATCGCGGCCTGGGTGTGTAATTGTCTCCGGGCAGCTTGAAGGATCGCTGCTCAGGATGTGCGGCAAGATATTCCTTGCGCAGCTCCTTGACAACCTGTTTACGTTGATTGTGACCCTTGAACTGACGCCACAGATGAAGAGGGAACAATGGAATACGACCGCGCCGTTCGATGAATTGGCGTGCCAGTTCAAGATAGTTTTCATTCCGTGTGACGCGATACAGGCGCATCAGTGCGAGTTCAATTTCCTCATGTCCGCAGGTTTTATCGTTGGATGCGTTGAGAAAATCTCGCACCAGCAGGTCCGCGGCTTTGATGCACAGGTCGAGCAGGTCATGGCGACCGGTGGCTTCGTAGTGGGAAACCCCGGCTTCGATGAGATGTCCGTGACAGTACAGTTCATGCTCTATCTGCAGGTTGACCCAGCGCTGCCCCGGAAAGTGGATCTGGTTGTAGGTAAAGAGGTAGCCATCGGGTTGCTGGGCACGCGCGATCAGGGTGATGAGCCAATCCATAAGGGAGGCAAGCCTGTCCTGAGCCTGGTCGAAGGGCCTAGGCTGGGGATGAAGCGCATAGATCCGTGATGCGGCATCCAGCCATTTGTAGGCGTCTGAATCCGCAAAGAACCAGCCTTCGCGGAATCCATCCTTTTCTCCGGCGGCAATACGAAAGTTGTCGATGCAGCGTGTCGCTTCCAGTTGCTCCCACTGATGGAAGATGGCGCGGGTCGCATTTACATCCAGCCGCGGCGACCAAAAGGGATCGTTGATCCTGACCTGACGGTTGGTAAGTTCCTTCATGAGTCCTCTGGGAAGAATTATATAATAGACGGCGACACCAAACTTTGCGAGCGTAAGGATGCAAGCTTGAAAAATGACTCAAGGAATCATAGACATGTATCATCGTATTCGCTGGACACCCGAAAAGATCAAGCAACGACTGGAACTGATCTCTCCACTGGTTTATATCAAACGAAAATCTCTGTCAGCATTCCGTTATCTTGAATTAGAGAGCCCCCGTTCTGCGGCGCCGGTCGGCAGAGATGTAGACGATTCCCAATGGAAGGAAATCGACGCCAACGAATACTGGGGTTCGTGGATGCAGGATTTCATCCTTCGCACCACGTTCGCTATTCCTGAGTACATGGATGCGACCGGGCCGATCGCGTTGTACCTGCCCCTGGGAGAAGCGGGAGATTTTTCTCACCCCGAATGCCTGGCATATATCGATGGCCTTCCCTATGCAGCGTGCGACCGGCATCATCAGGAAATTCTGCTCAAACCCGAATGGTGCGATGGAAAGGAACACATTCTTGCGCTGCACGGTTGGACCGGTTTGGGCGGGTTTGCGAATGCTGACACGTTCACCAGACTATTTATGAAACCGTGTGCGGCTGTGCAAATCCACCAGCAGACGCGCGATTTTATTGCCCTGGCGCGCACTGCGCTCGAGACTGCAAACATTCTCGACAGTCACAATCCCGCAAAACATCATTTGCTCAACGCGCTCAACGATGCGTTCCATGCGCTCGATACCCGCGACCCGATCGGCGACGACCGATTCTACGCAAGCGTGGAATCGGCAGCCCAAACATTGAAAGCTGGTATCAAAAAAGCCGGCGCGCCACTCGATGCGACCATCCATGCGACAGGCCACGCGCACATCGATATTGCCTGGTTATGGACGCTGGGTCAAACAAGGCGAAAATCGGAGCGCACATTTTACAACGTGATGCGCCTGATGGAACAATTCCCTGAGTATCACTTTTCGCAATCGCAGCCGCAGTCCTATCAGTTCGTGAAGGAAGACCAACCAGAACTTTTCGAAGCGATCAAAGGACGTGTCAAAGAGGGACGCTGGGAACCGATGGGCGGCATGTGGGTGGAGGCAGATTGCAATCTCAGCGGAGCTGAATCGCTGGCGCGTCAATTCTTATTGGGGCGCACGTTCTTCCGTGAGCACTTTGGCGAAAATGCCGAAAGCCCTGTGTTGTGGCTGCCCGATGTATTCGGGTATGCCTGGGCGCTTCCGCAACTCATCCGGCAGGCGGGTCTTAAATATTTCATGACCATCAAGATCGGCTGGAGCCAATATAATCGCCTGCCTTACGATACATTCCTCTGGCAGGGTATCGACGGCACACAGATCCTCACGCACTTCAGCACCGTTAAGGAATTCGAAAGTGCCTACGCCAGCACCTACAACTCAATGGCAAATGCAAAGGAAGCGCTCGGTACATGGCAGAACTTTCAGCAAAGGGAGATGCAGAACGATCTGCTCATGGCGTATGGCTTTGGCGATGGCGGCGGCGGCCCCACGCGCGAGATGCTCGAAAATATCGAAGTGATGAAATACTTCCCATCTCTTCCGCAGGTCAGGCAATCGAGTGTCAAACAGTTCTTTGAATGCATCGAGCCGCTCGCCGAATCAAAGATGATGCCGGTCTGGAATGGCGAGCTGTACCTCGAATATCACCGCGGCACCTACACGTCACAGGCCCGCAACAAACGCGCCAACCGCAAGAGCGAGTTCCTGCTGCATGACGCTGAATTTATCGCCGCCTATGCATCCATAATTACTGATTACCAATATCCAATTACAGAGTTTATCGAAGCCTGGCGCACAATTTGCCTCAACCAATTCCACGATATTATCCCCGGCTCCAGCATCGGTCCGGTCTATGAGGAGTCACAGGCGCAATATGCCGAGCTAACAATTAATATAACCAAGCTGCGCGATGAAGCATTGCAATCTCTTTCTCAGACATTGGAGGGAGACGTGTTCCTCGTCAACGCGACTTCATTCACGCAGCAGGGTCTGGTCTTCATCCCCGGCGATTCACTCCAGCGCCTCACGCGGGACGGGCAGCCCCTTCCCGTGCAACCGACCGAATCCGGTCGTTGGGTGGATGCTAGCCCACTCGCGCCATACAGCATCACTGCGTTGAATTCCATATCCGGAGTTTCAATCCCCACGCCTCACGAAACATCGCCTCACGCCTCACGTTTAGAAAACGACTATCTCCTCGTCGAATTCAACACCAACGGCGACATCACCCGCATCTTCGACAAAAAAGCAAAACGCGAGATCCTTCCACCAAATGCGGTTGCCAACCAATTCCAGGCGTTCGAAGACCGACCCAAATTCTGGGATGCCTGGGATGTGGACATCTTCTACGATGACAAAATGTGGCTGGCCGAACCTGCCGAATCGATCCAGTTCGTGGAATATGGTGACCTGCGGCAGACCATCGAGATCAAACGCAAAATCCAGAACAGCGAATATACACAGCGGATTTCCCTGAATTACAACTCGTCGCGCATCGATTTTGATACATCCATCCACTGGACGGAACGTCACACCATGCTGAAAGTTGCATTTCCTGTGGATGTACTGGCTCCTCAGGCAACCTATGAAATCCAGTGGGGCAATGTGACACGTCCCACGCACCGCAACACCAGCTGGGACTGGGCCCGCTTTGAAACCTGCGCCCAAAAATGGGTGGACCTCTCGGAAGGCGATTATGGCGTAAGCCTGCTGAACGACTGCAAATATGGGCATGATATCCACGACAACGTGATGCGCATCACGCTGCTGCGTTCCCCGACCATGCCCGACCCGATGGCAGATTTCGGTGAACATCAATTCAAGTACAGTCTAAATCCACATACAGGCTCGTGGAATGAAGCGACGCAGCGCGAGGCATATTTGCTGAATGACCCGGTCATTGTGTATCAGCCGTCGGTCAACAGTAATCAGCGTCGCCGTGTCGAAGATCCCGCGCTGGGCGGGGGCGCCGTGGCGACATCTTCAGTAAACAGTATTCAGTCTCTGGCCTCTTGTGACTCACCTAACGTGGTCGTTGAAACCGTGAAGCAAGCCGAGGATGGCGATGGACTCATCATCCGCTTGTATGAGAGTCAGAGGAAACGGGGGCCGGTTAGAGTTCAATTTGGACGCGTCGTGGAGTCCGCCTGGATCACGAATCTGCTGGAGGAAAACGAATCCGCTATGAGCGTGGAGGAGTCTTCCGTTCAATTGAATCTCACACCTTATCAGATCGTGACTCTGCGAGTGAAATTCAAATGATGACCGAACAGGAATTCCTTGCGTTCCTGGCTGCCAACGATTTCGAAATTCGGCGCACGGAACATCCGGCGGTATTCACATGCGAGCAGGCAGAGTTGCATCGCGCCGATGCAAATGCGGTCAGCACCAAGAATTTGTTCTTGTGTGATAAAAAGGCGCGGCGCTTCTTCCTGGCAGTGACCTCCTGCGAGAAAACCGTGAAGCTGGATGGGCTGGCATCCCGATTGGGTGTCCCCCATTTGCGCTTTGCTTCGGAGGACAATCTGATGCGTCTGCTCGGCGTCACGCGCGGTGCGGTCACAA
Source organism: uncultured Anaerolinea sp. (assembly GCA_964489725.1). Taxonomy (GTDB): domain Bacteria; phylum Chloroflexota; class Anaerolineae; order Anaerolineales; family Villigracilaceae; genus Defluviilinea. The sequence continues at coordinate 32,262 of CAZBAX010000012.1, read as the reverse complement.
TGATGGGATTGGTCAACGATACGGAACATCAGGTGGAGTTGTGGATCGATTCTGAAATCTGGCAGGCGGAAACGTTTCAGAGTCATCCTCTTGTGAACACCGCAACACTGATCTTCACAAAAGCTGCGCTGGAACATTTCTTTACATTAACAGGTCATGACACCCACATTTTCGATGGAACATAACATCCCATGCAATTGGACAAAGGAATGAACTCATCGCCCCTCACTCGTCATACGTCACCCGCACGCATTTTCTCCCCCTACCGAATCTGTCCCATCGGCGCGCATATCGACCATCAGGGCGGTGTGGTGCTTGGGCGCACGATCGACATCGGCACCACGCTGGAATATGAGCCGCTTGATTCAACAGAACTGCATATCTCAAGCGATCAGTTCGGCAAGGTCCAATTTTCAATAGGCGATCTCGATCACGCGCATTGGGCGCGTTATGCTCAGGCGGCAGCCCGGGTGCTGGATGTCAAATGTGGCATGAAAGCGCATGTTACGGGCTCATTGATCGGCTCAGGCTTGAGCTCCTCTGCCTCAGTCGGATTGGCATACATTAAGGCACTTGCAGATGTCAACAATATTGAGCTGACTCCCGAACGATTAATCCACCTGGATTATGAACTGGAACATGAGGAGCTTGGCCTGCAAAATGGATTGCTCGACCCGATGAGCATTGTCCACGGAAAAAAGAATACGCTTCTTTTCATAGACACGCTGACTGGTTCTGTTAGTCCGATTGCTGACCCCCTTCCCAGCGGATTTACCTGGATGGTGGCATATTCAGGCGTCTCACGTGAGCTCACCAAGAGCGGATTTAACGTTCGTGTGGCAGAATGTCATGAAGCGGCCTCGTCGCTGCTGCCCGGCGCGTGGAAATTATGCGATGTACCGCGCGAGTTGTTTGAAGAGACGAAACAGGTACTTCCCGAAAATCTTCGTAAACGCGCCACACACTTCTTCACCGAAATGGACCGCGTCCGACGGGGTGCGCGTGCCTGGCAGGAGGCGAACCTCGAATGGTTTGGTCAGCTAATGAATGAATCCTGCCGATCGTCGATCACAAACTATGAATCTGGGAGCGACATCCTGATCGAACTGCATGAACTCGTCAGTGGGCTGGATGGCGTGTACGGCAGTCGCTTCAGCGGCGGTGGTTATGGTGGATGCGTAGTTGCACTGGTACAGGGTGCATCTGCAGAAAATGTCTGCGCCCGCGTTGCAGAAAAATTTCGTTCACGCCACCCGGAGCTACCATCCAGAGTGTTTATTGCTGGAACAGCCGAAGGACTACAATGACGCAATCAGCCATTCTACTGGCGGCAGGGCGCGGCAAACGCCAGCGCCCGTACACCGATGCCACACCGAAACCACTGCTTGAGGTTAATGGACGCGCGACCCTCGACTATGTATTGCGGGCCGTAGTGAAAGCGGGCATCGAGCGAGTCTGCATTGTGACCCATCATCTCGAAGATAAAATCATTGCGTTTGTCGGCGATGGCTCAAAGTGGAATTTGTCGGTTACGTTTGCTCACCAGGACCAATTACGCGGCAATGGAGACGCATTGCTTTCCGTGTCGAAGGAATGGACTCGAAACAAGCCATTCATGGTCGTAGCAACCGATTACATCCTCGAAGAGCATTCGCTGCTGGAATTGGTTGAAACGCACAAACAGAATCATGCAGACATTACAATGAGCTTGAAGGAATGCCAGATCGACGAACTGACTGTCCGTTCCAGTGTAGATGTGGATTCCAATTGGCAGGTGAAACGGATCATCGAGAAACCAAAGCCTGAGCAAATCATGAGTCCGTATGCGGCTTCGATCCTGTTCCTTCTTCCGCCGCAGACCTGGGAATATCTGTCAAACATAGCGCCATCGCCGCGCGGCGAGATCGAGATGCAATCTGCGGTACAAAAGATGATCGAAGATGGATACAAAGCATACGGTGTGCTGCAGCGCGCTCCAGATGAATGGGATGCAGAGCGCCACCTGGCACGTGGCATCCTTCGACAGGCTCAGGGTAACACCTGACAGCTCTAAATATGGAGATTTCATGAATTATTTTCTTGGCATCGATGTCGGCTCATCGAAAACACATGCCTTGATCGTCGATGAGGCCGGTCAATGCGTGGGGTTTGGAAAAGCCGGGGGCGGCAATCACCAGACTGTTGGTTATCAGGGGCACCAGACTGCTCTCATGGAGTCGTTTGCGGGCGCGCTGGAAAGCTCAGGCGTGGAGAAGGCTCGTATCGTGGGAGCAGGCTTTGGCGTGGCAGGATACGATTTTCCCTCCGATCGCGAATACCATTTGCACGCCATCGCAACGCTGGGACTGTTCTGCCCGCTGGAAGTTGTCAACGATGGCATGAACGGATTGCTGGCCGGAGCAACGCGCGGTATCGGTGTGAACGTCACGGCGGGCTCATCCAATAATGCACGCGGACGCGGTAGAAATGGTAAGGAAGGCCGTATCGTGGGGAACGGGTCGCAATTTGGTGAATACGGCGGCGCGCAGGAGATCGTACAGCGCGGGCTCAAAATGGTGAACTATGCCTGGATCAAACGCATCCCGCCAACGGCACTCACACAGATCTATCTCGAGGCGACCGGTGCCAACGATGAAGCTGATCTGATGGAAGGTTTATCGAACAGCCAATATCATTTGTTTCCATATCTTGCAGTAAAGATCTTCGAATCGGCCCGTCAGGGTGATGAGGCTGCGCGCGACATTATCGAATGGGCAGGCGAGGAGCTTGGCTGGCTGGCTGTAGCCGTGGCACGTCAGATCGAGATGCAGGCGGAAGAGGTGGAGATCATCCAATCGGGCAGCGTCTTCGATGCAGGAGAAATGATCACCGAACCGATGCGCTATATCGTAATGAAGTATTGTCCAAAGGCAAAACTGATCAGGCTCGCCGGCCTGCCGGCAGTGGGCGCGGTGCTGCTCGGCATGGAGCAGGCTGGCTTTGATGGGTACGCCGTCCGCGATGAGATCATTCGCACGGCGGAGGAATTGGTAAAGGAGTAGGAAACTCTGAAGAGAATATTCATGAAATCAAAAGACGTCCGTTTCAAGCGGACGTTTTTTATCACTCAGGGATCTGCTGTCTTGGGTTTCTCCGGCGCGGCCGGCTGATGCACAAAGAATCGTTTCCTGCCCCATCGATAAAACCCGACGTTTACTACCAGCGTCAGGCTGCCCAGGAGGTAGGCGCCCAATACGTCGGTTGCCCAGTGCTGCCCCAGATAGATACGGGAGGCTCCAACCAGAACAATAAAAATTCCCATGAAGAAGAGCAGAGTGGTTCGAAGCCATGACCGCTTCAGTAATGTGAAAACAAGGAACCACAGGAATCCAAAGAAGCCGACATAGAACATCACATGACCGCTCGGAAAGCTGTAGCTATCGAGGATACGAACGACATCCACCAGATCCATGGCCGGACGTGGACGCCGGATTGTCTCTTTGACGATCAGATTGGTGATGGGAGGCAGGAGTGTGGCAAACACAGCCGCCAGCGACTCCCACTGAAAACCAAATATATGCAGGGCGAGGACGATCACCGCGGAGACGATAAAACACTGCGGCAAAAAGCCAGGCCAACTGATCACTTGCATGAATGCCGAAAAGATCGGTGAACGCAGCGATTGCAGGGTGCGCGTGATCTGCAGATCGATCGGAAACGATGGGGTTATTTTGACCAGGATCGTCAGGGTGGCAAATGCACCGACTGTGGCGATCAGCCCGATCACAAACAGGGTTGTGCGGCGCGCCCGCTTCGGCGCTGATGCGATCTCGTCTGTGGCGCTCTGTTGCGCCTCATTCTTAGCAGCTTTGATCATCCGGCGCGCGCTGGGTTTGCTCCTCATTTTCACCGGTTCACGTACACTATCCGTCTGATCTGGCTCCAGTTATTGCAGAAACTGGGGCAGGTAATTTCTCGGCGGTCTCGGCAGGTGGCTTCTCGGCTCCCGCGCCCGGCTCCGGCGCGATGACGTGCAGCGCACGCGGCAGCACTTTGATCTTTGCCTTACCCTTACCGAGCAGTATGCCCTCGGCCGCGATTTCCAGCTTCGGATCGGTTTTGATCTTGATCTTGCGCGCCCGGTACCGCTGGATCTTTCCATCGGGCACTTGGCGTTCATTCGCTGAACGGGCAAAGTAAGACACCACTTCCGCTTTGGTAAAGTTTGGGTAGACCGCAATATCCAGGAGCCCGTCCTCCATGGATGCATCGGGAGCCACGAGGTTTTGGGCGGCGATCAGGGGTGTATTGGTCACCGTGACCATCATCGTCTCCACTTTGATTTTGCTTTCGTCATCCAGCGTTAAATATACTGTCGGTTCTGGCTCGGCATGGATCAACTTCCGGAACGCATCCTTGATGTTCGAAAAGTCGCCGTGAGGCACATCCTTAAGATCCGGGAAAAGCGTGGAGGTGAGTCCCACTGTCGTCACCATAAAGAAGATGAATTTTTTCGTTTTGCGGGTACTGATCTGGGCCAGGTCAAGTTTACGCACGTGGCCGGAGGCGATCAACGCACAGGCCTCCTGCAGGTCTTCCGGAATTCCCAGGCTGGCACCAATATCGTTGGCCGTGCCCGCGACGATAATTCCCAGATGGACATCTGAGCCCGCGATGCCGCGAATCACAGCGCTGATGGTCCCATCCCCACCCATCGCGATCACTGTTGGATAGCCTTTCTTCACAGCTTTCTTCGCGATCGAAACTGCTTCCGCCACCGGATGAGCCAGCGCCACATCGACATGGAGCCCCAGGTCCAGGAGGCAGCGGGTGACCTGTTCAATGCGCGCGGCTGCCGTCGTCTCATCCCCTGCTCCCGGATTGGCGATCAGTTTAACCCGCTTGGTATAGTCTTTCTTTGGCATGGATCATCCTCTCTTTTTCCCGGCGATTTCAGGGCATCGATGCAGATTTCGATTTCCTGTGATGCTGTTGATTAACGAAAAAAATGGGGATATGAAACGCCTTTACATGCCTACAGGATCGACGACAAAACTACGCATCCCAGCGGACCCTGTGCTGATCCCGTCATATGAGACTTACTCTCCCGAAAACAAAACGTCCTGGCCTTTCCAGCCAGGACATTCGCTGCCGATCATAAACATAATTCCAGTTGCGACTCCACCCTACTTCATTCCGTTCAATACACGTGTAATGACCGCATCCAGCAGCGCGCCATCCACCTGACCATCCAGTTTCGCCAGCACCAGCGACTTGATCTTCTGCTTCAACTCCGCATCCGATGCACTCTCACGCGGCGCTTCACGTTGGTAAGCAGCATAGGTGTTCACCGACGGGCTGTAGCTGGCTTTCGGCGCGGCATGTTCGACGCGGTTGATCTTCATCTCATAGCGCATTGCGCGTTCGAGGGCGAGATCGGTCAGCACCAGATTATCCGTCAGGTCAATGGATGTGATCCCGCGCGCCTTCAAATCATCGATGTCGCGTTCGGTATAGAAGATTTTTGGCATAAGTTTTCCTCATGTCGTTACGAGAAGGAGCGTAGCGACGACGAAGCAATCTCACAATTACTGCTTACCAATTACTATGGTCTTGATATGGCCTTTCGACCACAGGATTTACTTCTCCGGCCGTCCATCCAGTCCTTCCAGCGCTTTCACTGCAGCATTGCGCGCCGTCAGGATCTCTGCTTCTGAACCCGAGAGCCACATGCGTCCAAAGCGCCCTACAGACGACACGTGCAGGATCTTAATGTTGGCGCCCTTCTCCGCTTCGTTCACTGCATAGTTGATATAGGCAGCCGGCGCGCATTCCAGCACCAGCATCGTCTCGCCTGGTACCAGCATCGATCCACGCCGGAAACGATTAAGCAGTTGCGACTGATAGGGGTCGACGTTTGTAATGATCTGCACCGATGCAATGAACGGTTTGATGCGTTCTTCGGGCTTCAAGCCCAGCCGCTCCAGCACGATGCGCCCCGCTTCGAGCACTTCGGATTGCGAACGCGAGTGAACTTCGAACATGCCGAATTCGCGTTCAACGATCTGCGCGCCCGGCTTCGCTTCTGTGGATTTCACCGCAATATCCACGAGACGGAAGACTTCATTGCCCGGTGCGACCTCTACATAAAGAGATGCCATGCCCTCGGTGGGAAGGTCGCCCTGGGTGATCGTACCGACGAAGGCCGCATACTGCGGCTGCATGCGGTCGAGATAGGAATACACACGTAATGAAAATTGTCCAGCCATAATGCTCCATTGTTCCATGTCGTTGCGAGGAGGGTGTTCTTCCCGACGAAGCAACCTACCTGTAACGGGAGATTGCTTCGCCCCTATCGGGGCTCGCAATGACATACTTCGAATTTAATTATTCATCGCAATCCCAAGCGGAGTGACAAACAGCGGGTTGCCCGGCAGTACTGTCTCGACGCCTGTATACTCTTCGATCACTTTGTCCATGCCGGGGTAGGCAAATGTGCCGCCTACCAGATACAACCTGTCTACGCGATGACCTGCGATATGCCGGTTGATGATCGAACCAACCTTCTCCATTACCGGTCGGATGATCGGAAACAAACGAGTCTGTTCCTTTGGATTCTTTTTCAACTCTTCTGCTTCCTCAAAACTCGTTCCGGTTGCACCGGCAATGACAAGCGAAAAGTGCGTTCCACCTGTCGGCTCATCGGCGGTGTACACCACTTCGCCGTTCCTGAAGATGGCGATGCCTGTCGTGCCGCCGCCCACGTCTACGATCGCGCCGTCCTGGATCTGTAAAACATTGTTCGCAGCGGTCGGCTCATCGATGAGACCCGTACAGTCCAGGCCTGCGCCGAACAAGACATTTGCCGTTGCACGCACTTCTGCCTGTGGCACTCCCGGCGGATACCCGGAAGCGCCCGTTGTCAGTTCGAAACCAAGTTTCGTTTCAACTCTCGATTTCATCGACTTCAACAGATCTACAGCGCCGACAAAATCTACGACGAGACCATCGCGCGTCACCTGCGCAAACTGGTATTCGCCTGCGATCGGTTTGTACTGTTCGTCCAGCACGACCAGCACAGTATACGCCGTTCCCAGATCCACACCGACGTGGACCTTCATGGGAGAGATCGAATGATCGTCCACGCGCCTGCCATCCAGTGAGTTCATGACGCGGTCAGTCTGTTTTAAAAGTTCATCGAGATTCGGATTCATGTTTCCTTATGTCGTTGCGAGCGTTTGTGGCGAAGCAATCTCCAAGATACATAGAATGAGATTGCTTCGGGCTGTCGCCCTCGCAATGACGGGAAATCTTTCATTTCTCATTCCAATTTACCGGAAACACCACGTATACAAACTTGGTCCAGTTGGGCGTCCCAAACGTGATGCTCGATCCTTTGGGAATGTAGATCACGTCACCGGTTTTGCCGCGCACCTGTTCGCTGCCGCGCGTGATGACGAGTTCACCTTCGAGCACAATGTCGACCTCGTCATACGTCAGCGTCCATTGCATCTCACCTTTGTCGAGCGACATGTATCCCGCGCCCATCGGCGACCGGTCGGGTGTTGTGACCACGTCCTTAAGCCAGACGTTCGTACCCGGCGTGGTCCTGCCTTCCAGGAATGGCTCCAATTGGATGTTCGACATCCTGACCACTTTCAAGGGCGGCAGATTGGGAAGATCCATGCGCTTCGACGCGACGCCGGCAGTTGATTCCGTTTCACGGATCAGCTTCACACCCAGAGCGAAGGCGGTGTCGGTTGCCTCGTGTGTGACGATGTCGTCTGGCGCGAGCAGCAAGGTCTCGACGCGTTCGCGCGCGAGACGACGAATATCTTCGGCAGTGAATAATTGGCGCGGCATGGTAAGAGTAGACAGGGATACACGTACAACGTACACACGTAAACAGGTACACACGTTCTGCGTGCGCCGTGTTTACTTGGCTACTTGTATACCTATATACTACTTCTCTTTACCGCTGCGACCACCAAACGAGCCACGCGTATTCTGCGGCAGGATCATCTCCACATCGGTATGCGGCCGCGGGATCACATGCACCGACGCCAGTTCACCGACGCGCTTGGCAGCCGCTGCGCCTGCATCGGTGGCAGCCTTCACCGCGCCCACGTCGCCGCGCACCATCACGGTCACGTATCCGCCGCCGACATATTCACTGCCGATCAGTGTGACATTTGCGGCTTTGACCATAGCATCGGCAGCTTCGATCGCGCCGACGAGACCCTTGGTCTCAACCATTCCTAATGCAATCATGGAAACATCTACGGGCATGGCTTACTTCTCCTTTTGAATTATTTCTGTATGGACGGGGTAAACCCGCCCTTTCCGACTAGACATCGGATGTCAAAGGCTAAGTCACATTAGCCTTTCAAATCCAATTTCTAATTTCATGTCGTTGCGAGGAGCGAACAGCGTGAGCGACGAAGCAATCTCCTGTTAATAAGAGTTGTCTGTTTAAAGGGAGATTGCTTCGGGCAACAAACGCCCTCGCGACGACATATCATTTCTTCAACTCCAACAACACTCTCCTGACAATATCTTCCACCTGTGAATCCATCGAAGCGGATGGAGCGGGCGCTGGTAATGTGGAGGCGCCTCCAACAAAGTTACGTCGCTGGGCGGGGTCATCGGTCGAACCGGGGGCGAACGCGGCATCAGGCGGGGTACGGAGCTCATAAGCCAGCTTCTTGACGTTGTACATATGATGTACTGTGATGTTATCGCCGGTAATTGCGCCGCCGACGCCGCCTGATCCCAACGTCATGGATGGCATCATGCCTGTGGTATAGCCGGTGGTCCCCAGCGTACCGAATGTATTGACCACGATGCGGAACACCGGTTTTTGCAAGCCGAATTCCATAATGACACGTTCATCGCGCGCATGGATGACCTGTGAGTGCCCGCGCCCACCGTAATTGATCAACTGCATGGAGCGTTCGCAGCCTTCCTCCCAACCGTCCACTTCATACCAGCCGAGGACAGTCGTTAGCTTCTCACCCGAGAGAGGCTCTTCGGTTCCAACGCTGTTGAGGCGCACAACCAGAATACGCGCCCAATCGGGGACGCTGAATCCATACATCTGCGCCAATTGCTGCGGACTCTTGCCCACGCCTTTGGGGTTCGGCAAATGCCCGACGAACAAATTCTTCGCCAGGATCTGCTTGACCTTGTCATCCACAAAGAATGCGCCCTCCGCTTTCATCAACTCTTCCAACTGCGCAGCGATAGGGCGATCTGCAACGACAGCTTGTTCGGTGGCGCAGATCACAGAATGATCAAACGCTTTCGATGCAACGATATATTTCGCGGCTTTTGGAATATCGGCTGAACGATCCACATACGCGGGTACGTTGCCGGGCCCCACGCCATAGGCAGGCTTTCCCACCGAGTGCGCCGCACGAACCATATCCGAACCGCCTGTGGCAAGGATCAACGCCACGTATTTGTGTTTCATTAATTCCTGCGTGCCCTGAAGTGTCACGGTCGTCATGCACGAGATCAGTCCCTTCGGCATCCCGGCCCGTTCCCCTGCCTCTGCCATGATGCGAATGGTCTCCGCACAACATTTCGCCGCGAAGGGATGCGGTGCAACGATGATCGCATTCTTGGCTTTGACGGCGATCAATGTCTTGAACATGGTGGTCGAGGTCGGGTTGGTGGAGGGAGTCAACGCCGCAACAACGCCCATCGGCCAGGCGATGTCATAGGTCCCTTTTTGCGAGTCGCTGCGGATCACACCAACGGTGGGAATATCTTTGATGGCTTCCCACAAGAGCTGCGAGGATAGCAAATTTTTTAGTGTCTTGTGTTCAGGCACGCCATAGCCAGTCTCTTCGCTGGCCATTTTTCCCAGTTGCGCTGATGCATCGGCGGCAGCCTGCGCCATCGCCGCGCAGATACGGTCCACTTCTGCCTGGGTGGCGCTAAGGAACTTACGTTGTGCGTCACGTGCAGCAACAGCCAACGAGCGGGCTTCCTGAATGGAGAGAAGATCTTTATCGAGTTCGGCCATAAGTCATTCCTTCGTCATTGCGAGCGACCGTAGGGAGCGAAGCAATCTAATTCATCGTACATAAGATTGCTTCGTCGGCTATCGCCTCCTCGCAATGACGGGTAAGTTAATAATTAATTGGATTCCCTGCTACCTCTAACACTTTATCCTGAAACGCCATCGCTGCGGCGCGGCAGGCGGGTTGGTCACCGGTGAGCATGACGCCCATGTAGTTCGTCTCAGACGGCGGCATGGTCAACGCAACAATTGTAACGTTAGCAGCTTTAAGAGCCGCGTCGAGCGCCACCAGGCCCTCGTTCGGAGTTGCGACCAGATACGCGATCGGAGAGCCTAATGGAATATTGCATACGCCCGACAGGTAAGATCCGGTTCTTGAGATCACATGGGGAAAGAAGGCGATGGAATCGTCATCGTTGGCAGAATACCAGATGGCTTTCGTCTTGATGTAGTCCACCGCAGCAGCCAGCCCGGCTCGCACTTCCGCCGGATCGGGTCCCGCTAAGATCGCCATGATCTCCCCTGACCATTTTCCAGAGGTATGCTTTGCACCCGCATAGAACGACCGCGCATAGACCACTTCCACATCCGCCATTTTCGTAGCTTCGTCGATGGCGGTGTAGGTGGCGTCGTCATTGTCCACACTGAGCAAGCCAATGGAGCGCTGGTCGTCACGCAGTTTGAGATGAGATGCGAAGTCGCGGTCCACCTGTGGGATGAGTTGCACAGCGAGTGGCGTGCCATATAGAGGGTCGAGGATTGCCATAATGATTCCTTTTTCCGTCCTCCCGAAGGGACACCGCTTCGGGACGGTGTGAGCGGAGTTGGCGCATGATTCTGCGCCACGCAGTCGAAGGGCGAGTTTACATCAAGCATGCGCTTCGACTGCGCTCGACTTGCACTCGCTCCGCTCAGCGCGGAGATTTCTATTTCATCATCTTCAACTTCACGCCCGATGCCTGGCTTTTGCGCATCTTCTGAGCGATCTGGACGACGAATGCGCCGCCTTCCAGTGGGTTGGTGCCACCGTTCTCGAAGATATTGCAGACAACATCGCGGTCCGCATCGGTGTCACCGTACTTCGGTTTGTAGCCCATATAGGCGCTCATCGATTCGGCGCGGCCCAGCCCGGGACGTTCACCGATCAGCAGGATCACGACATCGGGCTTGATCAGTTCGCCAACATCGTTCATCACACCCACGCGTGCATACTTGATAAAGAACGGCGTACCAAACGTCAGTCCGGCGGTTTGGGCACCCTGCCTGATGACGGGAAATATTTGCCGCAAGTTCGCTTCGATCGCCGCGGCAGAAAGCCCATCGCCGACCACCAGTTGAACATTGACGTTCTTCTGGCATTTTTCATTGATTATACGTTTGGCATCGTCATTAAGTAAACGTCCAAGATCGGGGCGCAGAAGGTACTCCTGTTTGCCCCCGGTGACTTTTGTTTGGACCGTGAAAAGATTGAACTCATCCAATAACTTCTGATCCACATCTCGATACAGTGCATCCTGTGTCACGGCGTGGTCGCCCTGGAACAGGAGCAGCTCAGCAGTGCTGTAACGCGGACCAGCACGTCCCACGCCGATGCGGGCGGTGGTGGAAGCCATGAGGGCACGCAGCCCGTCGGCATCCTTTGGGTTCTTGACGCGTGGGGTGGAGCGGGAGAGGACCGGGTCGGGGAGGTCGATTTGGAGATTGGAGACTGGAGACTGGGCGCGGGGTTTAACGGGGACGGCCGAAGCGGAAGCCAGAGTCGATGAACTAGAGGCAGGCGCGGTTGAGGATGAGCCGGACGGCTTTACCGCCCCAGAAGATTTCAGCTCGCGGACAATGGCGTCTACGATTGCGTTTAATTGGGTGTCGTCCATAAGTTTCTCCTATGTCATTGCGAGGAGCGTACGTTGCGACGAAGCAATCTCCTGTTACAAGGGGATTGCTTCGCTCTGCTCGCAATGACATTACCGTTTCAAGAAAATCGAAGGGTCGCCTGCTTTTTCGGTAAGGACTCCATCTTTGATCAAGCCGAGACCTTCCATCCATTTTTCGAATTCAGGTGCCGGGCGCAGCTTGAACAGTTGGCGCAGTGTCGGCGCATCGTGATAGGACGTGCACTGATAGGACAGCATCGAGTCGTCGCCCATGGGCACGCCCATGAAGTAGTTGCAACCCGCGGCGGTGAGCATGACAGCAAGATTCTCAATGGCATTTTGGTCGGCGCGGGCATGGTTGGTGTAACAGGCGTCGCAGCCCATTGGGATACCGGTCAGCTTTCCCATGAAATGATCTTCCAGACCGGCGCGCTGGATCTGGCGTGCGTCGTAGAGATATTCGGGACCGATGAAGCCGACCACAGTATTGACCTGGTATGGGCTGTAGCGTTTTGCGAAACCATAGCAGCGGGCTTCGAGCACAAGCTGGTCCCAGCCATTGTTCGCATCGGCAGAAAGCTCGGAACCCTGGCCTGTTTCAAAGTACATGTAGTTCGGGCCCTTGGGGAAGCAATATTTCTTCGCCATCTCATAGGCTTCGTCGATCATGCCCACTGAGATGCCGAAGGAGTCATTCCCTTTTTGCGAACCTGCCAGCGATTGAAAGACGAGACCCACCGGCGAACCTGATTGCATACACTTCATCTGCGTGGTGACGTGTGCCAACAGACAGTTTTGAGTCGGAATGTTCCAGGTTTTGATGACGTCATAGGTCATGTCGAGGAGACGCGCGACAGAACCATAAGAGTCATCGACCGGATTGATACCGATTACTGAATCGCCTGAACCATATGAAAGCCCCTCATAAATTTCCGCACGGATGCCTTCGGGTGAGTCGGTAGGATGGTTGGGCTGGTTGCGGCTGGAGAGTGTGCCCGGCGCGCCGATGGTGTTATTGCAATACGCGCTGACCGGGATCTTCTTGGCCGCGTACATCAGATCGAGATTCGACATCAGCTTGGTGACGCCGGCGATCATCTCGGCGGTCAACCCGTTCGAGACGCGGCGGATCATATCGGTTGACGTGGTGTCGGCCAGGAGCCACTCACGGAACTCGCCCACGGTCCAGTCTTTGATCTCGTTGTACACAGCTTGATCGACCGCATCCATAATGACGCGGGTAACTTCATCTTCTTCATAGGGCACAGCGGGGTGGTCATGAAGTACCCAGAGCGGCACTTCTGCAAGGACCAGTTTTGCCGCGACGCGCTCGGCGGCCGTCTCCGCGCCCACGCCTGCCAGACGGTCTCCTGATTTCTCCTCGTTGGCTTTACCCATCAGGAGGCGGATATCGGGGAATTCGTAGGTTTTACCGTGCAGTTTTGTTCTTAGGAGCATAATGATTCCTTATCTAAACACAAAGAGCACCAGACGCACGAAGGAAACATGAAAGACGAAGGAGACTGCGAAACCCGTAATGCTTGTTTAGTTGTATCTATTTGAACCACTGAGTCACGGGGACACGGAGAACAATAAAAACTCCGTGACTCTGTGTCTCCGTGGTTGAATTTGTTTGACTTCATCATGACTCAACCTTCACTACTTCGATCTCGCTCAACACAACTGGCGTTCCATTTCTCAATGTATTCTGAATTTCTGCAACCGTGTCGGTAAACTTCATCAGCTCACGGACTTCAGCTTCGCTCGCATTTGCGTGGACTTTGGCACGATACGTCACGTTTTTCGCCGGTTCGCCTTCTGCACCGAAATCGCCATGTACTTCCACTTCGACGCGTTCCACGCGGATATTTCGTTTCGTGCCTTCACGGTAGATGTCGTTGCAGTAGCAGGATGCCAGCGCCAGGAACAATAGCTCACCTCCATTGGCGCTGGAGCCATAGCCTGTTGACTTGGGTGGGATGACAATCGAATAGACATTGTCGTTGGTCTGCAATGTTACGTGATGATTATCCTTGCTGTTTTCTACATGCGCAGAGATTTTCATCGTTTACTGTCTCTCCGTTAACGCCAGGCGCACGCCCAGCGCAACGAGAATACCACCGGACAAACGTCCCAGGAACCGGGCAACGTGTGGACGTCGCGTGATCCAGCTTCCAATGGTTCCTGAGGAATATCCAACGATGATCAGGAAGAGCAATCCCAGACATGCAAATGTCAATCCTAAAGTAACCAGCTGCAATGTCACCTGATCACTGCTCTTATCGACAAATTGCGGCAGGAATGCCAGGAAGAAGATCGCGATCTTGGGATTGAGTACATTCGATAAGACACCCTGCCAGAACAGTTGTCGGGAACTTACGGTGGGTGAGGATGCTTGTAAAGTAAAAACATTACGTTCACGCCACGATTTGATTCCAAGATAAATCAAGTACGCGGCTCCCAGGTATTTGACAACCAGAAACGCCAGGGCAGACGTCTGAAAGATCAGCGTTAGCCCCAGCGCCGCCGCGATCGTGTGCACGAGGATCCCACAGATCACGCCCAGGGCAGAGAGCATACCGGCGCGGCGTCCATGAGTCATGCCGCGTGTGATCACATATAACATATCAGGTCCCGGCGCAATGATCAGCGCCCAGGAGACTGTGATGAACAAGGCGAATTTGGCGGGTTCAATCATGGTTTATCGCTAATGATAAAAAATCAATGTCTTTACACTCAATGGGACGACGCGCCCGTCCATCAGAGGCGTGCCGATATCAATGTAATCGCCTTCAGACAAGCCGACCTGGTCGATGACCAGTAATGCTCGTGACGGAGCAAGTCCTTTCACGGTCTGACCAAGCGCCTGGGCGTAATCCCGTTCGATGATGGCGATCAGCGGCCGGTCGCCTGGCATCGTATCAGCAAAATTCTTCAAGCCAATTGCAAGTTGAGTCAGCGACTGGTAATCCAGCGATCTGTCGAGCTCCAGCGCCACGGCAAATGGATCGGTTGCGAGGTCCACATCCCAGCGGGCGACGGCATCGGTAATGCTTCTCGATACCGAAGCAGGATCGAGCCATGTCGCGCTGAGCGGAGCCGTAGGCGAAGACGAAGCGAGCGATGGTCGAATCACAGGAACGTTCTTCAACGGCAATATCTCGCGCTCTGCCCAGATCGTCGAACCAGATAATGTTACCGTCTGCGTGCTGGCTCCCAACACCGTTGCACGGACTGTTTCCGCAGGCGGCACGATCGTATACGTGTTCAACAGCATGTGCTGGCGCAATGCTTCCGCCAGCAACGGCCCCACATCGTCATGCACGGTTACATCGCTCACAGAGTGGATCGGGATTGGGTTGTAGTAATAATGCCCGATCCCGCCGGAGAACATCAGCACAGAGCCTTTACCTGAAGCGCCGACCGGCGGAGTAAGATAGATCTTCTGCGCCAACGGCGAGGATGTGCCTTCGATCAACTCCACAGTCATATCTGCCATTCGATCTGTGAAACGGCGCAGATCTTCAAGCGAAGGCGAGTCGCCAATCTCCAAGCTCAAACCGATATCATCAAGGATATGACGGGCAGGATCAGCGATGTGCCGCACACGACCGGTCGAATGCTCGATCTCCAGAATGCGACCGCCGTAGTTCATGGCCGCTGCACCGATGAGATTTCCCGTTCGAAACGTCGCGCTGTTGGCGCTGCCGCCGCCAATGTCCACATTTGTCACAGTGGCATAATTCTGTTGCGAATATTGTGCCGCCCCTGCGCCTTTACCGGCGATCAAACTTTCCACATTGGGGCCCGCCACGCTGACTACGAACTCACCGGCCAGACCTGAGAGAGCGCGCAGAATTTCATCTGCATTCTTTTTCTTGGCGGTCTCGCCAGTGATGATGACAGCACCGGTCTCCACCTGGCTCGGGTCCACGCCGGCAGTTGCATATTCATTTCGAACGATTTCATTTAATCGATCGGCATCGATCGTTTCTGAATCGATCAACGGCGTAAAGACGATCGGGCTTTGATAAATCACCTTTCGATCGGTGATGTCGATCCGTGGAATCTGACCCGGTCGCGAAACATCCCGCAGGTTGAGACGCGAAAAGATGATTTGTGTAGTGGTCGTTCCTACATCCACACCGACGGACAGGAGGTCGCGTGAGTCAGCCATAAAGAATACATCATCTTGTAGGGTACGGCAGCTGCCGTACCCTACAAGATGAAGATCTATTTTCTATACGTCACTTCCCCGCCCAGTTCGAGCGAGTCGATCACGCCGACGATGACCGCGTCCACAGGGGCGTTGTTGGTTTGCGTGGTAAATCGGGCAGACGAGCCGTCGGTGATCAGCACTAAATCCCCCGTCCCCGCGCTGACCGTATCCACGGCGACAAACGGCTCGCCTGTCATATTCCCAGCCGTATCTGCCTTGCGGACGATAAGCAGCTTGCGCCCGCGTATGGATTCATCCTTGATCGTTGAAATGGTCGAACCGATGACAAGTGCAATTTGCATGTTGGCTCCAATAGGTTGGACTGTCTCGGCGAACGGTTTACTTTACCATGACTCACGCTTGTAAGACAAGTTTTACAGGCTCACCCGCGAAATCGACTTTCTCGACCCACTCGCTGCTCAGGCTCAACGAGTCGTTCGCCCGCAAATGGCGAAATTGCTTTTGATACAAAACCCGCCCATCCTGGATGAGTTGCAGCGTCACATTTTGACGGAACTCCCGCGATCGGAATCGGAACTTCTCGACAGTGATATCCGGACTCAAGACATTCGGACAAATCCAATCGACAGGCGCTTCAGGTTGGACCTCGAGCCTGTTCCCGTTCCATTTGGCATTTTCCATCCAGCGAGCAATCGACCGCGCCGCGGCCCGACCCTCCAGCGCCGCCCAGTCTGCGGTCTCCACGCCGCGCAGGAGATTTCCCGCCGCAAAGATCCCCATCTGCGATGTTCGGAAGGCTCCATCCACCTGCGGACCCAGTGACGGCGTTCCAGTTTCCACATTTCCTCGCCGCGCCAATTCATTTTCGGGTATCCAGCTGCCCGTGAATACCACTGTATCACAATCAATCGTTTGCGTTTGGCCAGAATCCAGATTTGTGATCTCAATGCCTTCCACGCGCTGGCGGCCAAAGATATTTGTTACCCGAGTATTGGTGAGGATTAGTGCACGCGCCAGAATATCTGCGAACAGAATCTTGGCGGGTAGAAACACAGGTAAGTAAAGTTGATGCCGCGGCAATTCTGTGACCATGTTCAAAACGTTTACACCCGCATGAATTAACGTCAGCACCACAGAAAGACTCACCTGCTCCGCACCGACGATCACTGCCCGTTTACCAACAGGAAGATCATGCTCATACACAAAACGTTGTAAAGAACCAGTTGTAAATACTCCCTGCGGGCGATGACCCGGCACCAACCTTGCTGCTCTCGGCCGCTCACGTACACCCGTTGCCAGTAACACCGATTTTGCTTCGATGGTTCCCAGCCCATCCGGGGAGGTGAAATTAAGTGGCACATACCCCCTCTCCCTCAGGGACGTGTGCCCTTTAGGGTAGAGGGTTGGGGTGAGGGTGAAATCCCAACCTGTTATCGTCATATTTGTGAAAACGTTTATCCCCGCCTGCTCCGCCAGTTCGCGGTATTTGCGCGCATACCCTGGACCCGTCATCACGCGATGCAGATCGCGTACCCCGAAGCCAGTATGCCCGCACATACGCGGGATCCCACCGGCTTCCGCTTCGCGCTCGGCAACAACGACGTCTTTAATGCCAAGTTTTTTCAATTCCAATGCAGCAGCAAGTCCAGCAGGCCCAGCACCTACGATAAGCACTTCCATCACACTTGCACCTGGCGCACGTGCAGGTGTTGTGTGGGGCATCGCGCTGACCGACGGGACAGTGTGTTTCTGACCCGTAGACGACGCGTGCGACGAAGCAATCTTCGGCAAAGTTATAGGATTGCTTCCTCGTCGCTCCGCTCCTTCTCGCAATGACGAAATGAGCGCCGCCTGACAATTGAAACCCTGGCATCGTCCCTGCATGGCGCGGGTTCGTCTGCGTAATGCATCCAGCGTCGTTGCAGGGATCGCCGCGCGGGTCGCATCGTTGATCTCACCAAGCGACACGCGTTCACAGTGACAGACGATCTTTCCATATTCGGAATTCTTCTCGATCAACTCTGCATTCTGGTATGGACGCATGAATGCTTCCCCTATAGTTGGCATCCTGATCGACTCGAATACAGGCTTTGGTTTCAGTGCAACGCCGCCTTCCTTCAACAAGTCAGCGACATATTCTGCAATCCCCAAACTTGCCGAAATCCCTGTGGAGCGGATACCGCCTACGCAAATATAGTTCTGGTCTGCATGAAGCGCGATCTGATAGTCACTGTGCTCCGTCGCCGCACGTAGACCGGCGTATGTGGCAGTCACTTCTTCCTCGAGCAACTCCGGCAAAATTATTTTCCCTTTTTCCAGCAGTGACTGTAATCCGTTAGCGCTCGTGTTCGTCGCTGTTTTATCGCGTAGATCTTCTGCTGTGGGACCCAACAATACATTTCCAAATACGGTCGGGCTGATCAACACGCCTTTGGTTGTCGCGGTCGGAACCGGCAGCAGCACATGATTGACCAGTGAACGCGCCAGCTTGTCGTAAACGATCAATTCCCCGCGCCGAGGTGTGACCTTGAAATTCTCATGCCCAAAGAAACTGTTTACCTCATCGGAATAGAGTCCCGCAGCGTTGATGATCCATTTTGCATGAATTACTTCAGCTCCGCTATAGATGCTATGCACTGCATCCTTCCACTTTCCACTCTCCACTTTTCCCACCCTAAAATTCAACTTCAACACCACCCCATTCACGACCGCCTGCGTCGCACACGCCAACGGAATCGTGAACGTACACAAAATCCCTTCGCCGGGAACGAACATGCCGCCCAAAGCGCCTTCGCCGAGATGTGGTTCGCGTTGGTACACTTCCTCCCTGCTGATCCTATGGACATCCATATCACCGTTCTTGTGGGCCTTCTCCAGCAGTTTGGGAAGAGTTTGCCATTGTTCTTCATTCCATGCGATCAACAATCCGCCCACCAGTTCGAAGGGACTTCCCACCTCTTTCATGAATTCGCGCATCAGCGGATAGCTGCGTTTTAATAAGACAGCTTCAAGTGTGCCTGGCGTTGCATCATAGCCGGTATGCCAGATCGCCGTGCTGGCTTTGGACGTCCCCATGCCGACATCCGAATTAGACTCCAGCAACACGACATGTAAGTGGTACCGAGATAATTCCCGTGCAATGGCTGACCCGACAGCCCCCGCGCCGATGATGGCGATATCGTAGATGGTGTTCATAATCGTAGTGATCGTAGACAAGTAAACAGGTATACAGGTGCCCACGTGTTTACTTATTTACCTGTTTTCCTGGTACTTGTTTACGCCGAATGGTACATCTTCACGGCTGCCAACGCCTTATTCCATTTTGTAAGGCGGTGCTGGCGTTCTGCTTCATCGATCTTTGGAGAGTAGACGGCCTCTGATTGCCAACATGCAGCCAGGGTCTCCAACGAAATTCCAAGCGCCGAATGAGCAGCGAGATTGGCAATACCCATGGCGGTTGCCTCACGCGCTGCCGCCACACGGACTTCAAGATTCAACAGGTCCGCAATATACTGCATGAGATAGGGATTCCCCGAAGGACCACCGTCCACTTTCAAGTGCGGCGGGGCCTGGCCGGCATCCTGCGCCATGGCAGTCACCACTTCATAGACGCGAAAGGCAATACCGTCGAGAGTGGCTCGTACAATATCTGCAGGCTGCGAGCCGCGACTCAATCCGAACATCGCACCGCGCGCATCGGAGAGCCAGTGCGGGGCAGCCAGCCCTTGCAGAGCAGGGACAACCACTACATCTCCATCTTTGGATTGCATTGCGGCAGTAGCACTTTCGACAGGGCTGGACAAAAAGTGAAGCGACTCGGTCAACCACTGCACCGCCGCGCCCGTGACGAAGATGCCGCCATCGAGCGCGTAGGCCGTTTCCTCTCCCCAGTGCCATGCCATGGTGGTGAGCAGTCCATGGTTGGAAAGGCGCATTTCCGTGCCAATATTCATCAACAGGAAACTGCCGGTCCCAAAACTGCATTTCATTTCACCAGGTTTGAAACATGCCTGTCCAAATAATGCAGCCTGCTGGTCTACGAGCAGCGCATGTAATGGAAGCGGCTTGCCATTCCCGAAATCGAGATCGCCCACATACCCCGCCGATGGAACGATTTCAGGCAGCATTGTTCTTGTCGCGCCAAACAGCGAAAGTAGATCGTCGTCCCAATCGAGTGTATTCACATCGAATAACAGTGTACGCGATGCCGTGGAGGGATCAGTGATATGCAACTGTCGATTGGATAGATTCCAGATCACCCAGGTTTCGGTGGTACCGAAACGAGCGCGTCCTTCGTCGATGGTTTGTTTGAGTTTGGGATCATGTTCCCAGGCATAACGGAATTTGGGAGCGGAAAAATAACTATCGAGAATGAGTCCTGTTTTTTGACGAAGTGCATCGTTATCTACTTCACTGGCGATTGCTTCGCAGACTTCCACGCCGCGCTTATCCTGCCAGACGATGGCGGGAGTCAACGGTTCGCCGGTTTCGTGGTCCCACAGGATAAAGGTCTCACCCTGATTATCAAACCCCACCGCGGCGATTTCGTACTTTTCGATCAACGGTGCGACCGCCTCTTTCACGGTGCGGACGATATCGGACGGTTCCTGCTCTACCCAGCCCGGCTGGGGGAAACGCGCCGGTAACGGGACCGAGTTCTTTTCCACGAAAGAAGCGTTCTCATCCACCACGACGGCGGTGGTCTGCGTTGTTCCCTGGTCGATCCCAAGGATGTATTTCATTCAGCCCTCTCAAACAGAGACGCGGCACCCCGAAGAGATGCCGCGTCCCAATGCTGCAATCTGAGCTAGTCGCCTTCGCCGTACTTCTTTTCGATCTCGGCGATCATCTTCTGGCGTTCCTTGATCTTCTCGCCGGTTGGTACACCCTCAAAGGATTTGTTGATCCCAGCAAACCAGAGTATTGGCAATATGACTATCATACCCAATGTGAGCCAGAAAACGGGCACATTGGGAGGGAAGAAACCCGTGGTGGCCAAAAGCGCCACGCCAAGGCCGGAGACGAGCGCAATCGGCTTGGATAGAGCACCCAAATTGAAGGGACCCTTTTCCTTCCAGGTTTTACCTTCGGCAAAGAAGCCAGCCAGGACTGGCACTGCGTACGAAACGTATAGAAAGACCGCGCAAGCCGTCGCCAGCACAAGGAAGATATCAACTCCCTGCAGGCCAAGAGCGGCGCCAATGATACCGGTTAGCGATGTTATGAACGCAAGAATGGCGCCGGTCCAGATGGCGTAGGTAGGTGTACGATATTGTGGGCTGATGTGAGAGAGGAACTTTGAAGCTGGTAGTCCACCATCACGAGCAAAGGCAAACATCATACGCGAAGTGGATGTCAGCCCAGCCAGGGCGCAGATATAGTTTGTGATCACAATGCCTATCGCGAGGATCAGGCTCAGAGCGTAGGGCATTCTTGATGAACTCCACATATAGAAGAATGAGTTGAAGCCTGCCGCCGCGCCTTCCTCCAGGCTCGGCATCGTCAATACAAACGCCGCCACCATGACGAGTCCAAATGTCCAGGACCAGAACACAGAGGTCCACATTCCCTTGGGGACATTGACCTGCGCGTCGTGGGTCTCTTCGGATGTATGCCCAGATGCGTCAAAGCCGGTAATCGTATACATTACATAGATCAGCCCAAAGAAGAAGGCGATGAACGTGCTGGGGGCAACAATTGGGATCACACCTCCGCCTTTGTCGCCTGTCAAGTTTTCGAAGTAGACCAGGCGTGAGAAATCCAGAGCGACAGGCGAGTAAGCAAATAACGCGATAACGAATACAACTGTCAGGGCAAGGATCAGGTAACCACTGAAGTCGGTGAGCTTGGTCGTGATGTTGATGCCGTAGTGATTGAACAGAGCTTGGGAGACCAGAGCGAGGATCACAAAGATGTGTTGGTGCCAGATGGTCCAGGTGGATGAGTCTGATCCCAGGAAATTCCCGCCAAGAACTGTATCTACCAGCAGTCCCTTAAAGAAAACCTGATATAGGAAAACGTCCACAGAGGATACAACGAACAGCAGACCCAGCATATTGAACCAGGCTGCCATCCATCCTAGGAATTTTCCGCCGAGAATCGAAGCCCAGTGATACAAGCCGCCTGCAGTGGGATACGCGGATGCGATCTGTCCCATGCTGAACGCAACCATCAGGGAGAAAAAACCACCAACCAGCCAACCGATGAAGGCGCCGCCCGCGCTTGCGGAATTGAAGGCGGCATAGAACGCGGAAATACCACCTGCCAGGATATTAATGATCGAAAACGAAATTGCGAAGTTCGAAAAGCCGCTCATGCGGCGGGCAAGCTCCTGGGCATACCCCAATTTATGCAGGACCTGCTTATCGTGTTCCATACTTTTATTAGCCATATCTTCTTCTCCTTGGGTGAATTTATTTACACTGCGAGAATACGAAACAGGCATTGTTTATATGGATTTTGGAATCCTCCTTCCTGGCTTTAGAAGCGGATAGACACTAACGTTATTTTAATGTGAAACACAGCGAAAAGCAAAAAGGTACGTCCGATTTCGACAACAAGACATTTCCTGTGAAAACCCTGGGCTGGTCCCACTAACCGGGACATGTCACGCCAAAATACGGATCAATGTCTGATGACAAGCCAGGTTTCCTTTGGTAAGATAGTTTCAAAAGATGAAAACAATGAACTGCATGTGTACACGGCGGGGCTAGCGCCACCGCCTCTGAACCTCAGAGACTCTACGGCTGAATGCCGCAACGGTGGGCTTGACCCCGTGTATGGACGGATCTTGCATCCGTCCTTACTTTATAAGCCACCGTTTGCAAGCTGGAAACTTCCCAGCATGGCAGACAGCCGTTTTTTATTCGGTCTGCAAGCAATCATTTAATCCAAGGAGCAACGAAATGAGAATCGCAAAGGATGTAACAGAATTGATCGGCAATACTCCACTGGTCCGCTTGAACCGCGTGACAGAGGGTACCAGGGCAGAAGTGGTCGCCAAGCTTGAATTTTTCAACCCAGCTCATTCGGTGAAGGATCGCATCGGCTTCGCCATGATCGATGCAGCAGAAAAAGAGGGACTCATCGATCAGGACAGTGTGCTGGTGGAACCGACCAGCGGCAACACCGGCATCGCCCTGGCCATGGTTGCAGCTGCGCGTGGATATAAGCTTATCCTGACCATGCCCGATACCATGAGCAAGGAACGACGCATGTTGCTGCGCGCCTACGGTGCGGAACTTGTCCTCACGCCAGGCCCCGATGGCATGGCGGGTGCGATCAACAAGGCAGAGGAGATCGTGGCCTCCAACCCGAAGAAATATTTCCTGCCGCAGCAGTTCAAGAATCCGGCCAACCCCGAGATCCATCGCAGGACCACTGCTGAGGAAATTTGGAGCGATACCGATGGCAGGGTGGATATTCTCATCGCGGGTATTGGCACTGGCGGGACGATCACCGGCGTCGGTGAGATCATCAAAGCGCGCAAACCATCGTTCCAGGCCATCGCGGTCGAACCAGACGCGTCGCCGGTCCTTTCCGGAGGCGTGAAGGGACCTCATCCGATTCAGGGCATTGGAGCGGGCTTTGTCCCCGATATTTTGAACACAAGGATCTATGATGAAGTCATCCGCGTGAAAAATGAGGACGCCTTCCAAACGGCCCGCCGCCTCGCTCGGGAAGAGGGGCTTTTGGTCGGTATCTCCTCTGGCGCGGCGACCTGGGCCGCGCTGCAGGTGGCAAACCGTCCTGAAAATGCAGGCAAGTTGATCGTGGTGATCATCCCCTCGTTTGGCGAACGGTATCTGTCTACGGCGCTGTTTGCAGATCTGGTTGACCCACAGTGATCTATCTCCGTCATTGCGAGGAGTGGCGCCAGGGCGCCACGACGAAGCAATCTTATACTTCGTTGAAAATATGACATGAGATTGCTTCGTGGCGCTGCAAGCGCCACTCGCAATGACGGAAAAGCCGATAGAAAGCAGAGTAAGACTATGTTCAAGACAATTCATGATGATGTTCAATCGGTATTAGACCGTGACCCTGCGGCCCGCAATGTGCTGGAAGTACTACTATGCTATCCGGGACTACATGCGATATGGGCGCATCGGTTGGCACATAAACTTTGGAAACGCGGATTTAAATTACTAGCGCGCACAGTCTCGCAGATCACGCGCGGCATCACCGGTATCGAGATCCATCCGGGCGCGACCATCGGCCGCAACTTCTTCATCGACCACGGCATGGGAGTGGTGATCGGTGAAACAGCCGAGGTCGGCGAACATGTGACGCTGTATCACGGTGTCACTCTCGGCGGAACGAGCCTGCATAAGACAAAACGTCATCCAACCATCGGCGACCATGTGGTCATCGGCGCCGGCGCCAAGGTGTTGGGAGCGATCACAATCGGGAACCATAGCCGGATCGGAGCGAACGCAGTTGTCGTTAAGTCTACGCCCGCGAATTCTGTCGTCGTCGGCGTGCCGGGGCAGGTCGTTGTACGCGAACATCCCATACACGCGTCCGATGAAAAGGCCGACCTCGAACACGGCAGCCTGCCCGATACCATCGGTGAGACCCTGGCGGCCCTGATCGCTCATGTCCATTCCCTCGAGCAGCGCGTTGGAGGGCGCACCTACGAGCCTGCCTTACATGGTCCCGAGCACGGCGTCTGGCACGGTGGTGATTTTTCGATATAGCTTCTGTTTTGCTCGGAGCGCTTGTTTTTGAGCCATTATGGCCCTTGTGTTCTAATTCTTCGATCTTTCGCCGGTTTGATCGTCCATGTTCTGAAAATGCAATCCACACATTTGGCCCTGTAGTAGATATTTGTATGCTTGAAAACCTATAACAGGTTTGTGAAAGACACGTTAATTAATGCTGAGCAACGCACGTACTGTTGCCCGTTGCCAGAATTATACGGCGACGATGTGCGTGCGACTGGATTGATTGAGAAAGGATAAAGAACATGGACGGTACAGTAATTACTGATTGGGGTGCGGCGGTGATGACGTCTCTAACCGCTGCATTAAGTTTGTTCCTGGCTGCTATTCCGCGTGTGATCGGCTTCGTTGTGATTCTCATTGTCGGTTGGTTGATTGCCGGAGCATTGGCTGCCGGGGTGGCTGCCCTGTTGCGGGCAATACGTTTTAACGATATTGCACAGCGTTCAGGAATTAGCGGATTTGTCCAGAACATGGGTATCCGCAAGGACGCGGCTGGATTTCTGGCAGATATCGTCAAATGGTTTGTGCGCCTGATCGTATTAGTGGTTGCCTTTGACGCATTGGGTCTGCCGGCCGTTTCTCAGGTTCTGCAGCAGTTCCTGCTATGGATCCCGAACCTTGTGGTAGCGGTGGTGGTCCTGATCATTGCTGGTTTGGCCGCCAACGCCCTGGGTGACCTGGTCCGCGGTTCTACCGCTCAGGCCGGGTTCAGCAACCCGGACCTGCTGGAGACGATCACCCGGGTCGCCGTCTGGGGTTTCGGTATCGTGGTAGCTGTCAACCAGATCGGTGTTGCGCAGGCATTGGTCAACACCCTGTTCATGGGCTTTGTCGGTGCGTTAGCGCTGGCAGCGGGCTTGGCCTTTGGGCTTGGTGGACGCGATACCGCCGGCCAGATCGTGGATAGCTGGTATCGCCAGGGCCGTGAAGCACGACCGAAACTTGAGCGTGTGGCGGAGAATATAGAACGCCAAACGCAACAACGTAACCCGCAGACGCGCGGTTCCGCTGCTGACGACTGATATCTCTAACGAGCAAGGCGGGTTTCCGGCTGACATTCCAAGTGGAATGTCAGCCGGTCGCATTTAAGCACAAATCATATGTATAATTTTCTCCAGAAAGGAATCGATCATGGATGCATCCATTCGCCGTGTGAATCGTTCCAAGGAAGATGCACGCGCAAGCTATAACCGTCTCAGCCGCTGGTATGACGCGATTGCGGGAAGTACTGAAAAGAAGTATCGTGATTGGGGTCTGGAGAAGTTGTCTGCCCGGCCGGGTGAAACGATCCTGGAGATCGGCTTCGGAACAGGGCACTGTCTGATGTCATTGGCCAAAGCTGTCGGTCCCAAGGGGCAGGTGGTCGGCCTGGATATTTCAGATGGCATGCTTTCCATCGCCCGCGCACGCCTGCAAGCACACGGGCTCAACGATCATGTCGATCTGCACCTGGGTGACGCTGCCAAATTGGACTTTATCAACGATGCGAGCCTCGACGGTGTCTTTATGAGTTTTACCCTCGAGCTGTTTGATAACCCGGAGATTCCGGGCGTCTTGCAGGAATGCCATCGCATCCTGAAACCGGGCGGGCGGCTTGCGGTTGTATCCATGACCAAGTCGAATCCGCCCGGACTGGCTGTGCGCATGTATGAATGGTTTCATGAACATATGCCCAATTACGCGGATTGTCGTCCGATCTTTGCGCGGCAGGCAATGGAACAGGCCAGATTCCACATTCAGGACGTCAGCGTATCGTCGATGTGGGGGCTGCCCGTGGAAATCGTGTTAGGCAGAAAACCATGAAGATCGTTTATATCGCCAGCGGCGCTGCAAATATGTATTGCGGCAGTTGCATGCACGACAATGCGTTGGCCGCAGGGATGAAAGCCACGGGCGAGGATGTGAGTCTCTTTCCGTTGTATACGCCCATGCGTCTGGATGAAGAGAGCGTAGGCGAACGACATATCTTCTATGGGGGTATCAAAGCATATTTGATGCAGAAATTTCCGCGTCCGTTCGTGGGGCGGGATCTTTTATTTCGGATCGCCGGTTCACAAGCCCTGCTGCGTTTGATGCCGCGCTTTGATATTGGCAGCGCTGTCGACCCGGTTGCGAACGCCGAGTTGACCATTTCCATGCTTAAAGGGGAGAGCGGCAATCAACGCGAATTGCTGGAAGAATTCGTTGGGTGGGTAAAGTCGACCTATAAGCCCGATGTCATCCACGTCACGAATGCATTGTTGATCGGCGTTGTGCGCCAGTTCAAACGTTCGCTTCAGGTGCCGGTCACGTGCGGTCTGCACGGCGAAGATATATTCCTGGAAGGGCTGCCGGAACCGTATCAATCAGAAGCATTGGCTTTGATCCGTGAAAGAGCAAACGATGTCGATCGCTTTTTGGCGATCAGCACCTATTATGCAGAGATGTTTTCGAACTGGGCCGGGCTGGATCGGTCTAAAATCGATGTTGTTTGGCCGGGTATTGCATTGAAGGATTATGCCGAAATGTCGGGCGCATCGACGGACTCCCGGTCACCGATGATCGGCTTCCTGGCCCGCTTCGTCCCCGAAAAGGGACTGCATCTGCTGGTGGATGCGTTCGTTCATCTATATCGTTCGGGCGAATTCCCGGGCCTGCGCTTGATCGCGGGTGGTTACGTCAGCCGCGCCTATAAACCTTACATCGACGGGATTCGTAAAACGATTAGATCCTATGGGCTTGAGAATTGCATCAAACTGCTGGGTACATTGGAACGTGCCGACAAACTAAACTTCTTCAAACAGATCGATGTCTTCTCTGTCCCTGCTCCCTATCGCGAACCGAAGGGAATCTCCATCCTCGAAGCTCTTGCCGCTGGTGTCCCTGTTGTGCAGCCAGATCACGGCGCGTATCCTGAATGGGTCAATGCTACAGGAGGCGGTCTTTTGCATCGACCAAACGACAGCGTCGATCTGGCCGAAAAACTCGCGGTCCTCTTACGCGATGCTGCCCTGCGCAAGAAACTGGGTGAGCACGGTCGTCAGAGAATCTTCGAGAAGTTTTCATCCGAGCGCATGGCAGCCTCCACACTGGCCGTCATGCAGACGTTGAAACAGAATTTTCCCCTTGACGCATCTCGTGCACTGGCATAGAATAGCGCCCAATATGCTTAAGTCCACTCGTTGGTTTGCGTACTATTATTTTACGGCTCCCAAATTGGTTGCCGTTGGTGGCGCTTAAGTAGACAGACACAATTCTGTATGCAAAAAGAGCGAGACCAGACGGTCTCGCTCTTTCATTTGCATCACCCCCGTCCCCTCTCCGACCTGTTCTCCTCCAGGCTCGGAGAGGGGCAAGGGGAGAGATGACATAGGAGCCATTATTATGCCGATCCGTGGAATCCGTGGCGCGACCACAGTCACTGCCGATGAACCAGATCTAATCCTCCAGGCCACGCGCGAGCTATTGGAGGAAATCCTTGCCGAGAACCAGGGCATGCGACCGGAAGATGTTGCCAGCGCTCTCTTCACGGTAACAGACGACCTCGTCTCTACCTTCCCCGCGCAGGGAGCCCGCCAGATGGGCTGGGGACTGGTCCCGATGCTGTGTGCGCGCGAGATTCCGGTTCCGGGAAGTTTGCCCAAAGTGATCCGCGTGTTGGTCCACTGGAACACAGACCTTCCGCAGAATGAAGTTACCCACGTCTACTTGCGTGACGCCGTCAAACTGCGACCCGACCTGGTGGCGGCGCAATAGCTAGTAATCCTCGGTGGTCGAGTGTGGCGCTGCAAGCGCCACGTATCGAGACCACCACGCAGTAAAGCAATTCTTGTAACAAAAACATTTTTGAAAACAGTTGGTCTCGATACGTGGCGCGATTACGTGCCACTACTCGACCAACGGAACCAGGAGAAATCACCATGATGATCATAATGAAAGCCAATGCCACACCGCAGCAGGTGGAAGCCGTCATTGCTTCGGTCAAATCTGCTGGCCTGAACGTCCATCTTTCGCAGGGAGTCGAAGCGACGATTATCGGCGCGATCGGCGAGACGCACAGCATCCCCACTGAACGCTTCGAAGGCCTGGACGGCGTTGAAGTGGTACAGCGTATCACCCAGCCCTATAAGCTGGCCTCCCGCCAGTTCCACCCGGAGAACAGCGTCCTTCCTGTTGATGGATTCACTGTAGGCGGCGAGGAGATCGCCATCATCGCCGGGCCGTGTTCTGTGGAGAGTCGCTCGCAGATCATCGAGACGGCCATCGCCGTGAAGGAAGCGGGAGCATCTGCCTTACGTGGAGGAGTGTTCAAGCCGCGCACCTCGCCGTATTCCTTTCAGGGACTTGGCGAGGAAGGGCTCGAATTGCTGGCCGAAGCGCGTGAAAAGACCGGGCTTCCCATCGTCGTAGAGATCATGTCGCAGGTGCAGCTCGATGTGATGGTCCGCTACGTCGATGTGCTGCAGGTGGGCGCGCGTAATATGCAGAACTTCAACCTGCTGCGCGCGATCGGCGAGTCACGCACAGCTGTACTGCTGAAGCGCGGGCTCTCCGCCACGATCGAAGAACTGCTCATGTCTGCCGAATATATTCTTGCGGGGGGAAACCAGCGTGTGATGTTGTGCGAACGCGGCATCCGCACCTTTGAAACAGCCACACGCAACACGACCGATATCAATGCCATTCCCGTGCTGAAAAATTTGACCCACCTGCCTGTCATCCTTGACCCCAGTCATTCCACGGGCCATGCAGATTTTGTCGCCGCCGTGGCGCGGGCAGCCATTGCTGCGGGAGCGGATGGTCTCATCGTGGAAGTGCATCCCGACCCGGCCAAAGCAGTCTCGGATGGCAAGCAATCGCTCAAGCCTGAGAAGTTTGCCGCGCTGGTGAAACAAGTCGGGCAGATCGCCCAGATTATGGGCCGCGGCTTGGCCGTGGCGCAGGGTGAGTACGTCAAGCAGGGCTGGGCATAATTGTCGGGGCGACCCTTGCGGTCGCCCTTTATCGCAAGATCTGGATAGGGGCAAGCCCTATCCTGACAAGAGGAAAATATCATGATGATCATCATGCGCCCCGGCGCACCTCGCGAACAGATCGACGCCGTTATTGCCGAAGTGGAGAAACATAAACTTTCCGCACATCCCATCTTTGGCGTCGAACAAACCATCATCGGCGCGGTCGGTGATGGACACTACATCCTCAAGGAGACCTTCGAAGCCTTACCGGGCGTGTTGGAAGTGCAGCGCATTTCCAAGCCGTATAAACTTGCTTCACGTCAATTCCATGAACAGGATTCCGTTTTCCAACTCGATGGTTTTACGGTCGGCGGGATACAAGTCCCCATCATTGCTGGACCGTGCGCGGTGGAGTCACGCGAGCAAATTCTCGAAATAGCTCATGCCGTAAAGGAAGCTGGCGCGAACGCGCTGCGCGGCGGCGTCTTCAAGCCACGCACATCACCGTATGCGTTTCAGGGATTAGGAGAAGAGGGGTTGGAGTATCTTGTCGAAGCGCGCCAACAGACCGGCATGCCGATTGTTGTCGAAGTGATGGCGGTCTCACAGATCGCGATGATGGAAGAGTATGTCGATGTGTTCCAGATCGGCGCGCGCAACATGCAGAACTTCAACCTGCTGCGCGCCATCGGTGAGACGCGCACGCCTGTTCTCTTCAAACGCGGCATGTCGGCAACCATCGAAGAGATGTTGATGGCCAGCGAATACATCCTCAGCGGCGGCAATACTAAAGTCATGTTGTGTGAGCGCGGCATTCGCACCTTTGAAACCGCCACACGCAATACCACCGATATCAATGCCATTCCCGTTCTCAAGAAACTGACCCACCTTCCCGTGATCATCGATCCAAGTCACTCCACAGGTGATTCAAGTTATGTCTCTGCGATCGCAAAAGCGGGAATTGCAGCCGGGGCCGATGGCATTATCGTGGAAGTTCATCAGGATCCCGCCCACGCCATTTCAGATGGCAAGCAATCGCTAACGCCTGAGTCTTTTGCCAAAATGGTGAAGCAGGTCAAGGCAGTGGCAGAAGCTGTGGATCGTACACTCGTGTCCCCTCTCCCGGTGGGAGAGGGCTAGGGTGAGGGCGAATGGATGAGTCTGACTTTAATCTCGCAAGTTCAAACGTCGCCATCCTTGGATTGGGATTGATGGGCGGCTCGCTTGCACTTGGACTGCGTGGGAAGTGTGCCGCGCTCCTGGGAATCGACCCGCATCTTCCCACGCTCGAGCTTGCTCTCTCCCAACATATCGTGGACTACGCTGACAGCGACCCCGCCAAACTCCTGCCCCAGGCGGATCTCGTTATTTTGTCCGCGCCCGTCCCTGCGATTTTGACCCTGCTCGAGCAACTGCCAGAATTCACCCCACATCCATGCGTCGTTATGGACCTTGGCTCTACAAAAAAACAGATCGTAGATCGGATGGCGAAACTTCCCGAACGCTTCGATCCCATCGGCGGACATCCCATTTGCGGCAAGGAAAAGCTCTCTCTCGCCAACGCCGAACGGACTCTCTACTATGCAGTTCCATTTCTGTTGACTCCACTGGCGCGCACATCCAGGCGAGCGCTTTCTGCAGGGCATCAGATCGTCGAAGCGCTCGGCGCAAAAGTGACGATTCTGGATGCCGTTGAACACGACCGTATCCTGGCCTCCACCAGTCATTTACCGTTCCTGCTTGCATCTGCGCTTACACTTGCCACGCCGCAAGATGTGGCCGCTTTCATAGGGACAGGATTCAAATCCACCAGCCGCGTAGCTGGAACCCCATCATCCATGATGCTGGGCGTACTCCAATCGAACCGGGAGAATGTCTTGAATGCTTTGCA
Source organism: uncultured Anaerolinea sp. (assembly GCA_964489725.1). Classification (GTDB taxonomy): domain Bacteria; phylum Chloroflexota; class Anaerolineae; order Anaerolineales; family Villigracilaceae; genus Defluviilinea. The sequence goes on along the minus strand of CAZBAX010000012.1, from coordinate 651 downwards.
TGGTTTGCAGACGCGATTATCTGAAATCGAATCTTCACTGTCGTCCGAAGACTTCTCACAATTGGAAGCCATCTTGAATCAATCTCGTTCCTCCTACCAAACCCTTACTGGCAACTGATTACTGAACACTTTCCTTCCACCCTCCAGCATCCACTTTCCACTTTCTACTTTTCATGTCAATTCCTCCACCTTCCCTACCGATCATATCCATCCATCATCCCCTCGATGCGACCGTGCGCGTCCCGGGCTCAAAGTCGTTAACCAATCGCGCTTTGCTCATTGCAGCGCTTGCTGGCGGGAAAACACAGCTTACGAACGCTTTATTCTCCGATGATTCAAAATACTTTGCCAATGCGCTCAAGATCTTAGGCTTTGACGTCCAGCTTGATGAAGCCAATCGATCCATGACGGTCACAGGCTTGGGCGGAAATATACCTGTGCAGAAAGCGGAACTCTTCATCGGCAACGCAGGTACAGCTGCCAGATTTCTTACTGCGTTTCTCACGCTCGGCAAAGGCGAATACATCCTGGACGGTGAACCACGCATGCGCGAACGTCCGATTGGCGACTTGATCGAGGCGTTGCATCAATTGGGCGTGGAAGCAGAAGCAAAAAATAACTGTCCGCCGGTTGAAATATTTGCCAAAGGTT
>CAZBAX010000011.1:0-125340 GCA_964489725.1 uncultured Anaerolinea sp. | reverse complement strand
TTTGCGTTCTTCGCGCTCTTAGCGGTAAAAATGGCGTGATGTACGGTAGAGAATCGGTAATTAGAAAAACGTCCCGACGGTTGTCAGTAGGCACTCGACTTTCTCGAATAAACCTTCGGGACGGTGTTTGTATGTGATTTCCAATAAAGTCTATGGAATGGGCTTCTTCAAGAGGGACATATTCCCGAAGCGGTCAACGACATCGGTGTCAGCGGAAGATGGAGAGCCTGTCGATGCGGGGCTGCGATTCACAGAACGCGCTTCTTGTTGACGGTATGAATCCACCGGTGATTCGCCAGCCCTCGTCATCGAGCGCGAACCTGTAATCGATCATGTTCATCTCCGAATAGATCTGCGAAAGGTTATCCCGCCGGTGATAAAAATACTCAGCATGTACGAATTCCTGGCCGTTTCCCACGCCATAGTAAAGTGCATAGGAGACTTTGTACGGCAGCCACGAAGTGATGAAGGCTTCCTTGCCACCGGAGTTTTGGACCAGGTAGTCCTGGAATTCAGCCGGCCGGTCGGAAAGCATATCCCAGCATCGATCATAATCGGCCCGAACATTGTCTCGGGCGTCATTGACACACATGAAATAAGCATCCACGAGCTGCACGAGAAGGCTCGGTACGTCTTGTTGGGTTGCGGTTGCGGTTGGGCTGGGCTCAAGTGAGGCTGTAACCGTTTCCGACGGCAGTACCGTCACCGTCTGTGTGGATGCCGGCAGCGCTGGACTTGTTGTCGATGGCAGAACTGCTGCCGTCGCTTCGGGTGTGCTGCTCGGGAGTGCCGCCGCGCCGAGGAAACTGCTTCTGAACATCCAGAGGAGCAAGCCGAACACTGCGATGGCGATGCTTCCGCCAATAAGCAGCAGGTTTCTGCTGTTGCGAGTTTCTTTGCGTGGAGCGGGCGCCGGTTGCCGTGCCGGAGGCGCCGTCTTCCCGGCGATGCGTTCGACGACCGCGATCAGCTTTCGAGCGTCGTGCTGGAAGCGGGAGTCGCTCAGCTCGATCGCGTTGCGCCAGGCCAGTTCCTTCAGTCCATCGGGCAGTTCGTGCTCGCCCGGCATGGGAGCATCACGGACCAGCACCGGTATGACGCGAATGCGCCGATTGGCCAATGCCGCACCGACCTCCATCCGCACCAGGTCACGTGGATCGTCGAGCCGCCGTCCACCGCTCGTGTCACCGATATTCAGCCATTGCTTGCCGATCATCACCAGTACAACGTCGCAAGTCCCCATCGCCCTCGAGACCACCTGGCGGAAATCCTCGCCCGGCTCGATGGTGTCAATATCCATAAAGACATTCTCCGCCCCAAAATGGGCAGACAAATAATCGAACAGACGCCCGGCATAGCCGGCGCTGTCATCCCGACGGTAGCTGATGAATAGTTTCACGGCCCATCGCCTCCAGACTGAACCCGCTCTTACGAATCGATCACCAGGTTATCCATCCTATCTATGATACTTGAATTCCCGAGTTTGAGAGGATCACCCTGGTATTCGTGTGCACGCAAAGGTTGTCACAACTTAAGCTCAAGCCGCCATCCTCGGCGGCGTTTCACAGGTAAACCCTGCGCCGAGGACGGCGCAGGGAGCAACTGCCTGACATGTTTTGCGTGCACACTGATGTTCCAGGGCTTTAACAAAGTCCAACGTCATGTCACTCTGAGGGAGCGTAAGTTGCGACTGAAGAGTCTCTCCCACCGTATTCGAGACACTTGCACCGAGCGCAAGTACGGTGTGCTTCGCTCCGCTCACTCCGTCCCGAAACAGTGTCCCTTCGGGAGCATGACATTTTAGGGGTCTGTCCAGCGACTTTGTTAAAGCCGTGCCTGATATTCGCCCAGGGCCTGTGCAAAGTCGTTGTTTAGGTCTGGGATGCCTTACCCCCATAGGATTCTATATCGAGAGACATGACGTCCAATGAAATTCCACGCTGTATGCGGTTTCGAACCGTCTGGAAGCCCCGTTTTCGATATAGCCCTTGCGCATTGGTTGTCTCCAGAACGATCTTGCGGCAGCCTTCATTGTGGGCGATCTCCATTAGCTTATCGAGAACACGTAAACCATAGCCCTTGCCCCGCTGGTTTGCTTTGACAGCCATCCCCGTGATGCAAAATATCCTTCCGTCGAGTTGGTGGGTCTTTAGAGGATCCTCATCGAGCCCCGGTTCGCGCTCTGTCAGCCATTTTTCTGAACAGCCGTAGGCCGCAATTTCATTATCGGCGACCAGGATGATAAAGCCATTCGGGAATGCCGTCAGCCGGAGTTGAAAGGTTTCAGGTTTCTCCGCCGTTCCATAGGGCGAGAAGGCCTCGAAATCGATTTCTGCCACCGCCGGAATGTCCTGTTCTCTGGCATTTCGAACAAGTATCTTGCTGTTATCAGACATGGATGAATTCCTCTCGACGTTCGTTTGGTTTCATAAGTACTTCTACCATACATTCCGCTTCACCGTCTTAAGGGAATTCAGACTCTCCTGGAGTTGCCGTGATCTACCGCCAAACGTAAGATCATCTGCCATATGAACTCCTTCAGCCGGAAAGAGTGACTTCCATTGAATAGCTAATCATGGATCCGGTCTTATTCAGAATTACAATTTCATACTTGTCACTCCCAGGAATGGGAACACCCCATACGAGAATTTCATCCGAATCTGTGAGCGCATCATCCTCAGGGTCATCAACACGCAGTGGCACGAAAGCCCCGGAGGCCGTGTTCGTGAATTTGATCGTCATCACCTGACCTGGGGAGATCCTGGTACCATAAAAATGAACCTCCTGATGAGGAGCCAGCGGTATTAATGAGTAAGATGGAAGAGAGCGGGGCGGGGCCGTATTCGACGGAATCACAATCAGCTGACCGACCTCCAATGGACCATCCTTATTGATTTCTCTCAGCGCGATCACATCCGCGTCATATAGGCTTGCAATTGATTCCCATGTATCTTCGTTTCCGACAACATAATGTGCAACACACGGAGGTTCGTAAATTTCACCCGCGCTTCCCAGATTTGGCACGATCAGCGTCATGTCCGGCAGAAAAGTCCGGGGATCACGAATTTGCGGATTCGCATCAAGCAGCTGCTCAAGATCCACTCCGAAACAGCGTGCGATTTGCAATAATGTTTCCCCTGCGGTAACCGTATGTTGAATCGTCGAACCACGCCTAAACTCTGAACCAGGTGAAGCCGTTTCGGATGGCAGGCTCAGCGCCGTTGGCCGGGTTGGTGTCATCTGAACTTGCGTCGGCACCGTCGCTGTGAGTGTTGGGGTTGGCGCAAGCCATGTCTCGATCCATGGGGAACTGATCACCGCAGCCACTATGGTTGCCACGGCACCGATAAGCGCCACGATATACTCAGTTCTTAACTTGAACGGCCCTTTTGCGGCGATGGATGGATTTCCTGGAGTTTCCACATTGACGCCCGCATCCCGTTTTTCGGCAGGGAGTTCATATGCTGAGGAGGCAGCGCTTATATCTTCTTCAATAGACTTTTCGATCTTCAAACTTCGGGAGGATGTCTTCGACGTTGAGCTTTTCCTGGTGCGGAGCGTTGTTCCGATGCTATCGGCCCGCGCCTTTAACGCCCTCAGCAGCATGTCATGGCCATTCGCTTCAAACAGATCCACCCAATGCCACTTATTCAGGCTCTCCAGATTTTCGCAGACTTCCAACCGGGCAGGGATGATAAAAATCTCGCCGTCCGGTTTTTCCATGGCAGTATCCAGAGCAAGGCGCACCTCTTTTTGTCTGAACCCAGCCTGATTGAATTGCTTTGAAAGGCAAACGACGATTACGTCACTCGCTCGCACAGCCTTACGGATTTCCAACTCCCAGTCTTGACCGGGGAGGAGCTTCTCCTTATCAAGCCAGGCATCCACGCCATTGTCGACCAGGCGCGCATACAGCGCCCTGACATTATCTTTATCGCTGTGGGCGTGGCAGAGAAAAACTTTGAGGGAACGTTTCGTTTCAGGCATGCAATGCCATATAGTGTGAGCTCAATTACGTCCAGCTCCCACAAAATGGGCCCGATTCAATTGCAGAAAATCATGCCTTATCAGGGTATTCGCTTATTTGACAGGCGCCATAAACTGGAAATAAGCAAATCCGAGAGTGAGCAGCAGATAGATCGCGACCGCCGACCAACCTGCTGCATTCATCACGCCGTTCAGGGTTCCCAACAGTGCAACGACCGCGCCAACAGCATTCCCGACCAGGCTTCCGGTGATGATGGGACCCACGCTGGCGGCCGGCATATCTTTGGCCAGCCAGGTGATCACCCCGATCACCAGCAGTTCGACTCCAAAGAATCGCGATAACAGGATTTCGGACGCGCTGCTGCCAAAGCCATAAGTCGAGTTCATAAAAGCCGGCATGAGGATCAGCCCGGCAGCGTAGCCCAAAGCAAGAATGGACGCGATCATGAGAAACGTGTGACGGTTCATGAGATACTCCTCTCTGAAATAGTCTCGTCTCATCATTTACAACCCAGGTGTCCCCCAAGCGGTTCGAAAACTTCAGGTCGCATTGACCTTCATGCAATCACAGCTCTGCCTCGTGAAAATTTTCCTAAAATTGCATTCGAAACGGAAAGCCGTATACTTTACACAGTATCGCATGAATATCTAGACTTCGGCTGTGAATATCAGCCTACGAAAGCGGTTGAAAAGTTTAGTTCATCATGAGACAAGCGGTAATTTCAGAGATGGGGAGTGTCTAATATGCATAACAAATAGGTTAATGTCATCCTGAGTAGCGCGAGGCGCCACGAAGGATCTCCCGTGACTTTGAGCCTTGCGGCTCAAGGTCACGGGGATTCTCACCGGCACTCCCTTTGGTCGTTCACACCGTCCAAAGCGGTGTCCTTTGGAGAATGACATGGTGTTTCTGATGTTAGGTACTCCCCAGAGATGGGTATCGATCATGATCTTATCAGGAGGATACGATGGCTAAAGTATTGGGAATGCATACCGTTGAACTGAAACCCGGCGTGAACGAACAGGAGTTTGAAGAATTTATCAAGAGAGATGTTCTGCCTGTCTACCGCAAGGTACCCGGGCAAACGATTCATCTCCTCAAAGGTGACCGGGGTCAGAGGGGCGGAAAGTACCTGGTGCTCATCGAACTCGAAAGCGTGGAGCGGCGGGACCATATTTACCCGCCTGCCGGAGACGATTGGGGCGTTGCAGAGGATGTGCTCCAACTCGTGGGCAATGTGGATGCCATCTGGGAAAAGTTCGCTACCTTCGCCGAGGTATTCCCTGACCCTGGTTTTACCGATTACGTGATGGTAAGCGACTGAGTTTGATCTGCCATCTGTGGCGTGGGTTCATCCCGCGAAAAGATTGGAGATCCCGAACAAGAGCAGGGAGGTTGCCATGTCATACAATAGAACGCTCTATGGCTGAAAAGAATTTGGAGAGCCCCTATCATTCCGCTCCAGAGTGTTTCTCCAATTGCTCGTGGATTTGTTTGAGCAGCAGAACCAATTCATCTCGTTCACGGATCGCATGATGAAGTGACACCTGCATTGATGTGTCCCCGTGGTCTGCATCGGTTGCCAGCAGATGTTCCTCGCGGGCAATTTGCTTGTTTCTTTCCTCCAGTTTTGCTTCCAGTCGACGGCGATATTCGTCATAGAAATCGAATTCAGGGAGCGGTTTGATTACGTCCTGATTTCCCTTTTCGAAAAGCTCTGCAATCGTCACCAGGAACTTCTCCAGATCGACTGGCTTTTGAAGAAAACGGGTTGCACCAATGTTCAATGCGAATTCCAGATCTGCAGGTGTAATATAGGTAGCCGTAATGAAAACGACTGGAATGTCACGGGTCTCCGGATTGATCCGTATTCTGTGCACGAGTCCAAACCCATCCAGCTTGGGCATCATGATATCGGCAATAACTATCGCCGGCCGTTTGAGCTGAAGAATTTCCAGTGCGTCCCTGCCATTGCGAGCCGTGATTACACGATAGCCTTTGAACGTCAATGTTGCATCCAATAGCTTCAGGATATCGGGATCATCCTCTGCGATGAGCAGATATTCTTGCCCTGCATTCATGCTCTCATTCTACTCTTCTGAGACGGTATAGTTCATATTAATTGTGTCACGCTCTTTTTTGCCGGAACGAACCGACATACAGCGGTTTCTCCCTGTTCATCCAGGTCAGGATCATAAGGGCTGGAAGCCGACGCAAGATCCAACCCCCTCCTGCCTTCGCGAAGCATCCCCGTAGCAGAGCGAAGGGGACCACCCCAAGATGGGGGAGGTATCTTGCTCCTTTCACACAAATAGCCTTCATTCTCTCTTGTTTCATCCAAGCTCTCCATACTCCTTCCCCATTTAGGGGAAACCCACTGCGCTAAGCTCTGTGGGGGCTTCGCACGGCCGGGCGCCGCACTGAGTGCCCGAAGGGCGTGTCGAAGTGAAGGGGGTTCTTTACAACTCCCGCAGCGCATTTATATTCTCCCAAATATCATTGCTCCTCGTTCAATGGATATAGAAATTGACAATGCCGCTGTGTGGTTCCACCTGTAAGCCGTTGTTTCCTCGTTGCCCGTTTCTTACACCTTCCCAGTAGGTCTGATGGGGGCAGTACATTGTGATATTTGAGTTTTGTGCCATCTTATAATAGCCCGTGATATTCGTGATTCGATGCGGGTTGCTCGCCCCAATCCGGTATTCGATGCTTAGTCCTTCGTTCAGCACGATCTGGCACAGATAATCCGTATTGTTATGCAGGATCGGATAGAAGTAATGGTCCAGTCCAATCGCATTCGTCACGATTAGCTCTCGTTCCTTATCCACGTTGCGATAATCATTTGACAGAAGTTCTCCCAGCGGACGGCCGGCTCCATCGCGATGCCGTATAACCTCCCAATGCACTTCGGCAGGGAAATCAGAATCGCTGAACAAATGGATCTCGAGTCGAGTGCCGGGTTCCACGCGCTTCGTATACGCGGCGCTGTCATTGATCCTGACAAAGATCGGGAGCGCCAGCTTGTTTTCGACCGTGATGGTCGGCGTTGGTACGCCCAGAAACAGCCCTGCATCAACAGTTCCCTTGAACATCCAGGCGATGAGAACCACGATAACAAGGCTCAGAAAAACCGTCAAGCCTCGCTTGACATTTCTTCTCGATCGTCCGCTCAACCGTCGCTGACCGGAGCTGGTCGTAAACCGTTCTATCTCTTCTACCAGCTTTGCGGCGTCGTGCTGAAAACGGGAATCGTGGATCTCGATGGCGTGCCGCCAGGTCAACTCTTTTAGATCATCAGGTAAATCCTGTTCACCAGGCATACCCACGCCCCTTAGCAACACTGGGATCACAAGCGTTTTTGCGTTGGCCAGCGCAGCTGCGACCTCAACACGTACAAAGTCACGGGGATCATCGAGTCGCCGCCGTCCTTTTTCATTTGTTATGCCCAGCCACTGCTTGCCAATGATCACCAGAACTACATCACATGTAGCCACAGCATTAGAAATGGCCTTTCGAAAGTCTTGGCCTGCCGGGATCGTGTCAATATCCATGAACACGTTCCTCATTCCAAAGTTCGCCGTTAAATGATCGAAAAGCCGTCCTGCATAACCGCCACTGTCATCCCTGCGATAGCTGATGAATATTTTCATGGATTGAAAGTCCTTGACTGACACTCGATACGGTGGAGATGCCTCGCGCCATGCTCGTATTGATTCTCTCTTGTTTCATCCACACTCTCCATTCACTTTCCCCCATTTAGGGGGAAACCACTCCGCTAAGCTCCGTGCGGGCTTCGCACGGATGGGCGCCGCACTGAGTGCCAGAAGGGCGTGTCGAAGTGAAAGGGGTCCCGCACAGCTCCTGCAGCGACGCCATCTCTTTGCGGGGTACCGCAGCACACGCCGAAGCACCCGCATTAGCCGGAAGCTATCGTGACCCTATGTGTTCTTCATTTGGCAGTGAACTCCAAATATAGATCTTCGACTTTCTTTCTTGCCCAGGGAGTTCGACGTAAAAATTTCAGGCTGGATTTGATGCTGGGGTTTTCGTTGAAACAATTGATGGGAATGCGTTTTCCCAGCTCAGCCCAGCCGTATTGCTCTACCAGCCGATTTAATATCGTTTCAAGTGTAATCCCATGCAGGGGATTGTTAGGCTGCTGGTTTGACATTACACCTCTCGCTGGAACCCCTCAATGATCCTTGTTGGCAGTCTCGTCAGCAGTATCGAACGTCTTCATGACGCCACGATCTATGAACGGAATCAGAATCACAATACCAGGACCTTTATCCCCCAGGTACTCGCCGAGACGATACACAGCCAGGCGCTTGCCGTTTGGTACGATGCGAATGCTGAAGCTGATCAATAGCAGCGCCACGAGAAAAATTGCCCCAGCAAGACATACGAAGATGCTCAGGCTTGTCATATTTACTCCTTATCGTACCCGTAGGCGCCCGATCCAACAAGGACTGAAGTGAAGTAGGTTATTCAACGATCATCCCGATTACGCGGACTGGCGACCGCAAAAAGCACAACGGATGTTGCAACGATAATGACGGCCTCAATAAGTATCAGCTTCCAGTTCCAAATTGCAGCTGCCAGCCAGGCAAAGAGAATGATGTCAAACGCGATGAGCACAAGAGAACAGCCAAAGACTCCGCCTGCAGGGCTCGACGTATTTACAGCATCCTTTCTTTCTGTTAGCAGCAGTGATTCCATTGCCAGCAATTGTGCACTGACTTCCGTAAGTTTATCCGTTTGGTTTTCCAGGTCAGCAAGTCGATCCCGCAAAGGCTGGGTGCTCATATTCCTGGTTACGCTTTGAGAAATTTGCTTGCTGATCTTCTCTTTCTCTTTCTTGATTGTTGCCAACTTCGCGTCGATTTGGGCGTTATAACCGCGAAGCTCTCCCAAACGCATAGGTTTTACTTGTACTGGATTTTTCTTTTCCTGCCCAGCCGTCAGGCTGACAGTGCCATCTTTTTTGAGTTCTCTTCGAATTGGCTGTTCACACCGTGGACATAGTGACCAGCCAGTTGTCGAAGGGAGATTTATGGTTGCGTGACAATGCGGGCATGGCAACATGTGCAACCTCCTTGTAGGTCGGTTCTCAGGACGTTCGCGTAGGCTCCCATCGTTGTAGTCGCAGCACAGACGGTAGGAAACAACCCCCTCCTACCTTCGCGAAGCATCCCCGTAGCAGAGCGAAGGGGACCATCCCAAGATGGGGGAGGTGTCTTACTCCATGCTCGCAAGAAGAATTGATTCTCTCTTGTTTCATCCAAACTCTACATTCTCCTTCCCCCATTCAGGGGGAAGGACGGGAAGGGGGGCCTTCACAACTCCCGCAGCGCCTTGACCTTCACTTGCAAGTGGTTCATTTCGCAGCTTCCTTATCTTCCATTGTTGACGCAATCGCGATATGAAAATCATTCCTGCGCTCGGTTACTTTGAATTGTACAATCATACGGTTTACTTTGGGGTAGAGCCTGTTTTTCCGCTTCATCAATTCTTTGACAATCTCCGTGAAATCTTCGCGGCTTTGTTGATCGGGCATCAGTTTGAGCATATCAGCCAACATGCTTTCCCGTTCCTTGGCAGGAAGAATGGATGCGTTCCATGCAGTACAAGCGATCGTTACCAATTTATGGAAGGATTTGTAATCCTGGGCTGTATCACGGTAGGGAGCAATGATCTTCGAGAGAGCATCCGAAATACTGATTTCGCCTTCGGGATTGATCAAGGTTTTTGTGAAACCAGTTTTAGTCTTCACTTCCCGCATCAGTTTTTGCAGGATGGATGAAGCGCCCTTGTCCTTGTTTTCAACAGTGTTTGTTTTTTTGTCGTTGATCTCTCCGCTAATCTGAACAGATCTGTACTTCTTTTTTCTTTTGGTACGTGCCATCTCACAACTCTCCCTTCAACGCCCTATCCAGCACGGACGGTAAAAAACAACCCCCTCCTGCCTCCCCCCACGGGGGGAGGTGTCTCGTCTGTCTTTCAGAATTAGGCTTGATTATCTTTTGTATCACTCGAACTCTCAATTCCCCTTCCCCTATTTGGGGGAAGGACGGGAAGGGGGTCCTCACAGCTCTCGCAGTATATTCTACGGATTCGTCTGCTGTATTAAGCTCCGGAACGCCGAGTCAAACATCATTGCGAAAAAGCACATATATGCTATTCCGTTGAATTGCAGCATTGATTCCAATTCTTGGTTCGCTGTTAGTTTTATTTTTTCTGGTTGCTACTACTAGATCAACTCTTCACAATGTAACCGAAGTTCCGAAACAATCTAGTTGGATGATAATTCATCGGCAGGAGCCGAACAGAAAGCACATCCAAAATCGAAAGCACGGGTGTCAGGGATTCTTAGAAACGCCCTTTCCAAACCCTTCTGCTGCTGCTTTGATAAAAGTTTCTGCTCCATCTTTGAAAAAGGCGGAAACATTCTTCACTGTGGTGGTGATTTGCTGGCGTTCGCCCACTTTCAGAAAATTACCGTCCCAGCCTTGAAGGCGTAACCAGTTGCTCAAATCATCCTGCTGGCGAAAGGACTTAATCCACTCATCACCCAGCCACCATAGCATCACAACGCCCATGATAGACCACCCGCTGTTGAGCGTTCTATCCTCACGTATGAAACCGCGTCGCCGAAGGTCGCGGAGTTCGGGTCTGTAATTGGCTAGTTCATCCAGTAGAGCTGTAATATCGAACTGCTTCTCGTTTAGAAGAAGGGGCATTTCATCCAATGCGAGTATGGTGAATGCCTTCTTCATTTCCGGGCTCCAAATCTGCCAGGTGTCAGAGAGTGTCCCGTCGACTTGATTGAACAGAGTTTCGCCAACCTTTTGCCAACGTTCATCCTGACGCATACCACGTTCCTCATACGCATCCCATAAGGCCGCGGCCGCCACCTGCAATAGATACGGATGCCCGCCCGCCAGTTGTAGTAGGAATTTCCGTTCTTTCGAATGGAAGCGGTTTCCCGCTGCGGCCAGAAGATCATTACATTCCGATTCCGATAGAGCGCCCAGAAAAATTTCTTCCATAATGTTGGAAAAGGGTGAACCACTTCGACTGAATTGCTGAGTCCGTTGATTTAGCTGGCTCAAGCCTTGACGACTTGCAATGACTAACACCAGCGATTTATAGCGCGACGCTAAGGATCGCAATCCACCGTAGAACTCAGCCTTCTGAAACGCAACGTGTTCTACTAGCGAGTCAAATTCGTCCAGCAGTAATACAAGCCTATAACCCAGTTGATTCAGGCGCACGAACAACCTTTCTAACACAAAATTGCCGTAGCCCTCGGATGAGCATAAGTCTATTGCCTGTGCCATTGACTGAGATTGGCCGCAGACTTCTTTGATTGCCTCAAGTGCATACCTCCAGAACTCTGCTGGGCTAAAGTTTTGTCCGAGTGTTTGCGCATCCAGATAACAGAACAGCAACTTGCTGGAAATGCTGCCATACAAGGCTTCACCCATGTCTTGCGCCATTAAGTAGTTTAAAATGGATGTTTTCCCAGTACGAGGCTCTCCCACGATTGCACTTGACTGGCCGGTGCGAATGCGTCCTACGACTTTGCGTAACTCAATACGTCGCCCACACAGGGCTTCTGGAGAAACTGGTGATCCAAAAGGGAATGGATTGGACATGGCTTTATGATTCCTCCTACGTTATTGGATAACTGAGTCAGCGCAACGAAAGCCAAAGTTGTACGCTGAAGCAAGCGCTGATGCTGAGGTCCTGCTTGTAGTGGTCAGTAAGTCAAGAGTGTCGTGAACCGAACCGCCTCTCAGTACTTTCCGATTGCCAGAACCCGGACCAGCCATATCGACGTACGAACCCACTGGATAGACAGCATACCAATCCTGTACCCACTCGTATGCATTTCCCGACATATCTAAAACGCCAAAGGGACTGGCGCCTTGTGGATAACTGCCTACTGGCGCCGTGCCTGAATAGCCATCACACCCATTTTGAGAGGAATTCGCCTTAGAGCATTCCCAGATGCTACCCCATGGCCATGGATGCTTTGCTGCATCCACGCCTTTTGCCGCAAACTCCCACTCTGCTTCCGTCGGCAGACGTGCCCCGGCCCAACTGCAGTAGGTACGCGCCTGATCCCAGTTGACAAATACGACCGGATGATCTTCATAGGAGGCATCATAAAAATAGGTTGTATCTCTCGGCAGCGTGCACTTCCCTGATTGGAAGCATCGAGTATACATACTATTCGTGACTTCGGTCTTATCGATCCAATAGCTGGAAAGAGAAACAGTGTATTTGTCGGCAGTTCGATTTTTCCCCATGACGACCGTTGCCGTAGGGATCTGCATCATCTGCATCTGATCAGCGCTCCGAGTAGTGGACAGATTGCTTGAGGTAGACGTAGGTGTCGCAGGTGTGAGCAGGCCGAGATCCACGTTCAAAACCGATGGAATATCGACAAATAAGACTGCACTTAATCCTGCAAGTGTTGTTAGTAGCAGGACAAAGGCAAGTCGAGTTAACCATACCGTACGGGAAAAGATAGATCCGATCAAACCAATCAGTGCTGATAGAAGTACAAAACCGAATAGGGCAACCCAATTCCACATAAGTACATTGAAAAAAGAGTCTACTGAGTTCGAAAGGGTGCGTTGCGTAAGGAAATAGAAAGCAGCAGTATACGGCAGGGTCAATAAGACACCGACTGCAAATGCGTTCGTCATCGCCTGTACGAAAGCCTTATCAGCGCGAAACATGCTTGCTGTGAAGATATAGACCACGATCAGCGGGGATAACAGACCCGCCAGGAAATCCAACGCTCCACCGCTGGATCTAAGTGTTACGAAACCTATTGTAAGTGTCAGAGATGCAACCACGAAAAGGAAGATGGTCAGAAGATGGGGTGCGCTGTCTCCAATCCTGTGATTAAGACTTCCTCTGTTCCCAGATTGGTTGACTTCCATCGCACTCTTTTCTGAAGTTTTTATGTAAGCTGCCACAATAGTAAATGTCCAGGTGGCGAGTATAAAGCAGCCCACCAAAATGTTTCCTGGCAAAGCATGAAATATTCCAAAAAGCAGACTCAAACCAATCATGCCCGCTAGTACACTTTGAAGCATAAAGTACCCAATTGATCTAAAATTATCAGGACTCTTCAACAAGTTGGCTAGCCACGATAACATCGCGGCCAGCAAAACAGGAATAGTCATATATCGTGTGAGCTCTGATGAAACGGATGATTGCGCAAGCGCTGACGTCCCCAGGTTCAATGCTGTGAACAACAATAATACTGGGAGCCACATCAGATGGCTGGCTGCCCAACTGGCTGCTTCTACAATGCCTTGATGGTCATAATGTTCATCTGCATACTGTTGAAGACGAGTCGGCGATAAGTATGCCCAGGACAAGGCCCGAAACTGATGGACGGGATTGCTTGCCCTTATAACACTCATGGATTTGTCTTCGCGTTGTAAATTCATTTGAGGCGCGGCCGGTTCGTCTCTCGAGCCGTCACTTTCTGTAAGTTTCGTCGTATAGTATTTTTCGGGAAGTCTCTTGAGTTGCTCAATACTATCGCCGGTGACAGCCTCATGCAACAGGGCTGTTGTATCCTTATAAGAAACGTCGATCATTAAGACCGCCAGGGCATGCTTGATTGCTGTGGTCTTGTTGCCAGCATCCAGGGCAGATCGGGCAAGCTGATAATTCTGTTCCAACTGTGTCCTGATTTCGTACGTCTTCAGGAAACTGCTCCAGGATTCCCCATCGGGTCTGGCATTTGGAAAATCCTTCTCCAGTCTTCGCAACAGATCCATCGCCTCATCGATTCGGCCAGCCGCGTCCAGTATCCTTATATTCGCAAGCTCCAGATTTACAAGGATTTGTTGTCTGCCATCCAAAGCTCGCGGATGAGCGCTGTCTAGTTCGAGAATTTTTTCAAAGATCGGCAGTCGGTCGGCATCCGTTTCCAACCTGTCTGCTGCGGCTAAATAAATTTGAACCAGACGTGGACGCGCCACAGATGGAGCGATTTCGAGCAGCCCTTCAAGTAATTTTTGTGCCTCGTCAAACCGACCCTGGGTGATCAATAACTCGGCCAGCAAATCATTAGCCCGAATGTGGCTGGGATTGGCTCGTAAGGATTGCAGAAGCATATTTTCTGCTTCCTTGGCATCATCGTCTTCATAATAACCAACTGCAACATTGTAGAGATTTTCTGCACGGGGTTGAACACGGTCAATTTCCTGTTGGACACGTTTAAGAGGCCGGTTCTCTTCTATCCAATGTCTCAATAGCTCCACACGGAACTGGTATCCTTGCTTTGCTGGTTCCAATAGATCCCAGTCTTGAAGGAGGCGCGGTGCATTTTGGAGTTCTCGGATAATGATTCGTACGCCTCCCTCCTGCAGGATACGTTCAAGGCTGATTTCATCCACCTCCATAGGGCCAGCCTGCGCAAGCGCTGCTGCAACAATGCGCTCCGCGGGTCCTAATCCATCCCAAAGCCACTCCATGGTGTTGCGGCTCGATTCCAAGGTCATTTCTACAGCGTCCTGTACATCCTGAGCCGTTACCTCAAAATGTGTGCCCGAACTGTCTTGAGCACGGTCCCAGATCTTGGAACAGAGAGCTTGGGTGAGGAAAGGATGTCCGTGTGTTAATTGCCAGATGGCTTGAATTGCTTCCTTACCCCACAGGAGGCTTTTATCGCGTTCTGAAAGGCGGATCAGTTTTTCAGCATTCTCTCGCGATAACAGCGAGATGCGCTGACTGCCAATGCCTTTAAAAACTGACAGAGCAATACTGCTAAGGTCATTTGGACTGCGACCCAGAACAAAAACAAATTGCAGGCGAACACGATCCAGGGCCAGCAAATCTTTTAGATAGGGAAAGAACGCAGCGGCCGCGGAACCAGCTTTTGGGTCAGCGAGCACATCAAATTCATCGAAGAGCAACACAATGGATGACTTAACGGGAATGCTCGCAAGCAATCCAGGTATCCATTGGCGCTTAAACGCTGATTCCGGGTCATTGCCGAGTTCTGGTGTCGGCAATCCAAGTTCGTGAGCCATCACACGCGCCAATTCACTCAGCACCTGCGCCATGGGTAGAGCCGCTTTATCTTCCAGATCAAAAAATACTGGCAGGTAGTTTCCTTCCTTCGGAAGCAGAGTATGTAAAGATTGCAACACCGATGTCTTGCCGATCCGCCGCTGCCCATACAGGGTAATGGCATTCTGTTGTGGATGACGCAGCATGCTCAAGACTTCGCGCTGCACATCTTCACGTCCTACGAAGGCGTCTGTATTGCCGACAGGGTTTCCCGCAACGTAAGGATTGGTAGGTATTGCCGCCATCACTTCACCTCATACACCTTTAATACCTCGTCCCCATAATGATTGATGACCTTGACCGCGATCTTGCCAGATTTCGGCTTCTCGAAGGGATAAGACTGTGTTGAATACAACGCACTCCAGGCGGATTCGTCGATCTCTGACCGCAGGGCACGTTTGAGTTTGTCGTAAGGGTTATCAGCACCGGTAAAGTAAGCATGCCGGACGATGAAGCTCTCGCCGTTATAGTCGGTGTCGATGAACCAGCAGGCGATGTCGTCGGTGGAGTTGGAGCGGATCTCGCCTGTGGTGGGATCGTAGACATCCAAACCTTTCAGCGAGACAGTGAGCTTGCCATCCTTCTTTTGGATATCAAGATCAGGTTCACCGAAGACCATAAAGAGATTGCCAGCGCCGGTCTTTTTGAGCAGTTCGTCGCCCATCGCAAGGTCGGGGTTCATGCGAGTGGGGAGGACGGTGAGTGTGCCGTAGCGTTTTGCTTCTTCGCTGACGTGCGGATCAAAGGCAAAGCCACACACGATGAGCAGGTCGAAGCCGACACCGCGCACAGCTTCTTTTGCCGCCTCTTTTACCTGTTCCGGGCTGACCGTTCCCAGTTCGGGACCAATCGAAATGGCGGCGCGACGCGACCTCACCCCCGACCCCTCTCCTGAAGGCGAGGGGAGTTTTTCTGTGTATTCGCCTACTGCCTGAATCCACGTACCTGCAAACGGTTCAAGACGTTCGAATTTGAGACGTTGGTTCTTGATGGTATTTTGCACGCCAGATGCCTTGAGATTTTCAAGGATCATGGATGTGAAATCGTGTGTATTGAGCGCATCTTCCCGGAATGCCGTGGATGGATCGTCGGTAGTAAGCATGCGATGCGGTGAGAGGCTTTCGACGGTGAACGGACCCGAGACACGCACACGCTTGTTATCCTGATAGGGCTTGTCGTAGAGGAATTCAGTATCGGCACGATGGGCAATGGATGTATCGATTTCCTTCTGACGGACGCGGCGCAACTCCCAATATTTCTCTAAAAGACCTGTCAGGTTTCCGTATGAGTCTGACGGATAGTCGCCTTTGTCCGCGCGGGCACTCTGACGAGCCTCGTTGCTTGTGAAACCTGACAGGTCTCGCGGAACCTCCCATTCCTCCCATTTCTTCTTTGCAAGTTTATTGATCTCAGCACGCAAGGGTTCAAGCTGTTTCTGATGCCGTGCATGGATCTCGTCGATCTCTTCATTATTGGCAATGGACTTGAGCGTGACATGCGGTACGCGTTCATATACAAAGCCACGTTTGATATCGCCGCTTGACTCAGACTCAGAAGCGCTAAATGCACCCGTTAACTCAGCTTCTTTCTTTTTGCCTTCGCTTGAATCTGCTAAAAGATAATATGGATACCGCCCAGCCATGAGACGTGTTCGAGCCAGCGCAATGGACACGCGTGACGTGTCGATGGTGATCCAGCGGCGACCCCACTGCTCGGCGACATACGCCGTGGTACCAGAGCCGCAGGTAGGATCGAGCACCAGGTCGCCGGGGTCGGTGGTCATTAACATGCAGCGTTGGATGACTTTAGTTGCTGTTTGAACTACATATACTTTATCATCAGTAAAGCTTCCTGTTGCCGTATCTGTCCAAACATTATTAATGGGCATGGCAGGGAAATCATCAAGAAAGCGAATGTATTGAATAGTTCCTTCTCGTGTTGGCCACAGACGGTCAGAAAGAGCAAGTGAATTTAGCCCTGATAAATCCGTTTTGAATACGCCTTTGCCAGGCGCATAAGGTTTGCCATTAAATATAAACGCCCTAACATCATTACCCTGCATTGGACGCTGACTTGTTAGATTGTCCGGGCGAAATAATCTTGATCCTGAAGCTAATAGATTTGGATTTTCTTTTTCTTCAGGCGTAGCTCTTCGATAAGTGCCATCTGGAAAACGAATAAGGCTATACAGTTCTGTATTAGAATCACCAGCTATTTTCTCAAAATAGAGCTGGCGATATTTCAACAAATCCAAATTCTTAGCGTACAAAAGAATAAAATTGCTTGCAGTTGATAAATATTTTTCACCACGCCCTGTTGTCGTTTTGAATGTAATCGTGCTTACAATATTTTCACTTCCGAATACTTCATCTAAAACATTTCTAACAAGATGCACATTTTCATCACCAATCTGAACAAACAGACTGCCGCTTTCAGCAAGCAATTCACGCGCCGTTACCAAACGGTCACGCAAATATGCTAAGTATGAGTGAATCCCCAACTGCCAGGTATCGCGAAAGGCTTTCACCTGTTCGGGCTGGCGGGTGGTGTCTTCGGCTTTGCCATCCTTCACATCTCGTTTACGTGTGCTCACCTGCCAATTCGAGCCAAACTTGATGCCGTAAGGCGGGTCAAAGTAGATCATCTGCACTTTGCCCTTGAGCCCCTCCTTCTCAGCAAGCGAAGTCATCACCATCAACGAATCGCCCAGGATCATGCGATTCGACCAGTGCTGCTCGTGGTGGTAAAAGTCCACGCGGTCTTCGAAGGTCAAGCCGTTAAAGTCACCGAACAACATCGGCTGCTGCGGCTCGTCCTTTTTTGATTCACTCCGGACCAGCTCGACAATATTCTGCGGCTTGATATGCTCCTGAATGTAGATCGGCACGGCGGGCACAGCCAGATCCTGCGCATCCTGTTCATCCTTACCCTTCCACACCAACTGCGGGTCCAGCGATGGGTCGCGCGGGTAGAGCACCGTCTTCGGCGCTTTCTCTTCGTCGGCGATAAAGTCGCGCAACTCCTCGGTTGGGATATTGGCGCGCTTGTCGTTATGTTTGACAGAGTGGAGCGGCTGGAATAGTTTTGGAGTGGATGGCTTCTTTTTAGGAGACATAACAACCCTTTAGGCAAAGAATATTCGGAGGAGAGGCAGGATGCTGTACAGAATCCAAACTAATAAAGCGACACAGAATGCAATTACAACACTGCCAACGAGGCTCGCAACTATGTGAGCAGGAAGGCTCGCTGGTGCTTGCATAAAAAGAACATTTCCAGATAAACCGTCGGTGGCTATTTGATAGAAACCTGAGGGACTATCTGCCCCAAATACCCAAAACGGATATTGAGCTGCTCTGATTTTTTCCGGTCCGGGTATCGTCTCTTTCACCGTTCTTGACGATGTTGTCCAAACTTTTACAAGATATCTTTCTGACAAATGACGGGCATCGCTAAGAACTGTATCTTTTTCCACTTGCAAAGCACCATGTGTGCTGCTGTAAGCTATTTTGGTTTCCCAATATTTCAGTTTCTTCACGTTCGACCTGGGCCTGGAGAAGAATAATGGCACAAGCAAATAGTTGTAGCTGAACCTGGCTACTGCATTCCTTCCCCAATCAATTTCTCTTTCGAGCTCAAGACCATTGATAACGTTATAAATCTTCTCTGGAAAAGCTTGTGCGCCCCTGCTCGTTATGCTGGCGGGCAACAGGACTATTTCAACGCGATCGTGGCTAGTGCCCGGTGAAGTGATTGTTCTTGTATTAACCACTCTGCCTTCACTATCTTTATCATCCTCATGCCGTTCCGTCTGATATCTCACCATATAATCGGCATCGTAAAAGACGATAGGCCAACAATACAATTCCAATCTGGATTTCCCAATTCCCTTTTTCTTTATCCACCATGCCTTTTTGATTGAAGCATAACCGATTTCACGAGCGCGTTGCTTATTCACATTTTCAGAAAGGATTGGCGCGTCAAGCTCCGGTTGGGAGTTGTGAGCACCAAGGCTGTATTGAGAGAATTTCCGGTCCAGCAAGATTTCCAAGCGTCGCCAGTCATCTTCGGGCAACCCCCGCTGGATGACATTATATGCGTCAAGTTTTTCGAGTAACATTCGAATATGTTCATGGGTTGGGTCGTTTAATGGTAACGTCTGGAGTTTTCGAGCCACATCCACTTCGTTCTTTGCCCCTTGCACAATATTGGAGATCAGGTTTGCACCCACACTCCCAACCATGGTAGCCAACGCGGCAGGCCAACCAACGCCAGCAACCAAAACAGGAAGAATGGCGGACGCAGCAATAATTACATATCCAGAAGAAATTCCAGCCCGACTTAGTTCTGGCATTGATGATTTGATTCTATTTAATAGATCCCTTTGCCAAGCTTCGCGCGTAATGGTCATTCGCCCTCCTTGCGTATTAATGGACCAACACCATCCACGTTCTTTCCCATCAAAAAGGCTCGAATGGTATTTTTCGCATCCCAGGGATCGACGATTTCCAGGAATGCCCAGCGTCCAAAACCGCCGTGATTGTTGATGGCAGGTATCCACAGGTTGCGCGTCGTTTCCACTTTGGCCGCTTTGTCCTTGCGCGCTTCACCACTTACTTCCAGGACAAGATTCAAATAGTCTTCAGATCCATGCCCATCATCAATGTGGATCAAATAATCAGACAGGTACGATTTTTCTTCGCCGTTGAATGTATAGGGGATGGTGAATCCCAATTGGAAATTCTTGGCGTAATGGATGACTTCGTCCATCTCATTGTCGAAGATTTCGGCAAGTTTTGCCTCCCAACCGCTATCGAGCACCACGTGCGAGATATGCGACTTATCCGTTCGAGTGCGATAGACATCGCGCGCCGTATCAAAGTCCACATAACGGGTCGAACCGATGGTGTCGTAAGGCCGTAGGATGGGTAACAGCGTCCGATTGCCATCGGCAGATGTAACAATCGCCTGGTAGATCTTCTCGGCCGCAGTATGGGCAAACGCCACAAGCAGCAACATCTGTGGGAAGGCATTGTCCTTGCATACCAGGCAGGTCTCACGCCATTCCCGAACCACGTTCAATAACTGTGGGAACAACCACGGTTTGATATTGCTCTCATCGGTAAAATACTTGCTCATAAGCAAACTGGCTAGATAAAAATCCACCGTATTGAGCCGCTTGTCCTTCAATCCATACAGATCGTGGAAGCTCGACTCACCGATGATCGACTGCATCTCGGTTTTGGTCGGCAAATCCTGAGTGGAGATCGCCATCTTTGAATCGTTTGAAAAGGTAGCTGTCAGCTTTTCACTTTCGAACTGGTAGCGATACCCGATCACGCGCGGAAATCTGATCTCACAGGCAATGCGGTCTTCCAATGCACGCACCCGAGTAGGTGTAGGGCCTGGCTTTGGGTCTTTCTCTGAGCCTGCACTCGGAATAAAAGAGAATGGAACGCCGTACACTTCGGCGTATTCCGCATCGAACATGCCATCTTTGTTGACGGCGTAACTGCGCCTGCGCAATCCGCGTCCCACCACTTGTTCACAGAGAAGCTGCGTCCCAAACGCGCGCACGCCAAGGATGTGGGTCACTGTATTGGCATCCCAACCTTCGGTTAGCATTGAGACCGAAATCACACAGCGGATGCTCTCGCCTAATTTGCCTGCTTTGCCAACCGTGTTCATTACTTCACGCAGAATATCTTCATCTGCCAGGTCTTCTGCATCACGCCCCGGGAAGCGCAGCCGATATTCCTGTTTGAACTCTTCGATTTCAATCGCCGCGATCTTCTTGAAGTCGGCGCTCATCGCCTCGCCCGATTCCAATTGCCGGCTATCGATCAGAATGGTATTGGGGCGGCTCATCCAGCGCCCACTTTCAACATTGCTAAACAAAGCCAGCTTGCCCGGCACAGGCACAGTCTCGCCGTTCTTGAGAGTCTTATCCCAGCCAGCTACATAATCGAAAACCATCTTCGAAACATTTGTGTTGTTGCACACCACGATGAATACCGGCGGTGTCATGCCGCGCTCACGAGCTTCCGTGTTCTCCTCCCACTGTTTGAACTTCTGCTGATAGTTGCTGTACAAGCTTTGCAAGGCGCCTTCCAATTCAACGGGCAAGGCTGGGGCAATCGAGAGCTCTTCCGATTTGCGTCCTTTTTTGGGTAGGTGCTCACGTATCCGAAGCCATAGATCGCGATAGGTAGGTTGCTCCCCGACCATCGAATCATCCGCAACCGGCACACGCGGCACTTTCACAATTCCTGACTCAATGGCATCGATCAATGAGAAGTCAGAGACCACCCAGGGGAACAATGTGCCTTCACTAAAACCTGAGCCGCGTAGAAAGAATGGTGTTGCCGACAGATCATAAACGACTTTTACACCCAGCTTGGCTTTTACCGCCTCAATACCTGAGATCCAGATCCGTGCTTCTTCTTCGCGCTGCTCTGCTTCACGGCGGTCATCGCCCTTGAGTTCTTCTTCTTCCAAAGCATCTGGTTTGCGCCGATAGCAGTGATGAGCTTCGTCATTGATCACGATGATATTTTTCTTGTTGCCCAATTCACGGCTAACACGCCGCACCATCTGGTCGGGTGTTTCGGTAAATGGATTGTTTCCGTTATTCTGCTTCAGTAGTTGTTTGGTGAGCTTGCCTGCGGCTACTCGTTCGCGCAGTTTAAATGCATGGAAGTTCGTAATGACGAACTTTGCCTTATCCAATTCTGGAAGTAGATCAGAAGGGACAATATCATGCAGCCTGTAATAGTTTTGCGGGTCATTCGGAAGCAATACGCGCAGGCGGTCTTTGATCGTGATGCCTGGTGTAACGATCAGGAATGTGTCGGAAAAGCGTGCATCTTGTAAATTGGCGATCTTATTCAATGCCTGCCAGGCGATCAACATCGCCATGACAACGGTCTTGCCGGAACCGGTGGCCATCTTGAAGGCGATACGATAGAGCAGGGGATTGGACTGCAAATTCTTCTCACGGATCAGGTTTTCCACCCATGCTTCGCCATATTTCGGCGCAACTTCCGTGATCCAGATCGCCGTCTCAAGGGCTTCGATCTGGCAGAAGAATAATTTCCGTTCACGTTCTTCTCGTTTCCAATATTCCAATAATTTTGAGGTTGTCTTTGTGATGCCTACATATCCACCCTTACGCCAGACCGCCACCCGTTCACGGATGCGATTGATATCCTTGTTCTCTTCCACCCGATCTGCGGTCCACTCCGTTTCAAACGATAGTTGCTTGGGACTTTTCTTCTTCGCACGCGGAATAGGCACGAAGTATTGGCTGATGCGGCGTTCTTCGATGATCTCATCAGTAATACCGTCTTCCGTAAACTTGAAATGACGTCTCGGCTCATCGAAAGGTGAATTGAGTATTGGGTTTTCAATTACAACTTGTGGCATTGAGTATCCATTTCCCTGTACGTTGTCAGACGATACGCCCAATCGTACCCGAAAATCAGTTGTCCGCGCAAGTGAGAAACATTACAGCTATCGAGCCATCACGGTCATAGCGATTAGTCGGGTGTTCGGCACTCATCCATGCCGCCGCAAAGACAGGACGAACCGTCGCTCTTTCGGGTTACATATTACATAGAAGTAAATCAACGAGTCAGCTAGACGGCGCAGACTCGAACGGGCCTGCGCCGCACTCATAGCATTATTCAATATTGCCTACGAGAGCTTTTTCTTGAAAATGGCTTCAACCACGCCAATGATCTGAGTTTGCCCATCAAAAACATCATACGCCTTCTCCCAATCGATCGCACTGTGTGCCGGGTCGGTGGTCTCGGGAATCAACTGGATCTTGCCATTCCGTCGCCTCAGTCGCTTGACCGTGGCGCGCGAGTCCAGCCCCAGAATGCCCACCACGACGATGTCGTTGTCCTCCGCATCGGGCTGCACCCGTATGAACACAAAATCACCGTCCACGATCGGTATAGGTTTGGCAGCATTCATGCTGGTGCCGGTCACACACACTGTGTGGTAGCGCCATCGCGAGTTGATATCCACCAGATTACGCCGTGCCGATGAGCCCCGCACACTGACTACTTCGTACGGCTGCTCCTCGATGACCACTTCTGAGAGCTCCAAAAAGCCCAGGGGCTGAGGGTCGAAGCCGGTGGGACCGAATCCGCCCGCGGGAATGGATTCGCTCACCTGAGTAGACACCCAGAGCAGTGAGTCACCTTCAAAGTAGGATCGATCGTCATTCGATTCTTCGTCAGCGTCCACGTCTTGAGCTGGGACCTGACCTGGTGGTGTGGATAAGTTGCAGCTCGGAAGCTTGCCTAGCTCGATGGCTGTTGCAAGTGCTGCCTGCATCCTGCCGATTCGCTCGTCATACCAGTCCGCAATGGGGGTAGCCACCTGAAGGTTGGACCGAAGCCCCTGGAACAGCACGATCGCACCTTGCCATGCGGTAATTGCATCCACATTGGCCTTCATGGCCCAATGCACGCAGCCCATCATCCACTTGACAACTGCATGTTGGTGTGAAAAACCCTTGTACTTCCCCTCGGCGCCCTGAAAATAGGTCAGGGAGCTTTTTAGATTCTCCAGGTCAGCCGCGACCTTGGCGCAGTTCAGGAGGATCTGCCCTTTTTCACGCGTCTCCCCGGTACGGTTCGCCAGCTCTTCCAGCTCATTGATCAGGTCCCAGACGTCGCTGGCGCGATTCTCTCTTTTCGCCTTCCACATCATCTCGACCAGTTGAGCATGTGGATTTTGCAGCATGTCGGCCGATAAATCGGCGAGCAGCCAGGGCATGGTCTGGTCCAGCCATTCTTTTAGATCTGGAAACGTTGTATCGCCGGTAGTCATGGTTTACCTTCCGTCTGCTTCTTCTTATCCTTGTCCTCGGAGTCTTTCGAGTGACCGTCAGGGGCCGGTGTATTCAGGGCGCGGATCACCTGGGCGGTGCGCATCAGGATCAAGTTTTGAAGAGTTTGAGGTTTGTTAGAACCAAGCTTGATCCCATCCAGCGAGTGGAGGATGCTCATCAAGAGTTCCGCCTCTGCCTCTGCGCGTCCCAGCTCTTCATAGGCTAGTTTTTGCGCCTCGCCCTGGGCCTGGTTCACCTGGATATGGTTATCGATATCCACGCTCCAGTTCGACAGGAACTGATCTTCAATGTGGTCCAGGCTTTTGAACTCGCCCGGGTCCCACCAGCGCAGGACGGTTCCCATCTTGCGCATTGATTCTTTGAAGTTGTCTTCGTAGGCTTTGCGGCGTATGATCACGCGCGGGTGATCCTGTTCCCGGTGCTCACGGGATGCGATCACTTCATCCAGCCGATGGTCGCTGATGAAATCGCGGATGATGCCTTTCACTTTACCGGTCACCGCATCCTGCCAATTGAACGGTTTCTGCTGGCCGCTGTCATCGACGCTGACTGTGCGACTGTAGACGAAATCATAGATCGTCTCCTTCGAGAAGGGATACGGATTCACGGCCTTGGCCGGTCGGGTCGTGTCGGACTTCCACTGACGATCCCACAACCGAAAGAGGCACCTGATGTTTTCGACTGTCACGCCGATCCCATCCCGGGTGATCGCTGTGACATTTCCGACCTTTCCTTCCTGTTCATGCAGATCGACGAACTCCTGCACTCGTGTGTATCTCGAGATGAACTGCCTGCCCGGTCCATAGGTATCGACAGGCCGTGACAGCGTCTCTGTCAATACAGCATATCCCTGCCCAATGCTCAAATGGGCGGGTCCACCGATCGTTTCGACCATTTCCCTTCCCGAGGCATCCTTGAATCGATTTGCCACACTGAGGTTGGGAGCGCCCAGCCCCAGAAAGCTGGAGATCAAATGACGGAACGGCATGCGGTGCGAATCCAGATCGTAGATATCCTTGAGATACGCGACGCCCGCCACAAAGGCGCTTGACAATCCCAGGAAATACAGGAGCCCCAGACGCTGCACTAGAGGCGAAAACGGTCCAAACAATCCCCAGCGCAGATCCCCGCCGATCAGCAGCATGGGAAGCTCCACGAGAACGATACAGCGCAACAGACCCAGGAAGGGCCGGTCACCCAGCCACAATTCATGGATCAGTCGAAATAGAAGGTCGGTCAATGACATACTCGGCCTCGCTCATCCATCTTTTTCATCGGGTGGGATGAACGGTATACCGCCGCCCGGCCCCTTGGTGGACGTATCGGCAGGCAACAGGAACGTCCCGATACCCGTCAGCAGGTTCAGGGTATCGGCTGGCAGCAATTTGCGCGTTTCAGGGTTGGCCGCCGCCGCCTCAAGCTCCTGGTAAATGAGCATTGCCAGCGCTTCACGCGGGTACTCCTGATTTTCGAGCACCTGGGTGAGATGGTAGATCATGCTCTGTTGGGCTCGAATGCGTGCCTGATTCTTAATTCGCGCAATTTCCAGGCTGGAATCTGCCACCTTCAAAGCGGCCTCCTTTTGCTTCACAGATCGCCAGGATTCAATTAAATGGTCTCGTACCAGGGGTTCCACCGGCTCCAGGTCGCCAAAGCCCGCCGACAAAACCTTGATGCCACGATCCCGCAGGACGTCCATACGGATCAGATTGCGCGGTGGGTAGAACACAAGCTGGCTGGTGAAATACAACCGCTCGGCTTCTACGAAACCTCCCTCTCGTAGGACGATCAGGCGGTATGCCAACACGCCCGTATTGCGGACCTGCCTGGCCAGGTTTTTCTTTAAGTCCTTGAGTGGAAACTTGTCAGGATCTTCCGGCGAGTACAGCTTCAGGTAGGGCTGTTGTGCGAGCAGGATGCGAAATTTTTCAGCAGCCACATCCTCCGGCACCTCGAACCACTTCCGAAACGTCAGGTCGCCCGAAGCCGTTGGGTCAGCCCTCAAATTTTGAAAATAGATGGCTTGCTCCACGCGCTGTGCATCGAGCGTGTATGGAAACCCACTGTTCGGAACGTCTGTGGAAACGGCGGCGGGGTCGGGGTTGCGGAGCCAAAAATCATAGATCTCCTGTTCATCCCCTTCATCCAATTCCCGCGTGAGTGATTTAATCCTCTTGTATGCCACCGGCATGGATTGATCCCATTCGACCACAAACACTTGTTTCCCATCTTCTCCGCCGAGGCAGACATCCAGGACTTCGGGTGGCTCACCCAAGGTGAAGGTGCAGGAGATATCTGTTTTGACTCGAATGGCATCGCGTGTATCTGCGTAAACGCGTTTTCGCGTGCGGGACTGTTTCCTGAGGTCCACCCAGCCGGTCAGTCTTTCATGGCTCTCGATAAACACAAGTCCCGGACCCGCGACGCGGACGTTGGAGACATAGGTATTGGTCTTCGCATCGAAATGGGATCGTTCGGGTCGCTCCAATTCGGCGGGGGACAGGCTTTCTTTGGAGGGCGGCCGCGAATTCAAGGTGATCGCGCTCCTGAGATCCACAAATGCAACGCCCGGTCCGCTCTTCTTCAATTCCGCAAGCTCGGCGTCGGTCTCTCCATTGTGTATGAAGACAGCCGGGCCATGCAGTTGTCCCCAGAAGAGAGAGAATATGAACAGCCGCCATGCTGCCGGGAATCGATCACCCCAGTGTGTTACCGGCAGGATGAACTGAGCGAGCCAAAAGATGAAGATTGTGTAGAACACCAGGAAGATGGCCGTGAACTCTATCAATGCCAGCAGAGAGATATAAAATTGAGTAGTGGGCCAAACCCTGTCCCATAGAAATCGCCATACACCCGCCACTAGGAAGTACAAATGCCAATGAAGCTGCACCTGCCAGCCAAATACCACCACTAAAGTCAGCCGAATGATGCGCTGCCAAACATTAAAACTGGTAAGCCAATAACCCTCTTTCATTAAGGCAGGCCCACCTGACGAAGCCACACCATGCAACTGGATAGTGTGGCATTGACTGTGTCCTGAATCTGTCCCTGAATGAAGCAGGCATTCAGATAGTGTTTCAGCGCCTGATCCTCTGTGAACTTCTTTGACAACGGGATACCTGGGATCTCTCCGTTGTCCACAAAATTCTCCAGGATGCCGCGTACATGATCCACCTTGCCCGATGCGAAGTGTTCATAAAACACCGGCCAGGTGTTGTAAAGCAGGATGAGCGCAAAGGCCATGTCTGGCGTCGCGGCGCTGCCCATGGGCAGATCGCTGGTATACGCTTCATAGAATTTATGGGCAGTCTTCAACAAACGGCGCGGAACCAACACCTCAGGGATTTGTGGAATCTTTCCAAGGTCTACCGTGGGCAATCCATGCGCGTTGGAAGGTTGTACCATCGCCAGGAAACGGTGAAGCCTGCTGATATCGTGATCAGAGATGGGTGGGATATGATATTGCTCCGGCACGATCTTGTCCAAATAGCTGTTGCCATCCATGCGCGTGCCTTCATATTTGTGATCGATATAACTGGCGATCACGCCGGAATCCATGGCGAAGACCCACACGCAATTGGGTGCATGCAGAAAGTTCTTGATCGATTCCAACAGGCGCACCACGTTCTCAGGGGAACAGCGATCCAGGTTATCGATCAGGAACACGATGCGCCGGTTCTGGTGTGCCTGACTGACGAGCTGAGCCAGCTCACAGAAAGCATCCTGCGCCTTGCGAATGTCATCGACATACGATTTCAGTTCCTGCAGGTTGTCGGCGTAGGTTTGCAAGTCGCTGGTCCTGATATTCAGAAACTTCTGTAACGCGATATCCATTCCGGCCTGGGCAAGGACACCGAAAACCCTGCGCCAGTACATGGAGTGCGTACTTAATTCCAATGCTGATTCCCACTGCTGCATTTGGAACAGGATCGGTAACGAAAGGTCACCCGACACCTCGTATGGCCAGACATCGAAGATCTCCATCAGAGGCTTATCAGGAATATTGTCCTGGTCGTTGATCTTTTTTATGAGGTTAAGAATCGAGGTCTTGCCTGTCCCCCAGCCACCGTACAACCCCACTGCAGAAGAACAATTGGGCGCTGAGACTCGCTTTAGCAGACGCCGCGCAAATTGGTATCTGCCCAGGTGATCAAATTCCACATCCTGGATTGGATCAAACACACTGAGTCGCTGACTTGAAAGCGCCATATGTTTTCCACACCTTTCTTTATTGTGTAAAAAGTATAAACCTGTCGATATTAGCAGTCAACTATACAATGTCATGGAAATACAAACAGGGATCTTTGCAAGTCACTGCCATTCCGTCAGAGTAGGAGGGATGCTCAACTTGGGACGTTTCGAATTTTTCAGAACTCTGTTTATTCGAAGTTCGAACACTGATGGTGAGGGGAAAGATAAAGAAATCTCCGGCGATGATGTGCAGTTCCGGGTCGCTGTAGTTGTTGAAACGCCCCAGTACGAAGTAGTAACTCATCCCCGATTCCGGGATGTCTTTGAGCTGGGCGCGGCTTTCCTCGTCCATTTGCAGAAGGGGCTTTGACTTGGTTCACTCCTTTCGAGAACGCAATACAAAAAAAGTATGCCTGATGTTTCTGGAAACCCCGACGATGTGAAGCCGTTGCCAGCGACTTGTCGGTACCTCGCAACTGCTTGCATGTCGAATGCATTTCATGTATCCTATGAAGCGTAAGGCTCAGCGGAGTGGTTCAGGCTTTGGAAATCCATCTTAAAAGCATTATCCTGGCAACAAGCTTTAGAGTGAGGTAACAGCATGCGGGTGAGAACCGTGACCGTGGGGGTCCTGGGTGGGTGGGTATGCGTGCTTGCATTAAGATTCCAATACCTTAAAATCGAAATCCATCGATTTGTCCCCGGTTGGCCCGTCGCCGACCTGGCAGCCGGGGTTCCCCCCTGGTCTTCAACAGTCATTCTTCTATTGTGTGGTTTCATATTGTTTGCCGGCGGCTGGATTGCGGCTCGCTGGAACTGGGCAGAAAACTGGCGCAGAAGTCTCCAGGCCGGAGCCGGGATGGGCTTCCTGGCAGGCTGCCTGGTCTTTGACTTTGTCGGCAGCACCTGGGCGGGCGTCCGGGCTCATGCCACGATCTTCGCCAACTTCTATAAGGATGTTCATCCAGAGCTTGGCGCCAGTCTAATCCGAGATGCCATAACGCAATCTGGCAGGCTGCTCTATACCGATCTGTTCCTGCAGATCCTGGTCTGCACACTGTTGGGAGGTCTGGGGGGAGTCGCTTCCGGCCTGGTGGACCGGGAAGACTTCTGGGGGAGTGACCCGCGAAATCCGCAGGGCTGGTTGTTCCGTTTGCCCACCTATCTGCTGGCTCTATTGGGGTTGATCAACTCGATCATGAGCCAGGCTGTTTTGAGCCAATTCCTGAATCGGTTGAACAAGGAGGTCGATCAGGCAGCCGCTCTCAGTTCCGTCCCCGCCGATACGTTCTCTTTAGGGCAATTTGCCATCCTGAGCAATCTCAGTCTCTGGCTGTTTGGGTTCCTGCCCCTCGGCATCACCTGGGGCTGGATCCTGCGGATATGGCGCAAGACGCACCAACTCCAGGTATTGTCTGTAGTCTGGCTTGTCATCACAACGCTCGGCATTCTGATCCTGTTCTGGTTCATAGCGCCTGGTTTGCTGACACAACTGCCAGACGTGTTATTTCTCGTCCTGGCATGTCTGCTCGGAGGCTACATCGGTTACACCACCGAGCAGCGCACCGAAGGGTTTGCCTATCGCGTGTCAGATTGGGTCGGCTATGCCATTGGGTATGGTATTCTGAGCGGCACACAACTCATCTCAGGCTTGATTGCAATCACGATTACGCTATTGACAGTCACGATCACCAACGTCCCTCATTTGGCGCAGGGGCAGCCGATCGATGTCACGTACGATCCGGCCCTCCAGGCGACCACTCTGGCGGCTCTTCAATGGGTGGCGGGCACGTTGGCGATCCTGGGAAGTATCCTGTTCGGTCTGGCGGTTGCCGGGTTCGTCTCATTTCTGCGCACCATCCTGGGCATAAAGGATGTAGCCTTACTGCCCGATGAAGAACATCAACAGGCCCTGGGCGTCGAACCATGAATCCAGATCCTGGACAGTTCGCTCCCCCTTATCGTCTGATCTACGAGCGCCTGACAAAGGGATTGGTGATTCCGTTTCTGGGGGCAGGCGCGTCCTACTACCGCGATCCGTCTGCAGCCGCAGGTGGAGACCCCGGCAAACAACTCCACCTGCCGACAGCATCTGAGCTTGCCAGTTACCTCGCACGCAAGTCTGAGTTTCCATCGGGCGAGTCGCTGGACCTCGCCAAGGTCGCCCAGTATTACAGCCTGATCGGCGGGCGCACGCCGCTCTATCAGGAATTGCACTCCATCTTCGACCGGGACTTTCCGGTGGCGCCTTTGCATACCTTCCTGGCGAGCATCGATCATCCGCTGCTGATCATTACCACCAATTACGATGACCTGATCGAGCGCGCCTTTCTTGCACGCGGGCATCCCTTCGATCTCGTGGTTCACACCACCAACCCCGATCTCGGTGACCGCCTGCTCTGGGTGCAGCATGAGTCCGGTGTTGCGCGTGAGATCAACCCGAACAAACTGGATATCGATCTGCAGACGACTACAGTGATCTATAAAATGCATGGCACAGTAGACCGCCGCCGCGCAGATGGTGACCAATACGTAATCACCGAAGATGACTACGTGGATTTCCTGGTGCGCATGACGAAGAACAAAGCCATTCCTTCCATCTTTGCCGAGCCATTCCAGACGTCACACTTTCTCTTTCTTGGCTACAGCCTGCGGGACTGGAACCTGCGCGTCATCCTCAACCGCATCCAGACCGACCCGCGCCGGGTATCGGACATTGTTTCGTGGGGCATCCAGTATCAGCCGTCGCTGATGGAACGACGGTTCTGGCAAAAGCGCGGCGTGGAGGTCTACGATCTCCTGCTGGACGATTTTGTGAGGTTGCTGTCTGAACGACGAGCGGGAGGTCCATAGCCATGCTGCCAGCATCAGGACGAGGATCGCCCTACCAGGGGTTGATCCCGTACACGGAGGCAGATGCCAGTTATTTCTTCGGACGCGAGCAGGAAACGCGTCTCATCGTCGCCAACCTGTTTGCCTCACCGCTCACGCTTCTGTACGGTTCCAGCGGCGTCGGGAAATCCTCGGCCCTGCGAGCGGGCGTGGTTAGCGAGCTTAATCGCCGTCAGAACTTGAGCGTGGTGGTCCATACCGATTGGAAGAACGCCCCACTCGATCGATTGAAAGCGCTGCTGTTTACAGCCTCGGGGTTGGATGGGCAACTGAATGCAAAGCTCGCGCTAGGCGACCTGCTGCAACGCCTGGCAGACCGGACGAATCATCGCTGGATGATCCTGCTCGATCAGTTCGAGGAGTATTTCCTCTATCACCCGAAAGAGGACGATTTCATGCTCGAGTTTTCGCACGCCGTGATCCAGCAGGGATTGCCAGCCAGCTTTCTCATTTCGATACGCGAAGACGCACTGGCAAAATTGGATCGCTTCGAGGGTCGCATCCCGATCCTGTTCGATAACTATTTGCGCCTCGATCATCTCGATGATACTGGCGCGCGAGCCGCCATCGAACGACCGATAGCGGTTTTCAACGGACGCAACGCGGCAGATACACCTCCCGTGCAGATCGAGCCGAAATTAGTAGACGAAGTGCTGCGCCAATTGAAAACAGGGCAGCTCTCGCTCGAAAGGATAAGTCCTGGCAGAGCCATACCCTCCGAAATCACCGGCAAGATCGAGACGCCTTATCTTCAATTGGTGATGACTCGCATCTGGTCGCACGAGATGTCTGCGCGTTCTCGCCTGCTGCGTCTATCCACCCTGGAGAGCCTGGGCGGAGCCGAGAAGATCGTGCGCACGCATCTCGATCGCGTCATGAAACGACTCTCCAGCGACTACCAGACGCTGTCGGCGCAGATCTTTCAATATCTGGTCACGCCCTCCGGCACAAAGATCGCATTGAGTCCCAGCGACCTTGCCAGTTATGTGGATGCCCCGGTGCAGGTAGTGAGGTCGCTGCTGAAAAGGCTTTCCGATCAGGATGTCCGTCTCCTGCGCACCGTGGAAAGCAGCGACGCGGGGGAGCCCAGTTACGAAATCTTCCACGATGTGTTGGCTGCTCCCGTTCTTGATTGGCGGGAGCGCCGTCAGGGCTGGCAAAATCTCCAAAAACGCGCCACCATGCTCATACTGAGCCTTCTGTTTCTGATCGCAGTGGTGGTTGGCGCACTATGGTTGCTCGTCACTGACAGTACAACAGATTCGAACATGATGTTGACCTGTATACTACCTTTGATCGTCATCATCCTGTTAATCGGTGTACTTGGTTTCTTCACGGGCATCACATGGGAACGGACAAAGTAAGAATCCAGGGATAGGGGGGTGAAGGTGACTGTCAGCTCTCGCGGAGTTTTCCAACCGAATGCAACGTTCTCAGCCGCGACGTCCTATGATCGTGGCCGCGTAGACGTTTACGGACACGCTCGCGGCGTAAGCACACTTTCGCGAAGCATCCTGTAGGGGCAAGCGGGCTTGGGCGACGAGGCGGGGGATTTTGCGAAGTGTTGCATGGCGCCATGGCGACACACCCGTTAGGGTATCCCCCGCGGGGATGGATTGCGATTGGGATCATTTGTCGCCGTAATCATTCGAATGGGAAAATCGCGATCGCGATACGGCGTTGGGGTTTGGATCGAAAAACGCGTCTCGTACTGCCATATCCGCATCGACATGAATTTCCATGCTCATTGCGGAAGCCCGCTTGAAGCGGGCTTGGGCGACGAGGCGGGGGATTGACCCCCGCCGGTTATCGCACGGAGTTCCTCCCATTCTTGGCAAAGCAGCTCTCATTTTCTCTGAACAATTCGGATATATAATGTCCAGTAGTGAAGGAGGAGACATGGCGACACGCACGCGTATTAAGGAATGGACCATCTACAACTGCCATATTCATACCTTTACCAGGAAACATTCCCCGAGCCAATTTTGGTGGTGGGTGATCTCCGATGCCAACCTGGGCAGGGTTAATTGGTGGAGGATCCCCGTCTATGTGGCTGCGGTGCTCCTGTATTTTGGCGCGTTAGTGCTGCTCACCAGAATTACGTTCTTCCTGGCGACCAGTTCGAATCCGTTCGTTCCCTTGGGATACCCGCTGGTGCTGATCGTCGAGACCATTGTAGCGATCCCATTCTTTCTGCTGGTGGCCCTGATCGTGATACTACTCTTCATGCTGTTCCTGCAGGGCTTGCTCTTCCTGTTACGATTATTGTCCTCGCTCATCCCGCGCAGCCGGGCGAATACGCAGCTCATGCACATGCAGGGGCAGGTCGTGCGCGGGCGGGTCCGTCTCATGCAGTCGAACTGGCTGTACGACATGCTGGTGTGGATCAATCCGTTCTCGAACGATATCTTCGAGCGGCTGGCGCGCTTTCTCAAGATCGCCGAACAACCATCGCAGGAAGCGGTCTTCCGAAAGGTGGAAGTCCAATACCCCGAGAGCACCGTGTTCGTCGTGCTGCCGATGGATATGAGTTTCATGAACATGGGTGCGCCGACGATCCCGATCGAACAGCAGCACGAGGAGCTTCTGGCACTTGCTCAAAACTCGGGCGGGAAGATCATCCCCTTCTACGCCGCGGACCCTCGCCACCCCGATATCGAACAGCGCGTGAAAGATAACCTGGGTCCGACTAAGTTCCGCGGCATCAAGATCTACCCGAACCTCGGCTACTCGCCTGATGATAAGAGACTGATGAAAGTCTACGATTTCTGTATCAAAGAGAAATACCCCGTGCTCACACATTGCTCGCCGGGCGGCATCTGGCGCTATGGCGAATCGAGAAAGATACGCAGGGATAATTCCGGGCCGCTCAAATACCAGCGCCTCCTCGAAACAAAAGGATATGAGGAACTCACATTGTGCCTGGCTCACTTTGGCGGCGCCGAAGAATGGGTGAGGCACCTCAAAAGCCGCGGCCAGCAGGACGAGGTCGCCTGGGTGCGCACCATCTACGAAATGCTCGCCTCCGGGAAATACCCAAATTTATATGCCGATGTTTCATACACAGTTTTTACGCCTAAAGTCTCGGGGCTGGAGATCGACCTGATCGACTATCTCAAGGTTATGCTGAACAATAAGAATGTTCGCGAGCACGTGCTGTTTGGGAGCGATTACTACATGGTCGAGCGCGAAAGCGTTTCAGAAAAGGAAGCTTCGATCCTGCTTCGCAGCCGCCTGGGAGAGGATCTCTATAAACAGATCGCGCATACGAATCCCAGAAGGTTTCTGGGGCTCGACGATGCTTCCACAACCGAACCGGCCAAGAAACGACGATCGACCGCACGCCGCAGCAGCCCGCTTTCGCGAAGCACCCTGTAAGGGCAAGCGGGCTTGGGCGACGAGGCGGGGGATTTTGCGAAGTGCTGCATGGCGCCATGGCGACACAGGCTTTAGCGTATCCGCCGCCGGGATGGATTTTTGCGGAGAGTATTGCAATAGGAGACCTGCGGTCGCGATACGGCTCGGTCTACCACCGTCGCCGAGCAGGGACCTTGGCCGAGCACGAGATTGATTCCCTATTTCCTCACGTGCCAATCGCCAATGATGACCCACTTATACGTGGTCAACTCGCGCAGCGCCATCGGACCGCGGGCGTGCAAGCGCTGGGTCGAGATGGCCACCTCAGCGCCAAGGCCAAGTTCGGTGCCGTCGGTGAAGCGCGTGCTGGCGTTCACGTAGACTGCTGCCGAATCCACTTCGGCGACGAAGCGCTGGGCGTGTACCTCAGTGCGGGTCAGGATGCCGTCTGAATGGGCGGTGCTGTGGGCGGCGATATGCTCCACGGCATCGTCGAGCCCGTCCACCACTTTGAGTCCCAGCACGAGCGAGAGCCATTCCGTATCGAAGTCATTCTCTCCGGCAGGGGCAACTGACTCGTGACTCAGCAGCGCTGCTGCAAGAGGCTCAGCTCGGAAGGTCACACCAGCCGGGGCAAGGTGCTCCACGACGCGCGGAAGAAATCCCTGTGCAATGTTTCGATGCACCAGCACCGTATCGAGCGCGTTGCAAACGCTCGGTCGCTGTGTCTTGGCGTTATGGATGATCCGCAATGCCGCGTCCAGGTCGGCGGTCTCGTCCACGAACAGGTGACAGATGCCAATGCCGCCCGTGATGACCGGGATGTGACTGTTCTCGCGGCAGAACTCGTGCAGTCCGGCGCCGCCGCGCGGGATGATCATATCCACGTGGTCTCTGAGATGCAGCAGCTCGAGTACCAACGCACGATCGGGGCTGTCGATGAACTGGATGGCATCGTTCGGGGCCCCGCTCTGGGTTAAGGCTCGCTGCAGCGATGCGACCAGCGCCCGGTTCGAATGTAGCGTCTCACTGCCGCCGCGCAAAATGACGGCATTGCCGCTCTTGAGGGCCAGCCCTGCCACGTCTACTGTGACGTTGGGGCGCGCTTCATAGATCACTCCCAGTACCCCCAGCGGCACACGCTGTTTACGCACATGCAGCCCGTTCGGCAATGTGGCTTCATCGAATACTTCACCAACCGGGTCGGGCAAATTCGCCACCAGCCGCAAACTGTCTGCGATGCCTGCCAGACGTGACTCGTTCAGCATGAGACGGTCGATCAACGAGTCCGAGAGTCCGTTTGCTTTGCCAGCCTCCACGTCCATTGCGTTCGCGTCAAGGATCGCTCGCTGGTCTGCGAGCAGCGCGTCGGCCAGGCAATGGATGGTGCTGTTCTTCTGGTCAGTCGTCAGGCGTGCCAGGGTCCGCGCGGCACGCTTTGCCTTTTGTCCCATTTCAATTAGCATGATAAGTTCTCCACTTCATTTATCCGTCATTGCGAGGGCGACGCCCTTCGCCCGAAGCAATCTCCAATGCCACGATATAGGATTGCTTCGTCGCACACGCTTCGCTCAGCGCGATGCTCCTCGCAATGACGGGGCAATTCACAACAACACCAAATCATTCCTATGAATGACCTCATCGCCATAATCATACCCAAGCAGCGACTCGATATCGTCTGAGTGTCGGCCGCGCAGGCGGGCCAGGTCGGCGCTCGAATACGACGTGATACCGCGTGCCAGCTCCCGTCCACTTTCATCGAGCACGCGCACCGTATCGCCTCGGTCAAACTCACCGGAGAGCTGCGTCACACCGATGGGCAGCAGACTGCCGCCACGCTTCAATGCTGCTGCCGCGCCCGTATTGACCGTAATTTGTCCCGGCGACAGCCTTCCTGAGAGGATGTACCGCTTGCGACTCTCCATCGCCGAGTTGACCGGTGCAAAGCGTGTGCCTACGCGTTCACCGTTGACCAGGCGGCATAATACATCTGGTTCGGTTCCCTGCGCAATCACCACGGTTGTACCCGAGCGCCTTGCCAGGTCGGCGGCTTGCAGTTTGGTCATCATGCCGCCTGTGCCGAGGCTGGTCCCATGCCCGCCGGCGGCTTCCCACAGCGATGCCGGAATCTCAGGCTCGGTCACTTCCTCCACAAGTTTGGCGGTTGGCACATGGCGGGGGTCGGCGGTGAACAAACCAGATTGGTCCGTCAGCAGGGCAAGCAGATCCGCTTCGACCACGTTGGCCACCAGCGCCGAGAGATTATCGTTATCGCCCACACGGATCTCCTCGGTCGCGACCGTATCGTTCTCGTTGATGATGGGCAGGATGTTTTGCTCGATCAGGGCAGTGAGCGTGGCGCGCGCATTGATGTACCGTCGTCGGTCCGAGAGGTCGGCGCGGGTCAGCAGCACTTGTGCGACTGTACGACCATACAAGGCGAAGATCTGTTCGTAGATCACCATCAGCCGAGGCTGGCCGATGGCAGCCAGCATTTGTTTGGCAGGCAGTCCTTTGGGCAATTGTGGGAACCCTAATTTCTCACGCCCCGCCGCAATGGCGCCAGACGAGACTACTATCACCCTGTGCCCTGCAGCCTGGATGTGCGTAATTTGCCGCGCCAGTTCCACCACCAGGGGCGGCGTGATCTTTTTCGTTCCAGAGGTGAGCGTGGATGTTCCGATCTTTACGACGATGAGCATAAGGTTGTACCGCTGTATGTAAGGCGAAGGAATCGACGAAAATTTTAGAATCCGTCCAAAGAATATTGGGCGAAATTATACCCGCCTTAAACATTTCCGCTAGCGTTGGTCGAGGGTCTTAGCGAAGGACCCTGTAGCGGCTGTTTGCGGGTCTCCGACCCCAACCAGCACTTTGACCGAAGGTCCGCCTCTTCCAAATTCATGGAGACCTTCGGTCGCGATACGGCTCGGTCGGAGACCTTCGCCGAGCCAGCCGACCAAGGGCAATGTGACAGTTCTCTATATTTTTTGTGACATTCTGGCCTGTATCCTTTTTCCGATTCCCCGTCATGTAGCTGGTCGTCAATACATCATCAAACTTCCACAGGAAGCCTTTCATCGCAGCAACAGGAGTGTCAAATGGCAGCTCTCAAATGGATTTTCACCGCCATCCTGGCCGCTTTCGCCTGGTTGATCACCGGCTACACGGTTGAGTACTTCCGGCCGTATCGAAAGAAATAGAACTGCATCGAACACGAAGCCTGAATCGGGTTTTATAAGGGGGTAGAACGCTCTCGTACAAAGCAGCCCTGCATCACAGCCAGGGGACCATATGCAACATCCCGCAGTTCACTGCGGGATGTTGTGATTCAGCCCCTCCGTCCGTGCCAGGAGGAGGGCAGGCTGGGGTCAATTCCCTTTCCACTCAAAATCGTGGACAGTGGTTAAGTGTCGGAAGCCATGCTTCTCGACGATCGGTCCGCTCATGGCGCCGGTCTCGACCACTGCATAGTGATAACCGCGCTTGCGGATCTCCTGCAGCCGCGTTGCCAGCAGGCTGGTGTAGAGTCCTTGCTTTCGGTGCTCTGTCAGGGTGGAGCCGGCAAACAGCGTGGCAAATCGTCCATGGGGGAAATACGTCCAGGCGACGGAGGCCGGTTGATCATCCACGTACGCAACGTATACACTTAAATAGTCGCGGACGTTGAGATGCCCGCCGAGTCGTTCGAAGACCCAGCTGTTGTGCCCACCCCAGACCTGGTCCAACACCTCGACCACATCCTTCAAACCGTCTGCCGTGTGGATGCGGCGGACGTCGGCAGTCACCGGGTCGAACAGGCGTGAACGGCTTTTGTGTACATCGAATACCATCACCCTGGCGGGGTCGTTATCTGGTTCGAAGCCATGCGATTCAAGCTCGTCTTTCAGGCTGGGCAGTTGGTCATGGTCATAGACCTTCCACGTGAACGGCTGCTGCAGCGGCGTTAGGTACTCAACTTCGCGATGGATCACATCATGCAGTTTTGATTCGTTGGCGAACGTGAAAGCCACCACATTCATGCCCGGCGCCTTGCGGATGAGACGCACTACATCTCGTGTGATTTCCTTGCGCGCCTCGGGATACGTGATCCGCAGGCGCAGGTCTTTATCGTACTGTATTAGTAAATTCCTGGTATTCATTGTTGTAACCTCAAATCTGTACAGTCGTCGGTGGTCGAGTGACCCTGAGCGAAGCAGCGCGTAGGCGAAGGGGTGCAGGTGTCGAGACCACCAGTTTTCAAGAAGCCCTCTTGCTAATGGATAAATCCATTGCGCACTGGGCTCGATATGTGGCGCGTAATCGCGCCACTACTCGACCAGCGAGATACTTCAACGTATGCACTTAAGCAACAGAGGGGGAGTTTTGCGGGCACGACAATGTGCCGCCTCCCGAATCATAACACTGGTAAGGGACGAAATAGTTACTATCATAATTCTCTCATTCCGGGTTAGCGCTTGTAGGGTGCGGCAGCTGCCGCACCCTACAAGCGCCATTAATCAATCCGCTGCCAACGCTTCAGGCGCTTCTTCCACTGCCTTTGCGCCGACTGCTTCAGCAAGCCCGTACTGCGTCTCCAATTCATGGCGGAACTGCTGCGTGTACAGCCGGTAATAATGTCCGCCGAGTTTCAGTAGCTCGGCATGCGTGCCCTGTTCAGCAATGCGACCATTTTCGATCACCAGAATTCTGTTGGCACGTCGAATGGTGGACAGGCGGTGTGCGATCACGAAGGACGTACGTCCTTTCATGAGGGCTTCCATGCCGCGCTGGATGAGCGCTTCGGTCAACGTGTCCACGGACGACGTAGCTTCATCCATGATGAACAGTTCCGGTCGAGCCAGCACAGCGCGTGCCAGGCTGATCAACTGTTTCTGCCCGACCGATAGCAGGTTGCCGCCTTCGCCCACGTTCTGTTCGTAGCCCTTTTCCAATGTCACGATGAAGTCATGTGCGCCGGCGATCTTGGCAGCTGCGATGATCTCCTCGTCGCCTGCTTCCAATCGTCCATAACGGATGTTGTCGCGGACGCTGCCCGAGAAGAGATGCGGCGTCTGAAGCACGATCCCGATCCGGCTGTGGATCGAAGCGAGGGTGTACTCCATGTAATCGCGTCCGTTGATGCGGATCACGCCATCGCGCGGTTCGTAGAAACGGCAGAGCAGGTTCACGATCGTCGATTTGCCGCCGCCGGTCGGACCAACAAGGGCGATCATTTCACCAGGCTGCACCTTCAACGTGAAATCCTGCAGCACAGGCTTGCGGTCTTCATAATAGAAGTTCACGTGATCGAACTCGATCTCGCCCATCAGCGTTTGTGCATCGATGGCACCCGGTCGGTCATGGACCTCAGCCGGCGTATCGACCAGCTTGAAGATCCGTTCTGCCGATGCGATCGAATGCTGCATCTCCGCGTAGACCCGGGCGAACTCCTGGATCGGCCACATCATAAATGTGAGGTAGGAAACGAAGGCCTGAATGCCACCGATGGTCATGACACCAAGAGTGATCTGCGTGCCGCCATAGCCAACGATGAGACCCAGCGCCACGGCTGCGATGATCTGCACGGTGGGGAGGAAGAGGGCCGAGAGCCAGGCTGCCCGATACGATGCGTGATACATCTTCGATGTCAGTACCTGGAACTCTTTGGTGTTCTCATCCTCGCGCAGCAATGCCTTGACCACGCGTACGCCCTGGAAGTTTTCATTGAACGCACCTGTGATCTTGGAATTCGTGCGCCGCGAGATGCGGTACTGAACCAGGATGTGCTTGCGGAACTGCACGGCGATGTAGACCATGATCGGAATGATGGTCGAGACGATCAACGCCAGCCTCCAGTTGATCACCGCCATAAAGATCACGGATGTGGTGATGTTCATGACTGCCCAGGTGGTATCCACGACGCCCCAGGTGAGCAGCTCAGAGACGCGACCCGTATCTGACGTGACGCGTGCGATCAGGCGCCCCACGGCGTTCTGTGCATAGTACGAGAGCGACAGGTCCTGCAGGTGATTGAAGAGCAGCTTGCGCAGGTCGTATTGCACGCGTTCGCCGAGCACACCGGCCAGGTAAATGAAGGCGAACACGAATCCCGCCTGCAGGATTTGGAACACGCCGTAGATCAGGGCAATACGCATTAGCGCCGGTTTATCTTTCAATGTGATACCGGTGTCCACGATCTGCTTACTCAGGTAGGTGAAATACGCATCCAGCACAGAGGTCAGCATGATCGTGACCAGAAAGCCCACGACCCATTTCCAATGCGGACGCAGCAGCGAGAGAATGCGCTTCAATATAGGCGCGGTAAGCTGCGAGGTATATTCTTCTTCTTCCAGTTCGATAAGTTCTTCGCTCATAACTTGATTCTCCGTATTACTGTATGTCGTTGCGAGGGCGTTCGTTGCCCGAAGCAATCTCCTGGTTTAGGCAGTCCCTGACCGTGAGCTTTATCCGCGAACTTGGAGATTGCTTCGTCGGGTTCAGTGCTTGCGCACTTCACCACTCCTCGCAACGACATGTTTCTTAGTTCACACGCGAGATCTCCAACTCCAGCTCTTCATCAATCCTGGTCTGAATATCGTAGATCCGGCGGTACATGCCATCTTTCTGCGCCACCAGTTCCAGGTGTGTACCCGTTTGAATCACTTCGCCTTTATCCAACACCAGGATCAGGTCGGCGACCATCACCGATTGGATGCGATGAGCAATAATGAAGGTGGTGCGATTTTCCATCAATTGGTTCAAAGCGCCGCGG
This sequence comes from uncultured Anaerolinea sp., assembly GCA_964489725.1. Taxonomy (GTDB): domain Bacteria; phylum Chloroflexota; class Anaerolineae; order Anaerolineales; family Villigracilaceae; genus Defluviilinea. Next base: position 84,189 of record CAZBAX010000011.1, on the reverse strand, counting down.
ATCTCGGATTCTGTTTCGGTATCCACCGAAGAGGTCGAGTCGTCGAGAATCAGGATGCGTGGATTCTTCAAGAGCGTTCGCGCAATGGTGACACGCTGCTTCTGACCGCCGGAAAGCGTCACGCCTTTTTCGCCGACCAGTGTGTTGTAGCCATCCGGGAAGGACAGGATCACATCATGCACGGCGGCAGCTTTGGCAGCGCGTTCGACTTCTTCCTGTGAAACGTCGCGTCCGACACCGTATGTGATGTTTTCACGGATCGAGCGGCTGAACAGGAATGGCTCCTGTTCGACGATACCGATCTGTCGGCGCAGATAAGCACGCGAGTAATCCTTCAACTCCACGCCATCTACCAGAATGCGTCCACCGGTGTATTCATGGAAGCGCGGCAGCAAATTGACCAGCGACGTTTTACCCGAGCCGGTGGAACCGAGCAGCGCAACGGCCTGCCCCGGCCGGACGTGGAACGAGATGTCCTTCAGCACATGATGTTCACCATCCGAATAAATGAAGGAAACATTCTCGAAGACGATATCGCCTCGTACCGGACCATCCGGCTGGTGTTTGCCGTCCAGGAGCGGTTCGCGCACCTGTTTGACGACTTCCATCAGACGACCATACGACACCATACCGGTCGACGCCGAGACGATGATCCGTCCCAGATTGCGGATCGGCCAGATCAGCCAGATGACCAGCCCGGCGTATGCAATGTACGTCCCAACAGTGATGTCACCATCGATCGCCATCATCGCGCCGTAAATGAAACCGAACAGCATCTGCAATCCCAGCACGATGTCGGAGAGCGGCCAGAACATCGAGTGCATGAAGAGCAGGAGCTTGCCTTTTAAGTACTTGCCCCAGTTGTCCTTTTCGAACTTGCCTTTCTCATACTCCTGCCTGGCAAATGCCTTGACCACGCGCACACCGGTCAGGTTTTCCTGCAGGGTGGTGGAAAGCACAGCTTCCTGGGCCTGATATTCTTCGTAGCGCTTTGTCACCTGCTTGAAGAACCACAGCGACACCAACAGCATGAAGGGGATCACTACTACTGAGATGAGCGCCAATTCCACGTTGAGTCGCAGCAAAGCCGCAAAGTTGATGATGAACAGCAGGATGATACGTCCCATGCCGATGGCCTGCTCGCTGAAGAAGCGGCGCAGCGAGTCCACGTCTGAGGTGACGCGCTCGATCAAGTCGCCGGTGGGGGTCGTGGCGTGGTACGAGAAGCTCAACCGCTGGATGTGGTCGAAGAGGAAGTCGCGAATGCGGCGCGTGAGTCCCTCGGCGGTAAAAGCAGCCAGACGTCCCGAAACGAACGCCAATCCGCCCTCCACCAGCGCGAGCCCCACAAATCCCAGACCGATCCAGATAAAGGTCTGTGTCAGATTGTTCCCGATGTATTCGCCCTGCGTGAGCACGTTATCGGCAAAAAACCGCAGCAACAAATAGGTGAAGGTCTTTGCGAGTGCCGACCCAGCCAGGGCCAGGGTGGCGCCAGCATACGGCAGGCGGTAGTCTGACATCATTTTCCAGAGTCCCTTGAGGCGGTTCTCTTCTATGGTGTTGCGGAAGTCAAATGTGAGGGCGGGTTCCAGTGTTGTCATTTCAATTTCTCCCCCCTCTCCCAGTGGGAGAGGGGATGGGGGTGAGGGCGAATACACAGTCTCGCCCTCATCCGTCCTTCGGACACCTTCTCCGGAGGGGAGAAGGAAATAAAAAAAGGCTGTGGCGTGCGCCACAGCCTAATTACTCAGGACAGGTCAGACCTAAAGACGGTCTACGGGCGCACTACGATAAGGAACAGAACCAGCGGGGATAACATAGCTGGCGTCGACGAAGAATTTGGTGCTGAGGTTGTACATGCAGTGCGCTCCTTTCTTGGGAATTTGCCTACTTATCTTGTATTAAGCAAAGCTGTTTGAGTTTACACCGTGCATCTTGAATATGTCAAGGTTTTTGATGGTCGCCGTGTAGGGATGGGCAGCTGCCCATCCCTACACGGCGATTACACGGTCATCTGCGCGGCAAGATTGTTGATCCACTTGCGTGAGCGATAACGAATGATGCCCAGGACCCATTTTGTCAGTTCCTCAGACATGGCAAACAGGTAGACATAATAAACGGGGAGGTGCAGCACGAACGCTGCGAAGTATGCCATCGGAACACCGACGATCCAAATAATGATCCCGTCCAGGAATAACGAGAAACGTGTGTCGCCGCCGGCCCGCAGAACGCCTACGACGATGGTCATATTGTTGACCCGGATCCAAAGGAAGATTGTGATCACGTTGATGATATGCGAGGCATTGTCGATCACCGCGGGTGACACATTGTAAAGCGATAACACCGGTCCTTTCACCAATTGCAGGAGGATCCCGATCAGGATGCCGCCGGCAATGCCAAGCCCGAGCGAGCGGCCGGCATATAGAAATGCTTCATCCTCTTTATCCGCGCCGATGCGATTTCCCACCAGCACCGAGGTTGCATTTGCGATTCCGATGAATAACACAAAAGCGACCTGCTCGAGGGTATTGACGATATTCATCGCCGCGAACGACGACGTTCCCATACGTCCATAGATGATGTTGTAGGTGGTGATCCCCAGCGACCAGAACAACTCGTTCAGGATCACCGGCAACATCGGCTTAATGATCTTGCGCAGAAATTCTACGTCGAAGTCGGTCAGCTCGCGCAGGGATGCAGCGACCGGCGATTTTTTGAGATACGTGATCGAGATCAGGGTGACGCATTCGAACGCCCGCGCGATCACAGCTGCGATGGCAGCGCCCTGGATCCCGATCTCTGGAAAACCAAACTTCCCGAATATCAACGAATACGAGAGGAATGTACTCAACGCCAACGCGAGTACGCCGATGGCCGTGGGAGTTCGGACGTCGCCGGTCGAACGCATTACCAACGCATAACTGAACGTGACCGCGAAGAAAAGGAACGTCCATGAAAATGTCCGCAGGTAGCCTGCCCCCAGTTGCGTGACTGCTGAATCCCTGGAATAGATGCTCAACAACTGCAACGGTAGGAATTGCGCCAGCGCAAAGAAGATCAAACTGGCAAAGATCGCCAGGATCAGGCAAAGCCCCAATACCCGCCGCAGATTCGGAATATCCCGCCGCCCCCAGAATTGGGCGGTGAACATGGCCGCGCCGCTGATGATCCCAAAATGGACCAGGTTCAATAGGAACGCGATCTGGGCTGCAAAGCCTACTGCTGCAACCGACACTTCGCCTTTTTGCCCCACAAATACAACAGATAACATGTTCAAACCGGAGAACATCAACTGTTGAATAATGATGGGAATCGCGATCTTACGCATTTCATAAAAGTATTCGCGATCGCTGTAATAATCCAGGACTCTTGCGATGATTGACACGGTGCCTCCAGGCGAGCAGATTATACATAGTGCCGACTAATTAAGTGAACTTCCAGTTTCGATTTCAGCCTGCAACGCAGTATGAAAAATTCACTTGCACACGCGGAGCATGCGTGTGCAAGTGCAATCGCATTAGGATTTTGTATCCGCTAATCTACGTTACTCCTCACTAATCTCTAAAACATTCGCGGAGATTGGCGCAGATTAGCGGATGATATCTTCCTATTTTGCCCTCAGACAAGGTTCAAATGCGATTGCCCTATGCATGAGACGAGTGGTACGCCTGCGATACCAAAGTGTGGTAAATTGGGGCCTTCAACCCATCCCAGGAGTATTTCATGGAACAAAAAGCAGGAGCACAGATCGGCAAACGAGCGTTCATTCAGTCGCTCGTTATCTTGTTTGTCCTTATGATGATCGCCGGGATTCTGACGCTCGTTCTCCCTGCTGGTCAATACACCCGCATCGAAGTAAATGGCCGTGAAACGATCGACTCAGCTTCTTTTCAGTTCACAGAACGTCCAGAGTATCCTATCTGGCGCTGGCTTGTTGCGCCCATCGAAGTCCTCGGCAGCGACAGCGGACTTGTCATTATCGTTCTGATCGTGGTGCTGTTCCTTGCCGGCGGCGCGTTCGCTGTGATGGACAAGACCGGCACGCTGCGCGCCTTCATTGGTCGCATCGTGCGCAAGTTCCATGATCGCAAATATACGCTGCTGTGGTTTGTATCGCTGGCCTTCATGGCGTTGGGAGCTACGCTTGGCACGTTCGAAGAAGTGGTGCTGCTTGTTCCGGTGATGATCGCTCTATCCTATTCGCTTGGTTGGGATGCGCTGGTCGGTCTGGGCATGTCCATTCTGGCGACCAACATGGGGTTTTCGGCCGCGATCTCGAACCCCTACACTCTGGGTGTCGCGCAGGCAATTGCTGAATTGCCGTTATTCTCAGGAGCGTGGTTCCGCATCATAATCTTCATCGTGATCTATCTGATCTTCATTTGGTTTCTTTCCTCCTATGCACGCCGGATCGACAAAGATCCCAGGACATCCCTTGTGTACGGTGAAGATTCGGCCGAGCGCGAAAAATACAAATCGATGGATGCTGGCTTCATACAGGATGATCCCCGGCAAAATCGCGCCATGGGCTTCTTCGGCATCTTCCTGATCTTTATTCTCATCACGATGCTGGCCGGTCCATTCGTGCCGGCCATCTCTGAGTACTCACTTCCAATCGTCGGTGTTCTGTTCCTACTCGGTGGGGTGGGGGCGGGGTTCCTCTCAGGGGCAGGCAGCAAAAAAGTCTGGCAGGGGTTACGCGAAGGCTGGGTCGGACTCGTTCCTTCCATCCCATTGATCCTCATGGCCGCCAGCATTCGCTACATCATCGACAGTGGGGGAGTGACCGATACGATCCTGCACGCGGCAGCCGAACCATTTCAGCGGCTTGGTTCATTTCCCGCGGCATTGGTTGTATACGTCCTCGCACTGGGGATCGAATTCTTCATCGCCTCGGGTTCTGCGAAAGCATTCCTGATGATGCCCATCATTCTGCCGCTGGCTGACCTTATCGGCGTGACGCGCCAGACCGCTGTGCTGGCCTACATCTTTGGCGATGGATTCTCCAATCTTGCCTATCCAACAAACCCCGTCCTGCTCATCAGTCTCGGGCTCACGGTGGTCAGCTATCCCAAATGGATTCGCTGGACCGCCAAACTCTGGGGCTGGGTCATTCTGGCTACAATCCTGTTCCTGGGGATCGCTGTGGCGATCGACCTGGGGCCGTTCTAATGGATTCTCTCTACCCTGAAGCGTACGAGGCATCCCGCGCACGCTTCTTACGGGACGTGGAGCCGCTGCGCGCCAAATGGGCATGGTCACGTCTTGAGCGTCATCCGTTAAAGAACTTCCCCGACCTGAGTATCGACTGGTTATGGGCAGAGCCCGCCCAAAAGGAAACTCTCATCATCGTCTCCACCGGCGAGCATGGCATCGAAGGCTATATTGGCTCGCCAATGCTCAAGGTTTTCATGGATGAGTTTGCACCGCGTATCGACGAACAGAATACAGGCCTGCTGCTTGTACATGCCATCAATCCATGGGGGATGAAACACAACCGCAAAGTGAACGAGAACAACGTAGATCTGAACCGCAATTTTGTATATGAGGGGACATTTGACCCCGAGAACAATCCATTTTTTTTGAGGCTCAGGCGATTGATTGCTCCCGAACATGCCGTCCGCTCTTTTGGGCTAGAAACCATGATGTTTACCGCACGAGTCATCTGGGCGATCATCACAATGGGCACTGCAGCTTTGACGTATGCCGCTGTGCTCGGACAATATGCCGCGCCAAAAGCAATGTATTACGGCGGTACGAAACACGAAGAAGAAACCCTGGTCATGATCGATCTGCTTCGCAAGGCGCTCAAGAACTATCAGACGGTGATCCACCTCGATATGCATTCCGGTTATGGACCGCGTTATTTGATGAGCATCACGGTGGTTCCCGCGGAACCCTGGAATTCAGCACAGCTTCGAGACAAATTCAACTATCCGTTGGTGCTGCGAGGCGATCATAAGGAATTCTATGCAATCCAGGGTGACATCACAGACTACCTGTACCGAATCAGAACTGAAGAATTTCCGGACAAGCATGTCTTTGCGTGTGCCTTTGAATTCGGCACGTATGGAGAGTCCCTGCTGGCGCGCCTCCGCACCTTACGAACGATGATCTTCGAGAGTCAACTTCACTGGCATGGCGCGAAAGACAAACAAACCGCACGGAAGATCTGCGAGGAATTCTCTGAGCTTTATATTCCGGCAGAACAAAAGTGGCGTAAAAAGGCGATCGCCGATGCCAGACAGGCTTTTGAAGGCATTTTGTCTGCATACGGGAGCTTATGCAGGTGACAGTCATGAGTGGGGTGGGGGAGGGGAGCATAACGTGATATATAATACCCACGGTATAGAAAAGGCACCATGACCAGGACTCAGAAATCTATCCTTGGTTTTTTATCGGTATTGGTTTGCCTTACCTGGGTGATATTCTTTTTCCTCACATCAGAGGGGTATCGCGCATGGAGCCGCCAGCCACTTGGTCCAACGCTCATGTCTTCCACCGAGCGGCAGCTTCCCGCCACGTGGACGGCCGCGCCAATACAGCCGATCACCACTGCGCCCACGCTTATTCTGGAAACTCCCACTCCGGCTTCTCCATTCCTAGCCTGCAATAATATACCGATCATGACGATCCTGGCGATCGGGACAGATGTACGCCCCGGCGAGCAGCGTTCTGGTCTCACGGACGTGATGCGGGCCGTGCGTGTTGACTTTGCAAATCAACGCGTCACCATGCTCGAGTTCCCGCGTGATTTGTGGGTGAAGATTCCTGGAATGGAACACCACCAGAAACTCAACACGGCCTACGCGTATGGCAATCCCGACCATGGACCGAGCCTGCTGGCGCAAACGCTCAATCTCAATTTCGGCCTGAAAGTAGATCATTACATCGTGGCGAATATGACTGTCTTCGCAGAAGTGGTAGACGCACTCGGTGGATTGGATATTGTGATTCCTCCGGGCGGGATCGATGGACGCACTTCTACGGATCGAAGTGAGAGACTCGTGTTCCCGGAAGGTTTGCAGCACCTCAACGGGGAACAGGCTCTCACTCTGGCACGCCTCCGCAACAAGAGCGTCTTCACGCGCGCACAGAATCAGAACCTGGTAATGTGTGCGCTACGAAAAAAGATCGAGAGTCCCGAGGTGATCCTGCGGCTGCCGGTCATCATCGACTCATTCATGGATAACATCCAGACCGATCTCACTCCCGGACAGATCAGTCAACTGGCGTGTCTTGGCACGCAGATGCCGCGCAATAACATCCTATTTGCGGCGTTTCCGCGCGAACTGTTTCGCTCGGCCGAGGTCTATGATCCCATTCTTAAATTAGATGTATCGATCTGGGAGGCGAACTTTCGCACACTGAGTGAATATGTTTCGGGCTTTCAGGATGGAACGTGGCCGTCTGGCGTCACTTCGGGAACCCCTGCGTCAGAAGCGAGCAGCTGCGACTAACAGCGCTCGTTACGCGCTGGTTTTTTTCTCGAATATTTCGTAGTAGCCTTTGTCCAGTTCATCGTCGTTGATATGGGCATAACGTTGCGTGATCTGGATATTCTCATGCCTCGCAAGGGATTGCGCAAGCTTGAGGTTGCCAGAGGCTCGCAGGATCGTCGATACAAAATAGTGCCGAAATGAATGGGGGGTGATATGTCCTTCTGCTTTATCCCCAAGCGCCTGTTTGACTCGTTCTTCGACAATATTGCGACCAGTGGTGGGGGTGATCGGTTTGATTTTCTTCCCTGTTCCTTTGTCATGACGAGCGAAGAGGGGCAGGGCCGTCAATTGTTTTCCAGATCCGCCGTCGAGTTGGGCACGAAGCAAGAGATAATCCTTGAGGGCTTGAATTGCACGGCTTGTAAATCGCACAACTGCCTGTTTATCTCCTTTTCCAATAATGATGGCTCGCCCTTCGTTCCAGTCTACGTCGCCGCGACGTAGGTTACATGCCTCGTGAACGCGGAGTCCAGTATCTGCCAGGGTGATCAAAAAAGCTCGATCTCTCATTGCGCGTAACCGTTCGATTTCAGGTTCGGCGGTGAGCACTAACTGAGTTGAGGCAAAATTGATTACCTGTTCGATCTCCACTGTCGGAAACTGTTGTATGCGGATACCTGGCTTGCGTGTGCGTTGCTCGATCAACAATTCCATCCGTGGCAAATTGACATCGGCCAGCCGTTCAGCCGCAAGGTATTTATAGAAGCGAGCGATCGCGCGCACGTAGAGCTGCTCGGTGGCTGGGGAGAACGATTTGAGATGCATCACAAACTTTGAGACCATGTCTTCTGTGAGCAAATCGATAGGGGACGTTTCAGGATCGATCTTGGACTTGCTTAATACTTTCTTGAATTCCTTCAACGCTTTGCCGTACGTTAGGGTAGTGTTTTGACTTCGTGCAAGTTTGACAACTTCAAGATACTCTATAATCACCGAAGAAATGGAGGATGGTCTTTTCATGGGGAAATCTTATGCGAAAACAGAGACTTTGTCAATGCTTGTGGTAATGTAACTTATCGAAAGCATAATGTGGAGTCTGGGAATTCAGGCCTTTGAGCTACCTCCCCATTTTGATTATTTCTGTGCACGAATACTGGATTCAGAATTAGATGCCAAAAGATGCATCGTAAACAGCGGTTCGTGCGTGGCGTCTTCATCCATCCCCTTTTGCCATCCGCGGACGTTCCTCCCCCACCCCAGCGCTCACCACACGCCCGCGGCTTCTTTCACACTCTCTCGCGGCAGAAGCCTGATTGCCTGTAGCTGGCAAATGGACCGGCATACCCCACATCCATAGCAAGCCGTGGGGTCGATGACCACCTTCTTATTGTTGGACGAATAGCGGATCGCGCCATACTGACAGCGCCGCATACATTGACGGCAGCCGTTGCAGCTCTCGGTTATGACCTCAGCCACCCACTCCGCACGGAACATCACGGGATAGTCGCGGCGTGCGTGTGTGATGCGATAGGCCATACAATCCTGGTCACAGTTGCATAATCCGCCGATGAAGGGTGTCTTGAAGGTCCACACAGAATGGACCAACCCTTCCTTATCCAGCTTGCGGATGGCTTCGAGGGCTTCCTCCTTGGTGAGCAACTCCAGGCTGAACGAATCGTCGAGGGCTTCCATGAGCTGCTTGTCCATGGTCAGGCCGTAGCAGTAGCGGGCATTCATATTGCCGGTCGTGACGCGTCGGCACACGCATGGAAGCCGGACAGCGCCCTCGACCAATTCGAAGATCTTCTCTACATCTTCCATTGGAACGACCTGTCCATAATGATCTGCTTTTTGGTGGTGAGTCAGAATGGGTTTTGCCATCCTCATGAGCGGCGTTTTGCGGATCGTATCGAGCTGCTCCAGGCTGCGCGGCACGCGTTTATGAAAACCATTCAGGAACTCCGCAGCATATCGCCTGCGATCGTGCTGATCCAATAGTTCCATGGAATAGTTCTCCATCGCCAGGTACCACTTCTTCCCCTCTCCATGTTGTGTACAGAATTCGCACATACGAGACTCCTTTGATTTTTTCCAGTATAGCGATGATGTCCTGGAGCTAACAGTGACATTTCTCCACAGTGCTGCATCTTTCTTCTCTTAGCCTGCATGTTAGCCAACGGCTTGCAGGCGGCTATACAGATGTAGGTTACCTATTTTATAATGGATCAAACCTGTCGCATTCCTATGCTCAAATACTTTCGCGTAAAACCGCAGCCAGAAAAGATCGTCCCTGACCTCGGGGCGATTTCGTTGACTCTGCTGGAACGCGATGCAACAACACCCTTTACAATTCGACAGTTGAATAGCCTGCCAGAGAAGGTCAAACAGCGAGTGTATCGAGGACTGCTGCCCCCTGCCCTGCTGGCACGTTTCGGGATCGATCCGATTCAGGGTACCGGCCAGAATAAGCAAGCGTTAGTGTTTCTACAGGCACCACCTGAGAGCGAAAGAGTCCTTATCAGCGCGCGGAGTTCTCCATCCCCCTCCGACGACTTCTTAACGCTCGAACTGGCCGACAATTCTCTCAATGGAATTGAGCTCAATCTTATCGTCCTAAGCGACCCCACAGCGCCGCGTTTCCCCATCGATGAAACAGAGGACCGACAGCCCACCATGTTTGGAACGCTTCGACGAAACAAAGACGCCGAACAGGCTGCCATGCAAAACGGACTGGCGCCCGGGCAAGTGCGTGCCGGGTTAAATGCTTCGCGCATGGTGTTTGAGCAGATCGAAACGTTTCTTTCGATGCTTGGACATCGCGCCTATTTCCTGGAACCGCTAACGTATGCGTCTGCCTGGGTATTCGAGCGGCGCGGGTTTGCATACGTCCGCGGCCACAAACTCATGGACGATATTCATCGCGACTTCCAGCCGAGTGGTGCGTTGTACAAATGCCTGGATGATAGGTCCACGTTCCGGCAACGGGATCAGGCCCACACGGTGCGTGGACGCGCCTGGGCCATCCACGATGGCATTCTGGATGCACTCGATCTGCGCTGGGATAAGATCCGCATGGTCAAACAGATCGGCCGTCACGCCGGCGTGGAAACATTTCCGCAGGCTGTGTATTAGGAGAGCGTATGTCTGACACCCATCGCATCACGCGCGCCGCCTATGCCGAGTCGTTGCAGGATTTCCGCGAGTTCATCAAAGAACACTGCGGCGCCCATCCCCTGGTTGGCAGCCAGACGCTGTACGATATCCAGCTGGCCGTCGATGAAGCCTGCACGAACATCATCACACATGGATATGCAGGAATGGATCCCGGCTCTATTATTCTGGACCTTGAAATAGACACCGATAAATTGAGGGTCTACATTACCGATTTCGGTCACTCGTTCGAACCAGATAACACGCCCATTCCCGATGTAACCGCACCCCTTGATGATCGCCCCCTTGGCGGGTTTGGCGTATTTTTTATCAGGCAATCGATGGATCAGATGGAGTATCACGTAACCGAAGACGGCAACACCATGCTACTGACAAAACATTTGAACCGAAAAGAAAGAGGCGCAGAATGAACATAGATGTACGGCACGAGAATGGGATTGTGGTGGTTGCAGTCACGGGCAGCGTCGACGCGCTCACCTCAGGTAATCTGTCCAGCGTGATCGCGACGCAGCTGGCCCACCAAGGAGTGAATGTCGTGATCGATGTCACCGGGGTTGAATTCATGTCCAGCGCAGGCTTGCGGACGCTGCTTAGCGCGGCCAAGGAAGCACGCTCGAATGGCGGTGACTTGCGCGTGGCGTCGAGTAACCCGGGCATCGACAAGATCCTGGCCATGTCTGGGTTTACCAGCATCGCTAAAGTCTTCAACAATGCACAAGATGCTGTAGACAGTTTTGTGCCTCAAGCATGAAGAAAAAGAAAATTGCCCTCGTCATTGGGGCCGGCTCGGTGAAGTGTGCCGCGGCGCTGGGGCTATGGAAGGTACTGGCCGCGGAAAACATCTCCTTCGATATGATCGTTGGCTGCAGTGGTGGAAGCCTGTACGCCGCCAGTATGGCACTGGGATTCTCGTTGGACGAAACGGTGGAGCGTACAAAAACGCTGTGGAATAAGTCGGTCACCGAAAGGCGTAATTGGCGGGCGCTGATCAGTGCTGTGCTCCCGAAAGCCTTCGGCTTCAATGAACGCTTTAGCATGATCGACGACGGTCCGCTGCTGGCCCGGCTGCGAGAGGTATTCGCTGAAAAGACATTTGCCGACGCGCACGTCCCGCTGTATTTGATGGCAACCGACTTGTTCACCGGCGAATCGCTGGCGTTGTGTGAGGGTTCCCTTGTGGATGCGATCCGGTCCAGCATCGCGATCCCCTACGTTTGGTCGGCGTGGCCGCTCAACGGTCGCATGTTGATCGATGGCGCAGCCTCCAATCCTCTGCCGGTCGATGTCGCCATCCGCCAGGGCGCGGACATTATTTTGGCGATCGGCTTTCAGAGTCCATTCCCGAACAGGATCCGTTCTGTGAGCCGCTATGCATTCCATATCAACAGCCTGATGACGAACAATCTCTATCAGGCCAACTTTGCCTTCCACAATGCCGTGCATCACGCCGAGATCGTTTCGATCTTCCCGGAGTTCGAGCGTTCGATCCGCTTGTTCGATACCGATCAAATCCCCTACGTGATCGAGCAGGGCGAAAAGGCCATGACCGCCCAACTGGGTTACGTTAAGGAACTTCTGGAAATGTAGTTATGGGAAACAGTCGTTTATCCATCGTGATCGGTTCCGGCGGCGTTTTGTGCGCCGCTTCGCTTGGATTTATGAAAGCGCTGCGCCGTGAAGGTCTCACTCCCGGGCTGGCCGTTGGCTGCAGCGGCGGAAGCATTTATGCGTCGATCATCGCCCTGGGGGTTGATCCCGTGGAAGCAGAAAGGCTCACGCTCCAGCTTTTCACCAGCGACGTTTTCGAAGGTTATACATCGAACCTCAAATCGGCGCTGACGGGTGAGACGCGCTTTACCGAAACATCCAGCCTGATCGATGACAGCGTTATGTATGAACGCTTGAAGAGTGTGTTTGGCGAGAAGACATTTGCCGATACAGTTTTCCCACTGCATATCGTTGCCACCGACCTGTATACCGGCGAACGCGTCGTGATCTCGTCTGGCAAGCTGCTGGATGCCATCCGCGCCAGCATCGCCATCCCGATGATCTTTTCGCCGTGGAAGATCGGCGAGCGCCTGCTGGTTGATGGCGCCGTCTGCGACCCCCTCCCCATCGATGTGGCCATCCAGCAAGGCAGTGACGTGATCGCCGCGGTGGGATTCGAAATGCCCACGCGAAAACGCATGAACTCGTATACCGCGGTCACCACGCATTTCAACAGCTTGTATATGAACAATATCTTGAAATCGACGTTCGCGTTTTATAACGCGGTCCATCACGCCGAGATCATACCGATCCTGCCTGTGTTCGAGAAACCGGTAGGCACGTTCGACACACAGCAAATTCCATATATTATCCAGCAGGGAGAGAAAGCCAGCGAAGAATGTATCGCCTACATCAAACGGCTGGTTACCCGCCCCGCATAAGTACCAGGGCAAAGTCCAGTATTCTATATTTTCACCGCTAAGCACGCGAAGGCCGCAAAGTTCTTTTTTTATTCTCTTGGCGTTCTTCGCGATCTTGGCGGTTGATATGTTTTGTCTGACATTACTTTGCGAAAGCCCTGATAGAACCAAAGTCCCGTAGGGCAATCGCATCTAATTTGTGACTCAATCGCCTTTGAATCGTGTTTGTCAATGCAGAAAACCCTGAAATGCATTTGATCAGACACAAGCGGCCTTTCCCTCACCCCAATTTTGATGAATTTTTGCCGGGACGACTTCCCCCTCTCCCGCTGGGAGAGGGCAGGGTGAGGGTTTTTCGCGGTGATGTAATTACTTTGGGTACAAGTGTCACTTATTGATTGAATTTAGATGCGATTGCCCTACAAAGTCCCGCTTGTCGATTTAGAATATTTGTTCTATAATCCATCCATGGATGCTATTGACACGCTCAAGATGCTTTCCGATCAGATGGAGTTGGAACACGCCGAAGAATCGCGTGGCGAGCCAGCCAAACCCGCCTGCTTCACACCCAAGGCTCGCCCTGAGTTTAGCGAACGGGAGCAACGTGCAGCCTTCGTGCATCCAGCGCAACTTCCCAACGGTAAACAGATTCATTTATTGAAGACGCTGCTGTCGTCTGCCTGCGAACGGGATTGTTATTATTGCCCTTTCCGCGCCGGACGTGATTTTCGCCGCGCTACGTTCAAGCCGCAGGAATTTGCCGAGCTGTTCATGAAGCTGCATCAATCCAGAGCGGCAGAGGGAATTTTCTTGAGTTCAGGGATCGCGGCAGGCGGCGCCAACACCCAAAACAGGATCCTCGATACAGCCGAAATTTTGCGCAAGCGATTGGGCTTTCTCGGCTATATGCATCTCAAGATCATGCCCGGTGCAGAAAAGGGACAGGTGCAGCGGGCCATGCAGCTGGCAGACCGCGTCTCGATCAATCTGGAAGCGCCGAATACAGAGCGGCTGGCAAAACTTGCACCTCATAAGACGTTTATCGAAGAACTTTTCCGTCCGTTGAAGTGGGTGGAGGAGATACGGCAATCGCAGCCGGCGCACAAAGGCTGGAATGGTCGCTGGCCCTCCACAGTGACTCAATTCGTGGCAGGCGGTTCGGATGAAAGCGACCTGGAATTATTGACCACCACCGATTGGTTGATGAAAAACGTGCGTTTGAAACGTGCTTATTTCTCCGCCTTCAGCCCAATCCGCGATACGCCAATGGAAAATAAGGCCGCCGTCGACCCGATGCGCGAACATCGTTTGTACCAGGCATCCTTTTTACTGCGCGATTATGGATTCGATCTCGAAGAGATGCCTTTTGCCTCGGACGGGAACCTGCCCCTCCCCACCGACCCGAAACTGGCCTGGGCGCAGATGAATCTTGCAGAGCAGCCCGTGGAAATTAATCGGGCGGAGAAACGCGAGTTGTTGCGGGTCCCAGGGATCGGCTTGAAGGGAGCTGAGGCGATCCTGCAGGCGCGTCGAACAGGCAAGCTGCGCGAAATGTCGTCCCTGCGCAAGCTGGGTATTATCGTCCCGCGCGCGGCCCCATTTCTGCTGCTGGATGGCAGGCGGCCCGTTAGGCAACTGAGTATGTTCTAATTTGTTTTTCGGGCGATTGTGTGAAAAGGGAGGATATACTTTGAACCGAGCTTTAGAGGTAAAAGGAGGCTGGATGCATGGATTGAAATTAACGCCACCCATGGGGGACACTGGCGTATCTTTAGCCACCTGGAATAAAGATTTCAGATGGAAACTTCAGCAGGCAATTCATTACACAGTGGCTTGAAGAATAAGATCAGCAGGCGTACTGGTAGAAATATAAACGAGGAGATTTATACATGAGCAGCAAAACACAAACCGCACTACTTTCGATATCTGACCTGCGCGCATCTTTCAATGGGAACGTGATCGCGCCCGGTGACGACGAATATGATTCTGCGCGCACAACCTTCTATGGCGGCATCGATCATCGTCCGGCCGTCATCATTCGCGTTGGTGATGCCGAAGAAGTTGCGCGTGTGATCGTACTCGCGCGCGAGACAGGCATGGATCTGGCAATTCGCAGCGGCGGACACAGCATGGTTGGGCATTGTGTTTCAGACGGTGGTATCGTGCTGGACCTTTCACTCATGCGTGATCTACAAATCGATGTAGATACGAAAACAGCCTGGGCCGAGGCGGGCATGACAGCCGGCGAGTATACCAATGCCGCGGGAGCACACGGGCTGGCAACCGGCTTTGGCGATACCGGCTCTGTGGGAATTGGCGGAATCACGCTTGGCGGCGGTGTTGGATATCTGGTCCGCAAATATGGGCTCACCATCGATTCTCTCCTGGCCGCTGAAATCGTAACTGCCGACGGTGAACTTCTCCGTATCGATACTCAATCGCATCCCGGCCTGTTTTGGGCCATCCGCGGCGGTGGCGGCAATTTCGGAGTCGTCACCCGGTTCAAGTTCCAACTGCAGGATGTTGACGAGATCGTCGGCGGGATGTTATTCCTCCCGGCAACCGCAGACAGCATCGCGTCGTTCATGTCGCTGGCAGAGACGGCGCCCGAGGAACTCTCGACGATTGCAAATGTCATGACTGCGCCGCCGATGCCAATGATCCCTGAAAACTATTATGGCAAGCCCGTCATAATGGCGTTTCTCGTGTATGCTGGTGATCCTGCACAAGGTGAGCGCGTAGTAGCGCCGTTCAAGGCGATCGCCGCCCCGCTGGCAGATATGGTCCAGCGGATGAAGTATCCGCAGATGTACCAACCGGAAGGAGAGGAGTATCATCCGGTGGCGGCCGCGCGGACCATGTTCGTCGATTCGATCGACCGGGCTGCTGCACGAACAATTCTCGATCACATCGGGGCTTCGAGCGCATCGATGGCTGTCACACAGCTGCGCGCTCTGGGCGGAGCCATGGCACGCGTCCCTGCCGATGCGACAGCCTTCGCACATCGCAAATCGAAGATCATGGTAAACGTCGCAGCGCTGTATGATCAGCCAGACCAGAAAGCGACTCATGAGTCCTGGGTGGCAGACCTGGCTTCGGCATTGCAGCAGAGCGACAAAGGCGCTTATGTGAACTTTCTTGGGAATGAAGGTGAGGAGCGCATCCGCGCCGCGTATCCAAATGAGACCTGGGAACGGCTGGCCACGATCAAAGCGCAGTACGACCCGACAAATCTGTTCCGTCTCAATCAGAACGTTCCGCCGCTGAAGTAAACCAGCAGACTCAGCCTTGCGAAGGCGGCAGCAAGGCGACTCCTTCGCAAGGCTTTCAAAGGAACAATGAAAACATTCCATGCAGCGCTTGCCAATTCGATGGCAGCCTTTCTCACCAATACCTTCGTTTGGTTTGCCGTCACGTTTTGGGTATTTCTTGAAACACGCTCGGTGATCGCAACCTCTGTAATGGCAGGCGTCTATACGGGCACGGTTGCGATCTCGGGCATCTTTCTGGGGACGATCGTCGATCACGCTCCAAAGAAAAGAGTCATGCAGATTTCCAGCCTGGGTTCACTCGGTCTGTATGCAGCCGCATTGTTGATCTTTGTCAGCACGCCGACCAACGTATTCCGAAATGCAGCCAGCGTTCAGCTGTGGGCATTTATCGTGCTGGTGCTATTCGGTGCGCTGGCCGGAAACCTGCGTGGAATTGCCCTCTCGACCCTGGTCACCATTCTTGTCCCCGAAGAGGAAAGAGATAAGGCCAACGGGCTGGTCGGCACAGCCAATGGCGTGGCATTTCTCGGCGCGTCCATTTTTAGCGGACTCGCCATCGGTTTTCTGGGAATATCGTGGACGCTGCTGATCGCGGTCGCGGTCACGATCATCGTTCTCATCCACCTGGCTGCACTGACGATTCCCGACCTCCACAGAGCCGACAACCCGGAACAATCGGTTCACGAACGCATCGACCTGCGCGGAACGATTCGTGCGGTCCAGTTGGTGCCGGGGCTGTTCGGATTGATCTTCTTCAACACCTTTAATAATTTTCTCGGCGGCATCCTGATGTCTCTGATGGATGCATATGGATTGCTGTTGGTCTCAGTGCAGGTCTGGGGCGCGTTATGGGGATTCCTAAGCCTGGGATTCATCGTCGGCGGCATAGTGATTGCAAAAAACGGGTTGGGAAAGAGTCCGCTGCGAGCACTTTTTTTGGCAAATGTGGTCATGTGGACTATATGCAGCATCTTCACACTTCAGGCATCTGTGATTCTCCTTACAGCAGGTCTCTTTCTCTGGTTATGTCTGATCCCGGTCGTGGAAGCGGCTGAGCAGACGATCCTGCAAAAGGTTGTCCCACCGGAACGCCAGGGACGTGTGTTCGGGTTCGCCCAAAGTGTGGAACAGGCAGCCTCCCCGGTCACGTCACTTCTGATCGGCCCCATCGCACAGCTGATCTTTATTCCCTTCATGACCGTTGGCGCAGGCGTGGACTTGATCGGTTCATGGTTCGGTACCGGGACAGATCGCGGGCTGGCCCTTCTATTCACAGCCGCCGGCTTGATCGGATTGGTTGTCACACTTCTGTCGATGCGTTCGAGTGCCTATCGGGCGTTATCTGCAAGATATCGATCCGAGACACCGGAAGCGCCAGACGGTGCTCCGGCATAAGCGAAGTGACGTTCCATGAGGATTAGACTTGTGCCCTGGTCTGATCGAGACCTTCCGCTGCTTGAAAAACTCCTGGGCGATGCCGATATGATGCATCACCTGGGAGGACCAGAAACGCTGGAACAAATCCAGAAACGGCACCAGCGTTATCTGCGTCTGCCAGAATCAGATCACATGTATGCGATCGTTGTTGAAGATAAATTGGACTCTGTTGGCAGTATTGGCTTCTGGGAAAAAAGCTGGCGTGGTCAACTAGTCTATGAAACAGGCTGGTCCATTCTGCCTTCTCAACAGGGACGTGGCATTGCAACGAGGGCCGGTGAAGCAGTGATCCAACTTGCACGGCAGGAACATCGACATCATTATCTGCACGCGTTCCCTTCCATCGAAAATTCAGCATCGAACGCCATCTGCCGGAAACTGGGGTTCTCGTTGATCGAGGCCTGTGACTTCGAGTATCCGCCTGGACACCCCATGCGCTGCAATGATTGGCGATTGGAACTTTTTCAAGCGAAGTAGCCTGGAGCAGAAAGTGACTATGAACACGCATCCAGATTCTGAAGCGCCCAACCTTAGCGATAAGAAATCCATCGATGTGGGAAACGTCTGGTGGTTCTGGTTTTCCACGAATGCCTTTGCCGTGGATAAGAGCCTGCGTCGCGTCATGCGCACGCTGCCGCGTGATCCTCGCTGCAGGTTTTGTAATACCCCTTTTCAGGGATTCGGCAGCATGCTTGCGCGCATCCTGTTTGGGAAGCAGCGTTCCTCCATGAACCCGCGTTACTGTAATTGGTGTGAGATCGCCTCACGCGAATTCCCCGGCGGCGCCGAAGTGGAAATGTCGATGCTGTTCAACGATATATGCGGCTCGACAGCGTTGTCTGAAAAAGCCAGCGCTGCCAAAGGAGAAGAAGTGAACACTGCCGCACGCCGGGCATCGAAGGCGGCGCCAGGTAAGATCATCGCCAGTGAACAGGCTCTGCGAAAAGCCGGAATGGATCGAAGCGATTTCGAATCACGCAGCCTGGAACTTAAAGGGATCAGCGAACCGGTCCAGATCCGCGCAATACACAACTGAGGGTACCGGGCCGCATTAGTTCAGCCAACAGAATAGGTTCATAAGGAGATCAGTATGGAAGCATCAGAACTCATTGACAAACGGATCACAGAGCTTGGCGATTGGCGCGGCGAAAAGTTCGCGCGGATACGAAAGCTGGTTCGTCAAGCCGCGCCGGAAATCGTCGAGTCGTGGAAGTGGGACACGCCCGTCTGGACTCATAACGGGAATGTCCTTGCGGTAGGCGCCTTTCAGGATCATGTAAAGATCAACTTCTTTTATGGGGCGCTACTCGAAGATCATCACCTCTTCAACGCCGGGTTTGAGGCTAAAACCTCGCGGGGCATCGACCTCCGCGAGAATGATAAGATCAATGAAGCCGCGTTGAAGAAACTGATCCGTTCTGCGGTGGAACTCAACGACGCGAATTCCAAGCCTGCAGCGAAGAAGAAAACCACATCCACCCGCAAGACCCGCAAAGCGCGATAACACCAAAGGCGCTCATAACACATGCGAAAACTGTTTTCGTTCAATATGGTCACGCTGGATGGCTTCTTCGAAGGCCCGAACCGGGATATTGACTGGCATAAAGTGGATGAAGAGTTTAACGAGTTTGCCGTGGAACAGACCAGCGCTGTCGGTGCTCTGCTATTTGGAAGAGTCACCTATGAACTTATGGCAAGCTATTGGCCAACAGCTGCTGCAATGGAGTCCGATCCGCAGGTCGCGGCGCTCATGAACAGCCTGCCAAAGGTCGTCTTTTCACGGACGCTGCCATCGGCGGACTGGGAAAACAGCCGCGTGGTCAGGGATCACGCCCAGGAGGAGATCCTAAAACTTAAGGCTCAACCGGGCAGGGATATGGCGGTCTTTGGCAGTGCAAATCTCATTTCCACAATTATGGATGTGATCGATGAACATCGGCTGTTGGTAAATCCAGTATTGCTGCGCGAGGGAACCCCACTGTTCAAGCACGCCGGCGAGCCGCTCCAACTTAACCTGGTGAACGTGCGCCGATTTAATTCTGGAAATATTCTGTTGTCTTATCAACCGGTCAGGAGTTGATCGTAAGGAAAAACATAGGGCTAAAGTAATTGTGGGAACCACCTCCACTGCGCTCGAATGCAAAAGGAAAGTAAGAGGATGTAATGGCTTTTTATCTGGTACAGGCAAAGCCAGTCGCTGACTTGTTGAGTGAGCTCCGCCAGCGACTCGATCGTGGCGAGATCAGTGTGATGCGACCATTCGGGCGCGCGCTGCAATACAGTTTGGACAATGCCCGAATGCAGGAAGATGGAGTTGCGATCTGGGAAGAGGAAGATTATTGTGTCCCGCCACTGGCACAGGAACGCGCTGCTATCCTTGATACATATTTTGAGGATCTGAAAGTAGAACGCGTCGATCAAAACAAGGGCTGGGAGCAGATCGAGGCGCTGCCGGGAATATGGCGATGATTTTGCATCGGGCGTGAAATTTCAATAGCCCCTGCCTGTTCCTGAAAAAAGCAACGGTGAGCAACCGGTTCAAGTGTCACTGCTCACCGTTGTTATTAAAATCGCCAGCCGGGCGCAGCGATCAGTTCACACCGAATTCCTGAACTTCCACGGCAATGTCCACTTGAATGCTGCCGCTGTTATCCTGGAGACCAGCACCATATTCATGGTTAAGGTCATCGTTGATCACCAGGTACAGTTCGGACGGATCCAGATCATCGAAGGCGCCGCTGTAGTTTTCTCCCACGAGAAAAACGCGATCTCCCAGGCGTCCCACCAGGGCACCCTCAGGCGATCCGGGCAAAGCATAGTCTGCTTTGGCAATCAGACCGGCAGCGCCGCCCGCGGTACAGGCAGCCCTGTCTTTGTTATATACCCAGGTACCTTGCTCATACTGAACTTTCAATAATGCACCTTTGGGTACAATGACACCAGTTGCCTGCCATCCCTGAGCCGCATCCACTACGAAATCACATCCTGTCTGAATCCTAATATCCACCCGAATAGAGCCGCTATTGTCTGCCAGCCCCTGTCCGTACTCATGGCTAAGGTCATCATTGATGACTAATTCCAGTTCCGACTCCCCCACATTGAGTACACCCACTGCTTCCGGGATGTCAAAAACAAAATCTCCTAATCGGCCGATCAAGGCACCTTCCGGAGCGTCAGGTAAAGCGTACCCTTCCTTGGCTGGCAGATCAGGGTTCCCATCAAAGCCGCATTCGGGCTTAGCGGGGTTATAGATCCAGCTGCCATCGACGTATGTAATGAACAACTCGGCACCGTTGGGCACTTTGATGCCGGTGGTCTGCCATGTTTTGGTTGCGTCAACTGTGAAAATCATGATTCGTATCCTTTGGTTGCATATGATTGTTTCGACATGTTCACTGAAACAATTGCAAACACCCTATTCGTGTCTGTATTGTAGCATATTGCGATCCCCGCACTACATATTATTTTCCGGGGTTGATGGGAACGGTTTTCAGGATCCCTGCTGTTTCATCAGGATTCAACTGTCCCTGTAGTAAAATCAAATAACGGGGACATTCGCAACCCGGCGCCCAAAAGGATCCAACAATTCAATAGGAGGAGTTTCCATGTCTACTCAGTCGATGGACCAAAAGTTCACTGTTCTCACTCGCGATATCGATTGGCAAAGAGCCAGCTTTCTCTGTAACAGCCTGGAGATTGTCCGTCCTCCCAATGACGGTCCGAACTCCAATTCACCGGCAGAAATAATTGTCCGTGGAATCCTGGATCACTATCTTTTGCTGTCGCTGCTCTTCTACAGGCAGCTGCGCGGCGACCTGAAGCAGCAATTCAAAGCCGGGAAGCTGCGGGGCGAAGATGTGAAGATCTCTCTACAGCGCGGATTGGATAAACTGGTGCAGGAATGGGATCGGATGTTTGCAGTCATTTCATCGGTTCGAGCCAGCCATTCTGCCGGAAAAGCCAGGGAACTGATGAGAACCGTGCATCCTCTACAGCATACCGCCCGAACGGATGCCTATCTTACTGACGAATTCCAGACAGTCCTGCACTTCAATCAGGATTACTCCATGCGCTTTTTCAACTACATTGAGAACGTCGCTGCGCTCAACATGCCGCTTGGAGCAGTGGATTCACCCTGGGAATGGTCGATCGTATGGCATGAATTCGCGCACGAAAAAATTCGTTCCCTCAAAAAAGAGCACCCCGATTATTTCGATGCAATGCTTACGGATACCGTGAAGCAGGCAGCAGTGGCAACACCTGCTCAGATCCGCAGGCTGGGATGGTCCGCGGATTGGCTGGAGGAGATGTTTGCAGACTCCTTTTCCGTGGCAAACTTTCCCCTTCACTTTCTTTACGTACTCAAGTACCAGCTGCAGCGATATGCTGAAGGCGGCAATTACGGATCCACGCACCCAATCATCGCGATTCGCCTGGCAACCGCCATGTTCTTTCATTTGCAGCGCAAGCAGATCGCGCTTCCCATAAAGCCTGGCTTGCAGAGCTGGAAACCTCAACAATGGCGCAGCACGTGGAGCGAGTTAAACGATCCGGCAGAGAAAACACCCCAGCGGTTTGCAGAATTCGATCCAGGCAATCTCCTCCGCAACCCGAAGCTCGGTCAGAAAGAGAAGTCGATCCATCTTGCAATGGCGCGCACAGCCGCCAGACGAATGCTGGATTGGCACCAGGAGCAGGCCGGCGCAGATCACCGTCCCAGTTCCGTACGGGATTTGATCGCCTGGGCGATGCAGCAATACACGTATGGAACGCAACGCGATGAGATCATTTCACATGTAAGAGAAGTCGTGAGCGCGTTGGATGAAAGCAGTGTTGAATACACAGGACAATATGCCAGCGATCAAAGACTCATGACAATCGAAGACGTTGTCACCAGTAAAACCCTGTATGACAAGAACACCGTCCTTGACTCTCTTGAAATGGAGTATCAGGGTGTCGCCAGGCTGCTTCGTGCAAGAAAGGACCCAGCTAGAAAACTTGGCTACCTCGAGCTGCTGGCGCTGGAATTCGACGAGGATGACTACGATAAATCGAGTGTCGCGGTGACGAACGTACAGGTGTTGTCGAGCAGCAAGTGGACGATCAAATTTCCCAATGCGGTGCTGGTTGCTCCGATCGCCAATGCTGGAAAAGGCGATGTCATGTTCAAACATCCAGATTCTGCTGATAAATTCCAGGTAAGCACTGTGAATTGGAACAAGGCCGCGAAGAAACCGGATTATCAAATCGGTAAGTAGACGCGTTCGAAAATTTTACATTCAACGGTCCAGCAATACGGGCATCCGTTTCGATGGATGCCCGTATTCCCGATGTAGCAAGCAGGATCAGTCTATGTCGGCCGCACACCGGATTCCGAGATCATATCGGGCCGAAACCCCTTGTTCCGGGATAAAGACACCCACATCCTCCGCTTCATAATACCAGCCGCCGCCCTGCTCTGCAAAAATACTGGTACCGCTATACGTCTCGTCCTGCCCATCCCAAAAACGGGTCGTGGCATAGTGGATTCCATCTTCCGTAGCAAGAGTGGATGTCCATTCCCAGGCGTTTCCGATCAGATGCTGAATGCCTTCCGGGCTGGCGCCCTGTGGATAGCTGTCAACTGGTTCCAGTCCCAATGGTTCGTACACGTCCTCCAGAGCCATGTTGACAAGCTCCGGGGTGGGCTCTTCATCACCCCAGGGCCAGGCTGTCCCCTGCGATCCGTGAGCGGCGCGCTGCCATTCAAACATCGTGGGCAGCCGCTGACCCAGCCATCGGCAGTAATTGTTGGCCTGGTAGACCGTAACGTTAACCACCGGATAATTCTGTTTATTGGGATCCTGAAATTCCGCCTGATCCTGTGGCACTGTGCAGCTGCCATACCTCACACACAATCCATATTGATAATTGCTCACTTCATATTTCGCGATCTGAAACGCGGGCAGAGTAGGGATCTCCTGGCGGGCGGGAAAACCGTACTCGTTCACGATGATGGGATCATCTGAACCATAGAATGCGGGCCCGGCGGGAATGAGCACCATTTCTCCGCGCGCATTCGATTGCGCGACCAGATCCAGGACTCGTGGAATGCCCAGTACCCCGCTAATTCCCAGCAGGATCAGGATGATGAACCACTGGACGATCGTGGTAATTCTGCGCTGACGATCGGTTGCCTGCCTGCTCTTCAAAGCGTAGGAGCGCTGCAATTCGGTTGGGAATGGGTTTTTTGCAGCATTAATGGAGAGTTGCTTTTCTGCATCGTCCAGGTCTCTGCCACGCAAAAGAAAGCCTGGCTCAAAATTGCTGCGCTCCCATTCCAGAGCCTTGACCTGCAGGCGACGGTGGGTTTTCTGCCAGTCATAATCTGTTTCCAGGGCAGTGAACAGCTTATTAAGTTGTTCGGTAAAATCGAAATTTGGCGTGAAGAAAATAAAGTTCAGTTGCGCAAGCGCAGGAGGTACATCATTCCACACAATATCAAAAGGTACGACCGGGATCAATCGCTTGCCATTCTTAACTGCGATATTGAGTTCGTCGATGCAGACCCCGGAGGCAATCCAATCGGTGCTAACAATCGCGAGAAATGCATCCGCCTCCTCGATCCCTTTTTCAATTTCCCTCATCCAGTCCACCGTGGGCGGGATGCCCTCCCAATCGACCCAGAAATCCAGTTCACGTTTTTCCAGTTCGCTGGTGAGCTGTCTGCAAAATTCCTTATTCTTACGGGAGTACGAGACAAAGATCCTGGCCATACGTTTCTCCATCCATGGTCGTGGAACTGTTCATGTGCTGCCAGTTTAATGTAGATGCGCTGCTCTCGTTTTCTGAAACCCGTCCTTCGTTAAAAAGATACTGTAAATTTGGAAAGAGTATTGAATGCCTTATCACCCCCAAGACCGATTATCGTTTAAGGGTCAAAGCACGATCCAGCCGCCGCGCAGACCCTCGCGTACAGCTTCCGTTCGATTCGTCACGTTCAGTTTTGTATAGATCGACGAGACATGAAACTTCACTGTATGTTCGCTGATCCCGAGCGCAGCGGCGATCTGCTTGTTGGCCAACCCACGTGACAACAAGCCCAATACTTCCGACTCACGTTCCGTCAATGGACCGCGCGACTGTGGTTCGGATTCGGTTTCGAATAATAGCTGGGAAGTGCCGACGACCAGTCCCTGCGATAGCGCGTGGACGGCTGCGCTTAACTCCTCCGCGGATGCATCGGCTGGCAGGATTCCCCATGCCCGGGCAGAACGCCTCATCTCGCGGATGTTTGGCGGGGTGTCGCCCAGGAACAGGATCGCGGCCGACGAGACGGAGTCAGAGTTGTTATGGAAGAAGGAAGCGTGTAAAGCCGACGTGACGATCACGTCGGCTTCTGAGTCATCCTGCATGGAATCATTTAGAACTCTGATCGCCTGATCCGACGAAAGCAGGGCGCTTAGTCCAGCGCGTAAAGCAGGCGACGAGACCTCCAGTAACACACGGATCACTTACGTACGCTCCCCCACCGTCACATTAACTGTTTCCGGGCGACCGCCGCGCAGCACTTCCACCGCGATCGATTTTCCAACGGTGTCGCTGCTGAGGGCGGCGAATAGATCATCGGCATCGCCCACAGCCTGCCCACTGACCGCGACCAGGATGTCGCCAACCAGAAGCCCAGCCTTTTCAGCAGGTCCGCCTTCTTCGAGCCACAGCACCAGCAAGCCGTGCGATTGTTCGCGCTTGAGCGCGGCGCGTGCCGCTTCAGGAACGTCGACAGGTTGTGTGCGCACACCTAGATAACCGCGCTTGACTGTTCCATGCTTGGCAAGCGCATCTGCAATACGCCAGGCCACTTTAACCGGGATGGTCAGTGAGGAACCACGAGTCAAACCAGATGTGTTGAGCCCCAGCACTTCACCTTCCGTGTTGACCAGCGGCCCACCCGAGAAACCCGGATACGGCGTCGTTTCGGTCTGCAAATACTCATCGAGCATGCCGCCGCGAAACGTACGAGACGGTCCGCTGATGGCTGTGACGATTCCCCATGAGGCCTGCATCCCGGCGCTGCTGGGCCGCCCGAGTGCGAGCACAAGCTGCCCCACCTTGATCGAGTCAGATGTCTTTGCAGGGCTGAGGGCCTTTTCTGCGAGCCGCAAGAGTGCCAGATCAGATCCGGGGTCACGACCGGCGATTGTTGCACTCAGGGATTTTCCATCGGGCAGCAGGACCTTGATATTGTCTTCACGCGTCACCACATGATCGGCAGTCAGCACAAGATCATCGGCATACGCAATCCCGCTGGCAGGGTAGCGCTTGCGCGCATCCACCAGGATCGTGCTGTTGCCGCCTTTTTCGACCGCCGCAGATAATCCATTCGAGAAATCGGTAAGAGGGTTTGCCATCATTTTCTCCTTTATAACATTTATTTCGCGCTCCCGACAAAAGACGTCGGGACAATGTGAGCGGAAGGGTTGTGTGCTCGTCGAAACCCTGTAGACGACGCGCCTGTGTCAAGTTGGTTCACGGTAACATGCAATCAGCGCTTCGTCTGTGCTCCACTCCGCTGAGCGCTAGTAGCTATTTACAGTCTATCTCACACATGCATCAATTACATCAGGAAGATGGGTGGTACCGCTACTAGACGTTCGGGGAGGTACTGCACTCCGCGCTGAGCGGAGTGGCGCCTTAAGCGCCACGCAGCCGAAGCGCATGTGACGGGATATCTTCGTTTGGTGGAAGCGCCGCTTCGACTACGCCTCCCGCTCCGCTCAGCGCGAGAGGAAATCGTCATATAATCATTTTCATGAAATCCACATTACGGCTGAATGCGAAGGTATTTCCGTTGATTGGATTCCTGGCCTGTGTCATGCAAATCGTTGATCCGTCGCGGGTCTGGGTCATTTTGATGATCGCCATCGGGGGTACATGGCTATTTTGCTTCTGGTGGGTACGCGGCTTACAACGCTCGTTAAACTTCGAACGCGAGGTGCGCTTTGGCTGGGCACAGGTCGGCGACCGGCTGGAGGAACGCTTCACGCTCCGCAATGACTTTGCGATGCCCGCGCCCTGGGTGACGATCATCGATCACTCCACATTGCCTGACCATTATGCATCGATCGCGACGGGCGTCGACGGCTCCAGTACATCACAATGGAAAATCAGCACACAATGTACACGACGGGGCGTCTATACTCTGGGCGGTACGACGCTCGAAACAGGCGATCCGTTCGGCATATTCACACTGACCTTTGAAGATCTCACATCCTCCACGCTGGCGGTCATGCCGCCGCTGATCGCGCTGCCGAAGTTTTCAATCCTATCCAGCGGATGGGCAGGCGATGGACGGAGAAATCCCCGCTCTTTCGAAGAGACCATTAATGCCTCGCATACCCGCGAGCTGACTCCCAACGATCCCATGCGCCTGATCCATTGGAAGAGTACGGCGCGTCACGATAAGTTCCTTGTCCACCAGTTTGAAGGCAACCCAGCCGGAGAGTGGTGGATGCTGCTCGATCTCGATCGACAAGTTCAGCGCGGCGAAGGATTCGATTCGACAGAGGAACACGCTGTAGCTCTAACAGCGTCTATCGCGACGCGTGGTTTGAAAGACGAACACCCGGTCGGGTTGGCGGTCAATGCGAAAGAAGTATCGTGGATTTCGCCGCGGCGCAACGAATACCAGCAGCGCGCCATTTTGAAATCGCTTGCCGTTGCGACTCCCTCTGAAATGGGATTGAAGGATTATCTTGGTCGAATCGCAGGTTCGATCGGCAGTCGTTGCAGCCTGTTGATTGTTACTGCCAATGCGACACCAGCATGGACCGAGTCTCTCCTGCCGCTGATGTGGCGCGGTGTGTCGCCAACGGTGTTCCTGCTCGACCCCAATTCCTATGGCGATTCGGTAGGCCTGAACGCGATCACACACGTCCTTGAATCCATGAATGTGGCCTGCCATGTGATCCCGCGCGAAATGATCGGCAGCCAGGACATCTCTCCCGGTCAGGAGGGTAAATGGGAATGGCGCATCTCAGGCACTGGTAAGGCGGTCGCGGTCAAAGCCCCGGTTGCGGACTGGCAAAAGCTCACATGACCGAGCGTGTTCTGAAGAAGATTCTCAACGCAGAGGTGGCCGGGCTTGTCCTCGTTCTTATGGCAATCCAGGTGCTGCTCCTGGGTGTGCGAACAGCCATCCGCGATATACAGGTGAGCGATCTGTCCTGGAGTTGTCTCGCGGGTGCGTTGGCTGGTCTGTTGGGTGGCAGGAGCAAATGGAACGGCAGGCAAATGTCGGCGATGCTAATCACTTTCGGGCTGGTCGGGGTTTGGATCATCGGAGCGCGTATCGCTGATCCCATCTTCGATCTGATTCGATCGGTGATCGAGGCGGGTCCGCAGATTTTCCCTCAGCTGAGTTATCGCCTTGATATTGACGCCAGCGGCATTGCATCTGCATGGGATTCGATCAAGCTCTCCTCCGCCGCACTCGTGGCTCGCTGGCAAACATGGCTGTTTGACTCAACCAAAGACGTACGCGTCAACGATGCACTCATCCGTAACATGATCTGGACATTGGCGGCGTGGCTCCTCTCGGCGTGGATCGGCTGGTTCACAGAAAAGCGAAACGCCATGGCGTCGCTGCTGCCAGGTGTATTGCTGCTCACACTCCTTTTGTGGCCCAATGAACGCCGCACCGAATCCTTGTGGGCGTTCGTGATGCTCCTGCTGTCCATCATGGGACTGTGGAATTACAGAAATCACATCCAGCACTGGGAAGCCAATCGCATCGATTACTCAGACAGCATTCGCGTCGATATGAGTCAATACTTGTCGATGCTGATCGTAGTCGTAGGACTGCTTTCATATTTCACACCTTCCATTTCCTGGCGCGAGATACGCGACCGCTTTCGAGAAAGCGAACAGCCCGGACAAACCGAACGGGTGGCATCGCCTTCGGACAACGCGAATGCCGGCCCACAGTCGGGTCCCCTTGCACCCAGGTCCACCCTGCCGCGCGAACATTTACTAACGGCAGGTCAGGCGCAATCCACAGAAATTGTGATGACCGTCAAGACCGGCGAATTGCCACCTGTCCCCATGCAAAGCCTGATGACACATATACCGCGCTATTACTGGCGGAGCGTGGTCTACGATCGATATGATGGCAGAGGCTGGATCACCACATCTGCACCGGCGCGCTCCACTGCTGCCAATCAGCCAATGATCGCGGGGGTGCTAAGCGGTTACAAACTTCTTCACCTCAATGTGCAGATGCAGCAACCAGAGGGAAAACTGTTCTGGAGCGGGATGCTCTTCAGCGCGGACGTTCCGCTGCAGGTGGACTGGCGGCTCCGGCCTCCATCGAGCCTGTTCGCCGATCAAAGGGCCCTTCTCCAGGCAGACATGTTCGCGGCCCGCACCGACGCGACCGCCTACAGAGCAGACGCCTTTGTTCCGACTCCATCCATCCAGCAGCTTCGCGACGCGCTCACCTCTGAATATCCCCAACATATTCGTACTCTTTATCTATCGCTGCCAGGCACTGTGCCCGAGCGCGTGTATCGTCTTGCCAGAGAGATCACCGATGATATATCAACGCCGTATGACAAGGCCAAGGCAATTGAAACCTATTTGCGCGCAAATTATCCGTATGACCTGAACATCTCTGCTCCGCCACAGGATCAGGACGTGGCAGATTACTTCCTCTTCGATCTAAAGAGAGGCTATTGCGATTACTACGCCACAGCGATGGTGGTGCTGTCGCGCGCCAGTGGACTTCCGGCGCGCTTCGTGTCAGGATATGCCTCCGGCGACTACGATTTGCCAAACGCGCAGTATATCGTCCGCGAGTTACACGCTCACTCCTGGGTCGAAGTGTACTTCTCGGAGATCGGCTGGGTCGAGTTCGAGCCTACGGGAAACCAGCCCGAGTTCGAACGCGCCGAGGCAACTCCGCCGCTCCCTGCGAATGAGGGACCAAACTCGGTCGCAAGGAACTTCCATATTCAACTGACAGCCTGGAAATGGGGTGTCCTGTTCATTCCGATTGCGATCGTCATCTTTGCTGCGATCCTCTACTATTCATTCCTGGAACCGCTATTCTTCGCCAGGGTCGCGCCGATTGTTGCTATTGAGATCTTATATCAACGCTTGTATCGTTCGGCACGTCCTCTGGCAGGAAAGCCCGCGCCTGCAGAAACGGCGGATGAGTTCATGCACAAACTGATCCAGAATATCCGGGCGTTACATGCAGAGTTCGACCAGTCACATCAGGTAGTACACAAAGATGTGAAAGATCTGACGAAGATCTATCACACCGCGTTATTCAGCAATCACCAGGTCGACCACCAGGATGTGAGGCACGCGCTGCATATCTGGAAACGCCTGCGCTGGGCATTGACAATGGAAAGAATACAATATTTCGTTTGGATGCACAACAAAGCATCAGGATGATCGTATTAGGCGGTAAGCAACATAATCATCATCATCGATTGACTAATCTTAAAATTTTCTGATTGATCGCTCCTGGTTATTGATTTTGATTGGACATTGTTGTATAGTATCAATTGATTTGCAAGAGTCAGCGCGCACGATAAATTAGAAATGTTATGAAAGAAAGGAATTGAGAGAGATGTCTGCCATGGAAACACTCACGATAAAAACAGAAAACAAATTTCGGAGTTTGATCACCAAGCAAGCGTATTCAAAAGGGGAAGTGATCTGTGAGATCCCCACAGAAAAATTGTTCAACAAGGCCAACCGATATACAGTTCAAATTTCGCAGGACCGGCATACCGAAGTTGGAAAACTGTCGGCGCTCAATCACTCCTGCGACCCCAATGTGATCCTCGATACAGAGCATCTTCTGATGATCGCACGCCGCGATATCGACAAAGGCGAAGAGCTGTCCTTCTTCTATCCCTCCACCGAGTGGGAAATGGACGCGCCCTTCATCTGCCTGTGCGGCGCGGCGAACTGCATTCATGTGGTGGCCGGCGCACGCTTCCTGCCACTGTCCACCCTAGAGCATCACTATCTCAGCAAACACATCCGCGAGATGATGGTCGAATTGCTGAACAATACGGAAGTGCATTTGACGAGTCTGAGTGAAAAGTAAGAAGTAAGAAGGAATAGGTAAGAAGGAAAAAGTAAAATCTCCGATTTCGTATCGGAGATTTTTGTTAGCCAACACTTTTTATGAGCGCCTTTGGCGCCATCCCGCTTTGCGGGACTTCTCACTTCTTCCTTCTCACTTTTTTTTACTCCCCGGCCACACTCGTCAACTGTTTATATGCTCCCACCCACGGCTTTCCCAACCTGTGATTATCAGAGACTTCGATTTTGCTAAGTTTCTGCGCGATCTGCGGCATTGTCATCGCGATGGTGCCCCAGTCATCGGTGAAGATGGCTACTTTGATCTTATCGGAATATTGGCCGCTCCACATCCAATCCATGCGGAAGCGATCTGCCTTGACCCAGTAATCACGCTTTTCCCATGCAGCAACCGATACATCGATCCCTTCAGAGATCGTCTTCAAAGCAAGGGCGATGAATGCAACCAGGTCTTTCGCTTCATTGGTTATGTCTTGTTGTTTTGCCAGTTCTCGAATGGCGAGTACAATGGCTTTTGTTAATCTTGTTCTGTCTTTTCCTGCTGATTCAGGGTTGATCACGCGACTCATTCAATTCTCCAATGTCAGATATGACCCCGCCGTGCGGGGCAGGTGTGCCCGGGTCCCGCTTCGCGGCATGGCGTCCAAGCTCCTCATTTGAGGCATCAGGTCGGGGATTATATCCAGCAATTGAAAAACTGTGGTGAGTTCATACAAGCAGGGTGCACTAAAAGTATGCAAGTCGGATTGGCAATCCGCCCTACGAGCGCCAATTAAGAATCGCCTGCCTTGCGTACCTGCGGTATAATTTCGCCGCTCATTCGAATCCCCGTTGAGGGACTGAGCACCGGCAACTGAATACCGACAACTGCTTACTCTCACCTGGGGACGTGTCGGAACTGGCAGACGAGCATGACTTAGGATCATGTGCCGAAAGGCGTAAGGGTTCGATTCCCTTCGTCCCCATCTCACCCCGTGTCATTGCGAGGGCGTAGCCCGAAGCAATCCCCTCATCAAGCGAGGAGATTGCTTCGCAGAGTGCGCTCGCAACGACATGCAAAATCTTTAGGTAAGAAGGAACGCAACCTTGAAAATTGAAAAGAGCATAGAAGAAAACCACGAAGCGAAACTGGTGGTTGAAATCGATCCAGAGTTGATGGATAAGTACAAACGCCGTGCGGCGCGCAAGATCTCGGAGCGCGGCAAGATCGCCGGCTTCCGCCCAGGCAAAGCACCTTATGAGATGGTCGTCCGCAGCTACGGCGAGCAAGCCATCGTCGAGCAGGCGGTTGACTTTTTGATCGATGCCGAATACTCGAACATCTTGACGCAAGCCGATGTGAAACCGGGCGCGACCGGCTCACTTGAATCGATCGACTCTCTTGAGCCGCCCACGTTTACCTTTCGCGTGCCTCTTGCTCCAGAGGTGGATCTGGGCGACATCCATTCGCTGCGCATGCCGTATGAATGGTCTGCTCCCGATGAATCGGCCATAGATTCGGCGGTGGAGGACCTCCGTCAAATGTATGCTACGACCGAGAATGTGGAACGCGAAGTCCAGGAAGGCGATTACGTGCTGGTGGATGTCAAATCGGAGACCGCCGAATTGAACCGCACTGGTTTTGCGGCGTATGTCCGCAGCGAAGAACGTGACACCGAATGGCCGTTTAATGGTTTTGCCAAAGAACTCATCGGGCTCAAACCCAACGACACAAAGACCATCAAACATACGTTCCCCGAAGACTGGGATGTGGAAGAATTGCGGGGTAAAGACGTGGAAATGGAATTGACGGTCAAGACCGTACGCGCTGTCACGCTGCCTGAGCTTAACGATGAATTTGCCCAAACGGTTGGCGCCGGGCAAACCCTCGATGAACTGCGAACAGCGGTCAAGGCCGACGTGGAGAATCGCTCGAAAGCCGAGTATGACGACAGATATTTCGTAGACCTGATCGAGAAGATCAAGGAAGGCGCGACGCTCAAATATCACCAGCACGCCCTCGAACACGAAGGTGAGCATGTGCTGGAAGACCTCTCACAGCGCCTGGCCCAGCAGAACATGGACCTCGACACGTACTTCAAGCTGCGCAACACCACCCGCGAACAATTCGTCGAAGAAGAGGTCACGCCGGTGGCAAAGAAACGCTTCGAACGGTCGTTAATTCTCGATGAAATCGTCCGCTCTGAAAAACTCGAAGTGGACAACGCCTCGCTCGATGCGGAGTTCAACCAGACATTATCCTCCCTTGCCATGCAGGGCCTGGACCTTTCCAAGCTCAAGGGCGGGCGCAAGCGTCAGCAGGAAGTGGCGCAAGCCGTTGCCATGGAATCGGCGAACCGGGTACTTACCCGCCGTGCCCTCGAAGTGTTGAAGTCAATTGCCACGGGCGAGTACCGCGCCGAACAGGCCCAGGCCGATATGATCGCGGAAGGCGGCGCCGTACCACCCGTCGAAGGCGACCTCAATGCCACAGCGCCAGATCTGGAACCGGCTGCGACCGAACCGGAATCGCAGTCTGAGCAAGATTCGTCCGCACAAGCCGAACAGGCAACCGAGCAAAAGTCGGATTAAAACCCTGATAAAGTTTTAACGAAATTCCAACGTGGAACCAGTATGATTGGCGAAATACAAAATGTCGTTCCCGCAAGACGGGACGACATAGTCCTGTGGACTAAGGAGAACCTATGATCCCTGATTTCAAGAATGTTGTTCCCATGGTCATCGAATCATCGGGCCGCGGTGAGCGCGCCTATGATATTTACTCCTTGCTGCTCAAGGAGCGCATCATCTTCCTGGGCACGCCGATCGACGACCAGGTTGCGAATTTGATCGTGGCACAGTTATTGTTCCTGAATCGTGAAGATCCCGAGCGACAGATCAACATGTACATCAACTCGCCTGGCGGCGTCATCTATGCTGGGCTTGCCATTTATGACACCATGCAGATGATCTCCAACCCGATCAGCACGGTGGCAGTCGGTGTGACTGCATCCTTTGGAACGGTGCTCCTGACAGCGGGTACAAAGGGACTGCGCTATGCACTGCCCAATGCGACCATCCACATGCACCAGCCGCTCGGTGGCGCACAGGGACAGGCTACCGACATCGAGATTCAAGCCAAGCAAATTCTACGCCTCAAGAGTCTGCTGCTCGGCATTATGGCCAAGCACACCGGTCAGCCCCTGGAAGTGATCGAGCGCGACAGCGATCGCGATTACTACCTTGAATCCAAGCAGGCTGTGGATTATGGTCTTGTCGATCATGTATTGGAAGTGCCGGAAAAAGTGAAGTCGTAATCGAATCGTTCGAAGTCAGGCCCGTTGATGAAATGTCAACGGGCTTTTTTATTGCCTGTCCGCCGGGATCAATCTTGTAGGTCGGATTGCCAATCCGACTTACAAAAACGCTCAGCCCTCCGCTGCCCTGCGCGCACGACACTTGCACCGCGCTGTGGATGCAGGGCTTTAACAAAGTCCAACGTTATGTCACTCTGAGGGAGCGCAAGTTGCGACTGAAGAGTCTCTCCCACCGTGTTCGAGACACTTGCACCGAACGCAAGTACGGTGTGCTTCGCTCCGCTCACACCGTCCCGAAGCAGTGTCCCTTCGGGAGCATGACATTTCAGGGGTCTGTCCGGCGACTTTGTTAAAGCCGTGGCTGCGGATGCAGTGCAGGTGTGTCAACGCGAAATCCTCAGGGTATAATCTCATCTCGCACGAGGAGAATTCATGACCTTTTCGATCGTAGCATGTGATCTCAAAGAGCAAAGCTGGGGAGTCGCCGTTGCCTCGAAATTTCCTGCGGTAGGTGCGGTGGTGCCGTATGCGCAGGCAGGTGCTGGCGCCGTGGCAACCCAATCGTTTGCGAACACATCCTTCGGTCCGAGGGGGTTGGAATTGATGGCAAACGGGTGTTCCGCCAATGAAGCGCTGAAGCAGCTATTGAAAGATGACCCTGAGCGAGAACTACGACAAGTCGGTTTGGTCGATGCCAGGGGCGGCTCTGCCACCTTCACCGGCAGCGGATGCTTTGCCTGGGCCGGCGGACTGACTGGGAAAGGCTATGCCATTCAGGGAAATATCTTATCAGGAGCGAAAGTGGTCCCTGCCATGGAGAAGGCATTCCTAAAAACGAAGGGAAATCTTCCCTCACGGCTCCATGCTGCATTACTAGCCGGTGACCATGCCGGCGGCGATAAACGTGGGCGTCAATCGGCGGCCATCTATGTTGTCAGGCCAAACGGCGGGTACGGAGGCTATCTCGACCGCTGGCTGGATTATCGGGTCGACGATCACGAAGATCCGGTGCCGCGGCTTGCAGAATTGCTCGAAATGCACGAGTTGTATTTCGGGAAAAGCCCCGAATCAGAGCGCCTGCCGATCAAAGGACGGGTGCTGGATCAGTTGACAATGATCCTGAAACGGCGAGCGTATTTGAAAAGGGACAAGGATTTCGTTGCGGCGTTCAATGAATTCATCGGCAACGAGAACTTCGAAGAACGGGCTGATCCCAACGCCACCTGGATCGACCGCCCGGTATTGAAATATCTTGTAAAGAAATTCGAGAAGTAATCTTGAAAGGGGCGCGATGCGTGGCGCTGCGCTTCGTCTACTGCTACGCATTCACTCAGTGTCTGCTCACGCCATCCCGGAGTGGTGTCCCATCGGGAGCGCGAGAGCCACTACTCGAACACCGGAGTACTTATGCTATCTTCAAATATTAAAGCACTCATCATCGACATGGACGGCGTCATCTGGAGAGGCGATGCGCCAGTTGGCGACCTTCCGGCAACATTCAAGCGCATCCGTGAGCGCGGACTCAGGTTTGTCTTTGCGACCAACAATGGCACGCGCACCTCAGAGCAATACGTGACTCGGCTGCAAGGCTTCGGCGTGGACGTGGAACCCTGGCAAGTCATTACTTCGGCGCAAGCCGCGGCGCACGGGCTTTCACAGAAATTCTCGCCCGGCACAAAAGTCTTCATGATCGGAGAAGCCGGAATCCGTTACGCTCTCGAAGAGAAGGGATTTGAGGTCCTTTCGACGGAGGATGCTACCCACGCGCAAGCGGTACTTGTGGGTATTGACCGGGAGATCACATTTCAAAAGATGGTTGAAGCAACTCTATTGGTGCGCAGCGGCATCCCTTTCTATGTGACCAACCCCGATAAGACATTCCCGACACCGCGCGGCGAGATTCCCGGGGCAGGTGCCTGGTACTCCGTGATCGTCACAGCCTCGGGTGTGGAACCGATCGTGGCAGGCAAGCCATTTCCATTTTTGATGGAGCTGGCGCTCGAGAAACTCGGCACCCAAAAGGAAGAGACGCTCGTTGTCGGCGATCGAATTGAGACCGATATCGCCGCCGGACAAGGGGTAGGTTGCCAAACCGCGCTGGTTCTTTCGGGCGTGTCGAGCAAACTACAAGCCGACTCCTGGAGGCCGGCTGTCGATCTTGTGGCCGATGACTTGTCAAGTTTGATCGAGATGATCTAACTCTTCAAAACTACTGCATCACCTCATGCATTCAACACGAGATTTACACCGCGAGGATGCAAAGGACACTGAAGGAGTCTATTTCTTCGCGAAGGAAGGAAAATCTCCGCGATCTTCGTGCCTTTGCGGTGTAATAAACTAATGAATTTGCAAAACTTCGTTAGTACATGTATTTTTAGGAACCATTGAACGAAAATGCTGATTTACGATCTGACGAAAGACCAACTCACGAATCTCCTCAACGAATGGGGCGAACCTGCCTATCGCGCCGGGCAGATATGGCAGGGACTATACCAGCATCTCTACGATACGGCTGACAAATTTACGAACCTGCCGAAATCGCTGCGCGAAAAGCTTTCCGAGAAGGTAACATTCTTTCCGTTCACAGTGAAAACATACCTTGATTCGTCCGATGGTTTTACACGCAAAACACTTTTTGAGCTCCCCGATGGAAACCTTATCGAAGCCGTCCTCATGCGTTATGGCGACCCGGCGGATAACCCGCAGATCGTCGCCTCCCCCACTGGGCGCGGAGCTAAGAATCGCCGCACACTGTGTATCTCCACGCAGGCGGGATGTGCGATGGGCTGTGTCTTTTGTGCGACCGGTCAGATGGGATTCAAGCGGCATCTCACCAGTGGCGAGATTGTTGCACAAGTTCTGTACTACGCGCGCATGCTCAAGGATGTGAACGAATCGGTGACCAATATCGTCCTGATGGGGATGGGCGAGCCGTTTCACAACTACGAGAACACGATGGCAGCTATTGACCGTCTCAACGAGGCAGATGGCTTCAACTTTGGCGCTCGCCGCTTCACGATCTCGACGGTGGGATTGGTCCCG
The DNA here is from genome assembly GCA_964489725.1 of uncultured Anaerolinea sp. GTDB lineage: Bacteria > Chloroflexota > Anaerolineae > Anaerolineales > Villigracilaceae > Defluviilinea. The sequence continues at coordinate 47,020 of CAZBAX010000011.1, read as the reverse complement.
CAGATCAGGCGTTTTGCCGACGAGAAGAGACAGGTCAACCTGGCCATCTCATTACACGCCGCGGACGATAAGGAGCGTCTCGCCATAATGCCTGTCAACAAGCGCTATAAGATCGACGACGTGATCGATGCCTGTCGCTACTACGTCGCGCAGACCGGACGACGCGTTACTTTTGAATGGGCGCTGATCAGTGGAGTAAATGACTCTCCCGAAGTTGCCCAGAAGCTTGCGACTCGACTCAAAGGACTGCTTTGCCACGTCAACGCGATTCCCCTCAACCCCACCGCCGGGTATGACGGGCGGGCGACCGATCGCCAACGGGCAGTGGCCTTCAAAGAAACGCTGGAACAGGCTGGGATCCCGTGTACGATCCGCATGAGGCGAGGTATCGATATCCAGGCTGGCTGTGGCCAGCTCGCTGGTAGTCGTATTACTTAATGTAGAGAAGATTACGAACTAAAGCTACGTGACCGAATTGCCTACACGCAGGGTATGAAAACCAACTCTTTGACGAAGGATTTCGCAGCCGCGCGCATTAATACTATGGAGCGCATGAATCAAGCCCATTCCACGCGGCTCATTGCAGCTTGCCTGGCAGGCGACGAATATGCCATTGAGGCACTGGTCCGCCAGTTTGAATCGGACGTATTCCGGCTGGCGCTGTCGATCGTGGGCGATGCGGCGGAGGCAAATGAGATCACGCAGGAGACGTTCATTGCGATGCTGCGCTCGTTGCCATCCTACCAGGAACGGAAGTCGTTCAAGGCGTGGCTGTATACGATTGCCCTAAACCTTAGCCGCAGCCATCTTCGCAAACGGAAGACACTTGAGAAACTCCGCAACACACTGAGCGTCTTGTTTCGGATCGAAACCCAGAAGGTTCTCTCTCCAGAAGAGGCAGTGATCCGCAACCAACAGGAGCAGGTTCTTTGGGATCAATTGAATAGCATGGACGAAAAATTTCGCACTGTTGTTGTGCTGCGGTATTTTCATGACTTGTCGATTGCCGAGATTTCAGAGATCCTGGCGGTGAATGAAGGAACTATTCATTCTCGACTGCACACAGCCCGCGCGCGGCTAAAGCAGGCACTCGAGACGCTGTCGAAAGAGTAGGAAGAAATGCAGATCACACACGAAGAAGCACACCGACTCATCCAATTCCATGTGGACGGCGAGCTGAAGACTCCGCAAAGGAATTTGCTCAGCTCACATCTGGAGCAATGTGCGAAGTGCCAGCAGTATGCAGACAGCATTGTAAAAATGGAATCTGTTTTGCGCCCGATGCTGCACCGAAATTGGGATCGGGCGCCTCTCCCCCTTTCGATTGGAATGCTCATGGAACGAGATCAATACAAAGCAGCGGAGAGAGTGGTAGTGGCTACGCGAATTGCAGCACTGGCATTCGTGTTCCTGGCATTCTTCGCCGGCGTTTGGAATTTTACGACATCCTCCCTACAAACACCCACGCCACTTTTGCAAAGCGTTCCTGTCATCCCAACGCCGTTCACATCCACGGTGACTGCGGGCACAGAGACCGGTTTTGAGAGTTGCACAATGGTGAGTTACATCATAAAGAAGCAGGATACCCTGGCGAGCATCGCATCTCAATTTGCAGTTCCCGCGCAGCAGATCCGGCAGGTCAATTCCATGCCCAATGAATCTGTGGTCACAGGCCAGGTATTGAGCATTCCCATCTGCAACTCCACCCCTGCCAACCCGACCGCCTCGCATACCACAACGTTCACGCCGGTCCTGTATTCGATCACCACGACACCAGGCGGCTAACAGCGCCGAGATTCTTAACCAGAGATTACACATCGGCTTGTCAGATGACTGAGATTGATGTATAAGTCTGCAAACTCCAAATAGACGCAAGGTATTATGAATAACGAGAACAAAACTAACTGGCTTGAACGACCCATCCATCCTGCATTCCCGGCGATGACCAATGAGATTCTGATCTTCGCCGGAATTTTGTTGTTCGCGGTGATCACGAGATTCTACGACCTGGAATCACGCGTCATGAGCCACGATGAAAGTCTGCACACCTATTTCTCATGGCTGCTCTACCGCGGACAGGGATACCAGCACACACCGATGATGCATGGGCCGCTGCAATTCCACATGCTGGCGTTGATCTATTTCATCTTCGGCGTCTCCGACGCGACGGCACGCATCCCGGCTGTGCTGTTTAGCATCGCTACCGTCTGGATGCTCTGGAGCTGGCGCGACTATCTCGGAAAATGGGGCACGCTTGTTGCTGCCCTGATGCTGGTCGTCTCTCCCTATATGTTGTATTACGGGCGTTATGTTCGCAACGAGTCATTTACCGGGGTGGCCGGTTTGCTCTTGTTGTACGGCGTATTACGCTATTTGGAACGGGGCGAAAAACGCTACCTGTACTTTGTGACAGCCGGTTCGCTGCTTCACTTCCTGACGAAGGAAACGGCATTTATTTATGCGGCACAGGCGCTGCTCTTCCTGGGATTCTATTTCATCGCAAGGGTCACACGCCGGCCGTGGGAGAACCATCCCAGCCTCTATCGCGTCTTCATTATCGCGCTGGCTGCAGCTGCCTTACTCGGGTCGATCGGCGTTGGACTGGGATTGGTCAACCGGCATGCCGAAACATTAACGGGGGTCGAAACCGCGCCTCCTGCCAACCCGACGGGTGAATCCAATCCACTGGCGCTGCCGTCCCAGGGAATACAGCCGTCGATGATCTTCTTCGGACTGGCCGCCGTCGCACTGCTGGCCGCGGTGGTAATCCTGTTCCGGGGCTATGGCTGGACCAACCTGCTTCGGGAGCGCTCCTTTGATCTGATGTTACTGCTTGGCACCTTCGTGCTACCAATGCTTTCCGCATTTCTGATCAAGATATTTGAAAAATCCCTCAATCTCACCATCCCGACAGAAGTAGCAGAGGTCAATGCGCTCGATGCCAGGGCATTGGCGATCATCGGTGTGTTTCTGATCCTGCTCTATGTGCTCTCCATCGCCATCGGCATGTATTGGAACCGCGATTGGTGGAAATACGGTGCTCTGTTCTGGGGACTGTATACGATCTTTTTTACAACGGTCTTTACGAATGCGGCAGGCTTCTTCACCGGCGTGATCGGATCACTGGGATACTGGATCGTTCAGCAGGGCGTAGAGCGTGGAAGCCAGCCGGAATACTATTACGTATTGGTGCAGATCCCGATGTATGAGTTTCTGCCGGCCATCGGACTGATCGTGGCGATCGTGATGGGGTTGAGAAAACTGCTAAAACGGGATCCGGTAGCGGCTGAATCTGACACGCTCAGAGAAACGGAAACAGCGCCTGAATCCGCACCGTCCAGGTTTGCTCTTTTCTTTAGTTTGATGACATGGTGGTCGATCAGCAGCGTCCTGGCATTCACAATAGCCGGCGAACGTATGCCCTGGCTCACGTATCATATGGCGTGGCCGATGATCCTGTTGTCTGGGTGGGCTATCGGGCAGCTCATCGAAGCCATATCCGCTCAATTGCAGCAGGAACGCCCGGGGCGTGTGGCTCTTGCCGTTCTGGTGCTGGTGGTGTTCGTGCTGGCGATCTTTAACACGATGCGAACGCTGTTTGGGGCAACGCCGCCGTTCCAGGGTACCGACTTACTGCAACTGCAGGCGACTGCCGCGTTCCTTTTGCCGCTGGCATGCGCCATCCTGGCTGGGCTTTTGCTCGCCTATTTGATGAAGGAAGACATTCCCGGGCTGGCCGTGGTTGCGCTGTTCATCCTGGTCTTGATCACATTTGGCTCGAGCATCATCAATGGCGCGACGGTCCTGTCACTCAGCAGCGCAGGTAATGCTGACCCGGCAATGCTAAATGGAAGCTGGATGCGATTTGGACTGGCATTCGTTGCTTTAGTGGCCTCCATTGTTGGATTGGTATATGTGGCGCGAAATTCGCGCACCAGCTTATTCGCGCAACTGGCCGCGCTGACTGTGTTTGGCCTGCTCTTCGTGCAGACCATGCGCACCTCGTTCCGCGCTAACTATATCCTGTACGATGACGCCATGGAATTTCTGGTGTACGCGCACGGCGCAACCGGTATCAAGGAAGTCATGACACAGGTGCAGGAGATTTCCGAACGCACCTCCGGCGGATTGAACGCGATCGTTGCCTACGATGCCAGCGCACCCGACACGGGCGTCTCGTGGCCCATGGTCTGGTACTTGCGCGATTACACCTCACTGCGCTCGTTTGACAAGCCCACCCGTTCCTTGCGGGAGGCCGTGGCCGTGATCGTGGACCAGAAGAATTTCGACAGCATCGACGCGGCGCTCGGTGATAATTTCTACCGCTTCGACTACATTCGTATGTGGTGGCCCAACCAGGATTACTTCAATTTGGATCAACCCCGCATTCTGGATGCGATCTCGAACCCACAGATCCGCGAGGGCATCTTTGACATCTGGTTCGACCGTGATTACACACTTTACGGGCAGGCAATCGGCAGCAGTTCGGTCACGAAAACGACCTGGCAGCCCGCCGATCAAATGAGACTGTACGTACGAAAAGATGTGGCGGCTCAGATCTGGAATTACGGTGTCGGCCCGGCGCAGGTCTCCGCTGCGGCAGATCCCTATGAGGCTGGCACCTTAATGCTGGCGGCCGATGTGATCTTCAACAGCGACCGCTATCCACCACTGGGATTGAACGCGCCTCGGGCAATCGTAGCGGGACCCGACAACGATCTTTACATCGCCGACTCCAGGAATCATCGCATTGTGCGCATCGGGACCGATGGAACGCTGTTAAACGAATGGGGAACGTTTGGAGATTCGTTGGCAGGCAATACCGAGATCGGATTCTTCAACGAACCATGGGGCATTGCTGTAGGCCCTGATGGTTCTGTGTATGTGACCGACACCTGGAATCATCGCATTCAGAAATTTACAGCCGAGGGCCAGCCTTTGACCCTGTGGGGCCAGTATGGCCAGCCTTTGCCGGAAGACCCGGCAACACGCGATTCGTTCTGGGGGCCGCGCGGCGTCGCGGTGGACTCGCAGGGCAGGGTGTACGTCGCGGATACTGGTAATAAGCGCATCGTGATCTTCGATGCAGATGGAAATTATCTGAGCGAATTTGGCACTACGGGCTTCGACCCCGGTCAGTTCGACGAGCCAGTGGGCGTAGCGGTCGGCGACGATGGCATGGTGTACGTAACGGACACCTGGAACCAGCGCATTCAGACCTTTATCCCAAGCGACGATGGAACCGTCTTCATACCTTCACTGCAGTGGGATGTGAACGCCTGGTTTGGGCAATCGCTCGATAACAAGCCCTTCATTGCAGTGGATGCCAATGGCAACGTTTTCATCACCGATCCCGAGGGCTTCCGTATTATCCAATTCACCAGCGACGGCCAGTTTGTTCGCACGTGGGGCGATTACGGTGTCAATGCCGATGAGATCGGTCTGGCCGCCGGAGTAACGGTGGATGCGTTGGGGAACGTATGGGTGACCGATGCCGGAAACAACCGCATCCTGAAATACACTCTTCCTCAACAATAGTTTTTGTCGAAGAACCCGCAGGTTTCAGCCTGCGGGTTCTCTCTTAAAGATGGCTACGAAATTCTGCAATGGAGGGAACGTATGCCGTACTTCGTCTGCCCGGATCTTTGGCTACTCTTTTGCTTTCCGGTCAGTTTTCTTCGGATCTCCCAAGACCACAAAAATAACGCCGAGCAAGACGAGCGTAATAACACCGATTGCGGCACTCATGATCTGGCCCGTCGAGACAGCTATTGGCGTTTTAGTGACCGTGACTGTAGTAGCCGGGACTTCGATGGTTGCTGTTTCGGTCCGCACGGGGGTGGCAGACACAGCAACGGATGCAGTTGCCGTCCTCGCGGGAGGGCTTGCGGATGCAGTCTGACCATTCCTGATCAATAATTTCTCACCGGGATAGATATCATTCGTAAAGAGATTGTTCAGCCGTTTGATGTCCTCGATCTTCGTCTCATACGAGATGGCGATTTGCCACAGTGACTGACCCGCTTTCACTTCATGGATCACATCCCCATCGTCATTGGGCGTCGAGAGAACCACCGGCATGATCACTCCCCCGCCTGGGGCGGCAGTGGGGACATTTGCCACCACGGTCGCGGCAGCCGGCTGCGGCAGGCCGTCGGTCGTTGGCAGAGCGCAGTCGATCACGTAATACACGCGTCCATTATTGATCGAGACTCCCGCGCCGATCTCAGTGAGAGCTGGTGAAATCATGGTGGTGAGATGAGGTGCATCTCCGGCCCAGTCGTTGACGGCATCCTGTGCAGACTTGGACTCATTTCCCGATGTGATGTTCTCAGAGCGGAAGCCTCCCAGTGATAGATCACCCGCCAACGGATAGCCCGCCGCCAGCAATCGTTCGGTAACAGATGATCCGCCGAGCCCGGTATGTGAGACGGTCTCCGTGGCGGCCATATAGTCCGCGTGAGATTGTGCAGCAGCCATGAGTATGGGGCTGATCGTATAGGGAGCCAGCCCGTAGGATGCACGCAATGTGTTCACAGCGTTAATCAAGTCATAAGGTGTTCCGGCGGAGCGCCATTGCAACGACCCATCTGCGCGCACAGGGGAGAGCCCCGAAAATAATGAGAGGAAAACAAAGAAGATCAGGATCAACCGCAGAGTCCGCCGGTACATGAGGAGGATTATAATGTGCCCACATTAACCCGCTACTCAGTAGGGAGCGTCTAATTCCGTGGGGGAACTTAGGGCTTTCTCTCAGAATCTCTGTGAACTCTGTAGCGAAAGAAAAGGTAAGCCGATCCGTTTGGACCCCCTCCGTAGTAACGCTGAGAGCTTGGCCGTGTTAAGAGAGATGATCGAATTTATGAGTCAGTAAGCCCATGGAGGAAAATATGCGGCAAAACAAGGTCGTTGTCCCCGGTAAGGTACAGAAAAACAGCAGCAGAAATTTCAAGATCAGGAAAGACAAAGGTTCTGAAGTTGATGTGGATGTTGAAATCGAAGAGGACGGCATCTACGAAGTGGACAAACTCAGTATCGATGGACTCCCCACACACATGTTTGATGGCACTCCGATCAAATGGTTCACCAACTTTGCCATCAAGAAAAACGGACAACACATCAATCAGCCCTATAAAGTGAAGATCCCTGGAGTCTCGAACCTGGGGTCGTCGCGCCTGGTGATCTTTGATGGCAATGGCGATCCGTACTACTATACCGGCGCCATCGTCGACGATACGTTTGAATTAACGGATGGCGATCCAGGGATTGGCTCAGGTCCGTAGATTCGATCCGCTCTTCAATGCAGCGTCCCGAAGAGCCAGCCGCCAGGGGACATTCTCGACGTACATCTGGCGTGAGCGCGCATCGTTTAACCTGGAGAGCTGGGCATCCAGCATCTGTATCGCATCCTGCAGGACCCGCGCCGACCGTGGGTCTTGTTTTTTCTCCAGGAATCGATAACAGCTATGATACACGCGTAAGGGTTCGTCGGTCCCGTTCAACGTTCCACCGTCTTGCAGATGCATAAGTATTCGTTCTGTAGATCGTGAAGCCAGATCGTCGTTCCCAGCTCGCAAGCCGACATCCACCAATCCGGCCATCGGTTCCATCGAGAGAGCGGCCTGGCCCAGGGTCTCGCGGATGCGAAGCGATCTCTCAAAGGATAGTTGCGCGCCAGCGACGTTCTCGAATGCGAATTGGGCATATCCCAGATACATCCATCCCCATGCCTGACCTGACATATCTCCCACTTTTTCTGCCAGCGCAATAGCCTGCTCAGCATACTGCGATGCCAGTGCGGGCTGGCGCTGAATTCCAGCATTCGCGCTGAGATTCACGAGCAGTAAAAGCTCACTATTTAGATCGCTGTTCTCACGGGCAGACAGCAAGGCGCGTTCCAGGTGAACCTTCGCTTCTGAGAAATTCCCCTGCAAGGCCACCACGAAACCAAGGTTCCCGAACGCCTTGGCTTCCATCGTGCGATCGCCGATTTCGCGCGCAACATCTACTGCCTTCCGGTAATATTCCTGCGCCCTGGCATAGTCACAGTTCACGCCGGTCTCGAACAATGCCAGGTTGATGAAGATTCGGACCTGTAGTTTTCGATCTCGCAGCTCATTGGCGATCTGGAGCGCTTCAGAAAAGTACTCTCCGGCCGCAGCAGGCTCGCTTTGTTCAAATGCGACAAACCCAACCTGTGCCAATACCCGTCCCAACTGCCGGCGATCTCCAGCCGCCCTTGCGAGTTCCAGTGTTTCCAGCGCCGCAGCCATCGCCTCTTCGAGGCGTCCCAGCCTGAGCAAACAGAGAAAAGAGGCAATCCGCGCCAGGAACGACACTTCTGGTTCTGAAGTGCAGCCAGGCATGGCAAACGCTCGTTCGGCAGATGCAAGGCCCTCCGGGTATCTTCCGATGAAATAATAATAATTGGTGAACAGCATCAGACCCTTCGACATATACGTCTCACTGCCGATCGCCTTTGCCAGCGAATCAAGTAAGTTCAGGTCCTCGAGATGCAGCTCGCTCTTGCCCATGCGATTGAACAGTTCGATCCGCTCACAAAGCAGTTCAAACCTGGCAGCCAGGTCATCAGGCGGACAAAGCGCCAGTGCACTGCTGAAATATTCCACGCCCTTTGAATTCTGATAGGCCGCCGAAGCTGATCTTCCTGCCAGCGTGTAATAGTGCAGAGCCTTTTCTCGCAGCTCCGCCTGCTCAGCGTGGTGAGCCAGCTCGGCGTAATGGAACTTCAAGTCCTCTGCATAGATCTTCTCAAGGGCAGTAACGGCATGAGCGTGAAGTTCCTTTCGATGGGCGCGCATTTGCATTGTGTAGGCGGCATCGCGCAGCAGTCCGTGCGTAAACACGTACAGCCGCGTATCATCTCCCACCCAGATCGCCGACTGTTCAGCATCCAGCACATATTGTTCGAGTCCGGCCGCTTCGGAGGTCATCTCTGCCAGCACTGCAAGCTGAAATTCACGCCCGAGAACCGACGCGGTCTGTACGGTGTCTTTAACCTTACGCGAGAGCTGATCGAGCCGGGCCACCAGCAACGCGCCGATATCGCCGGGCAGGAACAACTCACGCCCATGCTGGAGGGGGGTCCATCCTTTGGCGCTCATTTCGATGAGCTTTTCCTCCTGCATATAGCGGACGATCTGCTCAATGAAAAACGGGTTGCCTTCCGAACGATTCATCACAAGATTGACCAGGTCCAATGATGGAACGCCGCCGAGCAAAACCTCGACCAGGCGGGCAACTGCCTCTCGCACAAAACCACCCAGCCTGATCTGCCTATCCACCAGCTCGCTCTCGAGCACCAGATTATGGCTTTCGATGCGTGATGTTGCGATGATGGCCACCGGGTACGACGTGTCGCCGCTCTGGATCGATCGTTTTAACCTTGGCAAGAAATGCAGGGAATCTTCGTCGATGAACTGAACATCTTCCACGAAGAGAACTACAGGCTGCCGCAAGCTCTCTGCCTTAATGAGTGAGAGTAATGCCAGCAATGTGCTGTTGTAGCGTGCCTCCGCGTCCAATTGCTCATAGAGCGAGTTCTCCCAGTACAGATCCACCAGAGCGCCCAGCACTGATCGAAGTCGGTCCACTTCATGACCAAGCGCAGGGTCCGGCGCTGACGCAACAAGGTCATTGAGCTTCGAATCGAAAATCTGCTGACGTGCCTGTACATCGTGCACGGAGCCTAATCCGAAATAACGGACCAGCCAACTGCGGAACGGATTGAAAGACTGCCGCAGGATCTGCTCAGACTGACAGAACGCCCACAAGACCGGTCTGGAGGCAAACAATTGTGACGAGCGAAACTCCTGGACCAGTCTCCCTTTGCCGATGCCGGCGTCACCCAGTATCAAAAGGACTCCTGCGAATTTGCCTCGCCACAGTGGTTCCACAAAATTTTCCAATTGTGCCAGCTCGTTTTCACGACCCACCAGTTCTCCCTGATAGACCGACTCGATCCCAAAGTCGTACCGTCGCAGGCGATGGACCTTCTGGAACAGGGAAAAGCCTTTGAAGTGCTGCTCGCCCACATATTCGAGCTCGAACCGGTTCGAGATGCGGCGGGCAATACGATCATCCACCCAGATCGCACCGTCTGGCGCGTTCATCATGAACCGCGATGCCAGGTTCACCCCCCACCCATAGCATGTGTAGTCCTCACACATCACGCTGCCGAGATAGCCGGCATGCGCCACGTAATACGTCACGCCTGCCGTCACCGGGAAACGGACGCGCTCCTGCAGGTCGAGAATGAAATTCAACGACCGGGTGATGTCATTCTCGTATGCTACCGGCGCCCCCCATAACATGAGAATATTGCAGCCCTTGTCACCAAAATCGATGCGATTGAGGAGTCCGCCATACTTCCTGCGCAGGTTAAAAATGATCTGCGTCACCTGTCCCAATTCATCGTCCGTCAGGTTTGGGAATCGTATGAACAGGTTCACCACCTGTCTGAATTCGCCGCGCGTACTCTGGGCGATAATCTCCTCCGGCATGAAGATCCGCGAAATCTCGAGGTTGACCGGTGGAAATACGACTGGCGAAGGAAACGGCAAATCCGCCGCGAAACCGTTTACAGAGTAGAAAGAGCCGAAGTGTTCCGCGCGAATCGAATCGCGCAGCAATTCTTCCATCGAACGTGTAATCACAATCTGACCGGCCCGCGCATGGTGTTCTGCCATCGCAGCATCATCCACGGCGCTGCCGCGGAAAAAGTAGGTGGCGTTCCTGCGATCCTCAGAATGTAAAATCCCCCAGGTCACCGCACCACAGGTTAGGCCGATCTTGGCTGTAAATTGAAACGTCCCATACACTGTGCTGCGACCCGGGTCAAAGGCCAGGCGCTCCTGGATCAGCCATGCAGATGCAAGCGCCCGCAATGCCGTGGTTTTGGCATCCGACTCAATGGGAAACAATGCCATAATTCCATCGCCCGCAAAGCCTACGATCTTACCGCCATGGTCAAAGATCCCCTCCACGAGCGGGTCAAAGACGCCATGCATCAGGTTCGCCAGTATTTCCGCGCCGTGCTGACCGTGGGTCATCAGAGCATCAGTCATGGCAGAAAAACCTGATAGATCGAGGAACATCCCCACGGCTGGGAATGTGCCATTGAAGCGGCCTGCCTTGTAGTTCTCAACGATCAGTTCCGGAACGACGCGATGCATGTGCAGATTGTAGCATGTATAACCATAACCGTCAGACATCGTCGCTGGACCAGGAATCGGATTTCGTATTCTGTCGGAACAGTAAATCGCGGACCGTGCCTGGGCCGATGAGTGATCCCGGGTATCATATAATCATTGCCATGCCGAATCCATCCTATGAAATCAGAGTCTGCACATCCTGCGGACTACGCTATCCCGTCGCCGCCGGGCATGCCTTCGCGACGCGCTGCCCCATCTGCATGGGCGAGACCCGGCTCATCCTGCGCCGTGAGCTGGCCACGGAACCCAGGCATTCCCAACCGACAGCATTTGATCCGACCAACTCTCGCAAGGCAGTCCTGCTCGATAACATCCGTTCGGCGTGGAATGTGGGGTCGATCTTCCGCAGCGCCGATGGATTCGGATTCCGGCAAATTTATGTTTGCGGCATTTCACCAACACCCGAGAACGAAGCAGTACTGAAAACTTCGCTTGGCGCGGAGGATTCCATCCCCTGGTCGTATCATAAGGACGCTGTAAAGCTGGTCAAAGGTCTTAGGCATGAGGGCTGGCGGATCCTGGCACTGGAGGAGCACGAACAGGCACGGTCGATTGAAACAGAACCAACTTTGGAGAATACGGTGTTGATCGTTGGGAATGAGATCACCGGCGTGGACCCGCAACTGCTTGACATGTGCGATGGTATTCTTGAGATCCCCATGCGCGGTGATAAGCGATCCTTCAACGTGGCGGTTGCTTTCGCGATCGCCGCCTATGCAATGAATCGGTAACTTACTTATACAGACGGGGCAGCACCCGGCCCTGTAATGCGGCCTTCAAGTCGCTCGTAAAAATTTAAGATCACAACACCACGGGCAAGATATTGAGGATTGTCGGCTCTTCCGTTTGTGGCGGGAAAACCCTTACCACAAAGGGTCACAACACTTGCACCGCACGCAAGTGCAGGTGAGGTACACAAAGGATGTTTTTCGGCTTTTTTTCCTTTGTGCCCCTTTGTCTCCTTGGTGGTTGAAAAATAGATTCCCGTTAATAGCGGTAGACCCGGATTATCAAACTAGTACCACATAAAACTCTCGCGCGGAGCGGAGCAGAGCGTAGACGAAGCGCAGATTTCCGATGAAACTTGGCGTCTCGTCTACGTCGCGCCAAAGAAGGCGCTACCCCGCTCGACGCGATGACATGTTAGGTGTAATTGTTAACTTGCAAAATCTCGCGTTACAAGGAATGCTGCCTGTTGTGAGCAAAAAAACAGCCCACCCTACTATACTTTTGGGATGGGCTGCTTTTCTAGAAGAACAGGAAATTAGTTTCTGGTGCGAAAGCCTGGCGAGTTTCCCCGGCACCAAGAACTAAATTACGCGTCCGGGACGCGGACGACATCGTAATCGGTATCAGGCGTCGGCGGCGTTCCGAAGCGGGCGTTGACCACGTACAACGTTTTGCCAAATCCCGCTATGGTCGTCGGCACGCGGAACAGCGGGCTCGTGATCGTCCTCGTGATCGTCCCGGCGGTAAAGTCAGAATTCATTTGGATCACGGCCACCTGGTTCAATCGATTCTGTACCACGTATAAGTTCCTGCCGCGCAGAAGAATTCCGTCGCCGTTGGGCACGGCGCCTGTTCCCAGATCGATTCGAATGGCGACGCCTGTGGAGGGATCGACATTATACAGCGCGCCATCAGTGCTATTGACGATGATCAATCGATCGCCATTGGCAGTCGCAGCGATGCCGTTGGCATTGAAAGCACCCGGCGTGAACTGATAGTCACCGCCCAGGGTGATCTCTTCCACCGTGGGTGTATCCGGAAACTGTCCCTTCGGCAACAAGGGCACACGATAAATCACTGGCTGGAACGAATTCGTAAAGTAGGCTGCCTCTGCGGTAAGGACCACATCATTGATGAAACTGGGCAGATCGGTGAGCAGGATCTCGGCTACATTTTCACCAGTCTGCGCATCATACACATAGGCAGATCCTGTCGCGCCGCCAGCCACAAACAGCAGGCCCGAGTTCGGATCGTACTTCAGACCAATGGCACTGCGCCCCTCCTGTGCAGGGACAAGGATTTCCCCGTCGCCGGTTTCAATGTCGCCGCGGTAGATGGCGCCGGTGGGAATGGAACCTACATAGAACGTTGTACCGGGTCCGCTGGCAATCCCCTCCGGCTGGAATCCATCAGGCAACGGAATCGACTCAGGGAATTGAGCCGCCGACACAGTGCCCACCATCGCAAAACTAAGCGCGATGAGCAGGAAGAGGACAAGCAGACGAGACTGACGGTTGGTAGTCACTGGCATTTTTAACTCCTTTTGACTTTTCCAGAATAGATGGAGATTTTGTCATGTGAGCGGCAATGTCAGCATAAATCCCACGATTTCCAGGTAATGCTACTGTCCAAAGATAAAATCCTACTGAGAACAAGCTGAAAAACAGACTAAGAGTTCTCCTCCAAAAGTAACGTGACACATTCACACTCGTTAAGAGAATTGGTATCCACGCCAGCGAGATAGGAAAATGCCTGTACGATTTCGAAGAACGTTTCAACTCTTTCCGGGAGTCAAGGTCAATGTGAGCAAGGGCGGCATCAGCTTTACAGTGGGAACCAGGGGCTATCATTTGAATTTCAGCAATCGCGGTGTCAAACAGACGGTTGGCGTTCCCGGTACAGGAGTTTCGCACTCCACGTATCTGTTCGAGGATGATGACGACGATCAGAAAGAAAAAAGGGACGGCAGCGACTCACACCGCAAACAAAGCTCCCGGAAAACGAAAGCGACCAACACAACTGCAGAAAATCATGAGGACATAATCGAAGAGTCGGCCGCCTCCCGCCCTCGAACGCCAGGCTGGGTACTGCTGCTTGGAATTGTAGTCATTTATCTGGGCGCGCTCGTGTTAGGACTCATCCCCACCAATTTTCTCAGTCAGGTATTGCGCACTCTCCTGGAATGGACCCGAAGTATCGGACTGTAAGAGTCCTGTCAATAGCAACAGCCCACGGGCTAACACCTGTGGGCTGCTTTTGTGAACTGCTAACTCCCCTTCTTTTCGTTCTTCAATTTCCGCTTCTCTTTCAGGCTATGTTTTGGTTTCTTTTTATTTTCCTTGCTGCCTTTATCTTTCTTTCCGCTCTGGCCCATGTCGTTGCTCCTTTCGATTGTTTGAAAGTAATCACTACCATATTAACGATAGCGCAAATCGTGCAATTTGACAATTCCTATATCGGTACCTAAAAGGCGAACGCCTCGCGCGGATTGAGAACCGTCACGGAGTGTACATGTTCTTCGCTAACGCCGCGTTCCAACAAGGCTGGAATGAAATCACGCACGAGGGCCGTGTAGCCCCGATAGCCTTCTTTCGGCAAGCCAGCTGAGCTCGAAGGATCGAACCAACCTGCATCGTGGGAGAGCAGGATGTTTTTAGTAAAGCCAGCTTCGATGAGACGGACGACGCGCTCCAACAACTCGGGTTGTGACTGGAACGGCGCGCCGACGGTGTCCAGCTCCACATAGGCCCCACGCTGTGCCGCATCCTTCAGGACCGAGAGGTCTGGTTCCGTTTGTGCATGGATCCAGATCCAGCGGCGGAGGTCGAGTCCAGCCTGTTCGAGGATATCCATTTCCTGGCGCGCTGCTCTGCCTCCGATGGTGTGACTGCCGATCACCGCTCCCGTGCGCTGGCTGGCCTTCGCAGCCGCCCTGAGGTTTCTGATCTCAAGCGCTGTGGGGCCGTCGTCGCTCACCGCCAGTTTGATAAAGCCGGCTCGGATGGACGTGCCTTCGATCCCCTCGGTCAGTTCCGTGGTCCACAGCTCTGCCAGCTCGTCCTCACTCGTGTCGCGCATTGCTGCGGGGATGAAGGACTCGCGATAGACGCCCGTCGGTGCGACGATGTGGATCGATGTGGAGTCGCTCAGGCTGCGCAGGACCGACAGGTTGCGTCCCACACCAACGGTGGAACACTCCACCAGGGCTGTAACTCCCGTCGCGGCCGCGTCCATAAGATGAGGTGCAACCACATCCACCACGTCCTCAGGATTCCGCTGGGCATACTCTGGAACCGAGGGACCGCGCAGGTCGGTAAAGAGATGTTCGTGTGGGAGGATCAATCCCAGAGAAGTAGGATCGACCGGCCCCTTAAGCGTGTGGATTAATTTTGACATACCGACTGACTCCTGGATGCTCCTTCAATTGTAGCGTGTCAGGGAGAATTGCGGGCACCTCTTTGCTATTCTCATCCAATCTACTTTATCCTGTAGAGCAGCAGCCGTCGGGGCGTGCTGTGCCCTGTTCGAACATCCAGGCATGCTTAAGAGGCGATAGGGATAAAGCTTAAAATAAAATCAGATTGGCAGCCCGATATCAAGATTCCCCGACAAAAAGAGCGGAATATTGCTGCTTCGACATCGTTATTTACAATGAGGAGAATCCGATGTCAATCCCTGTTTTTCTCTACCTGTCACTCGCCGCCTGGAGGCTGGCGTCGCTGGTTGCAAATGAGGATGGCCCCTGGCAGATGTTCAAGCGTCTCCGTCAACGCGCCGAGTTATGGTGTAAAAAGTATAAGTTCTGCAGTGACTTTGGACTGTATGAACTGTTCAGTTGCGAATGGTGCAACTCAGTCTGGATCGGCGCCGGTGTTACGCTGCTCTATCTTTGGCTCGGTCAGACAATTCTCTACCTCGCTTTGCCTCTGGCATTCTCCACGGTTGTGATTGTGATCAAGTATGTGGTACAACTTCTCCAGACGGCGCAACAATTCCTGGAAACCTCAAATCAGTCGCATAAGTGAGGTTGTGGCTCGCGCGTTACCCATCCCAAACCACCAACGCCAATCGTTCACTCCAGTTATTTGGCCCGCCAGCGGAAACGAAGGTAGACATTGACCGCGAATGCTGCGATGATCGTGAAGATCCCAAGCACGATCGTTTCATTCCAGATATCCCACCAGCTATTGATCTCGGCCGTCTCTGGGTTGGCCGGGTCGTAGCGGACTTCTACTGCCCCGTCCACTGGAAAGCGTAAATAACGGTTCCACCAGCCATAGGTATTCTGGCTTTGCACTTGATAGGATTGCCCATCCACCTGAAACTCAACGACGGGGGTAAAGTCCGAGTCAAACTCAGGCCCCTGTTCCAACAGGCGAACCACTGTCCCCTCAGCCACAGTGCCGCTTGTGGTGATGACATAGCTGCGCCAGCCTAACCAGGCGGCGAGCACACAAAGCAGGCACCATGCCAGGTTGAGGCCGACAAACCACTTGATCCGGTCGAAACGAGTGTCTGCAGTACCAGTAAAGTTTTCCATCTCAGATCCTTTTCTTTGAATGTGCCTGGTCTGGCATTCTGCGCAGAAGCAGAAAATTCAGCCTGGGCATAAATGAAGATATTGATTTCCACACGACGTCGAACAAATTTTGAAGCGCTCCTGGGCGTGATTTAGTTCGGACCCGGTCAGAAATTCGGTGCAGCCAGAGATATCTGTCAGAACGGAACGTGACTTCGCGTTGATCGGCCGGGAGGTCGCGCAAGTAATTTTCCAGCCTCCTCTTTAGAATTACAAGTCATTTCAAAAACCCTGGCTTCCGTGAAGCACGCAAGGCTTGCAGGGATGCTCTATTGCAATGCAGAGGTCAGGCGTGCCAGGTTATCGAATAGCTTGGTATGCAGTGGACGGGCCTGCCACGCCTCCAATTCCAGTGGATTGGAGCAGCGCAGGTACTCTTCTTCCAACTCGCGCATATCGGCCACCACGTTGGTGTCATAACAGACCAGTGTGACCTCCAGATTCAGTTGCAAAGAGCGAATATCCAGGTTGCTCGAGCTGATCACGGCGATATCATCATCGATCGTAATCGACTTCGAATGCAGGATCACGGGAGGACGGTAACGATAGATCTTCACTCCCGCTTTCAATAACTCCTCATAGTAGGAACCTTGCGCATGGTACACCAGGAATTGATCTCCCGTCTCTGAGACGATGAGTGTCACATCCACTCCCCGCTGGGCTGCGGAGGTGAGTGCCAGCAAAAGGGTTTCTTCTGGCACCACGTAGGGATTGACGATGGTGATCCGTTGCCTGGCGGCGTGCAAAAGCGCCACGAATAACATCAGATTGTTGTCGAAGTCGAAGCCGGGTCCGCTGGGCAGTACCTGGCACAATACGCTGCCTGTGACCGGTGTACGGACGCGCGTTTCGGGTGCGCCGCGTTCATCCAGCAGTTCCTGGGATTCCGAGTACCAATCTGTAATAAACACTGCATTGAACTCACGCACGATGGGTCCGGTCACGCGCACGACCAGCTCGATATAGTGAATGCCGTTCCTGATATTGCTGCGCTTGTGATAGGTATCCTCGATCAGGTTCTGTGACCCGGTGATGGCAACCGTACCATCCACAACAACAATTTTGCGGTGGTTACGCAGATCGAGGCGATTCCACTGGTTATCAAATGGATTAAGAGGCAGCATGCGGACGACCGGGATTCCGGCCGCACCGAGCCGCCTCAATACCGGACGCTCCAACAAAAAGTTGCTGAGGTGATCCATCAGCACCCGGCAGACAACGCCGCGCTCCTGGGCGCGTACCAGGGCGTCGATCACGCGCGAGCCAATCGTGTCGTCGGCCAGCATAAAGTATTCTAGATGCACGAAGTGGTTTGCCGCATCGATATCGCGCACGATCTGATCCACAGCGCCAATATAATCGGGCAGCAGCTCCACAGTATTGCCTGCCATCACAGGCATGCCGGTCAGGCGGGCGATGAGATTGACATGCGGCTCGAAGTGCATGGGCAGGGGCGGATCGATGATCGGAGCCAGAGCCGGGATCTGCTCCGCCTTCTCGGCAGCATCTTTAATGTGCTCGTTCATGGTACGCTGCTGGTCGCGGCGCCACTGCGAAAGCTTTGGGTTGCCCAACAGCAAGAACAGGACCGCTCCGAGGATCGGCGCCAGAAAGATCAACAGGAGCCAGGCAGTTGCTTCGCCCGGTTTGCGGTTCGCCGGGATGATGAACAACGCCAACAGACCGATCAGATACGACAGTATCCCGAGAATCGTGATCCAGTTCCACTCCATAGGTGGATTGCCTCCAGAACTGTTTTAAGGGACTCACTTACGCAATCAGCAGAAAACTCGAACCGCGAAGGCACGAAGGGCGCCAAGAGAGCTTTTTTCTTCGCAAAGGGAAGAAAAGGCTTCGAGCCTTGGCGGTGAAAAGTAATAATGTATTGCGCAACGTCAGCTACGTGATTGTAATTATAGACAGTTTTCCACACGCCGCACAGCAACAACGCCTAAGGAGAATACCTAAGATCAAGAACAGTGTGTCATTCTCCAATGGACCGAGGTATTCCCAGATTAGGCTCTCCCCCATGATTATGCTTACATCCTGCCGCCCCGCGTTAGGCGGGCGTATTGAGTGCAAAACGGACCTCAATTGCATTGTGATCCGAAAGGTAACCGTGATGCTTCTGTGTTAGGTCAAGCTTGCTTGAAAAAAGTAAGTCACCCGTGATCTGCAACGAGAGGCTGGAAGGCACCCGTGTGAAAACAAAATCGATCGGCAGGGCATAGTGTGCCGGCACGCCTCGAGGCGGACGATGCGTGGGGCGCAGATCCCCGGCCAGTACATCCACCAGGCCCGTCTGCTGCAGAAAGCCGCGATAGAGTTGACTGCCGCGCGGAAAATTGAAATCACCCACCACAGCCACCAGAGCGTTGGATGGTTGTGCCGCGACCGTATCGGCCAGCTGACGAAGCTGCTTCTCCTGCATTCGAGTGAAAACCCCGCGCCGCTCCCAGTCACCGCTGTAATTGGCAACGATATGGGTGTTGATCACCACTACAGGCACCTCGTCCCAATACAACGTGCTGATCAGCATCCCTTTGCGAAGGAAGCGGTCCATTGCGGTCGGAAGATACCAGCGCCCCTGTTCGGCGAATGTTTCGAAAAATTGGGTTACCAGAGGCGACCGGGACAAGGTGACCAACCCACCCTTCGGGCAATGCAGATGGGGTTCATACGCCTGGAAAGGGTAGCTCACACACGCCTCGAACAGCATATTTTTATACGTAAAGAGTTGAACCTCCTGCAGGCAAACGATCTGCAGGCTGCTCTGCTCCAGGTGACGAGCCAGCGCCTGCAATCTGCGGCGGGTGGTGGGCACCGGCGTGCCAAAACAATTCAAACTGAGTAATTCCAGGGATCCTGACATCTTGTGACCAGGTTTAATTATATCGTGCCTCCGCCGGGCTCAAGCATGCTTTCATTGAAGGCACTAAAAGTTTGTGAAGGTCTCTTGCCGGAAGGAGGAAATTAACCACGAAGACAGGGAGAAAGGCATCTCAAAAACGCCGTGCCTTAGTGTCTCTCCCTGACACCTTTCCGTCAGGGACAGGTGCGTGGTTTGCTCTCCTGGACTATCTACAACCTTTGAGTACTCCCTATTGCGAGCGCAACGAGCGCACTGTCCGATTCCATCTAATTGTTTGCTTGGTGGCTGGCCGCGCCGCAAGCTGTTTCCCCATGAACTGCAATTGAATTGTTGTAATTGCGAGCCGCAGTCGTGTTTATACTCGTCTGTGATGAACGAGACGCGTATCCAGGATAAGATTTCCCTCCTGCAGCTTGCATTCCAGGGGTTGGAAGACGGCGAATTACAGGAAATGGCGGAGCTGACTCAATTTTGCACGTATCCCCCCGACCATGTGTTATGCCATGAAGGTCAGTATGAGGATGCGTTCTATATCATCGCGGAGGGAAATGTAGTGATATCCATGAAAATGCTGGATGAGGTGGGTCAGCGGGTGTTGCGCGTGGGCGGCAGAGGCGACCTGGTGGGCGAAATGGCACTAATCCAGAATGCGCCGCGCGCCGCGACAGTTAGGACGCTCACGGAATGTATCGTGCTCGAGATGGGCAAAAAGGACTTTGAAACCATCCTCAGCCGAAGTCCACACATGGCGATGGACATCATCCGCATTACGTTGAATCGAATGAGAGCCAACGACCATATGGCCATCGCAGAACTGCAAAGGACGAATACCGTCCTGCAGCAGCTGGACCGCAACAAATCGGAATTCATTCAGGTGGCCGCACATGAGCTCCGTACGCCACTGACGGTCTTAAGCGGCTACGTGGCAATGTTGCGTTCCTTCCCCGATGTCAAGGCAAACACCGCGCTGAGCACGGTGATCGATGGCATCGCCAGCGGCTCGGGCCGAATCCAGGAGGTGGTCAACATGATGCTGGATGTCACCCGCATCGATACTGAAGTCCTGCAGGTTGCAGCCGTACCCGTACCTTTGAAGGTGGTGATTCATGAGCTGGTGCGTGTTTTTGGAAAAGCGGCCGAAGGGCGGCAGATCGAACTCATTCTGGAACAAGATGCAGGCACACCGGTCATTTATGGTGACTCCGCGCTGATCGAGAAGGCGCTAAATCAACTGTTCATCAACGCGATCAAGTACACACCTGACGGCGGCAAAGTGACCATCAGCACCCGTCCGTGCATGATCGACGATGAGAACCCCGGTGTGGAAATCGCCGTGAAAGATTCCGGCATCGGTCTGGACGCGAAACACCATGACCTGGTGTTCGAGAAGTTCTATCAGGTGGGCGAGGTGGCACTTCACTCTTCAGGGAAAACGACCTTCAAGGGCGGCGGTCCCGGCTTGGGCCTGGCGCTTGTACGCGGCGTGGCTCGTGCCCACGGTGGCAAGGTGTGGGTGGAAAGCTCTGGGCATGATGAAAATCTATTCCCGGGCAGCACGTTTTATCTGCAATTGCCCATCGATCCGCGATCTTCCCTGGCTTGAGAAATCGGTTACTATAATCATCGCGTCCGCAAACGGACGCAGCGGGGCTAAAGCCGCCTTGCTCCACGCGAAAGCCCTTTGGGCTACTCAACCAAGATTCCCATCGTGCATTGACCTTTGCCCCTCGGTTCATTGACTTGCCCCCAACAATACTTCTAAATCGTCAACCGTTTCTTGAATAAAATCACTATACCCCCAACCAATATCAGCGTTACTTCTGACTCTCATTAAGCGCGGTCTGAATTGCTCGCATAACTTGTTTTGACTTAGCTTCGTTCCATCGCAAAGTGCTCCAGCATCCACTCATGGAGTATATTTTTCAAGTGCGGTGATCAGTCGGTCCATATCGCGATGGAAATCTGGATCAGATCGAATGGGTATGCCGTTCCGATATGCCAGTTTCTTAAGACCTTCGGGTAGTTCTGCTTCCCTTTCATAGCAAACTCAATTTCTATTCTCACGAAATCGGCTGGATCATTAAGTCGTCTCTCCCCCAATTCATCAATGGCTTCGAGCCAGCGGTCGCCGATAATAGCCAGCAGGACACTGCATTCGCTTACCTTTGCATCCAGGAATTCCTTGAAATCAAGACCCAGCGGTATGGAATCCACATCTTTGAAAATGGGATTCCTTCCGAACCTGCCGGTCAGGCGGTCATAGATACGACCTGCAATATCGGCGCTATCCGATCGACGATAGGAAATGAAGATGTGCCCTGCTCTCAATTCTCCTTCCCCATTTAGGAGGAACCCACTTCGCTGCACTCCGTGGGGGCTTCGCACGGACGGGATGGGGGTCTTTTCAACCCGCGCTACCACGCCCATTCTCCTCGCGGCGACTCACAATAGCTAAAAGGCCTTGCCATGAGTTATATTTAAACCCGGCCGATATAAATCCGGTACTCTGTAAATATCCCCTTCTTGTTCTAAAAAGCCAATGTCGTTCAATACTTCCGCCGCTACGCGAGCATCCGCGGGATCAAAACCGAACAAACGGCTAAGAGAGCTCAAGTTGTGATCTGAATAGTTATTTTTGAATGCCTGAATGGCCCGTTGTACATCCTTACCATATTCCGCAAGTAAAGTGTCCTCGATCCGACGTGCACTCAAGCGCGCCAGAGCTTTCTTGATCGAATCAATTTCAATCATCGGAGTTTCCGAAGCATATTTTCGTGGGCTGCGTTGTTCTCTGCGCAATTGTTCCTGTTGAGCGAGCCCCATGAGATCAATGAGATTTCGTGGGGATTTGACCCCGTTCCCATCACGAATTTGCGACAGCATCCATCGCCAGGTATTCGGTGCGTTCTTCCTTGCCTCCAACCTTTCAGGAAAAATCAATGTGAACAATTCATGATCATTCGCGTTGGTAATGCCGAACATTTGCATAAATTCATTGCTTTTTCGAACTCGTTGCGCAATTAATGCGAGTAAATCGTCGTCGTCCCAAATAATCTCAAATTTGCGCGCGTTGACATGCGTAAGATTCACAAAGCCATCTTGTATGAGCTTGCGAAACAGATCTGTGCGAACAAACAATTTCAACCGCAATCGATCTAATGCCATGAAATCCAAATAGGCACGCAGCAATGCTCTAAGCGCAGGTACCTCAATATCTGGCAGTCCTACAAAAGCTTCATCCAATCGGTCGATCACAACCCAAACGGATTTATTCTGTTCCAGAAGCGCCGAATCGAGCAAGGCAAAGGCCTCGCCTTGAGAAATTTCTTCAGGGTCGATTGTCTCAACCCTGGATTGGACCTGGTACAGCTCGATACTTGGATTGAACAAGGTGGGACTGGTTGGATCAGGCGATAACTGTATCTTGGGCCGAAGGTGTCTCGCCCAACCGAGGACGCTGGCAAACGCGGAGGTTGCAGTATTGTCTTCACTACGCAATTCCAGCTTCGTGAGCAACGTATCTATTTTTTGGAATGAAGTAGACCGCTTCCCTTTTACAGAATTCAATAGCCAGTTTCCTGCCAACGATAGGACATACATTTTCCAGATATCGATGTAGTGTGTTTCTTGTAGCGGTTGGTCATTTCCCATCTTTCGAAATAATGGTTCTCCTCCAAGATTGAACCCGGTTACAATCTCTGTGTCAGACAATGCTGGTTCAGTAGAAAAATTCCGTTTGAGGTGTTGGTATATGGCGGTCTTCCCAGTACCTTTATCCCCGGCGATGACATCTGCACCATCGTTAATGAGAGCCAGATAGGATTCCGTAACCAAAAAATAATCCTGCAAGCCTTTATCGGTTTCTGCTACGGCGTTCCCAAATTTTAGTTTTTGAAGTGCTTCACGAATATACATTTACTTATCCCTTCCACTTTTTTTGGTGTATAGCAATGCAAATGAATATCCATCGGCTCGAATATTCAACTTCCTTTTCCAAAACTCTCGCTCAACATGGACTCAAACAACCCATCGACCTGCCTCCCCGGAAGGAGGATGTTCTCATTTGCACCAGTAACCGTAGTTGCTGATCCGAATTAATCGTCTCCTGTTTCAATCCTACTCTCCGTTCTCCTCCCCAATTTTGGGGGCAGGCCGGGAAAGGGGGTAATAACCCGCGCCACCACAACCGCAAAGGTAGAGAGCAGATTGGTGGTCGTAGAAAGAAGTTTCATCTCAGTACGGCGGTTCGGCGGGACCTTCATATCCGCACATTCCCATGCGCGGTGAATTGAATAATGGAATCGGCTCGCCATATTCGGTGTGTGGATGATTTTCGACATGTTCATCGCAAAGAAACCATGTTCCAGGCTGGTCTGCTTCATAGAGACACTCAATGCAAAGGTGGGTTGCGTGTTTGCCACACTCGTTGCATTCCATCTCAGGCATATTGTTGCGGGACATCAATGCGATCGGATGTTTCGTCGTGGCTTTTCCCATTCGTGAGCCGACAACATGAATCTCGGTTTCGGAGGTTGTCCCGAAATCATAGAGATGCAGTAGCTCAGGTTCTCTGGAAAACGCGTCGTCTGCCATGCGCGCCTTTCCAACATCATACCCTTGCCAGCCACCCACAGTGAACTTACTCAAGTGACCGCAGCACTCCAGCCATATATACCGCAAATACGAATCCAGTTTTTCGAGTGTCGCCGAGCCGCGCATTTCGAGATCAAGCCAGAAGTCTTTATCGTAGGCGGCTTGCACACGCACGTGCCACAGGGTTTCTTCGGGCTGCCTGCCAGCACTGGCGGACTGGACCACCTCTGCCCGTTTCTCGCACTTTGCAAGATGGCGGGACATACCACTTTTGGCGGTTTCTTCTCCGCAGTACTGACATTTTCCTCGTGATTGTGGAGTACGTGCCATATTGCTCTCCTTTTATCCAAAACTCTCCGCTAACAATGACTCAAACAACCCCTCGGCCTACATCTCCGCCTGGGACATCCTCCCCCGCAGCGCGTTGACCTTCGCCAGCAGGCACCCATTCCCATCATCCTGAGCGAAGCGACCGTTTTTTGGAAGCGAAGACGAAGGAGGGAAGGGGACGGGGGATATGTTTTTTCACAACTGCCCTTTGAAAGCCTTATACAAGATGGACGGCATCCACGTCTGACTTCGTCCCAATGCATCCCTGCTCGCTGCCTGCAACGCCCGCAACGCATTCACCTTCTCTGACATGTCATTGCGAGCGTAAGCCACAAAGCAACCTTCGCGAACAGGAGATTGCTTCGTCGCAAAAAACGCTCCTCGCAACGACACGATCATCATAACTCACCCTTAAGCGCCTGATCAAGTATTGACGGCATCAACATCCGCCTTCATCGCATGTCATCGCGGCTCGCGGACTTTTCGTCCCGCAGCGCGTTAAGACACAAGGAGCAACCTGCCTGTTCAGGTCCAGATCGGCTGTACCTTCTCAGAGAATTAACAGGGCACAAATCGCCTTGCTTTCAACGAATATTTGGACGCGCTGTGGCAGGCATTCAGGAGAAACCCCGACTACGCAAGGATAAGCACGTCGCAGGATCGCTCAGGGTTTCAACGCTGATTCTTCCGGTTTCGGCTTGGAACCGATTTCCACCATCTGCACCTGGACCTGATAGCGCTTTTCGCCGATTTGGATCTTGGCCATTCCAAAGTAACCTCTGGAACCAGTCTTGAATTGTTTTTCAGCTGCGGCCAGCATGCCAACCACCTTTTCATTTTCCTTGATCTCAATTGAGAGCATGAGAGTACTCCTGTTCGGTTTTGTGATTTGCTTCCAAGCTTATTCGTGAGACAAGGATACGACCAAATCCATCGCCGCGCAAGGTAAAACGCGTACGGGCCGGAGCGAAAGCCAACTTTGGCGACGACTCCTCCCAATATGAAATGGTGGGCGGCACGCGCGTGAGCGATCGCAAGACGCCGCGCCGATCGATGCCAGCGGCACAGTAACCCCTCCGCTCGCATCCCCGCACACATCACTCTAACACTCTATGCAGTGTGCGGGGTACAACCGATCCTATGACCCAGTGAGATGCGTCTCACTGGGTCTATTGTTTTATTCAGAGTAACAGAAATCTGGTTACCGTAGTGACCTCAGTTCAGACCTTCTCGCCAAATCGATCGATCATCCGATCGATTTCATCGAGCGCGTACCTGGCGAGTTCATGTTCCAACTGGATGATTGCTGGATCCGGGCAATCCAGGTCACCCAGGATGATAATGTTCTCATCG
Organism: uncultured Anaerolinea sp.; assembly: GCA_964489725.1. Lineage (GTDB taxonomy): Bacteria > Chloroflexota > Anaerolineae > Anaerolineales > Villigracilaceae > Defluviilinea. Next base: position 21,330 of record CAZBAX010000011.1, on the reverse strand, counting down.
TTGAGCCGGTTGGCAGGACCGGTATAGTTGAAGCTGCCCACGATGACTAGCCTTCTGTCGATCACCATCAATTTGTGGTGCAGCTTGCGCGGCCTGGGGGGCGGCAGGTTTTTCCGGGGCACGAGAAACATGTCGATCCCGGGCTCCCCCTTCAAGATGTCTTTTGCGGACCAGGCCTGGTTGGCCTGATCTCTGAACAATGCGCCGCGGAAGACAGTCCCGGCTTTGGCAGCCAGCGCCATCTGATCGTCGATGCCCGAAGAGCGGGCGAAGGTGAAGATCGCGAAATCCACCCGTTCGGTGGCTTTGGCGATCTGCTTCATGATCTCCATTTCAGGGTTGTGATCGGGTGCGAACAATATCTTGACTCGAATTCCCGAAACGTCGATCTCGTCAGGGGCAGGGTCGTGACCCTCGTCCAGCTTGCCGAAATGCCCGTCCTGGATTTCATCAAACTCCTTTTCGTAAGCTTTGGCAACTTTCCGGTCGTGGATGATGACGAGGTGGTTGAGGTTTTGGGCGGTGTCGGTATCGGTGAAGTTGGCCGAGCCAGTCAGAAGCGAAGCGCCATCGCGCACCATGAACTTCTGGTGGAAGATCTCAGGATTGAAATCGGAGTTGACCAGGATGTGCGAACGCAGAATGGCGCCATGCAGGAAGCGGTTGATCTCGAACTCGCCACCCGGCATGAACGGATCGTCTAATAACGTTTTTTCCACGAGGTAATCCGCTTCGAGCACCAGCTTGACCACCACCTTACGACGCCTGGCGCGGATGATGGCCTCGGCGATGGGACGGGCGTCCAGTTCCTGCACGGCGACGTACAGGCGTTTCTGCGCCCCGTCGATGAAATTGACGATTGCCGTCAGCAGGTCGTCGGGGGCGCCCAGGTGCTGCGGTCCCATATACAGCTCAATGTTCCCTATTGTCTTCGGCATATGACCTCCATGTTATGAGCAGACTGAAACAACAATGAATAAGGGCACAGATGGTCGAGGGTCTATGAACCCGGCCAATGGTTTATGACCGGAGATCTCCCAAACATCGAAATCAAGGAGACCGGTGGTCTCCTAACGGCTCGGTCGAAGACCTTCGCCGAGCTAAGGCGGTCAAGGTCCCTGGTGTCCATCGACTTTGTATGGTCACTATACAACTTTCCAAAGGGGGATGCAAGGCTTAATGAGGGATCTGTATGGCATTTTTAACCCAAACACGACGACGGTCTGCATCGATAGAATTTGATGAAACCTTCGGTCACGTTGCCGGCCCGGTGACATAGCTTCGCCAATTGGGCATGGCGTTACCTTCCTTAATCAGCTCTAAAACAATTCTCATCCCGCGAAGGGCACAAGATGAGTCCCGTACACTTGCCTTCCATCCACCCCTGTACTATATATGGGCACGTTCGACAAATTCTCCCAAGGAGGTGGTGCCCCTGATGTTTTCTCTTTGAGGCGCTTTTTCCCATCATCCCCGCCGGCATCATGACGAGGAAGTGGCGAAGAACGATCAACAGATCATCAAGAAATAAGGAGAGCAACCCGAATGAAAAAAATATCTCTCGCATTGGCGCTTGCCTTTGCACTTCTGATCAGCACGTTCGGTGGCGCCAGTGCCATTACGAATGGCGTACCGGATGGCGACAATCATCCCTATGTAGGGCTGGCCGTCTTTGACGTGGATGGCGCGCCTTCCCACCGCTGCAGCGCCTCGCTGCTCACGCCCACCGTGGTCCTGACGGCCGGGCATTGTACCGACGGGACATCGGCCGCACGCGTCTGGTTCGATGCCGATGTGCAGAGCAACACTGAGTATCCCTTCAGCGGCGCCACATCTTATGATGGCATCGCATACACCTACCCGGGATTCTGCATCGGCTGCGGCAACGGGCTGCCCGGGTTTGCTGCCGGTGACGTAGGGATCATCGTGCTCAGTGAGCCGGTTCCCACCAGCGTGGTGAGCGAATATGCTGAGCTGCCAGACGAAGGATTGGTGGATACGCTTGCCAACAAGACGGCTGTGGACTTCGTCGGCTACGGTGTGCAGGAACAGATCCGCGGCGGTGGACCTCCGACCTGGACCGGTGTGCGCGTGCGCATGTATGCTCCCAGTGAGCTGATCTCTGGCAATTTCAAGCACAGCGACGAGTTCATGAAGCTAGCCCTCAACCCGGGCGGCGGCTCGGGCGGCACCTGCTTCGGTGACTCGGGAGGGCCAGACCTGCTCGGCGGTACAGACATTGTGTTGGCGGTCAACTCTTATGTGACCAACTCCAACTGCGCCGGTGTAGGCTATTCTGCTCGTGTGGATACACCAGAAGTGTTGGCCTGGATCAACACCTTCCTCGACTGATTCCGCTTGAGTACGCGTTTGATCCATACATAAAAATGGGAGCCACTGTTCTGGTGGCTCCCATTTTTTACAAGAGGAAGTCTACATGCAAGACAAACTTACTGTGCTGGGAGGACAGATATCTCCACACTGAAAGAGCCTTCGTTATTGAGGTACTGACTTGCATCCATTGGGCCTACGAAAAGGCGCGTCGCTCCAGCAGGGACGATGATCTGCTGCGTCTCACCTGTGCTGGTCAGCCCATCACCAATGAAGAAAACCTGCTGCAACTGAGGGGAGAGTGAAAGGTAATCACGGCTGCCGGTTGCGCCGAAATCAAGAGCATCTGGCGCGGGTGATCCATCTGGCTGTTTCGGACCCAGAAAAACACCGAGTAGTGCATTGACAGGTGCATGGATATCAGAAATTCCATTCTCTGGACCAAAATCATGCGAGAGAATATTTGTGCCACCGTCAGGACCACTGGTTTCGATCAATGGTTCACCAGGCGGTGCGTGACTGATGAGTCCCGTCGCTGAAAAATACAAGGATGCTCCAGGCGTAACAGCGAGTCCTGGGATTTGAGTCGGAGAATTTGACGGAGCACTATCACCAAACAAAGAGATCGTGCCATCAGGCATCCCGGCAAGCCAGGGATTGGCTGTCGCCGGAACAGAGATCGTCGCAACCTCAGAAGCTTCGGCATCGTAGCGCGCCAGGGCAAAGTCGGTGCCTGCACTGGTGAGAGCGCTACCAGCCAAAACGATCTTGCCATCTGACTGCAGAGCAACAGCGGAAGCCTGGTCCTGAGTGCCCCCAATGGAAGTGGTCACTAAACCGTCTATATCAAACGTTGTGTCCAGCGAGCCATTACTGTTGTAGCGCACCACGGCAAAGGCAATGTTATTCATGGCTTCGCTTTGCCCGGTCTGCCCTCCTGCAACGATCTTCCCATCTGGCTGTATGGCCATGTCCGTGCCAAAGTCGTTAGGGCCGAAGTCGGTGATCACTCTGCCGTCTTTATCGAAGGTTTTGTCGAGCGAACCATTGCTATTGTAGCGCGCCAGCGCGAAGTCGGAGGTGGTACTATGGGAACTTCCCACGATAACGATTTTACCGTCCAGCTGGAGCACAACAGCATTGCCCGAATCTCGGCCCTTGTTGAAGTCGGTGATTACTTTGCCATCTCGATCGAAGGTTTTGTCCAGCGAGCCATCGTTATTATAGCGAGCCAGCGCAACGTCAAATCTGACACCGTCATCACGGGAACCGACCGCAATAATACCGCCCTCCGGGAGTAGCTCGATATCGTTGCCCCAGTCAGTGCTTTTGCCGAAGTCTGTGGTCACTTTGCCATCTCGATCGAAGGTCTTGTCCAGCGAACCATCGCTGTTATAGCGAGCGAGCGCAAAATCGAAGTCGCTGCTGATCAGGCTTCTCCCGCCTACAATGATCCTGCCATCCGGTTGGAGCGTAAGGGCGTAGCCGAAATCATCGCTGGTTCCCACCGTGATCAAATCTCTGATGCGCTCGAACGTCCCAGGTCCAATGCCGGGAACATTCAGGATATCTTCGATCGTTGCGAATAGTCCACGTTCGTTGCGATAATCAACAATCCGCCGGGCGATAAAAGGTCCAATCCCGGGCAACGTTTCAATCTCCTCCGCCGAAGCGGTGTTGATGTTAATGAGATTATCACCACCAAAGTCGGTGATTACTTTTCCATCCACGTCAAACGTTGTGTCTAAAGAGCCGTCGCTGTTGTAGCGAACCACAGCGAAATCATGATTGCTGCCATTGTAATTCTGCCCGGCAACGATGATCTTACCGTCTGGCTGAACAGCAACATCGGCGAGACCGCTTCTGTAAGAAGTGCCGAAGTCGGTAGTCACCTGGCCATTTGTGCCAAAGGTCGCATCTGGCGAACCATCGCTGTTGTAGCGTGCCAGCGCGAAGCCGATAGGCGAACGGAGGGTACCGCCATATCCGGCTACGATGATCTTGCCATCTGGCTGGATAGCGACCGCATTGCCAAAGTCTGGGCTGCCGCCGAAATCGGTCGTTACGATTCCGCCTGTGCCAAAGGTCGGGTCCAGGGCTCCGGCGGCGCCTAGCGCTGAACTCCAGCCAGCAAATGAAATGACCATTGCAAGAAACAGGCTGATCAACGGACGAAAGATTTTAGTAGACATTTTGTTCACCTTTTGTGTTTCGAACTGATAAAGTTGATTGCGTCATTACATCATGTCGCCTGATTTGGTAAACTCGAAGTTTGCATCGCTGCCAAAAACCGCCGATGTTTGAAAATTCAGGAGGCGCATCATGATTTCATCCCGGCAATCACGATCGTATGTTAAGACGCTTGAATCAACGATTTAGTTCGCAAAAAAGGGACATTCGAATCCAATTGTTGTTTTTTGCCCCAATTCGTGCTGAGACAAAAAGCGTTTCCCGCTGAGCGATGTACAGTCGATATTTTGGTGATTTTAGTATAGGCATTTCCAGGGAAAATACAAGCCTAAGAATTATTTCACGAGGAAATGGCACACTTCATGATTCAAGCGCCGGGCTGAATCCACCGCTTCGGCGGCTCGAGAAACCCCATGCTGCACGAGAATCGAACAGCATAACTTTGCTCGGCAAGGATCTTCGCGTTGCATCCCCGAAGCCAGGCAGAGGGTACCGACCATGCCAAGACATCGACAGATAGATCTCGCTCCCGGCCGCGTTCCAAGGATGTCACGTTAAGGAGACCCTCGCAAAACGCTGGGCGGGAGTTTAGACCCGCTCCCAGCAACCAAACGCGCAGCCCGGCGAGCGACTCGATCTACCTCAAAACGCGTACCACGTCCTGTCCAAAAATTGTGCGGTCGTCGAGCGTCACAGCATGCAGGAAGCCGACTCCTCAATCATCTCGTCGCCCGGCCCATAGATTACGGAGAGGATCGCAAGGCCATGATCGGAGGTCTGTGACTAATCACCTCCACCGAGTCGCTGGCCGTGAAGCTGCCGCCGTCGAGTGTACTGCCCGTGAGGACCAGCTCGGTGCTATTCCGATTAAGTGCGTTATTCGAGATCAGATCGCAGAGAGCAAAGATCAACAACACATCCCTGTCGCCGTCGCGGTCGACATCTCTGCCCTCGCTGTGGTTCGGCGCCGCGGTCCCGCCCAATACAGGATCGCCCATCTGCAGCGATGTGGCATCCACCAGTTGCAAGGCATTAAATTCAGGTGTGGTCAGAATGGCGACGGGCAAGTTTATGCTGTTCCTGCACACATTCTTTTTCAGCTCGATGCGATTAGGAAACTTGCCGGGGAGAACATCGAGGGTGGCTTGCAGGACAGGCATTCCCGCCTCATAGCGCGCCAAGGCGAAGTCCGAGTTACTGATCCCGGCCACGAGAATTCTGCCATCTGGTTGTACGGTTACAGCAGCGCCGAAATCGCTGTCGCTGCCCAGGTCGGTAATCACAATTCCACCGCTGCCGAAACCCTCATCCAGGGCGCCGTCTGGGTTATAGCGCGCCAGCGCGAAATCAGACCGCCCTCCTTCCTGCTGCCACTGTTCACCCGCTACCAGGAGCTTGCCATCCGCCTGGAGCGCAAGGGCGTTGCCGAAGTCTCTCCAGCCTCCTAGGTCAGAAGTAACTTTTCCATCTTCGTTGAACGTCATATCCAGCGAACCATCGCTGTTATAGCGGGCAAGCGCAAAGTCAATGCTGACATTTGGATCGGTATAGCTGTGCCCTGCCAGGACGATCTTGCCGTCTGATTGCACAGTTACGGCGTCAGCTGTATCGTGGCTATTGTCAAAGTCGGTGATGACAATCCCCTCGCCATCGAAGGTGGTATCCAGCCGACCATTACTGTCATAGCGTGCCACTCCAAAGTCGCGGCCAAAGATGCCGCAGGCATCTCCCGCCACGAGGATTTTGCCGTCTAGCTGGAGGGCGAGGGCATGGGCTGAAGATGAGCAGCCGAAGTCGATTTCCGCCACTCCCTCGTTCGCGAAGGTCGTATCCAAACGGCCGTCGCTGTTGTAACGCGTCAACACGAAACCAGTACTGTCCCAGCCTGACACCAGGATCTTCCCATCTGGCTGAAGAGCCACATCCATGGCATAGTCATCAGACAAACTGATCCGCGAAATCACCTTGCCGTCTTTATCAAACGTCTTGTCGAGCGAGCCGTCTGGGTTGTAGCGCGCCAGCGCAAAGTCGAAGTCAGTGCTATTTCTTGCAATCCCTGCCGCCATGATCTTGCCATCGGGCTGCAGTGCGACGGCTGAAGCAGAGTCGTAGCCGCCGGCAAAATCCGTAGTGACCTTTCCGTCAATGCCAAAGGTCGTATCCGACGAGCCGTCATAGTTATAGCGCGCCAGTCCGAAGTCATCGTCAACGCCATCGGAAGTACCTCCAACTACGATTATCTTTCCATCTGGCTGAATTTCGACATCCGATCCACTATCGAAGCCTCCAAAATCAGTGAACACGATTCCACCGTTCCCGAAGCTTGGGTCCAGCGAACCATCAGTGTCCCCCGCTGGAGATGCCTGGGCAAATGCAATGAGCAATCCAAGCAGTGCGCCAATCGACTTGCGAAGAAATATGTGAAACATGGAGTACTCCTCTCGATACGCCAGCAACGTCCACAAATACAATACGACAACAGGATAAAAATTTCAAGCCGTCTGTGGCGCTTTCACGCCTACTGTAACCTTTGCTTAGGAGACGCTTGCTGGTCGAGGGTCCGTGATCGCGAGGAATCGTGGTCTCCCTTCTATCAGAGTTTAGGAGACCTTCGGTCCCATCGATGGCTCTGTCTGAGATCTTCATCAAGCCTGTTAACCCAAAACGGAGACTGGCTCTTCTCAATACAGTCTCCGTTCTCTAAAACCCGAAATGAAAAAACAAACTTCGCGCGCTGCTGTCTTGCCGCCCGTGTCCTGATTGAGGAAACTCTTCAGACCGATACGGTTGTAAACGACGAGGCGAACTTTCGTTTTGGATTTACCGTCCCGGGACATATCCAAAGCATTGGCCACAATGAGCCATCGTCCATACTAAATGTACGGCTGGTTTCGTGCATTGGATTGAAAGTAAAGGGGGCTGAATTTTCGGAGCGTTCGGCTGCAGAATCCTGGTGGATCAGAGCCTTGTGAAGGTTTTAGGTTCGTGAAGCGAGTTTCAGCTTACAACCATCGTAAGGCCCGTTTTGAGTCGTTATGGATTAAACAATGAACCCGTTAACACCTGCGCGCCGGTCGGTTCCATGCTTCCCCCTGCGGGTTCCACCGTCACATACACGTCTGAATAGGTCAGCAGCGATTCGGGTGCGTCGAGCCTGAGTCCACGATACCCATCTTCATCCACGGCGAACGTGCCTCCGCTCGTCCTGACCCCATCCTTGACGAGCCAAACCTGATACTCCTCGCTTTCATCCAACGGAGGCAGATGGTCTACGATCAGCACGCCATTTTCACCGTCAGCGCCCATTACAACAAAGGCGCTCGCATCGGACGCGGCAGATGTGTTCTGCAGTACGATAGCGCGCATGCCCAGGGGTCCAGTGATCACTTCCAGGCGGCTGAGTCGCTGCCAGAGCATTAAATTCGAAACGGCCAGAATCAGGATGACCAGCAGGCCGGCGAACGCGCCGACGGGAATCAGTCTTTGCGGAATGCGCCCTCGGTTGGGTTGGGGCAAGCGCTTCGCTTCGACCGGACGCTGCGCATCCTCTCCCAGCCGCTGAATGCGCTCCATTAAACGAGCTTTCAACTCGGCTGAGGGAGTCTGTTCGGGCACTGCCAGCAGCAGTTGATCTGTGACCTTTTGGTACGCCGCCATTTCTTCCCGGCATACGGAACATCCCGCGAGATGTTCTGCTACATTCCGCGCTTCCTCTTGCTCGAGGCTTCCGAGGGCATATTCAGGGATCAGGTTAAAGACGTGGGCATCGTTTAGCATGGATGGTAATTCATTCCTTCTTATTAGAAGGATACGCAGGCTCGTCACTCGCGGATGTATCCGTGGAGGGGTCTAGAGTTATCAGAAGTGTCCGGAGTTTTTGCATCGCCAGCCGGATGCGGGTCTTAACTGTTCCCAGCGGTTGATGTAATACCTCTGCGATCTGTTGATGAGAGTAGCCCTTGAAAAAGGCAAGGAACAGGGCCTGACGTTGATCGGTCGGCAGCTCTTCCAGCGCGCCGCGAACGAATTTACGTTCCAGCGAACGCTGGGCCTGCTCCTCCGGGTCAGGCGGATCCGGATCGTCCTGCGATGGCAAATCTTCGAGAAAAAGGCTTTTTGAATCGAGACGGGCGCTCTGCCAGCGCAGCACGTCAATGGCATGATGCCGCGCGATGGCAACCAGCCACGTGCTTACCTTTGCACGGGTGGGGTCATAGGTCTTTGCTCCCCGCCAGACATGCACAAATACATCCAGGGTCACTTCTTCAGCCACTGAACGATCACCAACGACAGCGAACGCCACGCTGAATACGAGGCGGTTGTAGCGGTCATATAAGGCTTCCACGGCTGATTCCTGCCCACTGGCAATTTGCTTGATGAGAAGAGCGTCATCGACGCTGTTGGATTTCATAGTTCAAGCAGCAATGTACCAGCCAACAGTATCATGAGTCAAGGCTTCTAGACAAATAAAACTATTGCTTCCTCAAAATCTGAATTTCTCAACGCAATTTCCGCCTATCTGCGAATGATGCGAATACTTCTGAAGAAATTGGCGACATCGTATTTTTCCGTCACACTTGCGCCCGATTTGCTCAGCAAATCGTGCGTTCGGTGCAGTGCAGGTGTGACGAGGCTGGAGTATTTTCAGGAAACGTTCGAGACACTAGCGATGGATGGGATCTGGTGGCGGGCAGCCACCATTGGGGCCGGTACATGTGATCGTGGTGAACATTTCAGCCTGGATCACCCAGCCGCCATCTTCAGCGCGCTGCCACTTGGCCGCATACACGCCTGAGACATGCACAAGCGCGTCGTTGACTGTGTAAATCCCCCTCCAGTTTCCCAATTCCTCTGCCATGGCCCAGTCTTCATTGATCGTAATATCACGCGGCGTCCGCCGGTAGAACGTTGTTGGATCGGAACGAAATCTAGCTGTCCAGCGTTTGGCTTCCTCGTCTGCGCCGTGGCTTTGTTCACTGCGCCCAGTGACGATGTGATAAGTTGGTGCAAGCAATGACCGAATCGCCGGGATGTCCTTTTGCTCGATGGCGACATTGAACTGCTCGCGCGAGGCGCGGATCAAATCTTCTGTGGGATTTCCAGTGGGATACATGATTCATTCCTCTCCAGTGATTGCTGTGATCAGCCCGTACAGGTCTACCGCATATTACCACGCTTATTCGTGGAGCTGTTGTCAGGCACTCCCTACAATTTCTTCTGAAGTTTATTACAGCGAGGAACGATAAAAGCAACAAGCAGCAGGTCTACCGAAACACACTGCTTGCTGCTTCTCACTTCTTCCTTTTTACTTTCTCTCTACTCTCTACTTCGTACTCCCCTCTTCCAACTTCCATAATTCACGCATCTCGGTGCTGGTCTCCAGCAATTGCGCCAACGTACCTTCAGATTCCACACGCCCATCCTTCAACACGAGGATATGATCTGCGCGTCGCAGCAGCGGACGGCGATGCGAGACGACCAGGTACGTCCCTGTGTGCGCGGCGAAGATGCGTTCCCAAAGCTGACGCTCGGTCTCCACGTCCAACGCGCTGGAGAGGTCATCGAAAATGTATAACTCGGCGTCGCGGATGAACATACGCGCCGCTGCAGCTCGCTGCATTTGCCCGCCTGAGAGTTTGACACCGCGCGCGCCGACCATGGTCTCGAGATTGTCTTCCAGTTCTTCGAGGTCACGGTCCATCACGGCGAGTCGCGCAGCACCATAGATGTCCTGGTCGGACTTCTGCAGACCAAGCAGGATGTTGTCCCTCAGCGTGGCGCTGAAGAGACGCGGTACCTGCGCCGTATACGCACATCGGGGTGGGATGAAAAACTGGTCCGGTTTCGAAACCTTCTGGCCGTTCCAACGGATCTCACCTGACTCGAGCGGCAGCAGACCTAACAAAGCCCGCAACAGAGTCGTCTTGCCGGAACCGATGCGACCGGTGACCACAGTCAACGAGCCGCGCTGTAGGGTCAGGTCAATGCCTTCGATGCCGTTGGTCGAATTGGGATAGTGGAACGTCAGTGTATCGGCGACCAGCTCACGCAGGCGGTCTGAAGCGGATTTGGTCGCATAGGTCACAGCAGGCAGGGGCCCCGCCAAATCGACGTGTGCACGTTCGACGAGCGCTTCCAGCGGCGCGTTCTCCATCAAGTCATACATGCGCTGGACCGAGACATCCAACTGCTTATAGCGCGCCACCAGCATGCCCGCGAAGGTGGTCAGGTCACCCATGCTTTGCAGGAGATAGACGAATAACGAGAAGTCGCCGAGCGTGAACGTGCCTGACCGCATCGATTGACCCACCAGTACAAGGATCACACCAGTGCCCAGCGTCGACAAATTCCGCCAGATAGAACCCAGCACATCGTCGAATAGTTTTTCCCGGATGGTCAATACACGGCGCGCCTCGTTGAGCTTATGAAAGTGACCGATCACGTTCTTCTCCGCGGTCGCCACTTTGACGGCCTGCACCGCGCCAAAAAACTCGCCAATGAAGCCGGTCACAGCGCCGCTTGCCTGGCGCGAGGCACGACGGTAGTGTTCGATACGACTCGATGCAATGTTGGCGATGACACCCACAAGCACCAAGGGAAGGAGAGCCATCATGGTCACTCTGGCATCGATGCGTGTCATCAGGATGATCGCCACAGTGACGATCACCAATCCAATGAGAATATCGTTGATCAGAATGACGAATAGTGGAATCTCCTCGACGTCTTTCTTGAATCGATTGACGGCTTCTCCGGGTGAATCAGGCAGCGACGATGCACCCGGTCGCTTCAGGATGTAGCGCAGCAGGTTCTTGCGCAGCAACGCGGGGATATCTGCAAAGATGGGCACATCGGCATGATAGAAGCCGTAACCGCCGACAACCCGTCCGAGCCAGGCGGCGAACGCAAAGGCGATAATGGTCCAGATTCCAAAACGCAGCGGAGCCCCGCCTTCGATGAAATCGAAGAATGCCTTGATGACGAGCGCGGGTGCGATCTGCCACGAGAAGCGGAATATAGCCACCGACAGCAGGTCCACAAACCACAGCCACGGGCGGAAGAGCAGCATCTCCCAGATCACGCGCCAGGCAGGCAGCGCAGGAATTTTTTGAGTATAAATCGTTTCGGTCATACTACATTCCATTTCATCTTAAATCGGTGGTCGAGTGTGGCGCCTCAAGCGCCACGTATCGAGACCACAAGGCAATATGAGACACTTGGTTAACGGGTGGTCTCGATACACCCCACCACGCTTCGTCTACGGCTCCACCTCCGCTCTGCGCGACGGGGCTACTCGACCAACGGATTGGCTCATTGCGCCAACACTTCCTCCAGGCCGGTTTGCAGCAACTGATAAAAGCGCGAGTTGGAGTTAGCAGCCAACTGCAGGCGGTCGCCGTATTCGATGACCCTTCCACTCTCAAGGATCATGATCTCATCGGCGCGCTGTACTGTGTGCAGGCGATGGGCGATGATGATGGCAGTGCGGTTCTGCAATAATTTATCGATGGCGCGCTCCAGCCGCGCTTCGGTGGCAGGATCGAGACGTGACGAAGCTTCATCCAAAATCACCAGTCCTGGATTGCGCAAAAAGACGCGTGTGAACGCAAGCAATTGCGCTTCTCCCGCCGACAATGACCGGCTTCCGATATCCAACTCGGAATCCAGTCCCTTGGGCAGTGAACGAAACCAATCGCCGAGTTCCATTTCGTCAAGTGTGCGGACGATCTGTTCATCGCGGATCGTGCGGTCGAAGAACGTCAGGTTGTCGCGGATACTGGCACGGAACAACTGTACATCCTGCGTGACGATGGCAATGTTGCGCCGCAGGGTTTGAAGCTGCATCTCACACAAGTTGACGTCGTTGATCTTGATACTTCCCGATTTCACATCATACAAACGGAAAATGAGGCGCGCCAGGGTGGTCTTACCGCTTCCAGTACGTCCCAGCAGTCCTAATACCGCGCCGGGCTTCAGATCAAGCGACAGCTCATGCAGCACGCTGTCGCTGCCGTTGTAAGAAAAACTGACCTCCTTGAATGACAGCACGATCGGATGCGATGGCTGTTCCACGATCTGACCATCCAGCACATCCACTTTGAAGTTGCGAAACTCGGTCAAGCGTTCCACGCAGGCGCCGATGGTCTGGAAGCTTTCGATCTCATGCGTCATTGCCCAGAACGGTTCTTCGAGCAGGTTGATGTAATGCACAAAGAGATAGACGGTGCCGAGCGTGACCAACCCAGCCGTGTACAACCAGTATCCGCTTCCCACGGCCAGCAGCGTACCGGTTGTCAGGGCGAGCCCCATGGCGTTTTCGATCATCCAGCGCTTGAAGTGAGCCTTGCGGTTGTGAGTCCAGATGACCGCTTGATGGCGGAATAATTCGCGGATCGAATAATCTACAGCACCGCTCGAACGGATGTCTTCCATGCCTGCCAGTTGCTCTTCGAGGAAGCCATACATCTCGGCTTCGGCTTGCCGGCGCGCCTTTTGGTGAGGTAACGCAATGTCCTTGAGTCGCGCCAGAACCAGAATGGTCACAAGGGAGTACACGGCAAACCCAATCCCTACCCGCCAGTCTTCGAGAAACAGTGCAACCAGGATGCCGACCATGAGCAGTCCGTTGCTGATGAGGTTGAGCGCGAATTGCGAGAAGAACGTGGCGAGTTCGGTCACATCGCCGTCGATCCGTTCGATCAATTCGCCGGGCGTGTGGTCGTTATGGAATTTCATATCCAGGTTGAGGGCATGCCAGGCAAGTTCAGCTCTGAGGTCATTGGTCGCGGCCCAGGCTACGTTTTCGCCGACGTAGGTCACCGCAATAGACATGAATTGCTGCAACAAGGCGATGCCGATGAACGTCAGGGCCGTCCACGTAAGAATTTGCAATGCTTCCCCGGAAAGCGCTGAATCAATAAATGTCCGCATGATCTGAGGGGCGAAGATGCGCAAGCCAATGCTTCCGAACAGAAGCGCGGCTAAAAGCGCAAATCGTCCCTTTTGCGGGCGGATATGTTGGGAAAGCAGCTCCCAGTACGCTTTGAAAGGTAGGTTCATAATCGAGTCCTACTCCGCGCTGAGCGGAGGGCGAAGCCCGTAGTCGAAGCGGCTGCTTTGGGAAACCATAACTTCTTAGGTAGCGCGCGCTTCGACTGCACTCCTCTACAAGCATTCGTCGCTCCGCTCAGCGCGGAGGACACAGCAAATAAAGAAAACGCCACGGTGCGAGTGCACCGTGGCGTAATAACCACGTCCGGATTGACCGTCAACGGTCAACAGGCGCACTCCGAGGAGGTATGTTTTTGTGGGGATTACGTACATCCAACATTCGAAACATGGGTGCGCCTCCTTTCATAAGTATTTCGTACGTGTGCCGCAAGAGCGGTACTTAGGCAGTTTACAACAAGCCATGAACAAAGTCAAGCGATGATTTCCAGGCTCGGGGTACGCAGCATATGCTCACACCGCCCTCGCGCTGAACGGAGGGGCGCCCGAGCCTCAAACGGCGAGTGCGTCACGCAGTTGCAGTGCCTCGGCGGCGCTTACATAAGAATCCCAGCACCGAGGATGGCGCTGGGAGCTTGAATAAAAATGGCACCGGCTATCCACCCGCAATTTTGACCTTGTAGCCCATCTTCATCAACGCATCGGCGATCTTCTCGCGGTGCTCGCCCTGGATCTCGATCACATCGTCCTTCACAGTTCCACCGCTTCCACACAGCTGTTTTAGATTCTTCGCAAGGTCTTTCATGTCATGCTCTGACAGAACAAGCTTCTTGATCAGCGTCACAGACTTTCCGCCGCGCCCTTTGGAATCGCGGTGCAAATACACGATCTGCTGGTTGGGCGGCAGCGATTTCACATTCCGCGAGTGTGTTGGCTGGTTGCGAAGATCGCCCTGATCGGAAGACCAGACCGTTCGTGATTCATTTTTTGTCATCGGCGATTCTTCCATTCAAATCGTTTGCAATCAACATCAGCGGATGAATTGCCTTCATACCGGCCCCCTGCTCGATCTGCATACGACATGCAGCGCCGGACGAAGCGATCACGGATCCAGCGTTCTGCGTTTTCAAATCTCTGAGTTGCGGAAATAGTTTCAGTTCGCCCACTTTCATCGAGAGATCATAGTGTTCGATTTCATATCCAAATGTACCTGCCATACCGCAGCAGCCGGTATCCATCAGTTCGACATCGTAGTTGCATGAGCGCAGAAGTTCAACCGTTGCATTTGTGCCGGATGCCTCACCATCATCGGCAGGGCCTTCGGCGCGCTGGTGGCAATGTGGATGGAAATGGATCTTTCTTGTGGGTAAATCATTGTTCTGTTCAGTCACACCGCCCGAAGTGCCTACACGCAGGGATCGAAACTCCTCGGAGCGCAGCAGAAACTCATCCAGGAACCAGACCTTCTCCATGCGTGGTGTGATTTCCTTCTCCATTTGTGGAAGCAGATCGAGATAATCGTGCTTGAGACAATAGATTTCAGGCGGCTCGATGCCGACCACTGCGGCATCGTTCGTTGGGTCGATTTTGTATAAGGCATCGAGCACCCTGCGAGCATGTTGGCGCGCCTCCACGACAAATCCCTTCGAGAGGAATGTAGCGCCTGCGCCAATGACAGGAAGAACATGGACGTCATACCCACACTTCGAAAGAACATCGAACGCGGCCTGTTCCACCTCGGGTTCGATGTATTTCGAAAACGCATCTGGCAGGAAAATGACCCTCTTGCCCTCTCGCCGCGGCGCATCGCTAACCCTCGCCCGCTGGCTGCTAAACTTCGGAAATGGACGATTGGCTGTAATTCCCAGGACGGCCGCGACAAGATTCTTTATGGTCGGAATTTCCATCATCGCGTTGGCAACCGGTGCGATCGACGAAGCCAGCCCGGCCGCGGTATGGAAATTCCCGAACACGTAATCGCGCAACTGCCGGCGATGTCTTTTGTAATATTCTGCCTGGAAGGCGAACTTCAGTTTGGCCATATCGACGCCGCTGGGACATTCCGATTTACAGCCTTTACAGGCCAGACAGAGATCGAGGGCACGGGCTGTGGCATTCGTCAGCTCATCATTGGGCATCGCCGTAGACGTACCTCGTAATTGGGAATTAGCAATTAGCGCACGCAATAGATTTGCCCTGCCGCGGGTCGAATGCATCTCGTCACGAGTTGCCTGATACGACGGGCACATCACACCTGTATCTTTCCGGCAGACACCTTGCCCGTTGCATTGTTCGATGGCAACGTCAAGCCCACCATGACTTGCAAAGGAAAGACTTGAATTCCAAACCTGTATTCTATGTTGCGCTCCGTAGCGCAGGTTCTCATCCATTTTTGGTGTATCGAAGATCTTGCCGGGGTTGAGCAGGTGCTCAGGATCAGCAGCCGTCTTCAACAGGCGCATGGCTTCCATCAGTTCGCTGCCATAGGTCTGTTCGAGATACTCCGCGCGCGCCAGTCCATCACCATGCTCACTGCTCATCGCGCCGCCGAGTCGCACGGTCAATGCAAATACTGCTTCACTGATCGAGCGCAGCGCGCTTACCCCGCGCGCTGTTTTCAAATCGAGGATCGGGCGGATGTGCAAACAGCCTGCCGAGGCGTGCGCGTAAATGCCGCCCTCCGTCTCATGTGCAGAAAGGATCTTTTCGATCTCACGCACAAACTCTCCCAGCTTATCGACTGGGATGGCGCAGTCTTCCACGAACGCCGCTGGACGCGCCGATTGCGGGCGCGAATCCAATAGTCCCAGCCCCACTTTGCGGACGTTCCAGATGCGCGCCTGGTCTTCTTTGGACTCGGCAATGGTCAGCACTTCACCAACCTTGCGAGCCGCGTCTGTCAAAGCCGAAGGCTGGTCGCCGCTAAACTCGACGACGAGCAGCGCTGCCGGGTCTCCCACCACCCATCCCATCTGACGCGCATACGCAGGGACGCTGCGGGCCTGGCGAATGATGAAGCGCGGGATCAGCTCTATTGCAGACGGATGATGGGTCAACAAGCGCGGTACATCGTCACAGGCATCGGCATTACTTTGATATTGCAGGACTGCCAGAACGGTATGTTTGGGTTTGTCCACGAGTCGAAGCGTGGCGCGTTGAATGATCGCGAGCGTGCCCTCGCTGCCGGCCAGGAGGGGTGTCAGGTTCCAGGTGCCAGGTTTCAGGTTGGCGGGATATGCGTCACCGATCCATTGCGAGGGTTTGGTGGCGGACCACGGAAGCAGATAATTGAGGCGATAGCCAGCGGAGTTGCGCCAGCTGCGCGGCCAGTTCTTCGCGATCGTGTCGGAATACTTTTCGCGGATTTGGAGAGCAGAAGTGTAGAGATTGGAGATTCGAGAATTATCGAGCGTGCTTCGTTCGCCGAGAGTGCCAGTTGTGCCATCTGCCATGATGACGTCGGCTGAGATCAGATGATCGGCGGTCATCCCATACGTGAGCGAATGGGCGCCGGTGGCATTATTGGCAATGATACCTCCCATCGTGGCGCGTTCCGCGGAAGCAGGGTCGGGGCCGAACATCAGGCCGTGTTTAGCGGCGGCCGCATTCAGCGTGGAAAGAACGACACCCGGTTCAACGGCAGCAGTTCGCGATTCAGGATCGATCTCAAGAACAGAATCCAGCCAGCGTGAGACATCCAGAATTAGAGCATTCCCAATTGCCTGCCCTGCAAGACTCGTCCCTGCGCCGCGCGCCAGGACAGGTATCTTGTATTTCGCCGCCAACTCGACCGCGTATTGAAGGTCATCATGAGTTTTGGGAATGACCACACCCTGCGGCTCGATCTGATAAATGGATGCATCGGTGCTGTACAGGATGCGGGAGGCAAGATCGTTGCGTATCTCGCCGGAGAAATGTTTCCGCAGCTCGTTGACAAAATCTGGGGGAAGGGGCATGAGCAGATTCTACCGCTTGTCGCACAAATGGGTATATTACTAAAGCCTTGCGGAGGTTGTGAGTACGAATCGATACTGCTTCGAAAAAACCTCACCTGCACTGCGCGCAGACGCAAGTGTCGCAAGGCTGGCGTTCGGCGTATCTGTATCGCCAAAAAAACGTGGGCAGGTTTTCCACCTGCCCACTTAGTTTTGACTCTGGAAGTCTTGCATAAGTAGATGAAAATGACTATTCACTCCCTTTTGAACCACTGAGACACGGAGACACTGAGAGAAATAAAGGAAAACTCCGTGGCTTAGTGTCTCCGTGGTTAAGGTTTTGGACTTTTGCAAGACGTCGTCTTTTATTTTGCTTTTCCCTGGTTCGCGACTGCGGCCGCCTTCTTTGCAGCTTCCTCCGCATCGCCGAGATAGTAGCTCTTGATGGGCTTCAAGTTTTCATCCAGTTCATACACCAGCGGCAAGCCTGTAGGGATGTTCAATTCCGTAATCTCTGCTTCCGAAATGTCATCGAGATACTTTACCATGGCGCGGATGCTGTTGCCGTGCGCGGCGATGATGACTCGCTTGCCCGATTTGATCGTGGGTGCAAGCGTTGAGTTCCAATACGGGAGTACACGCTCCAGTGTCAGTTTCAACGATTCGGTGGAGGGCAGTTCCTCCGCAGAGAGCGACGCGTAGCGCGGGTCGAAGCGCGGATGACGCTCGTCATCAAGCTCCAGAGCTGGGGGCGGCACATCGTAACTGCGGCGCCAGATCTTCACCTGCGCTTCGCCAAACTTCTCTGCCATCTCAGATTTATTGAGCCCCTGCAAGGATCCATAGTGGCGCTCATTCAACTGCCAGGCATTCGTAACGGGAATCCATTCCAGGTTCATCTCCTGCAAAACCGTCCACAGGGTTTGGATGGCTCGGCGCAGCACTGATGTATATGCAACATCGAAGACATAGCCGCCTTCCCTGAGCAAACGTCCGGCTTCGCGCGCTTCAGACCTGCCCAGATCAGTGAGACCTACATCCGTCCAGCCGGTGAAGCGGTTCTCGAGATTCCATGTGCTTTGTCCGTGGCGGACCAATACAAGTTTATACATTGATCGAACTCCTCATTGATGTAGTAGTTTCATGTGCTAGATTTCCCGCTCATCTGTGAGCCATTTTTCCTCAGCCGCGATTTCTGTACAGATCGCCCTTTGGGACCAGCAACATCCGCTCCAGGTTCAGGGAAAGGCCCGTAAATTCTACCACCCGCCTGCAAAGCGGTTCAGGGTCAGACATCAGGGCGTTATAGCTGACATATATCACGTCCATATTTGCCTGGCGGGCAAGCCACGGCTTGACAACCGACAAATGCTTGCGGAACTGCGCTTCCATTTCGGCGTCGTCCACTTGCGATTCCTTGTTCCTGCGCGTCAGCATCTTGCGCTGCGACGCCAGGATTTCCCTGATCTCGCGTTCCATAAAGATGACTTTGTACGAGTACCCAGGCGGCAGGTATTCCAGCAACGCGGAGATCACTTTTACAACTTTGCCGCCCGCGTCGGAAAGCCAGTCCACATTCCCGGCGGCCATCTGTTTCACGGTTTCCAGCTCATAATAACCCTCGGGATTATCCTCGTCCGCACTTCGGAGTGCATCTGTCACAGGGAGCAAGCCGCCTTCCGACAGGATCTTCATCATCATGGATGTGCCGGAACGCGGCAAGCCGGACACAACGATGACTGGCTGTTTTGATGTTGCCTTCTTCCCAAAACCTGCAAAGAGTTTATTCATTATAAATAGCCCAGTCCTTTCAAACGGTCCTCCAAATCTTTCTGCCCCTGCCCGGCTGCCTGTGATGGTGGTTTGATATTCGATTGATCGAGATGCTTTCCAATTGCGAGGAATGGAATATCACGGAACGAAATGTCCCCAAATTCGCGCAAGTCGCGGTTGGCAAAGATCACGCCGGGAACCGCATCCGATTCGATACAGTGATCGGCGCCCCAATGATCGTTGTTCTCTTCGATCATGGTCGCGGGGATTTTGCCGAGTCCCGTTTCGGCAGAGGCGCGGTAGCCGGGCGCGTAGCCCACCACAAGGTCCGGACCGAAGCGCGTGTAAGGGCCGTTGAAGGTCTCGTGCTTGAGTCGAATCCGTTGGACGATGGATGTTTGACCTTCATCTTTCCACCCCAATAAATTGTGTCTCATTTCCGCGAGCAGGCGTTCGATTTCGTCCGGCCTGACGATGCCTTGTCCCTCACGGCCTGCGACATTGAGATAGATACTATTGAGTCCAACGGCATATGCTTTGGTTTTATTCCAATCGACGGAGCCAAGGTCATCGCCGCCGTTCTTCATAGCAAGATAATTGTTCTCCAGCAGCCAGCGATTGAGATGGATCTTGTATTTGAAATCGGCAAATCCGTGATCCGAGAGCATCAGGAAACGATACTTGCCGCCCCAAGGATCCATATGTTGATGAACCGTACCGATAAATTCATCGAGCAGCTTGTACCAGCCATGCACGATATCCATGCGGTTGTGGAAGAACATATGCTGGACGCGATCGAGATCATCGAAGATGCTCGCCAGCACGCCCTCTTTGAAACTATGCATCAGATGCGAGAGGATGCGGATACGCATGTCGAAGATCCTGGCGCATAGATCCAAAAACTGATCGTCAGTAATGCAGCCTTCCTCCAGCCCGGTCGTATCCTGTGGCCAGCCGAGCGTGAGATAGGCGCCGACGTCCTTCCAGAGTTTCTTCGCAAACGAACCCGACGACGCATAATGCCAGGTGGTATGCAGCGGGTGTATCTGCAATGGCAGCGCATACACGCGAATCCCATTCTGCAAACTGACCAGGATGAATCGTGTGATCGCATGGATGTTAAACAGCATGCCTGCTTTGAAACGAAGTTCAACGATCTCACTCCATTGACCGAGCTTCAATTCGATCTTTTGATTTTCAAGAGTGAGACGCGCGGTCTCAGAATCGATGACATCCACAGCCACCGGCAGGCTGATCGTGCGTGGACCCTCACGTCCTGCCGTTTGAGGTCCAGGGAGCTGTGCCTGGTAGCGATCTCTGCCATCGGGACGCAGTTTGACGACAGCAGTCTTCTTCTTAGTTTCATCTTCAGATGTAAATAATATTCCGACGCCCAATTGCCCGCGGATATCTGGCGTGCCGAGTCCGGGAATAGTCATGACCGGCAATTCCGGGCGCGCCGGGAACATGGCCGGCCACCATAAGGCGGTCGCCGGATATCCCATATCCGCCGCTTCTTCAAAAAACGTCTTTGCTGTATAGGGTGGAACAAATTGTTCGCCGACCGCGGTCCTGCGCATCGGCAGTATCGACACGTACGGCACATAGGTGGCAGGGTCGCGATGCACAAAATCAAAGATCCCGTGTCCGCCGGGGTCTGCGCCGGTGGCTATGCTGGTCCATGAAACTTCGGTCTGAGGAGGCGAGCACACTTCCAGTTGTGAGTATCCGCCCTGCTCGATGAATTTTTCAAAGTTAGGGAGTTGATTCTTCCCAGCTAACTCTTCGAATACGTTGGGGTCAAATGAGTCAAAACCAAGGATGAGTGTTTTCATGCGGAGAGCAAAACGGCGGCCTACTGTGGTCCCTGGGTGTCATCGTCTTCCTTGCGGCCCCGCCGGCGCAGGCGCGCAAACCACTGACGGATGTTGCGCGAGAAAAAGAACAGCACTCCTGAAAACACGGCAAACAAGCCTGCCAGTGCCTGAAACAGGAAGCCACCAGTGTTTGGATCAATATACATACAGCCAACTCCTAAATTGACCTCCTGCAAAATTCCAAACCTTAACCAAGGCGACTCTGAATCAAGAAGTTTTTCTCAGTTGACCTCTTGCAAAAGCCCAAAACCTTAACCACGGAGACACTCCCGAAAGAG